>NZ_FUXH01000029.1 GCF_900167225.1 Porphyromonas crevioricanis
GAGTTGGATAAGGTCATGGCTGGCGAAACATCAGTAGCCATGACAGTTGGAGCTGACCGTACCTATACAGGTACATATCAGGCTAATGACAATGTAACCTTTGTTGTTACATTCAAAAAAGCAATAGTTTCCGGTTACACTATCTCCTTCGTGAAAGACGCCGGAGAGGGTCGTATGGAAGTATTGGATTCCAATTCCGAAACGGTTGAAGACGGCTCTTCTGTTTCTGCCGGAGAAGTGATGACTGTTCGTGTTTTCCCGGCGAATGGATATGTTCCCGAGTATGTGAAAGTGAATGGAACCTCGATCAAGGTTAGCAAAGTAGTCTTTTCTAATCCGATCAGGTATGAGGGGCAATTCACGATGAAGGCAGAGAATGCTGTCATCAATTACGCATTCAAGAAGGCCGATCCCAAGCCTGTGAAAGTCAAAATGACTATACAGGCAGAAGGAGGAAAGTTCGTTGTCCTCAATGAAGGTCTGAATATCGAAGAGACAGAAGACCAAATCAATATCAAGGATGTTCCTGTTGGTACTAAGCTGCAATTCAAGCTTGTACCTAATGAAGGATATGCATTGAAGATGCTTACTTATGGATTCCCTCCCTTGGATATAACAAGTAAGGCTGTTGATCAAAAGACTGTAGAATATGTGCTTGATCTGCCCGGAAGCACTTATATGTTTACTGCGGAGTTTGCAAAGAAAGATGAGCTAGTAACAGTAAACTATATGACACCGGAAAATGGTATATTCACCATTGAGAAAAATGGTGGCAGTACCAATGTGCCGAGTGGATCTAAGGTAACTAAGGGTTCTACGCTTACGTTGACAGCTGTGGCCAATGAAGGCTATGAGTTGGACAAGGTAATGGCTGGTGAAACATCAGTAGCCATGACAGCTGGAGCCGACCGTACTTACATGGGAAGCTATAAGGCTGAGGCGGATGTTACTTTTGTCGCTACATTCAAAGAAGCTGCTTCTCCAGAGCCCGACGCATTCAAGATTACTCACAATGTAATCGGTAATGGT
>NZ_FUXH01000028.1 GCF_900167225.1 Porphyromonas crevioricanis
AATAGGACTTCGATATAGATTTTACACAGTTAGAAGAAGCGTATGGAAATGCGCACCATAGGGGGTGATAGTCCCGTATTTTAAAGCTGGGTTAGAGTTTTAGGAGTATCCTGAGTAGCGCGGGACACGAGAAATCTTGCGTGAATTAGCGGGGCCCATCCCGTAAGGCTAAATATGTCTGAGAGACCGATAGTGAACCAGTACCGTGAGGGAAAGGTGAAAAGAACCTCGAACAGAGGAGTGCAATAGATCCTGAACCCGTCTGCCTACAAGCGGTAGGAGCCGATATTATATTGGTGACTGCGTGCCTTTTGCATAATGAACCTACGAGTTTTTCTATTCGGCGAGGTTAAGGTGTTAATCACCGGAGCCGTAGCGAAAGCGAGTTTTAAACAGCGTATAGTCGGATGGAGAAGACGCGAAACCAAGTGATCTACCCTTGGTCAGGTTGAAGGTTAGGTAACACTAACTGGAGGATCGAATCGTTAAGCGTTGAAAAGCTTTCGAATGAACTGAGGGTAGGGGTGAAAGGCTAATCAAACTTGGAGATAGCTCGTACTCCCCGAAATGCATTTAGGTGCAGCCTTGTATTTTTTGACTGTGAGGTAGAGCGACTGATTGGATGCGAGGGTTTCACCGCCTATCAAGTCCAGACAAACTCCGAATGCGCAGTTCATATATTACAGGAGTGAGGGCATGGGTGCTAAGGTCCATGTCCGAGAGGAGAAGAATCCGGACCATCAGCTAAGGTCCCAAAATACCGGCTCAGTTGAATAAACGAAGTCAAGATGCATAGACAGCTAGGATGTTGGCTTGGAAGCAGCCATTCATTTAAAGAGTGCGTAACAGCTCACTAGTCGAGGATTTTGGCGTGGATAATAATCGGGCATAAGTCGGTTACCGAAGCTGTGGGATCTGCAAAGATCGGTAGGGGAGCATTCCAATTTGGTTGAAGATAAGGATTGATTCTTGTTGGACGGATTGGAAAAGCAAATGTAGGTATAAGTAACGATAAAGGGGGTGAGAAACCTCCTCGCCGAAAGACTAAGGTTTCCTGATCAACGCTAATCGGATCAGGGTTAGTCGGGACCTAAGGGGCAGCCTTTTGGCGTACCCGATGGCATAATGGGTTAATATTCCCATACTAATGGTATGAGTGATGTGGAGACGTAGGAGTGACAGAGGAGCCGACTGACGGAATAGTTGGTTGAAGGGAGTAGAAGTTGATTGGTGTAGGCAAATCCGCACTGAGATTCGAACCTGATAGTACCGAGCGTATTTATACAATCGGATATTTCTCGTAACCATACTACCAAGAAAATCTGCTAAACATATTGTACCATTACCCGTACCGTAAACCGACACAGGTAGTTGGGTTGAGTATACTAAGGCGCTCGAGATATTCGCGGTTAAGGAACTAGGCAAAATAGTCCTGTAACTTCGGGAAAAAGGACGCCACACTGTTAGTGTGGCCGCAGAGAATAGGCCCAGGCGACTGTTTAACAAAAACATATGGCTATGCTAAATGGAAACATGCTGTATATAGCCTGACACCTGCCCGGTGCCGGAAGGTTAAGAGGAGAAGTTATCGCAAGAGACGCTTTGAATTGAAGCCCCGGTAAACGGCGGCCGTAACTATAACGGTCCTAAGGTAGCGAAATTCCTTGTCGGGTAAGTTCCGACCTGCACGAATGGTGTAACGATCTGGGCACTGTCTCAACCGCGAGCTCGGTGAAATTGTAGTATCGGTGAAGATGCCGATTACCCGCAACGGGACGAAAAGACCCCGTGAACCTTTACTATAGCTTTACATTGGATTTGGGTGTCAGATGTGTAGGATAGGCCGGAGACTGAGAGTTGGTGACGCCAGTCATCAAGGAGTCGCTGTTGAAATACGGCCCTTTTGACATTTGGGTTCTAACTTGTAGATCAAGGACAATGTATGGTAGGTAGTTTGACTGGGGTGGTCGCCTCCAAAAGCGTAACGGAGGCTTCTAAAGGTACCCTCAGGCCGATTGGTAACCGGTCGTAGAGTGTAATGGCACAAGGGTGCTTGACTGGGAGACAAACAAGTCGCACAGGTAGGAAACTAGAGCATAGTGATCCGGTGGTTCCGTATGGAAGGGCCATCGCTCAAAGGATAAAAGGTACTCCGGGGATAACAGGCTGATCGCTCCCAAGAGCTCATATCGACGGAGCGGTTTGGCACCTCGATGTCGGCTCGTCACATCCTGGGGCTGGAGAAGGTCCCAAGGG
>NZ_FUXH01000027.1 GCF_900167225.1 Porphyromonas crevioricanis
AAATTTACGGCAGAGTTACGGTAGATCCAGGTTCCGGCCTTACCGACCAGAGAACCGAGAGAATTCAAAATCTCTCCATCTTGCTTCAACTGGTCGGCGAAGCCAGCCGATATTTTTAGTGTTGTTTAAATTTTGAATATTAACAATAAGGGATGGAGGGGTAATTTAAAATGTATTAAGTATTTCATCTGCTTTATAACCAAATCTCTCATTGTCTTCCTGCTTGATTCGATTAATAGCACATAGGATGAAATTTCTTATATCATCATTCTTTTGTTTTAATTTATCAGCTAAAGCTTTTCTCCCCCAATCAGTATTTAATATCCTATAGAATATTATATTTTGCCATCCAATTGAATTGTTATCCATTTTAGCCAAAGCATCTACTAGCTTATCAAAATAGTTATCCACACCGAATAACTTGTAATAATTTTCTATTCCATGTACCAGCCCAAACATCACCTCATGGTGCTCTGTGGCATCATTAAATGCCTCACAGAAATAATCAATATTATTCAGATTGGGTTCTTTATATAACTCATTCATGGCTGACTCAAACAACTCTACCTCTTCTTGAGTTCTCATCAATTTATTTTTCACCAATTGGAGTCTTAAATCTTCTATCGATTTCATACTATTTTTGCAAAAAAATAGGATGTTTTTCTTTATTTCTTATAATCACTTCAAGCAATCCTTCTCTAATCTTATCATTGTATAAATCTTGTTCTTTATAAATCTTTATTACATCATTAATATCATGAGCTAATGCTTCTCTCGTAGACAAATTCCAATATGATTGCTGTTCAGCTTTTGTCATATTATTGTTGTATGTAGACGTCTTTCTATGTCGTCCTCCTTTTCCCGGGGAGGGCTGCTCCATATTCATCGCCACACCATCTTTATATTTGATATCCGTATTAATCTCTAGGTATTTTGCAGATGGCATATGATGAGGAGTAATATTATCTCCCATAGTCCCTGCTTTTACAAGCTCATCAAAGCTACAACATTTCCTTCTGTATCTAACAATTTAAAGGAATCTATATCGTCTGCCTGTCTCATCACTGGATTGGTCAGTTTGGGCACCTTTGTTTTATCCAATGCCTTGGCTATATCAGCTGCATCATCCAGCTTATCCAACGCTTTGGCGACATCAACAAAATCATCTGCCTTGTTTGCTATTTTGGCAACATCCACCACCTTATCGGCAGCTTTTACGGCTGTGAGTGCTGCGGCTCCTCCTGCGGTGGCAACCTCCGTTCCCACCTCGAACAGCACCTGCCCGGCAAAGTCTCCCCATCCCTCGGCACTCATATTGGCAGCCTTGTCAGCAAGGGTTTCCAACATGGCCCTGTTCTCCTGTTGTGCTGCCAGAAAGTCCTGCGAGGTCGTCAGTAATTAGAAAGAGGCATGTTTATCGATAGTCAAAAACCCCAATGAGTTTTATTTTTTTTGATAGAATATCCTTTTTTTGCTCGTAATCATACAAAAATATAGCGCAATTAGAATCTGACATATCACACGAAATTTTATGAATAAAATTTTCCGAGTATGAAAAATCAACAAGATCGGAGATAGTTAATGTTTTTTCAACAAATAGCGTTTCCATAAACTGATTATCAATAAAATCAGCATCCAAGTCTTTCATTAAATCAGAGAACATATCTCCTTCTTTGGTGAAATGTTCTTGAATATATTCCTCTAAATATGTCTTTGATGGGAAATTTGCCACAAGGACTGAAACTTTATTTTGTGCTCTCATATTTATATATTTTTACTCGAAAATCCGCTTGGTAATTTTTTACTTCCTCCTTCTAATCGTTTCTCAGACCAACTAATCAATTTTTCTTTAAACTCTACATAGGAATTGGAACTATCGATTAAATCAAGAATCTCATTGTGGGCTCTGGTTGAACCAGGTCCTCCGTGTATTCCTGGAGGATTTTTGAAAATCACATCATCTACTTTTGTCCTTAGTTTTTTTATGTCATCCATACTAACACCCCATTTCTTAAATATATTTGCTCTTGAACACATCAGCCATTCGTGTAATCCTCCTGAATACCGTATACGTGACTCTATTTTGCTCCTCAGGCCTTCATCTTTCCATATTCTTTCAAAATCTTCAAGAGGTAAGTCGTCAAACCATTTACTAAACTCTTTGATTTCTGGAATACTTTCAATATTCTTTACCGGCATTTCCAGCTTGGGCACCATTGCTTTATCCAAAGCTTTGGCTGCATCTGCTGCATCATCCAATTTGTCGGCAGCCTTGGCTATATCTGCAGCATCATCAATCCTATC
>NZ_FUXH01000025.1 GCF_900167225.1 Porphyromonas crevioricanis
CCCCCATATTGCAATCACAATATAGGTTTGGGCTAATCCCCGTTCGCTCGCCACTACTGAGGGAATCACTTTTGTTTTCTTTTCCTATGGGTACTAAGATGTTTCAGTTCCCCACGTTCGCCCTGCTTGTCGCAGTGTCAGACCTCCTGCCTGACGGGTTGCCCCATTCGGAAATCTGCGGGTCAATTCGTATGTGCCAATAACCGCAGCTTTTCGCAGCTTATCACGTCCTTCTTCGCTTCTGAGAGCCTAGGCATCCACCGTCTGCCCTTATCAAATTCGCCTTATGTGTGTGGTTAATCCTACACACGGGTTGTTTTCTTTTTGCTCTATTGTTTTTGTTCTATCATTACGTCAAAGATCGCTTCCCTATTAGAAGATCCTCCCCTAATAAGAAATGTGGAGAATATCGGATTCGAACCGATGACCCCCTGCTTGCAAAGCAGGTGCTCTAGCCAGCTGAGCTAATCCCCCGTAGTCCCAGGCAGAGTTGAACTGCCGACCTCTACATTATCAGTGTAGCGCTCTAACCAACTGAGCTATAGGACTGCATCGACTGCCTGAAAACACACGGAAAATGATAACGCCCATCTCCCAGTGGTCTCCATGATGTTAGCCACCTATACAAAACGCTCTCCTATCACCCCCCCCACGCTAAAATTTTCACGCAGAAGACTCGATAAAATGAAAGAGCCCATAAACAGAACTAACACCTATATCGAAAATCATAGAAACAAAAGAGAGCACAAGTCGTCTCATACATAAAATCCTTCCCTGTGCAAACGTAACGAACTCCAGAAAGGAGGTGTTCCAGCCGCACCTTCCGGTACGGCTACCTTGTTACGACTTAGCCCCAGTCACCGGTATTACCCTAGGACGCCCCTCGCGGTTACGTACTTCAGGTACCCCCGACTCCCATGGCTTGACGGGCGGTGTGTACAAGGCCCGGGAACGTATTCACCGCGCCATGGCTGATGCGCGATTACTAGCGAATCCAGCTTCACAGAGTCGAGTTGCAGACTCCGATCCGAACTGGGATAGGGTTTGGAGATTCGCATCCGGTCGCCCGGTAGCTGCCCTTTGTCCCTACCATTGTAACACGTGTGTCGCCCCGGATGTAAGGGCCGTGCTGATTTGACGTCATCCACACCTTCCTCACGGCTTACGCCGGCAGTCTTATTAGAGTCCTCAGCTTAACCTGTTAGTAACTAATAATGTGGGTTGCGCTCGTTAGGGCACTTAAGCCGACACCTCACGGCACGAGCTGACGACAACCATGCAGCACCTACATAGATGCCCCGAAGGGATAACAACTCTCGCTGCCTGTCATCTATATTTCAATCCCGGGTAAGGTTCCTCGCGTATCATCGAATTAAACCACATGTTCCTCCGCTTGTGCGGGCCCCCGTCAATTCCTTTGAGTTTCATCGTTGCCGACGTACTCCCCAGGTGGATTACTTAACGCTTTCGCTAAGAAGCATACACTCATATCGCATACTCCGAGTAATCATCGTTTACGGCGTGGACTACCAGGGTATCTAATCCTGTTTGATACCCACGCTTTCGTGCTTCAGTGTCAGATATAGCCCGGTAAGCTGCCTTCGCAATCGGGGTTCTGTATGATATCTATGCATTTCACCGCTACACCATACATTCCGCCTACCTATTCTAATCTCTAGCTCTGCAGTTTCAACGGCATGCTAGGGGTTGAGCCCCCAGGTTTCACCACTGACTTACAAAACAACCTACGCACCCTTTAAACCCAATAAATCCGGATAACGCTCGCATCCTCCGTATTACCGCGGCTGCTGGCACGGAGTTAGCCGATGCTTATTCGCAGGGTACTTGCAATTAAATACGCGTATCTAATTTTACTCCCCTGAAAAAGAGGTTTACAATCCTTAGGACCGTCTGCCCTCACGCGACTTGGCTGGTTCAGGCTCTCGCCCATTGACCAATATTCCTCACTGCTGCCTCCCGTAGGAGTCTGGTCCGTGTCTCAGTACCAGTGTGGGGGATAAACCTCTCAGTTCCCCTATCCATCGTCGCCTTGGTGAGCCGTTACCTCACCAACTAGCTAATGGAACGCATGCCCATCTGTCAGTAATAAATCTTTCCTTATCCCCCCATGCAGAAGAATAAGTATATCCAGTATTAGTCCGGCTTTCACCGGGTTATCCCAGTCTGACAGGTAGGTTGCATACGCGTTACGCACCCGTGCGCCGGTCGCCGGCATAAGTAGCAAGCTACTTACCCGATGCCCCTCGACTTGCATGTGTTAAGCCTATCGCTAGCGTTCATCCTGAGCCAGGATCAAACTCTCCATTGTTATCTTGTTTTGTTTGTTTTCCTGTTATATGCTCATTATCGTTCGCCTGGTTGGTTGTACTTGACGAAAGTCTCGTTTCCTTATATGACCCCCTCTATAATAATCACGTGAAAAAAACTTCACAGCCAAAATAAAGGAGAGGAAAAAAACATTCCTGTACTACACTTTTGTTCTATGAATATCGTCAAAGATCTCTTCGCTTTACCTAAACTCCCCTTTCCTAAGAATGCTCCCCGGCAAGCCAACCCTCTGGATCAGCTGCAAAAAGCCACTCAAAAAAAAGGAAAACCGAGTCCAACTTAAAAAAACAAGCAGCAGACCACTGTCAAAAAAAAGGAGTACACACTCCTCAAATAACAGCTCTATCGCCTTCTGCCATTCCTTTCAAGTGGCGCCCCGCTCGGGCTTAGCGAATGCAAAGATAAAACAGTTTTTCCTTCCAATCCAAATCAAATACCAAAATATTTGATGAAAGATTAGTCGAGAGAGGCCTAACAGACTTGAAATCAGCACGAAACAAAAACAAAACTTTTTCCCGGAAAAACAACTTACAAGCACGAATGCAAGAAAACAAGAGGAAAAGAACATGGAAACACATGAGATTATGAAAAAAGAAGCGAGAAGCGAGAGAGGAGAAGGGAGAGAGGAGAAATAAGAGGTGAGAAGGGAAAATGCTATCCTGTCGGAAGAAGAAAAGGGGCATATCTCTCACTCCTAAATGTGGCATGTTTTGTTAAGCATCATGCTCGCAAAAAGAAGAGAAAAAACACCTGAAAAAAGCAGCCAAATACAAGTGAACAAAAAAACCTCTCAAAGGCTTTACAATGACCGCCTAAAAGGCCGATGAATAGAGCGTTCTGGAAAGGTCGGTTTTTTCTCCTCAGAGAAATTTTGCTAACACAGGAGAAAAAGTTTGCTCTCACAGGAGAGAATTTTTGCTCGCTCC
>NZ_FUXH01000023.1 GCF_900167225.1 Porphyromonas crevioricanis
ACATAGCCTCGATACCCATCAATATTTGCATCCTTCAGTGGGACATCACACCATCCTATGCCAGTAAAAGTCCCGCCAATGGGATAGAGCTCATCTTCAAGTCTAAAAGGGTGATCTGCATAACAGTATACGAGAAGGGGACGGCTCTCTCCTGAAAGGAAAAGGCAATAGCAATGAACAATACTTCCATCCCTTTGTTTTGCAACAAAGGTTAACTCCAACTCAGCCTCTCGGGGAGTCCCATTGTCGTCTATCGTAACTGACCAACGCTCTCCTACCTTTTTGTTGGGAGAATGAAACAGGTTACGGACTGCCTTCTCTCCCTCATCTTGGCCCCAAATATCTCCATTGGGCTGGACATATAGATAGGAAGTAAAGACGGATACTACTTGTTTGAGATAGTTGTATCGCGTGCGTACAACCGTTTTCTTGATCTCTGTATCCAAGGTTTCTTCTGCGGTCACCTCATTGACTATAACGCCAATGCAACGCTCTGCTTTGTTCATGTCATTGTCAGGAGGGCCAATCATCCAGCCAGCACTTTCCTGATTGTAATACCACTTTCCTCCCACAGGGAGAAGATCTTGTGTGGCCTCTTCTGTCTGCGCTTGCAACCTCAGCCCAAACCCAAATGCAAACAACAAAAACACCAACAATGTAATTTTCCTCATTGTCCTACCCTATTTATTAGTTTGATAACAGTATTCAAAAAGGTCTCTTAAGTCAAGGAGCAAGCAAAGGGCTGAAGAGAAAGCAAGAATCCAGACTACAATGGGATAAAAGAACGGAGAATGAACAAGATTTCAATCAGTGTAGAACGTTTTCTAGCAAACTCCACTCTCTTTCTCTGTCAGCTACACAAAGCTAATTATTTTTTTACTCAATAAAGAAACCCTATCTCCACGAAAAGCTCTCCTTGGGATTAGAGCGACATGCTCTGAAAAGCTTAGGTGCTTTCCGTCAAAAGCAATAAAGCTTTTCGGAGAAAGCTTAGGAGGAATTCTTACCCCTCTCAAAACGCCTTATTCATCGAGGTTCTGGGAGAGGCCTTTTTGGAGAAGAAAATTGCGAACAGAAAAGACTCAGAAAGCCAATAAAAAAGCAGAGGAAAGCTCCATCCCAACGATGGTAAACAATACACTTACAATCTGACCACAAGATATACTAACACCTTTCGCAAAACAACTGTCAAGCATAATAGACAAAGCCTTGCATTAACCTCATTATGTATCTTTGCCACATCAATAAAAACAACAGACACATAAAAATGGAAAAGATAAACTTCGTCGAAGAACTCCGCTGGCGTGGCATGATACACGATATGATGCCCGGTACAGAGGAAGAACTGAGCAAGGAGCTTTGCTCCGCCTATGTAGGCATAGACCCTACAGCCGACTCCTTACATATCGGTCATTTGGTATCGGTGATGATGCTGAGACATTTGCAACGTGCCGGACACAGACCTATCGCCCTGATAGGAGGTGCCACCGGAATGATCGGAGACCCGTCGATGAAATCGCAAGAGCGCAATCTGCTTGACGAAGAAACGTTGAGACATAACCAGGAGGCTATCCGCAAGCAACTCGGTAAATTCCTCGACTTCGACACCAAAGCTGAAAATGCAGCTGTGTTGGTTAATAATTACGATTGGATGAAAGATTATGGCTTTTTAGCTTTCATCCGCGACATCGGCAAACACATCACAGTGAATTATATGATGGCCAAAGACTCTGTAAAGAAACGCCTGGCAGCCAATACGCAATCGGGACTGTCCTTCACCGAGTTTAGCTATCAATTACTGCAAGGGTACGACTTCCTTTATCTCTACCGTCACTACAACTGTCGCCTACAAATGGGTGGGTCGGATCAATGGGGAAACATCACCACCGGTACCGAACTAATCCGCCGCATAGAAGGAGGAGAGGCTTATGCTCTCACCTGCCCTCTCATCACCAAAGCCGATGGTGGCAAATTCGGAAAGACGGAGAGTGGCAATATCTGGCTGGATAGAGAGCGTACTTCTCCCTACAAATTCTATCAATTCTGGCTCAATGTAGGTGACGAAGATGCAGTGAAATACCTCAAGATATTCACCAATCTCAGTCGCCAAGAGATTGAAGAGCTGGCAGCCGAACAGACTGCAGCCCCTCACTTACGTCCTGCTCAGCGCAAATTGGCCGAAGAGCTGACCGTGATGGTACACAGTCGTGAAGACTACGAAATGGCTGTCGAAGCATCCGAAATTCTCTTTGGCCGAAGCACCAAGGAACAGCTTACACATTTGGATGAAAATACTCTTCTGGAGATATTCGAAGGGGTACCTCATTTTGAGTTCGATGCAAAGACGCTCACAGAAGGAGTTAAGGCAATCGATCTGCTCACAGACATAGCTGCCATATTCCCTTCCAAAGGCGAAATGCGTAAGACAACACAAAACGGTGGAGTGAGCCTGAACAAGGAAAAGTTGAGCTCGCACGAAGATCTCATACGAACAGAAAACCTTTTGGCCGGTCGTTACCTCATCGCCCAAAAAGGAAAGAAGAACTACTATTTGCTGATAGCTCGCTAAATGTCTTTCTTGCGCCATCTGCTCCCTTTGTGCTTACTGCTCAGTCTCCTTGGAGTGCAGACACAGCATCTCGATGCACAGGATTACTACTTGGCAGCCACCCGGGAGCCGGCTCTTGATTCGATACAGCCATACAAACTTGGTCTGAGCTGGCAAGCAGAGAGTTTTTTCCGAAACAACGAGTACAACTCATCCCTTTTCACCGGTTATACTCTGCCGGGCTATCGACTGTCGGCAACCTTTGACTATCGGGTAGATGCTCTCCATGGTGCACGACTTTCCGTAGGAGCCTACTCTCTCCAGTACTGGGGTGCCAGTCGCTATCCGGCAGCATCTGCATACCGGGACATCGGTTATTGGAGTGACCTTAAATCAAGACGAGGGATCAGGGTGCTGCCTTTCGTTCGAGCTGAGATCAAACCGGGACCTCGTTCAATCCTTGTTTTGGGAAGCATATATGGAGGAGCTTCACATCGGCTCATCGAACCACTCTACAATCCGGAGCTCAACCTCACCGCTGATCCTGAAAATGGGTTACAGTATCGATACCAAGGAGACCGGCTGACAACCGACCTTTGGATAGACTGGCAAAGCTTCATATACAAGCGCGATGATCATCAAGAAGCCTTTGCTGCCGGGATGCATACCAAATGGATTATAGCTGGTGAGTTGGAACAAAAGCTCTGGCAGATGAACCTTTCCCTGCAGGGCACAGCAGTACATCGAGGCGGAGAATACAACCTCACACAGAATGATACTGTACATACCTGGCTCAATGGTGCTGCTGGTCTCGAAGCCCTTTGGTTGCTACCAACATCCAAACGCAATGTGCTGTCAGCTTCGGTCTACGCTTTAGGCTATTCACAACGCAGTCGCCATTACCCATTAGACAAAGGGTTCGGCACCTTTGTCGATGTGCATATCAGTGGCTCTCATCTGGATGCGGGTGCCAGCTATTGGCAAGCACGGGACTGGGTAGCTCCCTTAGGGCTCCCGTTTGCCAATGGGCTGAACCACAAAGGCGAGCCTCTCCCTCACGGACGCTCCTCTTATCTCAAAGGGTATGCCGATCTACACTATAAGTGGAAACACGATCTGTCTTTTGGTCTAAGTGCTGCTGTTTGGTACCATCCTCTGGCTCCTCAGTCGGGTATCAGTCACTATTTAGGCCTCTACTTAGCCATAAAACCTTCTGTTATATTCATCAGATAGACCCTACCTTAGGGTTTTGTATACCTTTGCAGCAAATATCGATTTGCTCAATTATCAGATTTAACCCAACAAATTAGATATGATGCAACGTTTGGAAACTATCGCTGCGCTGCGTGCCGCCGTGGCTGATTTGCGTGCCGGAGGCCGCACCGTAGGATTGGTACCGACAATGGGGGCCCTGCACGAGGGGCATATGAGCCTTGTTGGCAAAGCTCGTGGCCATGCCGATGTGGTTGTTGTAAGTGCCTTCGTCAATCCGACACAGTTCAATGACGCTCATGACTATGAGACCTATCCCCGTACACCGGAAGCAGACGCCCAAATGCTCGAAACTGCCGGTGTAGATATTCTCTTTACTCCCGCTGAAACAGAGGTATATCCCGAACCGGATACAAGAGTTTTCGATCTGGGCAGTGTGGCAGATGTAATGGAGGGACCTCGACGTCCCGGCCACTTCAATGGTGTATGCCAAATCGTCTCGAAACTTTTCGACTATGTACAGCCGGATTATGCTTTCTTTGGAGAAAAAGACTTCCAGCAGATCGCTGTAATCAGAAGAATGTTAGAGATCACCGGACAAAAAGTAGAGATCGTGCCCTGCCCTATTGTGCGAGAAGACGATGGGTTGGCCAAAAGCAGTCGCAATGTACGTCTCTCCGCACAACAACGCTCCATAGCTCCCCAAATACACAGCATCATGGATCGGTCAAAAGCTCTCAAAGCCGACATGCTCCCGACTGATGTACGAGACTTAGTGGTAAGCCAAATAAATACGCAGCCCGACCTAAAGGTAGAATACTACGACATCGTTGACGGACGCACCTTACTACCGATAGCCCGTTGGAGCGATACTGATGATCCGGTAGGCTGTATTACAGTCTACTGTGGTGAAGTGCGACTGATAGACAACATACATTATTGATATAACAACATTGCTGACCCTGCATCTACCCGATAAGTTCCGCATGAGGGCCAGATTTAGACTTGGCCTGTGCTTTGCCTTGCTTATACTGGCAGGGTGTCGGGTTCGCATAGCGAAAGAAAACCAGACAACGGACAGTGTAGAGATTGTTTCCGTCAATCCTATACCAAAGCTAGAACCACACCTACCAATAGAACCTCTCATACAACAACGGCAAATGAGAGCTGTATGGATCGCTACCATATATGGCTTGGATTGGCCAAAGCAAGTTGCTCGGAATGCGAAAGAGGAGGAACAACAAAGGCAAGAATTTTGCGAAAAACTCGACAGACTAAGTAAACAAGGATTCAATACCGTATTCCTACAAGTCAGACACCGCGGTGATGTGATCTACCCCTCCCAGTATGAACCTTTTGCCACTGCTTTTAGTGGAAAGCGGAAAGCCATGGGCTATGATCCTTTGAGCTTTGCCATAGAGGAATGTCACCGCCGAGGTTTGCAAATTCACGCTTGGATGACAACTTTCCCCCTTGGAAAGGGCAGGCTGAGCCAGTATCCTCCTCGCAGTATCCATCCCGATTGGTGCATCAAACACCGTGGAGAATGGCAGTTGGACCCCGGAAAACCCGAGGTGAGAAATTACATAGCCGATTTGGTAAGTGAGTTAGTGAGACTCTATCCCGGATTAGATGGCGTGCATCTGGACTATGTACGCTATCCCGATTTTGCCGATAGCTTCGCCGACGGAGCCTCTTACAAACGCTACGGACAGGGAAAAAATAAAGCCGAATGGAGACGAGAGAATATCTCCCTCCTATTAGAGCTTGTCTACCATGCAGCTCAGGCCGATACCGGACCAAGACTGCTTAGCTGTGCTACTTTGGGGCGATTAAGACGCCTGCCTCAGTACCCTACAATCGGCTGGACTGCTTATGAAGATGTCTATCAAGATCCTGTGGATTGGGCTAAAAGGGGAGTTGTAGATTTCATCGTACCGATGATGTACTACAAGGGGAATTATTTTGATCCTTTCCTGATCGACTGGAAGAAACAAATTCCCAATCTGACCATTATCCCCGGCTTGGGCCTATACCGCTTGGCTGAGCCGAAGTCGACATGGACAGCACAGGAAATAGATTGGCAAATGGAATTGGCTAAATCTCTCAATCTGCCGGGAATTTGCTTCTATCGGGAACAGCAACTCACTCTCAACAAAGAGATAGAAGAGGTTATACTCAAACATTTCTCCGAGCCAGGTATGCCTCTACTCTTTCCTCACAAGGCGCAAAAGCCTTCTTAGGCAAAGACGTGTCGGATTACATTGGCAAAAACATCTCGATCCTCCCCCCTTGTACACCTACCTCCATATTCCTTTCTGCCCCAGTCGCTGTATATATTGTGACTTCTATAGCCAGACAAAGAGAAGATTGATTCCTGAGTATGTCAAAGCTCTGATGCACGAGATTCGCTACCGTCACGAAAAGCAAACAGATCTCTCCACTCTGCAAAGTATCTATTTCGGAGGAGGGACTCCCTCGCAGTTGCAACCCGAACACATAGCACGATTGATAGATTTACTTGAGGATGTCTACGGGATAGAGGAGAAGGCGGAAATCACACTCGAAGCCAACCCAGAAGATTTGACAGCAGAATATGTAGAGCAAATAGCAGCTTTACCAATCAATCGTATCTCAATGGGGATCCAATCATGGCAGGATAAAGACTTGCATTTTTTACGCAGAAGACACACAGCAAAGTCAGCTGAATCGGCAGTCAAGCGTTGTCAGGATGCAGGCTTAGACAATATCAGTCTAGACCTCATCTATGGTCTGCCACAGCAAACCCTCCCTCTGTGGCAAAAAAACCTACAGCAGACAATCGCACTACATCCTCGGCATATCTCAGCCTATCATCTTATATATGAGGAAGGGACTCCCCTCTATCATCTCTTATCTACAAAGCAAATCTCAGAAATAGACGAAGAATTGAGCTTGGATCTTTTTTCTTGCCTCATCGACACATTGTCCGAAGCCGGATATGAGCAGTACGAGATCTCCAATTTTGCTCAAAAAGGATACCGAGCAGTACACAACTCAGCTTACTGGCAGGGTAAACCTTACATGGGCTTCGGCCCGGCTGCTCATTCCTATGATGGCAGGACCTGTCGCAGGGCAAACACTCCGGATTTGGATCTCTATCTACATGCAACAAATAGAGGTGAAGACTCACCACACACGGACGAACTACTCAGTCCAACAGATCTCATCAACGAAGCT
This sequence comes from Porphyromonas crevioricanis, assembly GCF_900167225.1. Taxonomy (GTDB): domain Bacteria; phylum Bacteroidota; class Bacteroidia; order Bacteroidales; family Porphyromonadaceae; genus Porphyromonas; species Porphyromonas crevioricanis. The sequence continues at coordinate 6,980 of NZ_FUXH01000023.1, forward strand.
GTCTTATGTGGGTTACGCACAGTAGAAGGTCTTATGCAGAGCTCCTTTGTAGAACGATTTGGAAAAACTTGTTGGCAACAAATCAGAAAGAAAGCCCTACCCTACCTACAGAAAGGCTTACTTGAGGAAAACTCCCAGGGAATAAAACTTTCTCGAGAGGGAATCTTCCTATCCGACACTATAATGAGCGATCTTTTCTGCTGATCAGCCCTCGCCCCCACTACCGAATAATTGGTATTTTCTATTACCCGGTAGCGAACATATCGCTTGCATTATAGTCACAAATAACTATTTTTGCAGCATAAGAACGTATTCACATACGAAACACAACCTCGTCTGCCTTTCAAGCAAGAACAATAACCATTAAAAGCAATAAGTATATGTCTATCAAAGGAACTCAAACAGAACAAAATCTACTCAAATCTTTTGCCGGAGAATCACAAGCTCGCTCTCGCTATACTTTCTTTGCCAGTGTTGCAAAGAAGGAAGGTTATGAACAAATCGCTGCTATCTTCATGGAAACAGCCGAGCAGGAAAAAGAACACGCTAAACGCTTCTTCAAATTTCTCGAAGGAGGTATGGTGGAAATCACAGCCTGCTATCCTGCCGGGGTGATTGGAACAACAGCCGAGAACCTTGCTGCAGCTGCAGCCGGTGAAAATGAGGAATGGACAGAGCTCTATCCCGAATTTGCTCGCATTGCCGAGGAAGAAGGTTTTAAGGATATTGCAAATGCGTTCAAACAAATCGCCAAAGTAGAGGAGCAACACGAGCTTCGCTACCGGACTTTGCTGGAGAGAGTTCAAAACAACACAATCTTCTCTCGCGAAGAAGCCATTCGCTGGCAGTGCCGCAACTGTGGCTATGTAGTAGAGAGCAAACAAGCTCCAGCCAAATGTCCAGCTTGTCTGCATCCGCAAGCCTACTTTGAGCCGATGCACCAAAATTTCTAAAGCAACAGCTCTCCCAAGTATAATAGAGACCGTGTAGCGAATTGTCAATGCAGTTCGCTACACGGTCTTTTGTTGTATAAAGAAAGATTTCATAGTCATAAAAGGTCTCCATAGGAACATGTACTGCACGAGCTCTCCAAGGGCTGTTGTGGCAATTTTTTACCGGACTTTGCTGGATGAGGCAATCTATAGCTTTGAGACTTAAAGTGTTTGAGTATTATCTCGACTTCAATATCGATAATAGTGCAGTAACTGGCATATTACACAATGGTTTGAAATAGATTAACTTTGCGGTGTGTACATAATAAACACAGTGAAAAACAAAAACCAATGAAATATTCTCGCTCTCTCATTTTTTTTACCCTTTTGCTTTCCCACATCGGGATTGCAAGTGCAGTACTCCCAGATAGTATTCCACAAGTACGCAATATAATCTTAATGGTTCCGGATGGTTGCTCTTTGGCTTCCTATTCGTTAGCTCGTTGGTACCAGAGATACAAGGAGCCAAACAAACAGCACCTCAATATAGACCCATATATCAAAGGTACAGTGTTGACCTACTGCTCCGATGCTCCCATTGGAGATTCGGCTCCCACGACCTCCTGCTATGTAAGTGGTATCCCATCCAAAGCAAATTACATAGCTACTTATCCAAAAAGCGAAGGAAAAAATGACCTGATCTCTCTGGATGCAAACAAGGCTTTCAGCCCTCTCACCACAATTCTAGAAGCCGGAAAGATCATGTTGGGAAAGCGAAGCGGACTGGTCTTTACCTGCGAATTTACTCATGCAACTCCGGCTGACTGCTCAGCACATACAGCTAACCGCAAACGCTATGAAATGATAGCTCCTCAAATGGTGCATCAGAATATAGATGTAGTAATAGGGGGAGGGACATATATGCTATCCAAAGGGTTGAAAGAAGAATTACGCAATAGAGGCTATGAACTACTACTCGATGATCTGGAAGGCTTTCGTCGTAGCTCCGGACATAAATTGTGGTCCCTTTTTGGAGATATCAGTATTCCATACGATTTTGACCGCGATACTACCCGGTATCCGTCCCTCGCAGAAATGACAGCTTCGGCCATCAGTCGTCTCGATGATCCCGGTCATTCGGGCTTCTTTTTGATGGTAGAAGGCTCCAAAGTAGACTGGGCAGCCCATGCCAATGATCCAGTAGGGATCGTAAGCGAATTACTTGCTTTTGATAAAGCCTGTGGTGTAGCCTTGGATTTTGCCAAACGAGATGGACAGACAGCTGTTGTTATCCTTTCCGACCATGGAAATAGTGGTATCAGCATTGGCAGAGCTAATCTTGGAAAAGGCCAAAAAATTAGCTTAGAAAAACTTATCGGGCAATTGGCCCGGCACAAGTATACCGCAGATGGCTTGGCAAATATCCTTTCCTCTCATTCCTATGCAGAAGTAGATAGCCTTCTCTGGGATGCTTCAGGCATTCGTCTCAATGCAGAAGAGCGTGAAGCTCTCATTCATTGCCCTGACTATGAGGCCGGACCTCTGAGAAAGGAAGAGCGCAAACCTGTGGCAGACAACCCTCTTTCCTCTGAAACTCTTTTTAGCTATTGCTGCAAACTTCTTGCCAAGTACAGTCCCGTTGGTTTTACCACGCATGGCCATACAGCAGAAGATGTGTTGCTCTGTGTCTATCATCCTCAAGGAGCCGAACCTTCCGGGATGTTGTTCAATACGGAATTGGCATCTTACCTCGGTGCTTTATGGGGGCTCAAAGCTCCATACTCTGAATTGGGAGAGCAAATCTTCGCAGCACATACAACCGTCTTCGCTGGTATGAAAGTAAATATCCAACCCGCTAAACGTAGCTATAAGGAGATTCGTCACAAACAAGACTTCCATGAATTGGACTTGTCGGATTTCGCCCCTATCCTGACTGTGACACACAAGGGAAAAAAACTTTCTATCAAGCCATACACAGATTATGTCGATCTCAATGGCAAACGCCACAGACTACACTCGGTAATTGTCTATGCTCCGGAGAATAATACTTTCTACCTACCTCGTAGTCTGCGCTATCTCCTAACAAGCAAATAGGCTAAATCCACTACCTTTGTGTGCGATTTAGCAGGCTATCCCGGTCGCTGTCGATACAAAAGCACAGAAAAAGACAAACCAAAGACAATGTTGCAGGATAAGATAAAACAGATAAGAAAAGAGATAGAAAACTTGGTTGCTTCCAAGGCAACCGATGCCGAAGAATTGCGTCTCAAATACCTCTCAAAAAAGGGAGTTATCAGTAATTTATTTGCTGAGTTTAGAGATGTAAGTCCAGAGGAGAAACGAGCAGTCGGAGTCGAACTGAATGCTATCAAAACTTTGGCTACAGAAAAGATCCGTGCTTTGGTGGACTCTTTTCGCGACAAACAGGAAGAAGAAATATCAGAAGACCTCAGTCGCACAGCCTATCCTTCTCCCCTGGGTAGCCGACACCCCCTCTCTTTAGTGAAACAGGAGATATGCCGCATCTTCTCCCGTCTGGGTTTCAGCATTGCCGAAGGTCCTGAAATAGAAGATGATTGGCACGTTTTTTCTGCCCTAAACTTTGCCGATGACCACCCTGCTCGCGATATGCAAGATACTTTCTTTATCGCACACAAGCCCGATATATTACTACGAACCCATACCTCATCGGTGCAAGCTCGGGTAATGGAGAACACGCAACCCCCTATCCGCATTATTTGCCCCGGTCGAGTTTATCGCAATGAAGCCATATCGGCCAGAGCTCACTGTTTCTTCCACCAATTGGAAGCACTCTACATTGACAAAAATGTCAGCTTTGCCGACCTCAGACAAGTCTTGCTACACTTTGCTCAGCAAATGTTCGGAGCAGACACGCAAATAAGACTCCGCCCCTCATACTTTCCATTTACCGAGCCATCGGCAGAAATGGACATCAGCTGCTGCCTTTGCAAAGGCAAGGGTTGCACCTTGTGCAAAGGGACAGGTTGGGTAGAGATCCTCGGCTGTGGCATGGTCGATCCGGCTGTATTGGAAAGCTGTGGAATAAGTAGCAAAAAATATAGTGGCTATGCACTCGGCATGGGGATAGAGCGTATTGCCAACCTCAAATACAGAGTGGACGATTTGCGTCTGTTCAGCACCAACGACACGAGATTTCTTGAGCAGTTTAAGCCCGTACACTGATCTGCTCCCATACAGACGTCTTGCTCTGAGCTGATATTCAGATTTCCTTTATGACTAAAAAAGAACGATATGCAGCAGTGGTGGCCTATTTCTCCGAGTCGATGCCTGTGGCGGAAACGGAGTTGAGTTATGGTTCTCCGTATGAGCTATTGGTGGCCGTAATCCTCTCAGCTCAGTGTACGGACAAGCGTGTGAATATGGTCACTCCGGCTCTTTTCCTTGCTTTCCCAACTGTGCAAGACATGGCTAAAGCAAAGGTGGAGGAAGTCCTGCCATACATCCGTTCGGTCAGCTACCCCAATAACAAAGCTAAGCACCTGGTTGGTATGGCACGCCGTGTCGTAGAACAATTTGGAGGAGAAGTTCCAGCCGAAAGAAAAGATCTGATCACACTGCCAGGAGTAGGGCGTAAGACGGCAAATGTAATTTGTGCCGTGATCTACAACCAACCTACCATGGCTGTGGATACCCACGTATACAGAGTTTCAAAGCGTATCGGTCTGGCCCCGTCTTCGGCAAAAACGCCACTGCAAGTAGAGACAGAGTTGGTAAAGCATATTGCCGCAGACATCATCCCCAAAGCCCATCATTGGTTAATCCTGCATGGGCGATATGTGTGCACAGCTCGCAAGCCCAAATGTGACTCTTGCGGTTTGACTGAAGTGTGCCGTTATCACAGGACTCTTTCCGGGCGTAGAAAAGAACAAGAGGCATCCCTGTAAAGACCTCTTGGTAAGAGAGAATTTTATCCAAATAGAGAATAATCACCCTCTGAATCTCTGAGAGTTTCCCCTTCCTTTAGAGCTCTCCTGCGAAAGCAATAGCCATACGAATTCCTCTCGTATGGAGCAAACTTCCCCTTTTGATTTCACAATCCAAGATGATCGACATAGCGAATGTCGCATTGTGTAGATGACCTAATTCCACATCGATAGCTAAACAGGGCCTGTGAAAAGGAATTAGAGTATCAAGACCGTGCAGCGGTCTCTTATTTTGCTACCTTTGTAGCAAGGGTTGGGCCGAAAGGCTTTTCTGTACCATCGCAGGCTTGAGATGGGCCGGTTCTTCCCTCGCACATATGGGTGTGGAATGCAAAATATCGAGCATATAGAAACAATCAGTATAACCAACCAAAAACAAACAGATCAATGATCAAAGTAGGTATCAATGGGTTCGGCCGTATAGGTCGTCTCGTATTCCGTGCAGCTCAAAAGAGATCGGATATCAAGATCGTAGCGATCAACGACTTGCAGGAAGTGGACTATCTGGCGTACATGCTTAGATACGATAGCGTGCATGGCAAGTTCGATGGTACGGTAGAAGTTCGGGATGGCAAACTCGTGGTAAACGGCAACGAAATCCGTGTGACAGCAGAGAAAGACCCTGCTAACTTGAAATGGGATGAAGTTGGAGCAGAGTATGTGGTAGAATCCACCGGTCTCTTCCTTACCAAAGAAAAGAGTGAAGCACACCTGCAAGCCGGGGCCAAGTATGTGGTAATGTCTGCCCCTTCTAAAGACGAAACACCTATGTTTGTTTGCGGAGTAAACTTCGACAAATACCAAAAAGGAACACAAATCGTATCCAATGCCAGCTGCACAACCAACTGTCTGGCTCCCGTAGCCAAGGTGCTCCATGACAAATGGGGTATTAAGGACGGTCTGATGACAACGGTACATGCTACCACCGCTACACAGAAGACCGTAGACGGACCTTCTGCCAAAGACTGGCGTGGGGGACGTGCTGCCGGTGGTAATATCATCCCATCGAGCACCGGTGCAGCCAAAGCGGTAGGTCGGGTAATTCCTGAGCTGAACAAGAAGCTCACCGGAATGAGTTTCCGAGTACCCACATTGGATGTATCTGTGGTAGACCTCACAGTAAATCTGGCTAAGCCAGCTAAATACGAAGAGATCTGCGCCGAAATGAAAAAGGCTTCCGAAACCTACCTGAAGGGAATCCTCGGCTACACAGAAGAAGCCGTTGTATCTTCCGACTTCATCGGAGAAGAAAATACTTCCGTATTTGATGCGACAGCTGGTATCGCCCTGACCGATACCTTCGTTAAGGTCGTTTCTTGGTACGACAACGAGTGGGGATACAGCAACAAAGTTTGCGAATTGCTTCTCCATATGGCTAAGGTCAATGCCTAAATAAAAGCTTTTGCCAAGTCCTCTCAAGGCTTGGTATAAGACATACAAAGCCCGGTTTTCCGAATAGGAGAACCGGGCTTTTGTATTCTAATTCTCTACCTTTGCACCCATGGATAGTACAAGACAAAGTAAAATAAGCCGTCTGATACAGAAGGAACTGAGTGAGATATTTCGTTTGCAAACCAAGGCATTGCCGGGAGTTATCGTTTCGGTAACCTCTGTGCGTGTAAGTGCCGACCTAAGCATTGCCCGAGCAAACCTCTCAATCTTCCCTTCCGATCGAGCCGAAGAACTACTAAAAAACATTCGTAGCCAAGCCTCACAAGTCCGTTTTGAATTAGGACAACGTACCCGTATGCAACTCAGACGAATACCAGAATTGCATTTCTACATAGACGATTCTCTGGACTATATAGAGCGCATCGATGAGCTACTCAAGAAGTAGAGTTCGTAACCAAGCCTAAGAGCCTCATGAAGCTCCCACTATTTTTTGCCGGGCACTACCTTTTCAGTCGAAAGAGCCTGAATGCCGTAAATATTGTATCGGCGATTTCGGCTGTGGCCGTGGCTGTGGTATCCATGGCTCTGCTATTGGCTCTCTCCATATATAATGGCTATGAACAACTGATCCTCTCCCAAACATCCGGTCTGGATCCAGATCTTTTGGTCGAACGTGTAGACAAACAGAGTTTCGAGCTCCCCCCTTCTCTTAAAGAAAAGATAACAGCTGTCGAAGGAGTGGAAACAGCCGCAGGGATGATCTCTCAAACAGGACTTTTGCGATGCAAGCAAAGACAGACACCGGCCACAGTGATAGGTGTTGAACCTCTTTTCAGCACAATAACCGACATAGATCAGTTTATCTCGGATGGAGAGTTTCAACTAATACGGTCGGATAGCTCGGCTTACTACAACATAGGAAGTGCTCTGGCTTGGGAGCTGGACGCCCTTGTCGGATCAGATACTATTGACATCTATTTTCCTAAGCGGATTGGCCTGATCAATCCTTTACTACCTGCTTCGATGCTTCGCATGGATTATGGTACAGTTGCGTCCATCATTCAACCTGGACAAGCCGGATACGATGAAGTGGCTTTCATTCCTATAGACCAACTACGCTATCTGCTTCAATATACGGACAACGAGGTAACAGCCATAGGAATAAAACTACAACCCGAAGCTAATACTCAAAAGGTGAGCAAGCTATTGGAAAACCTACTGGGGAGCTCCTACAAGGCAAAAAATAGAGAAGCTCAATATCCAGAAATATCACGTTTGGTTGCAATGGAGAAGTGGATTACTTTCCTCATACTCCTTTTTATCCTAATTCTTGCTCTCTTCAATGTTATTAGCAGCTTAGCCATGTTGCTTTTAGAGAAGAAAAAGGACATTGTCATTTTGCGAGCTTTGGGGATGCGAATGCAGGATATTCAACGCATATTTGTGAGCGAGGGGGTACTGGTAACTCTTTTAGGAGCCCTCCCGGGCTTGTTCCTTGGAGCCGTATTGGCTTTCCTGCAGCAGGAATACGGTATTGTAGAAATCGGCAGCTCTACAGAGATGGGCATACCAGCTTATCCCGTAGAACTTCATTTAAGTGACTTTTTGATGAGTCTGATTGTAATATCCTCATTGGGCTGGATCTGTGCCCATTACGCAGTACGTATGTTTTTACGTCGCTATCGCTAAATTCTTACGTTGCTATCACTAAAGAGCAATCTCTTTTTTCCTTCCCCTCTTATCTTCTCACCTCTCTGACACTTTTTCTCTCGCAATTCAATTCCAGCAGAAAACAGAGAATACTCCCTCTCTCTCATTTTGGAGTGCCGAATATGATAAACGGAGTAGGGAGTAAAGAATCAAAGCAATAAACGGAGTAGAGCAATAAAGATCAGCATGTAATAGAAAGAGAGGGTTAGAAGTTGGGGTATATAGCGGGAGGAATAGATAAGGAAATAGTTAGAGCAATTGTTTGTAGTAGCATTCAGGCTGTGTTTTCTCTACCTCTTGCTTTCCTTCGCTCTTGAGGAAAGAAGAGAAGCAAGAGAAAGAGGTTAGAGAGGAAAGAGAGAGGAAAGAGAGAGAATAAAACAGCGGGAACAGCGCGGGCGCGGTCTAAAAAAGAATAGCGGGTAACAAGTCTTACAACTCATCACCCGCTAT
>NZ_FUXH01000009.1 GCF_900167225.1 Porphyromonas crevioricanis
AGTTGCTTTTGTCCGAAAGCTTAGTTGCTTTTGATGTGATCATTAGATGCTTCCCGGAAAAGATGCCGAGCGATCGACAAAAAGATACCGAGTAATCGAGAGAATTGAGTGCTTACCAAAATAATAAGCGAGGCACCATTTGCCAATACTTTCTTGCTTAAATGCCTCTTTAAGGGGTGAGTATATGATACAAAACTTGCTGTGTTGCGCAATAGTCTCCTGGGAAAAGTCTGCGTAATAGCCTCTTATTTCAAAAAAGAGGAGGTACAAAAAAATCACAGCAAGGCGGCAATGTCCTTGCTGTGATTCAAATTAGGAAAAAACAATCGATAGAGTGAGATTTACCGACCTATCGAGTCTCTGCAAAAAGAATCATTGTTTGATCAATTTCTGATGGATAGCCCCTTTCTCCGTATCCAACACTATGATATACGTGCCAGAAGGAATGTGGCTCACATCCAAATACTCTCCAAGAGAATCGGATGTCCATTCAGCAACCGAACGTCCGTCAATAGAAATAAGTCTCGCACGATTTATCAACTCTATTTGCGTCAAGTTCAGGTGGGTATCAAACAAAGAGGGATAAACGGATGGAGTTTGCTCCGAATCGACAACTTCTACATCGAGAGTCGGCCCCAAGTCGGCATATACGACCTCTACGGTATATGTCTTATTCGGATCCGAGTTAGTTTTATCTATGAAACTATTGAGACCTCTTTTCGCTTCTACTCTACCCAGCTCCGCACCATCTCGCTTGATGATATAATGTGTGGGAATGGGAGTATCCACGGCATAACGTCCGCCAAAATTTGTCTCTTCTATCGGACTGGATAACGGCTTATCACTGTTGGAGACAACGATTTGCATAGCCAATAGGTTCCTTGAGCTTGGTACACCGGGAAAGCCTTCCAAACGTTCCGGATGAAGCCATAAGTGCTCAACAATACCAATAAAGTCATAGCGACCTACATAAATTTGAGGATGAGGATCTTCGTAATTCAGTAAGCCATTACTATCTGCCCACTCCTGTATGGTGTTAGGCTTTTTCCCCGGATCTGTCGAGGCGTTATTCTTAGCTCCAAAACCAACATACAGCATCTGGTCTCGATTGATCTCGTATGGGGTCTTCAGTGGAACTCTCAACCAAGTCCCTTTTTTATAATCCTCCGGCACAACAACTTTCTGAAAAAGATCTTTTATGCGAAGAGCTTCATCGGTCATTGCCAACACATACAGCTCATCACCAGCCTTGTCGGGAATGATGTTGACCTGTGTGATATACAAAGGATCAGTGGGCAATCCCCCCTTTTCGCTATATAGAGGATTATTCATTGGCCACTTCTCTCTATACTTACAATGCGTGACGGAGCCTATTCGCCCAGGAATAAGAGGGATATTAGCCGTCTGATATGGAATCAAATCAAATTTTTTGTCAAGGCCAACCTTGGACAATAACTGATGATAAACCGGCTGCTCCCAGCTCAGAACAATAGTATTTTCGGAGGATGACTCTTTCTGAGGAGTTATTTCCGTGATCAGATCTCCAACAAAAACAGAGGCATTCATCTCCGGCCCGAGCTCGTATTTCGTCTCTCCCTGCTCTCCTCCCATATAAGGATAAGCAACACACAGAGAGTAATTCAAAACACCGTGGGAGACACTACTCTGAGGTATATCCTCCTGATATTTGGTCAAATTAGCTCCATCGGCTTCCAAATCGGCAATCTTTTCTCCCTCTCTAAAAAGGAAATAACGCAAACCCTTTGTTCCAAACTCCTCGGATCCGTATGGAGCTTGCCAAGCCAGTAAGACTTTACTTCTATCTGCACTAAGTGCCACATCGAATCTGCGAACAGTACTGATAGGATACATTTCCTCACGAAATGCTCCTTCTAAAGTTTCGGCCTTTCCTCCATTCACAGGGTCAAGGAACTTAGCCATTTGATGTTCATCTCCAGAGGAGGCAAACTTATCCCAGTGGAAAGCCATACGCCCATACAAGTCTTTAGATTTCGGAAGACAAATGCCAGGTCCTCCTCCTGTGAGTGTCCCCACAACGAGTCCATCCTGATTGAAAAGAGAAGAGCCTGAAGATCCGCCTTCGGTATCCCCTTGATCAAAATGAAAGGAGAAATGCGCATCCTGTGCTCCTTCGTCCGGCCCCACAAAAGCGCGAATTACCTTGGGCTGACCTTTATGCACGGAGATTTTCATTGCATCTCCGGCAGGATGATGGAGACCTACAGCCGAGCTGTATAACTTCTCTCGCCTGTCCCAACCATTATAGTATACACGATAACGAGCAGGGATTTCTTCTTTAAGTTTCAGGAGAAGTCCATCCGACATACCATTGAGAGGTAGAAAGGCCAACTTACGACACCCTACCATACTCTTTGATTGATAGGAGTAGCCGGATGTGGCATTGCTACACCCGGGTTTCGTATAATGGAAAGAGAAAATCCACCTATCCAACAATTCGTCTTTGGGAGCAAATTTTCCTTCTAAAGCAGCACAATGCGCTGCCGAAATAATCAAAGGAGCAAAATCCTTGGCTGTGTTATTGAGCAAATTACCGGTACAAGAAGAAACAAACTGACGACCATTGTCCTCCAACACCATGTATATCTGGCAAACTCCAGCAATCTGCTTGCGCCAAGCATCTCCTTCGGGGCAATTGACATTGATTTGACAATGAGGATGAGACGAATCCTCCCCTCTATCTATCTGCTCATCGCGACTAATAAATGGTGCGCGGTAAAAATGTCCCAGTCCGGAGATACGAATATCCGGCAACTCTCCTTCTTGGTTGGTTTCATATTCCAGAATTACACAATCTCCAAGTATCGGAGATGTGGCAAACTCTCCTGTAGTTGGGTGAGATGCTTTCGTATAGGCTCCTTTCAGTTGGGTACGTCCCGGATCGTAGATATAAAGCCGAGATCCTTCTGGAAGATCGAATGCTTCGTAATAGACGCCTATTGCTTTGGCCCCTTCGGATCGTAGAGCAAGACGATAAACCGAATGCCCATTCTGCAATTCTATTCGATCGGCTTTCTCTGCAAAATTGATCTTTTGAGGCAATATCACCGCCATACGATATGGCCGCAATTGCACATCTCCTCCCCACTCGTCTTCCATGAGCAAGTCATCTACATTCATCGTCATAGGCACATCAATGGCCTTTGGAAGAGATGTCAAATAAGAAGAGGTGTTTTTCAAAGCCTTTGCCGAGAAGCTCAGAGGCTCTCCTCCAAACTCCTGCTGGGCAGATAGAGAGACAGATAGGAGAGATAAGAGGGCTACCTTTAGCCCTAAAGGAATCTTATTCATTCGTTGTGTGGTTTAGGAAAGTCCGATAATGTGCGACTACTACCAGTACATATTATTGATGGCAACCGCAAGAATCCGACTTGACATAATTAGGTTAATACAAGTTCACAATCTCGTTTATTTAGACTTTTGTTTATGTGTCATAATGTTGAGTACATGTTTGTCTGTCTCGCGCATGGCTTCACGTCCAATAGAAGTAAGATTGTCTACAGTGCGATCTACATCATCATCGACAATCCCTTCGGAGGCAGTAACCACTTTGCTATCCATGGCCAATATGGCTGACAACATGGCCGAACTAACGCCACTCGTCACCTTGAGGGCACAGCTGGGTTTCGCTCCGTCACACAGCATTCCGGTGATGTTGCCGACCATATTTTTGATTGCAAAACCTATCTGCTGCTTGCTGCCGCCCATCAGATAGGTGATACCACAGGCAGATCCCGTAGCTGCAACGACACATCCGCATAGAGCAGAGAGGCGTCCTAATTTTTGTTTTATATAAACAACCATAAGATTACTCAGCATCAAAGCTCTGATTGTCTTCTCATGGTCTGCTCCTTCATCCTGAGCAAAAGAGACAACAGGCAAAGTAGCCGTAATGCCCTGATTACCACTTCCACTATTTGACATGACTGCCATAGGAGCTCCATCCATTCGAGCATCACAAGCAGCACTGGTATATGATAGCATCTTACTCAACACACTGTCTCCCAGGTATTTCTTTCCGAGAGGGCCTTGTATCATCCGCCCGACTGAATGGCCATACTCTCTCTGCAAGGATGAAGCACTCACCGCCGAATTCAACTTGGCGGCTTCCTCTATGAATGCAATCTTCTCCAAGGGAGCTTCAGTAGCAAAACGGTATACAGTATCAAAATTTAGTTCAATATCTTCCTCTGCTACGTCCGTACTGCTAACATCACCATCCTGTGGATGTTCAGATGTTTGTGCCGATGAATGTGTGGGAAGGACTTTTCCATCCAGCAGCAAGGTTGTAAGCCCGGTGTGTGTCCGCTCTATGACAGATGTACTCTGATGAGGAGTAGCTTGCAGATTGACCTCGATATAAAGATTATCGACATCTCCCGGCTTAAGATCTATGGCAATCACATTTCCTCGAGCCACAATTCCTTTTGCTCGCTCCAATTCTTCTGGAGAAAAGTCATTCAAGATAGAAAGTCCCTTCTCCGGCTTGGCTATCACATAGCCCAAAGCTATTGCGATTGGCAATCCAATCATGCCAGTCCCGGGAATGCCGACCCCCATTGCATTCTTAAGCATATTAGCAGACAGCAGAACTTCGATTCGAGAAGGTTCCATAAGAGGTGTAGGTAAGGTTGCTGCTGCATGAGCAACTGCCAACGCAACTGCCACGGGTTCCGTACATCCGGTAGCTGGCACAACCTCCTTTTTGATAAGAGTCATGATTCTGTCTTGGGTCTTTACATCCATCACTATTCTAATTCTATGATTTTTTATCTAAACAAGTTGAGGTTTATTTCACAAGCCAATAGAAGTTTTATACCAGTCGTAAAGCATCGGTACACCTTGCTGCAATTCTATGTTATGATGCCATCCCAGACTTTGTATCAGGGACGGATCGGTAAGTTTGCGCATGCAGCCATCTGGCCTACTGCTGTCAAAAAGAATCTGGCCATGATAGCCTACTGCCTGAGCGACCAAAGAGGCCAAATCTGATATAGAAACTTCCTTACCTGTCCCTATATTGATATGGCAGTTGCGTATTTCTCCTTTATCCGACTTACAAAGATCAGAGAAGTCAACATGCTCCATAACATAGACACAGGCTTCAGCCATTTCCTCACTCCAGAGAAATTCTCTGAGAGGGCGACCACTCCCCCAAAGCTCCAGTCTATCCGGAAATATCCCATATCGAGACAGAGCAGATTCTATCACAGAGGCAGGGCTTGATGGGGCTAAATCGGGCAATGGGCGGCGAGTAATATCCCGGCGTATCGCATCATAGTCTTTTCTCATCAACAAATCGGCCAGCCACATCTTGCGAATCATGGCAGGAAGAACATGTGCGGAGATCAAATCGAAGTTATCATTAGGGCCATAGAGATTCGTGGGCATCACAGCCAAATAATTGGTACCGTACTGCAAATTGAACGACTCACACATCTTGAGTCCGGCTATCTTGGCTATTGCATAAGGCTCATTGGTATACTCCAAAGGAGAGGTAAGAAGAACATCTTCTTTCATGGGCTGGGGAGCTTCTTTAGGGTAAATGCAAGTAGACCCAAGAAAGAGTAATTTCTTGACTTTGTGTCTAAAAGAAGCTCCAATCACATGCTGCTGAATCCCCAGGTTGCGATATATAAAGTCCGCTCTACAAGTGTTGTTGGCCATGATGCCACCCACATGGGCAGCAGCCAGAAATACATAGTCAGGCTTTTCCTGATCGAAGAAGTTCTCTACAGCAACCGGATCGAGCAAATCCAATTCCTCGTGTGTCCTACCGACAACCCGAGTATACCCCTTGAGTCTAAGAGCCCGCACAATAGCAGAGCCAACCAAGCCTCGGTGACCTGCTACATATATTTTGTCATTCAGCTCCATTGCTTATTCGAAATAGTTGAGTATCTGATATCCACCTTCTTTCAGATATGCCTCTTTGTGCATCAAACGAATATCATAGTCCATCATGTCACGAATAATATCCTGCAAAGTATATTCAGGCTCCCAACCTAGGATCTTACGGGCTCTGGCAGCATCTCCGATAAGAGCCTGCACCTCCGTCGGACGGAAATAATTAGGATCCACAGAAAGAAGTGTTTGCCCCAAAAGATTCCTTACTCCAGGCAAATAAATATCTCCGACTCGTTGCTTGAATACCTCTTCGTCTATTGCAGACAATACACCTCGTTCATCCACCCCTTCTCCTTCGAATCGGAGCTTCATTCCAACATAAGCAAAGCTCATTTGGGCAAAATCTCGAACAGAGGTCGTGATACCTGTAGCCACGACGTAATCTCCGGGTTGATCCTGCTGTAAAATCATATGCATGGAACGAACATAATCCTTGGCATGCCCCCAATCTCGAGTTGCAGACAAATTGCCCAAGTATACCCTCTGCTGCAATCCTGTAGCGATACGACTGACGGAGCGAGTAATCTTCCGTGTTACAAAAGTCTCTCCACGAAGCGGAGACTCATGATTAAAAAGGACGCCGTTGCTGCAATGCATTCCATAGGCCTCTCTATAGTTGATAGTGATCCAGTAGGCATAGAGTTTGGCACAGGCATAGGGGCTACGCGGATAAAACGGAGTCTGTTCATTCTGAGGAACAGTCTGAACCAAACCAAACAATTCGCTCGTAGAAGCCTGATAGATACGAGTTTTCTTTTCCAATCCAAGCAAACGCACAGCTTCCAATATCCTCAAAGTCCCTAAGCCATCTACATTAGCTGTGTATTCCGGGCTTTCAAAGCTGACCTTCACATGACTCATTGCCCCCAGGTTGTAAATCTCATCCGGGAGTACCTGCCGGATCAAGGCTGTAATATTCATTGAGTCGGAAAGGTCTCCATAGTGCAAAAAGAAGTTGCGACTCTCGGTATGAGGGTCTTGGTACAAATGGTCTACACGCTCTGTATTGAATAGAGAAGAGCGACGTTTCAAACCATGCACTTCGTATCCTTTTTTCAATAAATATTCGGCCAGATAGGCACCATCTTGCCCTGTGATACCGGTAATAAGAGCTACTTTCTTCTTTGTATTCATGAGATTGTATTTTCTTCTTTTTGTATCTGCGCTACTGAGCTGTTTGATCGTTTTCGTCGGGATGGGGTTCAAAGATAAGGGAAGTTGCCCCCAAAGTGATTACAGTAGTCTCGTTTAGGCAGAACCATTCTCGATCGGATAGACAGCGTCCTGCAATAAAAGTCCCAACTCGGCTCTCATCATCTTTGATAGCATAGCTCCAATTCCCATCAGAGTCTACCTGTACTTTGAGTAGGCAGTGATGTCTATCCATGCTGGGATCAGAAGTCTGTATCGGCAGGTCTATCTGCGTATCCTTGTTTTTTCGCCCAATAGAATGAACTCCCGGGCCAAACTTGAGTGTCTGCTTATAGGCAAAAGCATTTTCCACAACAAAAATGGCAGCCGGAGCCAACAGCCCTTCCGGCTCGGAACTCTCCGGAAGTTTTTCCGCACTCACAGGTCGGATTCGAGCTTTTATCTGTTTTTTGCAACCTGAGCAAACCAACGAGAGGCGACCCTCCTGAGAAAGAGCTACCTTAATTCGCTCGTTGGAGAGAACGATAAGCTGGTCGCAATAAGGGCAACGGATCCGTTTCATTTGGCAGGGTGCAACAAATTGCGATATTGCTCGGGATTGACAAGCAGGCGCATAGCTGTCTCTACATCTTTGTCGCGTCTCAATCGATGTTGTATCAATCCGTCCTCGAAATAGTACCTACTTATAATAGCCTCCTCCACAGACTCTTTCACCTGGTCTTTATAACGCCTGAGATCTCGCTCTTTGTCCGGCTTCAAAAGTTGAGAGAGAGAGTCAAAAGCTCCGGATGCTTCGGGTAAAAAGCCTTCGCTCTCGGCCCATTCCCGTAGACGCTCTAAATAGACAGGAGAGCGCAATTCGTATTTGAACTCGGGTACAGACAAGCGTTGCACAAGTTCTTCATATTCTTGGTCTGAGAGAGTAAATAAATGAGGTTGGGCTATAGTCTTGTGCTTTCTATGATAGTCGGTCGCATAGTCTTGCAACAAGTAGCTGCCTGCGACAAAATAAGATATGGCCTTTGCACTATCAGCTTCTACCTCCAAATCCGGACTGATCCCTCCGGCTTCATGTTGAATCCGTCCCGATTTGGTATAAAAAGCCCGATGTAAGCTATCCGGTTGTTGTTTTTGAGTCTTCATTTCTCTACCATCAGCAGATCTCGTACTGTAGTCTATCCGTTGCACACATCTGCCGCTGGGAATATGGTAGCGGGATACAGTAAATTTCAATTTGCCTCCATAAGGCATTTCAGAAGTCATCTGTACGATCCCTTTACCAAAACTTTTCCTTCCTACGATAACTGCCCTGTCATGATCTTGTAAAGCTCCGGCCAACAACTCCGAAGTAGAGGCCGTCTCTGAGTTGATTAAGACAACGACCGGCAAGTGGAGGTCCGTAGGCTCGGCATTGGTGCGATAGACACTGCTGACGCGGTTGTTCCGACCTCGCAGGCTCGCAATCTCAGTACCATTGGGCAGAAAATGATTGAGTATCCCAACAGCCTGAGCCATCAGTCCTCCTCCATTTCCTCGCAAATCAATAATCAAACCCTCAAGTTCGGTCTTTTGCTTCAGTTCGCTGAGTGCAGCATCGAAAGCAGACACAGTCTTATCATTGAATGTATCTATACTTATATAACCTATCCGAGAGTGAGGTCTCACATCAAAATAGGTGATGGGCTCTATCTGTATCCGTTTGCGTAAAAATTTCAGGGAAACAGGCTTACTCTCTCCTCTACGAAGCAATTCAAGAGAGATCTGTTTCTCCGGATTCCCTTTCAAAGCCTCACTTACACTCTGGACATCGGATTTAGAAAAATCTTTCCCATCGATTTTCATTATTACATCTCCCGGTCTTACACCGGCCAACTGAGCAGGCTTCCCCTTGAAAACTCTGGCTACCATCACGGAACTATCGGCTCCGGGCATAACCACAGCCCCCACTCCACCGTATTCTCCGGTAGTGATTAGTCGCAAAGCTTCCTCCTCTTGAGCAGAGTAATACTCACAATAGGGGTCTAAGCCGGAAAGGATGCCACGAATCCCATTTTTATACAAATCTTGTGTGGAAAGAGAATCTATGTAGTACAGTTTGAGGTCTCTTATCAGGTTGCCAAAAGTTTCCACCCCTTTCACGTATTCCATATAAGGATCTTCCGAAGTAAACTGCCCAGTATCCCCTGATACGAGCTGAGCTTTCAAATTAGAAGACGGATACGCAACAGACAGAAAAAGAAGCCCACACAGGGCAAATACTGCTCTATTTTTCATGTCGGCAAAGGTAGCGAATTAGCCTCTATCATACAGACATCTTTATGGGCAACAACTTTCCTTCATGGGTAAGACATAGAAAGTGCTAATGAGACCACTCTTGGGTTTGGTCATGTACACCTACGGGCATACACACTCTATCTCTATGATCCGTTGTGACCACGCATTTCAAAAAAAAGTTCGGACAAAAGACTGTTTCAACAACTCTTGGAAGATCCCCATACAATGCACTCAAAGAGAAGGCAAGACAATACAAGCTTCCCCTCTCTTTCAATTGGAACGATGTCGTCCTATTAAGCAACATAGGAGAATGTGGTCGAAGACAGTAGAAAAGGCAGCTTTTGGGGACTTTTTAGCCTCACTCAAAACACCGATGAACAGGGCGTTTCGAGAGGGTCAAAAATATCTCCTGAGAAAAATTTTGCTAACACAGGAGAGAACAATTTTTTTCTCAGGAGAGAATTTTTCTTTGAACCTCAGTGGCAAAAAAAGAGAAGATGTGGCAGAGCTAACAAAAGAGTGTTCCCGCCCTAATTGCATCGCATTATTGTTAATTGGGGATAGTACTCAATGTGTTATTATCGGTATTCGAAATGAGTTATGTCCTGAAGTATGCTTTTTCTCTCTTCCTCGATTGTCTCAAAATCAACATACGCTGCAAACTCCGGCAAAAAGGCCAATGAAAAAGCTTCTTGGGACCTTGCGACAGTCTCCTCTTGTTGTAAAAATCAATCTAACATTGAAATACCGTACATTTGCAGCTATTGTAGGGTTCGGAAAAAGGCAAAAAGGTCTCTCTCCTAAGAATCAAAGATTTGAACACATTCACGAAAAGCGATAAATGACAGAGCGGTTGTACATCCTTGAGGATGCTGATCCTCAAATTTTTGTTGGTGCTAATAAGGCTAATATCGTGCTGCTTACAAACCTATACCCCAAGCTGCGAATTGTAGCGCATGGCAACGTGGTGAAAGTTCTTGGCGAAATGCACGAAACAGACATGATGATGTATATCCTTGACAAGCTGGAAAAACACTGCAACAAATACAATCGACTGACAGAGGAGGATGTTATCCGGTTGACACGAGGTGAAAGTGAAAAAGAGGAATCAACAACCTCCAAGCACCATATACTATATGGTGTAAATGGTAAGGCTATTGCAGCCAAAGGACGAAATCAGGAGAGATTGGTGGAAGCATTCGACCGAAATGATATGGTGTTTGCCATAGGTCCTGCAGGTTCGGGGAAAACATTCATAGCCATCAGTCTGGCCGTGCGTGCCCTCAAGACCAGACAAGTAAAACGAATCATTCTCTCGCGCCCAGCAGTCGAAGCAGGGGAAAAGTTAGGCTTTTTGCCAGGAGAGATGAAGGACAAACTGGATCCATATCTGCAGCCTCTATATGATGCTCTCGGAGAAATGATACCACAAGCCAAGCTCAAAGACTACATAGAAAATGGCACTATACAGATCGCTCCCTTGGCTTACATGAGAGGGCGTACCCTTAGTGATGCTGTGGTCATTCTCGATGAGGCTCAGAATACAACCCTGCACCAAATGAAGATGTTTCTCACCCGTTTGGGACAGAGGGGCAAAATGATCATCACAGGAGACACGACCCAAATAGACCTGCCAAGAGGAGTGTCATCCGGTCTAATTCGTGCTCTTAAAATTCTCGAACACACAGAAGGAATTAGTACCATACAGCTAAATAAATCCGACATTGTACGTCATCCTCTGGTGGAACGTATAGTAGCCGCCTACGAAGCAGCTCGGCCAAGAGAAGAAGGAGAAGAAGAAGAAGAAGAAGAAGAAAAAACACCGACAGAAACACAAACGGCAGAAAGGCTCGAAACGGATAGACCCTTAGTGTAACCAAAATTGGCACACAATTAGATAGAAGACAAGGATGTCAATCCCAAATCAAAACAAGACAACAAGTAGTAATTGGCAAACATATCACCCAATAAATACTCACAAAGACAATCTTATGAACCAAACGCTCGTAAAATCCGACTTTCGATTTGAAGGTCAGACAGACGTATATCATGGCAAAGTACGCGATGTATACTTTTTCGGCAAAGACTATATTGCAATGCTTGCCACAGACAGAATCTCTGCTTTCGATGTAATCCTGCCTGCCGGTATACCTTTCAAGGGACAAGTTCTGAACCAAATCGCAGCCTATTTTCTGGATGCAACATCCGACATTGTTCCGAACTGGAAAATCAGCACCCCCGATCCAATGGTAACAATAGGGCACCGCTGCGAACCATTCAAGGTGGAAATGGTGATCCGTGGCTACATCACCGGATCAGCCTGGCGTGCATACAAACAAGGAGAACGCTGCATTTGTGGCATAGAACTGCCGGAAGGTCTGAAAGAAAATCAACGCTTCGACAAACCAATCATTACTCCAACCACAAAAGCCGACGAAGGGCACGATGAAAATATCAGTCGAGAAGAAATCATTGCACAAGGGCTGGTATCTGAGGAGGATTACGCACAAATCGAACGTTATACCTACGCTCTCTTTGAGCGTGGGCAACGCATGGCAGCGGAGCGTGGTCTCATATTGGTAGACACCAAATACGAATTCGGAAAAAAAGACGGGAGAATATATCTCATAGACGAGATACATACACCTGACTCCAGCCGATATTTCTATGCCGATGGGTATGAAGAACGATTTGAAAAGGGAGAGGCTCAGAAACAACTCTCCAAAGAATTTGTAAGGCAATGGCTCATCGAAAACGGATTTGAGGGAAAAGCCGGACAAAAAATTCCAGAAATGACACCTGAATACTGCCGTTCCGTGTCAGACCGATACATAGAGCTGTACGAAAAAGTTACCGGAAAGACTTTTGAACGCTGCCCAAGCGAAAATATCACAGAGCGCATACACAGCAATATAGTGGAGGCTCTCAAGAACCTCTAAGAAAGTTTCACAGGACAATTCGGTAGGTCCGGAGATATTATCTCCCATTCCTCTACCTCCGAATTGTCCTTTCTCTTTTTGTTTTACTCCTCCAACTCCTTAAAATCGCGTATGGTTACTCCCTACAACGACAAAGAAGAAAAAAGCGAGCAGGTACGCCGGATGTTCAATCATATAGCATCGGGATACGACCGTATCAACCACTTAATATCCTGGGGGATGGACAGATATTGGCGCAACAAAGCCATTGAATTGCTACAACCATACCATCCGGAGAGAATACTCGATATTGCGACCGGAACAGCCGACTTTGCCATCAACATAGCCACACAACTCCCCAACCTAAAACATATTGATGGGATAGATATTTCGGATGAAATGCTCCGAATAGCTGCCGAGAAAATACGGGTGGAAGGATTGGAACATTTGATTGAATTGAAGAAAGCAGATGCAACCGAACTCCCCTTCGAGGATAATGAATTCGATGCAGTCACAATAGCCTTCGGGCTACGAAATGTAGACCGGATAGATGTAGCATTGGCTGAAGCCTATCGAATTCTCAAACCCGGCGCACCCATGCTTATTTTAGAGCTATCGGAACCAACCAACGGTTTTTTGCGAGCCGGTTATAAATTTTATGCACATAAAATCCTCCCCTTATTGGGGCGGACTCTTTCTCTTGACAAGCAAGCGTACAAATATCTACCAGAGTCTATCGGAGCTGTTCCTCAACGCAAAGACTTGGTAAGCATAATGGAAAAGACAGGCTTTGTAGAGACTTTCTTTCGGTCTATTTCACCAGGAGTCGTTACCATATACTTAGGCATGAAATGACAGAGTATGGTCTCATAGGTTTTCCTCTGGAACATTCGGCTTCGGCATCCTATTTCAACGATAAATTTCATCGATTGGGTATAAAAGCCCATTATCGGCTATTCCCTCTACCAAACATATCGGAATTCCCATCGTTTTTGGCCTCTCATCCTTTCCTGTGTGGCCTTAATGTGACCAGTCCGCACAAAATAGCCGTAATCGACTACCTTGATGAGCTGGATCCTCTGGCTCATGATGTGGGAGCTGTCAATACAATACGGATAGAGCGCAGCACATCTTCGTACTCTCTCAAAGGATACAATACAGACGTCGTTGGTTTCCGGCAAAGCCTCATACCTCACCTCAAAAGGTTCGGGCATGGGGCAGCTCTCATTTTGGGAAATGGTGGAGCATCCAAAGCTGTCCGTAAAGCTCTGGATCAGCTACAAATAGAACACCTAACTCTCAGTCGTCATTGCTCCACAGAAAACATAGGTTTGCTTCCCTATCAAGACTTCGATTGGGAGAGACTTCAAGACTTCAGTATCGTGATCAATGCCACTCCTTTGGGGATGCCTCCTCATGAAGATGAATGTCCTCGGATAGACTATAGTAGGCTAAGCGACAGACATCTTTGCTACGATCTTATCTACAATCCTCCTAAGACTCTTTTTCTACAAAGAGCCGAAAGCCAAGGTGCTATGTATGTCAATGGGAGAGAAATGCTGGAAGCTCAGGCCGAGGCCGCCTATCATATCTGGTCCAGGTAACAGAAAATAATCGAAAGCAATCCTAAACTTCCATTTGTCAGTCTCAAGTATGCCAAGAAACAGTTACATAGACTTTGCCACTTTCCTTTCCCATTACTTTCCGGGCCAAAAAGTGCAAAAAATATCTGTCAATGCTTCCCAGAAATGCCCAACTAGAGATGGAAAATTGGGAAAAGGAGGCTGTACCTACTGCAATAACGCAAGTTTCAGTCCGGCCTACGCATCAGCAAACAAATCTATTAGCGAGCAGCTCTCTGAAGGGATCGCATTCTTCTCCCACAAATACCCCACAATGGTCTATCTGGCATACTTCCAGGCTTATACAGCGACCTATGGAGAGGAGCAAGATTTAATAAGTAAATATGAGGAGGCCGTGCTCTATCCGGGGGTTGTGGGTTTGGTAATCGGCACCAGGCCGGACTGTATGTCCGACAGCCTGCTGAGCTATCTATCCGATCTGTCCAAACGGTGTTTCGTATTGATTGAATATGGAGTAGAATCGACCTTGGACAAAACATTGGCTCTCATACAACGTGGACATAATTTTGCCTGCAGTGCAGAAACAATTCACCGGACTCATCAAGCAGGCTTGCTCGTGGGAGCTCATCTGATATTAGGACTTCCCGATGAAACAAGGGAGGAAATGCTTTCTCATGCCGATCGGCTCTCAACTCTACCTATCGACACACTCAAATTGCACCAATTACAAATTATCAAAGGCAGCCTTATGGCGCATGACTATACCATTCATCCGGAGAAATACCATTTCATGACAGAGGATGAATATGTAGAACTATGTGTCGATTTTATACAACGCCTCAGACCGGATATTGTACTCGAACGCTTTGTCTCATCCTCTCCTCCTCAACTCATTTTGGCTCCACATTGGGGCAAAAAGAACTACCAGTTTGTAGAACTTATCCGTCGAAAACTCAATGAAAACAGGGGTCTCAACAATTGAAATAAAAACTCAAAACCAAATAGAATAGGAAATATTATGGGCAAGACTGTGACAACATTCTTAGTTGATGGAGATCCCAAGGGAACACAATATGCATTCGTCAGCAACAAGATTTGTCAGGTATTTGTAGTTCCTCGATCAAATCTATCTTACCTGAGCGAACAGCAGAAGTTACAAAAACCGGCTCTCTATATTCTCATTGGAGAGGACAACATGGAAAACCCACAGGCATATATAGGGGAAACAGAAAACTTCCGTGAGCGAGTAAGAGATCATGACAACAAAAAAGGATTCTGGCAGAAAGCTCTCATTTTCGTCTCCAAGGATGCTGACATGACTAAAGTCGATGTACAATATTTGGAGCATAGAGCTGTAGCGGAGGCCACTAAAGCGAACTCGTTCGAGCTAAAGGAAAACAAACAGATCCCCAAAGCACCTAACTTACCTGAATATCAACAAGATACAATGGATGAGTTTTTTGATGATGTCAAATTTCTTTCTTCATTCGTTGGGTGCAATATCTTTGAGACTCTTCAGCCCAGAGAGGAACACTTGTTTTATATCCGAGGAAAAGATTGTTGGGCGAAAGGGATCTATGGATCTTCCGGATTCACTGTATTGACAGACAGTTCTATCTCGAGGAAAACAGCCCCATCCTTCCAAAGGAAGGAGCTGAGAGAGAAAAAACTGAGAGAGAATGGTTTGGAAAAAGGAGATTCCTGCATCCTAACTTCAGACCTCACATTCTCCAGTCCAAGCTCTGCTGCATCTTTTTGCCTCGGCCGAAGTGCTAATGGTTGGGAACAGTGGAAAGATAAAGAAGGACGAACACTGGATGCCGTATACCGAAAGCAGCTGGAATAAAGGTTTGATTAAGAAAAGTCTTTTGAGAATCTTTTTGGCAGCTACTTTCGGACCTTATCGCATATCGGGCAAAGCTGTCTTACGAACTCCGAATTGCAGTGCCTCCTCAACTTTACAATCGCACTAAAGAGAGCTATTTTCCTCTGCAAAACAAGCTGTCTACAAGCTCCTCCCCCATTGTATGCTTATTTCTTATATTTGCTCATTGAAAGAATAACAAAAACACAATACAATGAAGTTTGAAGTTTCCAGCAGCAAGATGCAGCAACTCTTGCAGGCGGTTTCGCGTGTGATAACCCCACGGGTGAACATTCCAGTACTGGAGTGTGTCCTCTTTGAACTCAAAGGCAACACTCTCCGACTGACAGGAGCAGATCCCGGCACCAGACTCGAAGGGGAATTGGAGGTCAACAACCTGACAGGGGAGGATGGTTCCTTCGCCATCTTGCAACGAGTACTACTTGACCCAATCAAGGAAATGCCCGAACAGCCGATAACTTTCGATGTGGATCTGAAAACTCTCAACGCCCAAATCAATTACAACAGTGGCCAATACACTTTTGTAGTAAAAGAGGCTGATACCTACCCTCGCCCTCTGGACGATGATGAGACCAAGCAAAGCCTGCACATCTCCGTGGGCAATCTGCTCAAGGGAATCAATGCGACCCTCTTTGCTACGAGCAATGATGACAGACGTCCCATCATGACGGGGGTGTACATGGATATTTTCCAAGATAAGATCGTCTTTGTAGGTTCAGATGGGAAAATGCTTGTTCGCCAGCAAAACTATGAAGTAAAGGCCACGGAAAAAATGGGTTTCTGCCTACCAAAAAAGGTTGCCACTCTTATCAGTCGTTCGCTACTGCAACACGAAGACAACGATGATATGATTGAAATGATTTATTCAGAAAAATTCATCCAACTACGTCTTCCATCATACACACTCTCAGGACGCTTATTGGAAGGACGATACCCAAACTATAATAGTGTCATTCCCACACAGTGGCCGTTAGAGGTGGTAGTAGACAGGCTCTTGCTCCTCTCTGCTGCCAAACGAGTATCGGTGTTCGCCAGCGAAAGTGCCAATATGCTACGCTTTGAGTTTTCTCCCGAGGGCATCAAACTATCTGCCAACGATTTCGATTTTTCTGTTTCAGCAGAGGAAATGGTCAAAGCAGACTGCCCAGCTGATATAGACCTCAAAATGGGTTTTGAGTCAACCGTTCTACAGGCAACTCTCCAAGCGATTAACAGCTCAGAAGTCAAACTCTGTCTCACAGATCAGGTGAGAGCTTGCGTGATCGTGCCGTGTGACAGTGAAGAAAGCATAGACCAAGCTAGCTTGATCCTTCCCATGAGACTGATAGGAGAATGAAATTAAATCTCAAAAAACCCATCGTTTTTTTCGACCTGGAAACGACGGGGGTAGATGTTTCGCGAGACAGGATAGTAGAAATCTCTCTACTCAAGATATCCCCTAATGGGGAGGAGTTCTGCCGTACACGCCGGATCAACCCCGAAATGCATATCCCGGAAGCATCCACTGCTTTGCATGGAATTAGCGATGAAGATGTCAAGGACTGTCCGACTTTTGGGCAGGTAGCCAAAAGCCTATTGGAAATCATTAAGGGTTGCGACATAGCCGGGTTCAATAGTAACCGCTTCGATGTTCCAATGCTTGTAGAGGAATTCCTACGTTGCGGTTTCAGTGAAGAATTTCACAACCGCCACTTTGTAGACGTGCAGACTATCTATCACAAATTGGAGCGTCGAACCCTCTCGGCTGCCTATAAATTCTATTGTGGCAAAGATCTGGAGAATGCTCATTCGGCAGAAGCAGACACAAGAGCGACCTACGAAGTACTTATGGCACAGCTGGATCGTTATCCAGAAGAATTGCAAAACGATATTCCGTTTTTGGCTGAATTTTCGGCACATAACCGAAATGTAGATTTCGCCGGTCGCATGGTGTACAACGATGCAGGAGAAGCAGTCATCAATTTCGGCAAGTACAAGGGATGTAAAGCAACCGAAGTCCTCGCCAAAGATCCCGGATACTATGGTTGGATCATGCAGTCCGATTTCCCTCTTGACACGAAAAATGCATTTACACGTATTCGTCTGGCAAGCAGTAACAACTGAAACCCGATAAACCACTCTTCCCCGTCACCCCATTTGCCATACTTACCCACATGACAGATCTCTCTTCTCTTGCCGGCAAACATATCATAGTAGGCATAACCGGCAGCATCGCTGCCTACAAATCCGTACAGCTCTGCCGGCTGCTCATAAAGGCCGGTGCTGAGGTGCAAGTTGTAATAACGCCATCGGGCAAGGAGTTTATCACACCCCTAACCCTCTCCACAATCACGTCCAAACCTGTCATAAGTGAGTTTTTCTCCCGCAAAGACGGCTCATGGCACAGCCATGTCGATTTAGGATTATGGGCCGATGCGATGTTAGTTGCCCCAGCTTCTGCTGCAACGATAGGAAAAATGGCAAATGGTGTAGCGGATAATATGCTTATCACGACCTATCTCTCCTGTAAGGCTCCCATATTCGTGGCCCCAGCCATGGATTTGGATATGTATAAGCATCCTTCTACCTGCGCCAACATAGAGCGACTCAAAAAATTTGGGAATAGGGTGATAGAAGCCAAGGAAGGAGAATTAGCCAGCCACTTGATTGGCAAGGGGCGCATGGAAGAACCAGAGATATTGGTTCAGGTGTTGGCTGAGTTTTTTGCCACACAATCGGACAATGCTCCGGCTCACCTACTACCCTATCGGAACAAACGAATCCTCATAACAGCCGGTCCCACACATGAAGCAATAGATCCGGTGCGCTTCATCGGAAACCACTCAACCGGTCGTATGGGGATCGCCTTGGCTGATACATTAGCTACGCAGGGAGCAGAGGTCAATCTTGTTTTAGGACCATCCGCCCTGCTACCATCCCACCACAGAGTCAATGTCCGGCACATCACCTCTGCAATAGAGATGCGGGACTGCTGTCTACAACTTTTCCCTTCGACGGACATTGCGATCATGACGGCAGCAGTGGCAGATTACAGACCGAAAGAGGTCGCTAAGCAAAAGATCAAAAGAGAAGACAAACAAAGTATGGAGATCAAATTGGTTGCCAATCCGGATATTGCTGCAACCCTCGGCGAACTCAAAAATCCTTCTCAACTGCTTGTTGGCTTTGCTCTCGAGACAGGAGAAGGAATAACTGAAGCCAAGAAAAAAATCCAAAACAAAAATCTGGATACTATTATCTTGAACAGTTTACAAGATAAGGGGGCCGGATTTGGAGGAGAAACGAATAAGGTAACGATCATAGATAGAGATGGCTCCATTCGATCATACCCTCTGAAGAGTAAAGAATCCGTAGCAAAAGATATTGCCGATTTCATTGCGTTAAAACTCAACCTATGAAAATATCCGTTTCAGGCTACTGGCTCTCCTTTATACTTTTCCTACTCTTGCCTCTACAAGGGTTGTCACAGGAATTGAATGCTAAAGTCAGCATCAATACAGATGCTTTGGGGGGTAGTGTGGAGCGTAGTCAATACGAAGAACTGGAGAGGAAACTCTCTGAATTGCTCAACAATACACGCTGGACACATGGCACTTTCTCCCCTGCAGAACGAATCGAGTGTAATTTCAGCTTAAATATCTTAACCCGAACAGACGAGACCAAATACACGGCCGACTTGTCCGTAACGGCCCGACGACCAGTTTTCAACGCATCGTATGTAAGCCCGCTTTTCGTATACCGAGACCGAGAACTAAACTTCCTCTATGATCCTTACACCCCGATAGAGTGGAATCCGGCTAACATAGAGAGTAATCTGCTTGCAACACTCATCTTCTACACCTATGCAATACTGACATACGACTTCGATAGTTTTGCTCCCTTAGGAGGAAATCCATACCGATCGGAAATGAGACAGTTGGTTGCTGCAGCCCAAACCAAGCAGGATTGGAATGGTTGGGATGCATTCAAAAGTGATAGAAATAGATATGCCTTGGCTGAAGCTCTTAATGATCCGGTACAAGAACCTGTACGAAAAGCCTGGTACATATTTCATCGCAAAGGTTTGGACGAAATGGTGGGGAATGCTAATCGAGGACGGAGCAACATTATTTCCACTATTGAGCTACTGGAAACAGTGCACAAGGAAAAACCGGTATCTCCCCTCTTGAACATCTTTGCGATGACAAAGCTCGAAGAGCTTGTCTCCATCCTCTCCAAGGCTTCTACTTCAGAAAAACAAGACTTGAGTAAACGCCTGCTCAAGCTCTTTCCTACAGAACAGAACAAGATAGATCGCCTAAAAAAATAACCCACCTCCACTATGTTGGCCTCGCTGCATATTACCAAATACGTCCTCATAGAAGAGCTACAGATAGACTTCTCGGAGGGTTTCTCTGTCATATCTGGCGAAACGGGAGCCGGCAAAAGTATTCTTTTGGGAGCTTTGTCTCTCCTTTTAGGCAAAAGAGCAGACTCCTCCGAAATTGCCCCCGGAGCAGACAAATGTGTGGTAGAAGGAGTATTTCAAAAACTATCAAAGCAAACAGAACAACTCCTACTCGGACAAGATCTGGATTTCGATCCCGAAGAATGCATCCTCAGGAGAGAAATATCCGTCAAGGGAAAGAGTCGGGCTTTCATCAACGACACCCCCGTTTCTCTTAGCACACTAAAGAGTGTTGCTGGCTCTCTGATTGACATACATTCGCAACACCAAAATCTTCTGTTGGGTGATCCCTTCTTTCAGCTTAGTTCTCTTGATGCCATAGCCGATATCGATTTGCTACTGGCACACTACCAAGAAAAGTATCGAACCTACATTGATCATCGGAAAACGCTTGAGGAGTTGCAAGCCACGATAGAAAGAGACACACAGGAGATCGACTTCTTGCGGTTTAGATACAGCGAGTTACAAGATGCCTCTCTCAAAGAAGGCGAGGAAAAGAAATTGGAAGAAGAACTTCGAACTCTCTCCCATGCCTCTGAAATAGCACAAGGGGTGGGAATAGCACTTTCGGCTCTTTCTGAAAATGACACTGCAGCCCTTTCTGCAATTCACTCTGCTATAGAATCCCTATCTCGCATCACAGCTTACTCTTCGACTTTTTCTTCCTACCGAGAACGATTGCAATCCTTGCGTATTGAATTGCAAGACATTGCCAATTCATTGTCACAAGAGGCAGAGCTTCTATCTACAGATCCCACGCGACTTGCACAGGTAGAGGACAGATGGGATTTGCTAAACACCCTCATGCACAAACACAAAGCCTCAACCATAGAGGGACTGCTTGACATTAGGGAAGAGCTGAAAAACAAACTGAATAGAATAGATCATTCGGAAGAAGATTTAAAGCAAGAACAAGAAGTCGTAGAGCGAATTTTATCGGAAACAAACAAATTGGCAGACGAACTCCATGGTAAACGTCTATCTGCTGCCGGTGTCTTTGAAAAAGAATTAAAGGGCAAACTGCCTCATCTTGGCATTCCTCAGGCAAAATTTGAAGTAGATATACGACCAGCCACCTTGTCCATACAGGGAAGAGATCGGGTTACTTTCCTCTTTTCGGCCAACGCACAGCAAAAACCTCAGGATGTATCCGAAGTCGCATCAGGGGGTGAAATTTCACGTTTAATGCTGATAATCAAATCAGTAATAGCAAAAAGGAGGGAACTTCCCTCTATCATTTTCGACGAAGTTGATACTGGGATCTCCGGTGATGTGGCAAGTCGCATGGCCGAAATGCTCAGACATATGGGACAGCATATGCAAGTGATCGCCATCACCCACCTACCTCAGATAGCAGCATACGGTAAAAATCACTATTTCGTCTACAAGCAGTCCGATGAGATAAGCTCAAAGACTTCTATCCGTCGCCTCAATAGAGAGGAGCGGATTCGGGAAATCGCTCGTATGCAAAGTGGAAACTTGTTTACTCAAATAGGATTAGCTGCAGCAGAAGAGCTGCTGCTCAATAGCACTGAAATAGGTATTCTACCGGATTAAAATCAAGACTCTGACATATGGCAAAAGACAAACTCGTATTCGGTATTCATCCTGTCCTCGAGGGATTATTGGCCGGAAATGAACTCGATCGAATATACATAAAGCGAGCTATGCGCAGCGAAGAAATCAACCGCATCAAAACTCTTGCTCACAAGCGCAGCATCCCCGTGCTCTCGGTGCCGGTAGAAAAACTCGATCGCATGACGAGCAAGAATCATCAGGGGATAGTGGCGATACTGTCGACAATAGAATACATGCCTCTATCAGAAGTGATCAGCATGAAATTTGAGCAAGGTCAATTACCTCTGATTTTGGTGTTGGATGGTATCACCGATGTGAGAAACTTCGGAGCTATAGCTCGTACAGCCGAATGTACTGGAGTTGATGCGATTGTAATACCAGCTCGAGGATCGGTATCTGTCAGTGGTGATGCAATCAAAGCATCAGCAGGGGCTCTTCATCGCATAACGGTCTGCCGAGAACCTTCTATTAGCCAAGCCCTTGACTTACTTCAATCCTCCGGTATACGCATAGTGACAGCGAGTGAAAAAGCCACATGCTCCTACACGGAAGAGAAACTTGAGTTACCGTTGGCAATTGTAATGGGAGCAGAAGATGTCGGTCCTTCCGAAGAAACGATCAAACGCTCTGACTCTATGATCAGCATTCCTCAAATTGGGGATATCGGTTCTCTCAATGTATCGGTAGCCGCCGGTGTCATCCTATATGAGGTCCTAAGACAACAATCAAAGTTCTAACTTACCAAGAGACTCCTCACGGAGTCTCGCAAATAAACAACAATTCCTATGAAAAAAGTAATCAGTACCCCCAATGCTCCAGCCGCCATCGGCCCCTATAGCCAAGCAGTATTAGTAAATAATATACTCTACGCTTCAGGACAACTTGGTTTGGATCCTCAAACCGGAGATTTCGTGGAGGGAGGAGTACCGGCTCAGACAGAGCAAGCCTTCAAAAACATTCGTGCTATCCTGTCCGAAGCAGGTATGGATATGAGCAACGTAGTGAAAACAACCTGCTTCCTTGCCGATATGGGAGATTTTACAGCAATGAACGAAGTTTATGCACGTCAGTTCGATGGAGCATTCCCTGCTCGCTCGGCCGTTGCAGTAAAAACTCTTCCCAAAAACGGTTTGGTAGAAATAGAAATTATCGCCATCAAGGACTAATACTGTCAGGAGATAGAAATCCCCCTATCTTTCCCAAGATCTACCTCCGTCCGCCTGTTTCAAGCCTCTATCACGGCTTGACGCAGGCGGATAAGTTTTTCCAGCAAAGGTTTCATCATGTGTAGAGGAAGCATATTAGCTCCATCGCTAAGAGCCTTTGTCGGATCAGGATGAGTCTCAATGAAAATACCATCTGCCCCCACTGCTATCGCAGCCTTAGCTATTGTCTCTATTAGAGAAGGTAATCCTCCAGTCACACCGCTGCTTTGGTTAGGTTGCTGCAGAGAATGTGTCACATCCATCACGACCGGATAACCCAACCTACGCATCTGTGGAATTCCACGATAATCAACAATAAGGTCGGTATAACCAAAGCTATTTCCACGTTCGGTGAGTATGATCTTGGAATTGCCGGAGTCTTCGCACTTGGCTGCAGCAAAGGCCATTGCCTGCGGTGAAAGGAACTGACCTTTCTTAATGTTTACTATTTTCCCCGTCTGGGCAGCGGCTACAAGGAGATCCGTTTGGCGGCAAAGAAAAGCCGGTATTTGCAGTATATCAGCTACCTCTGCAGCCATATTGGCTTCGGAAGTTTCATGAATATCAGTCACTATTGGCAGACCCAATTGGGCCTTTACCTTAGATAAAATTTGTAGGGCAGCAACATCGCCTATTCCTCGAAAACTATCCAACCGAGAACGGTTTGCCTTGCGATACGAAGACTTGAAAATAAAAGGCACTCCCAAATGAGCTGTCAATTGAGACAAATAATCGGCTGTTTGCATTGTCGTTTGTTCATTTTCCACGGCACAGGGACCTGCCATCAAAAAGAAAGGTCCTTGTGGTAGATTATCTCTATCCTTTCGAGGAGAACTCAGGAGAGAAAAAAGCTCTTCAGAGTTACTGAGAGCCGTCATTCCGATTATAGCATTCATCGTTTGAAATTTTTTGTTTTGCCACAAAGTTAATGTGCAAACCCGAATCTATCTTCGCCTCAAGACTCTAAAAACTCGACTACCTTTCTTCTCACATCTACAATCAAGCTTATCCTTGGTCTAGAGCCATAACCAAATTAGTCAAGCGAGACTATTTGTAGCAGACCAATGAGAAAATCAGAAGTTAATCGCCCCAAGGAGAGGGGCTTTTCCACCCTTTTTGTGAAGTACAATCGGAGATTTCGTAGACCTAGCGATTTCACTTATTCGTTTTATCTTTGTGGGAGCGTTTGCCATCCCTCCCCTTTTCGGATGGCAATTGTGGGTGTGATTTTATAAAAAACAAAGCGATTATTGAGTGTTTCCTCTTAATTCCTGCTCCTAGTGACGTCTGGGAGGCCATTTCCTCTAATGAACCCATGACAGAGGGAGGTGAAAGAATTGAGATAGTTACCAAGTCAACAAATACATATTAAAGATGAACATGGAATCGATGATTAGACTGCGGATGTCTTCGCAGGATGCTCACTACGGTGGCAATTTGGTGGATGGTGCTCATATGCTCGCTCTTTTTGGAGACGTGGCAACAGAGTTATTGATTATGCATGATGGCGATGAGGGCCTGTTCTGTGCATACGACAACGTGGAGTTCTTAGCTCCGGTATATGCCGGTGACTATATCGAAGCAGTAGGTCGTATTACCTCTGTAGGCAATTCTTCACGTAAAATGGAATTTGAAGCCCGCAAAGTCATCAAGCCTCGTCCTGACATCTCTGACTCAGCTGCTGATGTATTGGCTGAACCAATCGTTGTTTGCCGGGCTTCCGGTACTTGTGTAGTACCCAAGAAATGCCAACGTATCGAGCACTAACAAAACCAAACACTTAATACAGTATGGAAAAACTAATTATCACCGCTGCCATCTGTGGAGCAGAGGTGACGAAGGAACAAAACCCTGCCGTACCCTATACGGTAGAGGAAATTGTGCGAGAGGCCAAATCCGCTTATGATGCCGGAGCTGCGGTAGTACATGTGCATGTACGCGAAGATGATGGGACTCCGACACAGAGTAGAGAGCGTTTCCGCGTCTGCTTGGATGCCATTCGCAAAGCTTGCCCGGATGTTATCCTGATTCCTTCCACCGGAGGAGCAGTAGGGATGACTGCTGAAGAACGTCTGCAACCGACAGAGTTGTTTCCGGAAATGGCAACATTGGACTGCGGTACCTGTAACTTCGGTGACGAAGTATTTGAAAATACAATGCCCATGATGCGTGCTTTCGGAAAACGCATGATCGAAAACAATATCAAGCCTGAGTATGAATGTTTCGAAATGGGACATCTCGACACCGTAGTACGTATGGCTTCTAAGGGAGAAGTACCAGGAGCTCCGATGCAATTCAATTTTGTACTAGGAGTCCCCGGCTGTACTCCAGCTACAGTAGAGAACCTTGTATGGCTTGTGAACAAAATACCGGCAGGATCAACTTGGACAGCTACTGGTATCGGTCGTCACGCCTTTACACTGGCAGCTCCGACAATTGTGATGGGTGGTCACGTGCGTGTAGGTTTCGAGGACAATCTGTACATATCGAAAGGCGTGCTTGCCAAATCCAATGGGGAATTGGTGGAAAAAGTAGTACGCTTGGCTAAAGAGTTGGGTCGCGAGGTCGCAACCCCCGCTGAAGCTCGAAAAATATTGGGTCTTAAACCTTTGGCATGACTCGGTAGATGTAAAAAGAAAAAATTGCAACTCAATTATTCCATAGATCAAAAATGAAAAAAGGAAACAAGTACGGTACACATCGTGTACTCGAACCAAAAGGCGTATTGCCTCAACCAGCAAATAAGATTGACAACAACATGGATGAGATCTACGACAACGAGATCCTCATCGATGTAAAAACACTCAATATCGACTCTGCTAGCTTTACTCAAATCGAAGAACAGGCCGGTGGCGACAAAGCCAAGATTGCCGAGATTATGCTGGACATCGTAGCTAAACAAGGCAAGCATCGTAATCCTGTAACTGGATCCGGAGGAATGCTACTGGGTGTGGTAGAAAAAATCGGTGATGCTCTCATTGGCAAAACAGACCTAAAAGTAGGAGACAAGATCGCTACTCTGGTTTCTCTCTCCTTGACCCCCCTACGTATTGATAAAATAAAGGACATACGTCCTGACATCGATCAAGTAGATATTGATGGCAAAGCAATCCTCTTTGAGAGTGGCATCTATGCCAAAATTCCTGAAGATTTGCCCGAAAACCTTGCTCTTTCTGCATTGGACGTAGCCGGAGCTCCTGCACAGACAGCCAAACTCGTAAAGCCTGGAGATACAGTGCTCGTGATCGGTGCCGGAGGAAAAAGTGGCATGCTCTGCTGCTATGAAGCTCAAAAGCGTGCTGGCGTTACCGGTAAGGTGATCGGTCTCTGCCATAGCGAACGCAGCACCAAGCGTCTGCAGGAACTGGGTTTTGCCGATGTTGTATTCTCTGCTGATGCTACCCAACCTGTACCTGTGATGGAGAAAATCTCTGAAATCACCAACGGAGAAATGTGTGACATCTGCATCAACAACGTGAACATTCCTGACACAGAGATGACCAGTATTCTTTGTACTAAGGATACCGGGCTCGTATACTTTTTCTCTATGGCTACGAGCTTTACCAAAGCTGCGCTTGGAGCCGAGGGTGTCGGTAGCGATGTGAAGATGCTTATCGGTAACGGTTACACCAAGGGACATGCAGAAATTACTCTGCAAGAACTTCGTGAGAGCGAAAAGCTGCGTAAAATATTTACTGACCTTTATGCTTGAGGCGTACCTCCAGTAAAGAAATTCAGAAAGAATATTTCAATCGAGAATTATGCTCAACTCTCTTTATATGAATAGCACGATGTATCCGACTGCAAGTCGGATACATCGTATGTTTGTGCAGAGAAGAGCCGGGCTCAAACGAAATATCTCGGCCGGGCTCTCACTGACTCTGCCTCCGGGATAACTCACTTGATTTATCATAAATAAAATCAACTTACTCATGACCGAAAGTAGAAAGCAGTACTATTTCCCCCACGTGTCAGAAGAAGACTGGAATGACTGGCACTGGCAAGTACGCAATCGTATAGAGACACTGGACGAACTGAAAAAGTATGTTTGTCTGACTCCTGAAGAAGAAGACGGTGTGCGTGAGTCCCTCAAGACTCTCCGCATGGCTATCACTCCATATTACCTCAGCCTCATCGACCCTGAAGATCCGCACGACCCTGTGCGAAAACAGGCCGTTCCTACAGCACAAGAACTAATTCGCTCTGAGGCAGACCTTCTTGACCCCTTACATGAAGACGAAGACTCACCCGTACCAGGACTAACCCATCGTTACCCAGATAGAGTGCTCTTCTTGATCACGGACATGTGTTCGATGTACTGCCGTCACTGTACTCGCAGACGCTTTGCTGGGCAAAAAGACGATGCTTCACCCACAGAACGCATAGATAAATGTATAGAGTACATCGCTCGCACTCCACAAGTGAGAGATGTCTTGCTCTCCGGTGGCGATGCATTGCTTGTGAGCGATAAAAGATTGGAGTACATCATTTCCAGACTTAGGGAAATTCCTCACGTAGAGATCATACGAATAGGTTCGCGTACTCCGGTGGTATTGCCTCAGCGTATCACCCCGGAATTGGTGCAAATGCTGTCTAAATACCACCCTATATGGCTCAACACGCACTTCAACCATCCCAACGAAGTTACTCCGGAGAGTAAAGCTGCCTGCGAAAGACTCGCCAACGCCGGTGTTCCATTGGGCAATCAGTCGGTGCTGCTTCGTGGCATCAATGACTGCACAACCGTGATGAAAAGGCTTGTTCACGAGCTGGTGAAAATACGTGTACGTCCCTACTACATTTATGTATGTGACCTTTCGCAAGGTATCGGACACTTCCGCACTCCGGTGTCGAAAGGTATTGAGATCATTGAAAATCTCAGAGGACATACCTCCGGGTACGCAGTACCCACTTTTGTTGTAGATGCACCGGGAGGAGGAGGAAAGATCCCCGTAATGCCAAACTATGTTGTATCTCAAGGGCCACACAGAGTTGTACTGCGCAATTACGAAGGAGTGATCACCACCTACACTGAGCCAGAGGACTACAAGGAAGAATGTCACTGCCCTGATTGTAAACAAAAGCAAAAAGAAGGGGTTGCAGCTTTACTTGCCGGTCAAAAATTGGCAATTGAACCCAAAGAACTTGCACGTCACGAACGAAACAAATAATCCCCTCTCTTTCCCTGAATGCAGGAGAAGAAAAGAAAACAGCCTCACAAGTCGATCAATACGATTTGTGAGGCATTTTCGTGAAAAGAACATCCAACCATCTACACACAGTATCTCTTTGCATCAATTCTTCATCGAAAAAAGAAACGGAGAAACGAATCCTCCAGCAAAGTGTTATCTTTATGCCCGATCGAAAAATAGCTTAACTATGGAGATATACCATTTAGCAGAACTACCCCTTCGCTTAGCTGAAAAAAATCCAACACGCACTGCCTTATTATATCACGATGCAGAATCTGATCAATGGCAAAAAGTGAATTGGCAAAAAATGAGTGATATGACACTCGGTGTTGCCAAAGCCTTAGCCGAAGTGGGAATAGAGGAACACGCCAGGGTTGGGATTTACTCCCAAAATATGCGTTACTACCTCTGGGCTGAGTTGGGTATCTTCATGATGCGTGCCATCAGTGTACCTCTTTATGCAACCTCCTCTCCAGAACAAATAGACTTTGTAGTGAGAGATGCTGGTATAGAACTCTTGTTTGTAGGCGAACAGTTTCAATACAACAACGCATTCAAAGTACAACAGTCTGGAGCCGGCATTCGTATGATTGTTATCTTCGACAGGAATGTGGCAAAGAATCCGGCAGACAGTAGCTCTTTGTACTTCGATGAATTTGTCAGACGAGGTGACTCGATGCCCAACGAAACAGTAGCTAAAGTACGCAGTGCCCAAGCTCTCGAATCGGACTTGGCGACAATTATATACACAAGTGGGACTACAGGCAATCCTAAGGGAGTGACAATAGCCCATTCGGCTATCATGTGGCAAGTTAGAGTACATCAAGAAATTTTCCCAACACTCGGACACAAGGATACGAGTATCAGCTTCCTTCCATTAAGCCATATATTCGAAAAGGCATGGACCTATTTCTGTCTCTCTATACAAGCCAGAGTCGCCATTCTTTCCGATCCCAAAAAGATACTTACAGCACTGCCTCAAATCCGACCAACACTGATGTGTAATGTTCCTCGTTTTTGGGAAAAGATTTATCAAGGAGTAAATGAGAAAATCGCTTCTTCACCAGTCATGATGCAGCGAATATTCCGGCACGCCATATTGATCGGGAAACGCTACAAGCTTGACTATACAACAAACCTCAAAAAGAAGCCACCAGTCCTTCTATCGTTGGCTTACCAATTCTACAGTCACACCCTCTACAAGCTGTTACGAACCAAAGTTGGACTGCAACGAATCCGTCTCTGCCCCACGGCCGGAGCACCTCTTTCATTGGAAGTAAATCGCTTTTTGCAGTCAGTAGGTTTCCCCATTATAGTGGGCTATGGCTTGAGTGAGAGTTGCGCCACCGTATCATGCTATCCAGAAAAAGGATTTGTTCTGGAATCCATTGGTGAGGTAATACCTGGCATGGATGTAAAAATAGACCCAGAAACAAGAGAAATACTTCTGAAAGGTCATGCCGTTACTAAAGGGTATTACAACAATCCAAAGGCTAATGCAGAAGCCTTTACAGAAGACGGTTGGTTTCGCACCGGGGATGCTGGAAGGCTGGAAGGTCGCACTCTCTTCTTCGAAGAACGTATCAAAGATCTATACAAAACAGCCAATGGAAAGTACATTGCACCACAAGCAATTGAAGGACTACTTGCTACTCACCCCATAGTAGAACAAGTCGCAATCATAGGAGACTGTTACAAATTCGTAAGTGCCCTCATTTACCCCAATTGGGATAAGTTGAGAGAAGAAGTGCGAAAGAGAGGAATGGAGGTAGATGGCAAGACTAATGCTGAACTTAAGGAGGAACATGAAGTGCAGCGTATTGTAATGTCTCACATAGAGAGTGTACAATCATCTCTGGCCCAATTTGAAAAAGTAAAACGAATTACCCTTCTTGAAGAACCATTCTCAATAGAACGGGGAGAATTGACCAACACGCTCAAGCTTAAGAGAAAAGTTGTGTTAGAACATTTTGCCAAAGAAATTGCGGCAATGTATGTAGATGCTCCCATTGTAGGACCAGATGGTCGCCCGTATTAGATTTGTATATGTAAGACAAAATCCTTTGTGATTTCTCTTACCTAATCAGGAGGGGCTTAGCAATGATTGCCAATAGGCTCCGGGTTAGCGATATATGTGGTATCGGACATCAGTAAAAAAGAAGTAATTTTGCGCTTGTATTAGGGTTTCAGATTTACCGAGTAACACGTGTTTGTGTACTGAATCATGAAAGTAAATAAGGAAGGAATTGGTCTGCTGTCAGCTCTCGGAGTCGTACTGTTGGCCATCAACATAAGTATGTACAGTTTCACTGGAGCGGGATGGCTCTTTGGGATCGTGCTTGTTTTTTGTGTATTGTTTTATCTACTGGTGCTGAACTTCTTCCGGCAACCTAAGCGAGTCTGCCCTTGTATTGCTGATCAGCATGCAATCATAGCTCCTGCAGATGGTCGCATCGTGGCCATAGAAGAAGTGGAGGAGGTAGAAATATTGGGAGAACGTCGTTTGCAGGTTTCCATATTCATGTCTGTTTTCAATGTGCATGCAAACTGGTTTCCTTGCCACGGCATCGTAGAGTACGTCTCTCACCACGAAGGTCGCTTTATGGCCGCCTATCTACCGAAAAGCAGTACTGAGAATGAACGTTCAAGTGTTGTAATCCGTACTCTTCATGGCAACTACCGCCTATTGGTACGGCAAATAGCTGGAGCATTGGCCAGACGTATTGTCACATATGGGGAACCAGGAGACAACTGCAATCCTGATCAACACTTAGGATTTATCAAATTCGGGTCTCGCGTAGACCTCTATCTGCCACTAGGCTCCCAAGTGAAGGTGCAAATGGATCAGCCAGTGGTAGGGAATCAGACTGTCATTGCTTATCTACCCCAAAATGCCTAATTAGATATTTCTTTGATATACATTTTCCGAGTTCATGAATATCATCAAGCATATCCCTAACAGCATTACTTGCTTAAATCTGCTATCAGGTTGTGCAGCCATCATAGCAGATTTGGTCTATGCCTCTCCCGGCTGGGCAGTGGTATTCATTGCACTAGCTGCTCTTTTTGATCTGCTGGACGGTATGGCAGCTCGGCTACTGCACGCAAGTTCTGCAATTGGAGCAGATTTGGACTCTCTGGCTGATGTGATTAGCTTCGGCTTAGCCCCTGCGGTACACGTCTTCGCGCACTTTTCGCTACACACAAGTGTGGATCTACAAGGCAAGGATCTAGGATTATTCGATATTGTGGCTCACCCCGCAATTGCTGTCGCATTAGCTTCTCCTGCTTTCTTGCTGGCTGTATTTGCAGCCATCAGGTTGGCTAAGTTCAACAATGACAAAAGGCAACACAGCTCTTTTATAGGGTTACCTGTACCAGCCAATGCCCTATTCTGGATTGGGTTTATTGCATTGGACAGCAATCAATATCACATCACCGCATTCCTTCCCGACCTAATGCCAGTCTTTCTTTATCTACTACTCATCCTTATGTCCTACCTAATGGTATCCAAAATACCAATGTTCTCATTCAAGGTTAAACATCTGAGATGGAAAGATAATGAGTATCGATACTCTCTCGTAATCATATCCCTTCTGCTGATCGGGATCCTTGGAATTGGAGGGCTTTCCCTTGCGATTATTTGCTATATCCTGCTCTCTTTGGCTTATCACAAGCTAAGCAAGAAAATGTCTTCTAACTGTTGATACCCTCAAAATGGAATTTCTTCTTGTTGCTATTGTCCTTTTTTTCTTCCTCTATCTACTGAGGCCCTTAATCTGGAGATGGCTCTCTGGGCGAGCCATAAAACATCTGAACAATATGTTTGGGCAACAACAAGCGCAACAAGAAAGGAAAGGAAAAAAACAGAGTGAAATGTCTGGATCTACGATTAAGAAGAAGGTAGATCTCAAAGAAATAGACAAAAAACGATTCGACAAAGGAGAAGGTGAGTATGTCGATTTCGAAGATGTCAAATAACCGAGACTCAATACAAGTCTCTTTCCATTTAAGAACTCTATTGACCGTACTTCTGGTACTATTGTTTTCTTTGTTCCCAGCTGTGCTGAGGGCGACCGAATCTCCTCAAAAAATTGCTAAAAAGGAGTCGGAGATCAGTATTGATGATAGCCTATCCATTCGGATGCAACAAATGGGCTTAATTGATGTCCAACAGCTAGATAGTAGGATATTAGTCGACTTAAAATATGCCAGCTGCGACAACTTTGCAAAAACCAATATGTATGGGTCAATAGGCAAAGCGTACCTTGAGCCTGGATTCGCACGACGAATTGCTAAAGCTCAAGCCCTACTTTCTCGATCAAAACCTGGATTTCACCTGCTCATCTACGATGCAGCTCGACCTCTTAGTGTCCAAAAGTATATGTACAGTCTGGTGGCAGACACTCCACTCAAGGTCTATGTGGCCAATGGTAAACGTGGAGGTCGGCACAACTATGGTGTAGCTGTAGATCTGACCATAGCCAACGCGCAAGGTCAGCCTATCGACATGGGTACCTCTTTTGATCACTTCGGAATAGAAGCCCATGTAGGACGGGAAGTTTTTCTAAGCAGGAAGGGGTTGATTTCAGCTGAAGCTGTCAGAAATAGGGCTCTACTCAAGCGAATAATGGAACAAGTAGGCTTACGCCCTTACAAAAGAGAATGGTGGCACTACGAAGAACGGATTTCAATGAAAGAAGTAAGAATGAGATATAGATTACTTGACTTCTAATCTTCCCAAATAGATTCCCCTCCAGATGCCTCCATCTACAAAAACAACTCAGCACAAAATCCATACAAGATCAATATCTTCCCGAATCAGAATCGTTTAGCATGATGAGAAAGACTTTATTGTCCTGGTGTTTGTCAGGCTTATTACTCTGTGTATTGCACATCTCTTGCCACCGTCACTCCAACTGTCTGCATCTCTCCATAGATCAACTCACTGATAGTTTGGTAGTTCTTCGTTGGCATGGGAATTCCACTACTCATACCGACAGTCTGTATGCCAAAGATGGCAAACTGGATTGGGAAACTAAACCTGATACTTCTATCTTTCGTTCTCTCGTAGTTTCCTATAACCACGGACAGCAATTTCGCCTATACAACTTCTATCCACAGACCTCTTGGCAAGAACAGACCATAACCAATGAAGCAGGTATCAATCATGATGTCCTTGAAATCGATTCCTTGGATCTGAGTGTACGGACATTAGGAGGACAATACATAAAAACAGACAGTTTGGCCCTAGAAATTCTTGTCAGTCTACCTGATCAGGTCTTTGACTCAATACAACTCAAACGGCTACAAGAAAAACAGGCTCTCTTGAAGAAACCAGATTATTTTCTCTCCTGTATCCTTACTCCCTCTGATAGTATTGCAAAAGCTTCGGTCAAAAAGTGGGCATTAGACAAAGGATCCGTTTGCTCCGACATTAAGGATCAAACAATGCGTATAATCCAACGTTTCGAGATCAGGCATTTACCGGCTTTAGTAAGTATCGACACCACAAATAAAGCTCGGCGTATATACTTGTAACAATCTATTTTCAGACTATTATGTTGATCAAAACCTATGCTGCTGCACTACAAAGTATACATGCTGCCACTGTCACAATAGAGGTTAATATTACCAGAGGATCATGGTTTCAACTCGTTGGGCTGCCTGATACAGCTGTGCGAGAGAGTCATGAGCGGATCAAAAGTGCAATAGAAACCTCCGGATACAGATTTACGGATGAAAATGTCATAGTCAACATGAGTCCGGCTGATCTTCGCAAAGAAGGAGCCGCCTACGATCTCCCTCTGGCAATAGGTATCCTTGCCGCTTCTGAGCAACTTCCCGGAGAAGGTTTATCACATATGATGTTGATGGGAGAATTAGGTTTGGATGGTACTCTCAAACCCATTAAAGGAGCTCTACCAATTGCCTTATTAGCACGTAAGGAGGGTTATCGACACCTGATTGTACCTCGAGCCAATGCACAAGAAGCAGCTGTTGTAAATAAGCTAAAAGTGTATGCAGCTGACAGCTTGAAAGACGTATGCCGTTTTGTCTCCGAAGGAGAAGGGCTGGAGTTAGTCGAAGTAGATACGAGAAAAGAATTCTACAAAGGACAAAGAAAATATGATATAGACTTCGCGGATGTTCGAGGACAAGCTCATGTAAAAAGAGCTCTGGAAGTCGCTGCAGCAGGCGGGCACAATGTACTTATGGTTGGCAGTCCTGGTAGTGGCAAGTCAATGATGGCCAAACGCATACCCAGTATACTCCCCCCTTTGAATTTGTCCGAGTCATTGGAGACAACGATGATCTACAGTGTATCAGGGAAATTGGAAGCCAACACTACACTAATGACTATGCGTCCGTTCAGAGCTCCGCACCATACTATTTCCCCTGTAGCACTCGTAGGTGGGGGGAGCAACCCGCAACCCGGAGAGATCAGTTTAGCACACAATGGGGTCCTTTTCCTCGATGAATTGG
Source organism: Porphyromonas crevioricanis (assembly GCF_900167225.1). Lineage (GTDB taxonomy): Bacteria > Bacteroidota > Bacteroidia > Bacteroidales > Porphyromonadaceae > Porphyromonas > Porphyromonas crevioricanis. The sequence goes on from NZ_FUXH01000009.1 coordinate 34,667, forward strand.
CAGAATATAATAGGGCCGTATTGGAAGTCATGCGCCAACCTTTGGAGGATCGTAATATCACCATTGCCAGAGCTAAATATACGGTGGAATACCCAGCCTCTTTCATGCTGGTCGCCGCAATGAATCCTTGCCCTTGTGGCTATTACAATCATCCCTCAAGAGAATGCTCCTGCTCGCCCCATGCTATCCAACGCTATTTGGGACGTATCTCAGGTCCATTGCTGGATAGGATCGATATACAAGTAGAAATCGTACCTGTGCCATTCGAAGAAATCTCCAATAACCAACCGGCAGAAACAAGTGAAAACATCCGAGATCGAGTATTAAATGCCCGCAAAAGACAAGAGGAACGTTTTGAGAAAATCCCCGACACTTATTGCAATGCCCAAATGAGTTCTTCTCAAGTACGCAAGTATGTTCAGCTAGACAGTGAAAGTCTACAGAAACTAAAGCTGGTAATGGAGCGCTTTGGTCTATCAGCCAGAGCCTATGATCGTATCTTACGAGTAGCCCGGACAATAGCCGACTTAGAAAATTCCAATGAAGTAAAATCTGCACATATTGCCGAGGCCATAGGATACAGAAATTTAGACCGTTCAAATTGGGGACAATAATTACACTTACTACTCACTCAACTCTCATCATCCTCTCTCTTTTTGAATTGATATAACCAAACACTTTTACTCTACCCATTATCCAATAGGTCAAAAGAAATCTTCTCATTGAAAAAGCCTTGTATAGCATTTGGATACTACGTACAAGGCTGGATATAAGTAAAATAGTTCTCTTATCTATTTACTCACCCCTTAAAGAGGCATTTAAGCAAGAAAGTATTGGCAAATGGTGCCTCGCTTATTATTTCGATAAGCACTCAATTCTCTCGATTACTCGGTATCTTTTTTGTCGATCGCTCAGCATCTTTTCCAGGAAGCATCTAATGAGCACATCGAAAGCAGCTAAGCTTTCAGGCAAAAGCAACTAAGCTTTCGGACAAAAGCAACTAAGCTTTCGGGCAAAAGCAATAAAGCTTTCTCAAAAAAGCAGCTAAGCTTTCTCCGAAAAGCAATTAAGCTTTCGGACAAAAGCAATAAAGCTTTTAGGCAAAAGCAACTAAGCTTTCGGGCAAAAGCAACTAAGCTTTCGATAAAAAGCAACTAAGCTTTTAGGCAAAAGCAACTAAGCTTTCGGACAAAAGCAACTAAGCTTTCAGGCAAAAGCAACTAAGCTTTCGGACAAAAGCAATAAAGCTTTTGATCGATTGCTCAATGGCTTTTGGAGTTTCTTTCGTCATGGACAGATCTTTCGTTATTGAAATAGGCTGATAGAGAATAGGTTACCTGAGAAAAAACAAGCCACACAACTCACGCTAAGGTAGAGTCTGAAGAGAATGCATCAAATAAAATCTTGAGAGATGATAGATTTGCGAGAAATAATCGTCTTATGAGTGTATGCAGAAGCAAGAATTCATAGACAAAGTGGTCTGTCTCTCCTCAAAACTGGAGCGTATAGCCCGGTCCATAGCTGGAGATGAAGACGAGGCCAAAGATCTGGTACAGGAGGTATTGCTTCGACTTTGGCTCAGCAAAGAAAGACTGGCACATTACAACAATATAGAAGCTTTGGCATCAGTCATGATCAAGAATAAAGCCATAGATAGCCTGCGTAAGCAACAGAGAATAAGCATCTGCGATGATATGTCAGACTTAGTAAGTCCAACTACAACAGAAACAGCTTTAGAACAAAATGAACTGGGGCAACAGCTTCGTCAGGCAATCGCAATGCTACCCAAACTGCAGCGAATGACCTTCTTTCTGAAAGAAGTACAAGGGTACGAAGCCGAAGAGATTGCCCAAATCATAGGATCTGGTGTAGAGACCGTCTACAACAATCTTTCCCGAGCCAGAAGGAAATTAAAGGAGAATTTATTGCGTGCAGGTGTAAACAATTAAAAGAAGATAAAGAAACTAGGATGCAAAAAAATATAGCTCATATCCAGTATTCGGAGATGCAACCCTTAATTGAGAAATATCTCGAGGGACGTACCAACAAGAAGGAAGAAGATCGATTGAGACTCTATTTCTCTTCTGATTCGGTAGATCCGAGGCATCAATATCTTAGTACTTTATTTACACTAGCTCCCACCTTGGTAGCTCAAGAAGTAGAAGCTACAGATCTGGCAGAATCTCTACCCTCTCCCCCCGAAAGTCGTAACTTGTTTTCTTTTAGAAGAATCGCCTCATGGACATCGGTGGCAGCGGTAGTAGCTTTCGCCCTCACATTAGGGATCACACAATATAAGAATCAACACTCTTTCAATGATTTTGGTCACAGTTATGTGATCGTAGCTGGAGAACACATAGACAACTCCATTTTGGCCGAACATATGGCTCTTGAAGCCCTTGACGCAACTCAAACTACTCAACATCAGGATATTGTGGACTTTCTTTTGCCTAACAAGCCAACCCAACCTAAATAAATCTATACAAGTACAATGCACACGATTCTTATAAAACCCTTATTCGACGGCTTATTGAGACATAAAAAGGCCGTGAATAGACAAGCCTTCTGCAGTTTGTTTCTTCTATTGACAGCTCTACTATTGGGGTCTGGACTCGCTTCTGCACAGCAAACGAGCCCACAAGCTTCTGAAGCAATAATGTGGAAATATCGTAAAAGCTCAAATGCCACTTTCGTACAAGTAGGAGAGACTGCTTTGAGCGAGTATGGAGCACGATATTGCCGCACATTGACTCTGCGTCCGGTGAAACTCTCACAACTGAAAAAGATTGAGAAGGCAGTTGCCACCGACAGAGAAGAAGCAAAAGTCGTGAAAGAAGTAATAGATAAGGGGCGATTGGTATCTGGCTACTATGAATACGAAATCGACCGCCAAGGCTTTAAGAGCTTTCTTATCTATGTCTTCCGTACAGATCAGTCTGTCTATCTCATCACCTTATCTGGCAAACAAGGAAGTGATGAATTGGCAGAGCAACTAAGATCTAGAGCCGAAGAATGAACTAAAGAAGACAAACCAAACACCAAAGAAAAATAATATCATCATGAAAACTAAACCAGTACTTTCATCGCTTTCCTTGAGCTTACTTCTGTCCGTCTCGGGTGTTTCGGCTGAAGCTCAATCTTCTGTCGATACGCTCCGGATGGGCAATCGTACTATTGTGGTCAAGGAGGACAAAAAAAATATCAACGTGCAAATGTTCTCGACAGATCCATCTGGAAAAAGTTTTGAGAACAAACAGATCTTCAAAGGAGTGTACCTGAACGGACGCAGTATGGAACAACACTATACCAGCTCCATACTGGGGACATTACGAATCTCTCTGGAAAAGCCGGTACGACATAAAAAAAGAAAAGAAAAACCTCGCTACATGAGCAAAGTTTTCTCGGCAGGAGGATTTGGTTTGGGAGCTGCCATCTTACTCGGAGACGGGAAAGAGCATTTGCTCAATGCCGCATCCTTGCGTTATACCATAGGTTTGGCTTCAATATCAATGCCTCTAAGCAAACACTGGGTATTCAAACCTGGGGCGAACATCGAGTTCAACTCAATCCACATGGACAAGGACTATGCCTACCATCAGCAACAAGATAAGACAGTCTTACTTCCTGCTCCTGAAGGAGAAAAATACAAAACTAGCCGCCTACATATCACCTATCTTACTTTCCCAATCATGATACGCTATCGTACCGGAGAATACCTGAATTTCGGTATTGATTTTGGTCCCGAACTAAAAATTCGCACAGCTTCCAGCTCCAAAGTTTGGCATAGAGGCCAGAACGGATACACCAAATTAGGATCAGACTTATTCCTAAACACGGTAGGCGTGGGTCTAAGAGCACAAGTTTCACACGGAAATATAGGCTTCTACGGCACCTATGATTTGACACCGACCTTCAGGAATGGGTATGGTCCCAGCAACAATATATTGTCAGTGGGAGCTTTCCTAAATCTATAAGAATAAAACTCCTTAATTTTCATAGCTTTCCGGCCAAGGGTTACTCGATTTGAGGGTAATTCTTGGCTTTTTTTGCAGGTCTACTTCCTATATCCCCTACCTGCCAGCCGTAATCATACCACTACCAAGACAGAGTCTGTGGTCCAAGTCATACACCACTCCGTATTGCCCGGGAGCTATGCCTTGCACAGGTTCATCGCTTTTAATGCGAAAGCCATGATCTCCCAAAGGGGATAGAGTCCCCCCGATAAACTCCGGTGTATGACGAATCTTAAAACTGATACACACTGGTGCCAACGAAGAAAAAATACCCTGTCTAAGTTGCTGTATAGAAAAATCCGGCCAGAGGTTTGCAGATCCGCTGATAAAATCGAACTGAGCCATATCAATCTCTCGCCCATACTGATCTGCTGGATCATATCCTCGACTCACCAAAATGATATTGCGCTTGGTATCCTTTTTTACGACAAACCAAGGGCCTCCACTCAGTCCCAACCCTTTACGCTGACCTATAGTATGAAACCAATAACCTCGGTGTGTGCCTATTGTCTTACCTGTCTCCCGATCAATAATACGCCCAGGTTTCTCTCCCAGATAGCGACGAATGAAATCATTGTAATTCACCTTCCCTAAAAAACAGATCCCTTGACTATCCCTTCGCTTGGCCGATGGAATGCGAGCTGCCTCAGCTATATCTCGTACTTCTGACTTCATCAAGTGGCCAATGGGAAAAAGTAGTTTGGAGACTTGGGCAAAGTTGATCTGAGCCAAAAAATCTGTTTGATCTTTAATGGGATCCTTAGCCGTGGAGAGATAGCAGCAATCATCTATATAGGTCGTGGTAGCATAGTGTCCGGTGGCAATATAATCAAAATGATGCCCCCATTTTTCCTCGAAACAACCAAATTTGATCAGTTTGTTGCACATGACGTCGGGGTTGGGGGTCAACCCTCTTTTGACTGTATCTATCGTATAGGAAACGACTTTCTCCCAGTACTCCTGATGCAGAGAAACAACATCCATAGGCAATCCATACTTGCGAGCAAGCAGAGTAGTTAGCTCAATATCCTCCTCCGCAGGACAATCGACAAAGCCATCTTCGTCCTGCATACCAATACGGATATAGAAGATATGGGGCTTGAAACCAGCCTCTACCAGTCGATGAACTACCACTGAGCTATCAACCCCTCCGCTGACCAAAGCGGCTACAGAGGGTACACGACCTTGGTGCCGTGCGAGTATTTCCTGCAAATCAGTCATAACTTCCTACATACGTTCTGGCATCTCAATACCAAGCAATCCCATTGCCTGCTTGAGGATAGAGGCAAATGAGCGACTTAACTCCAAGCGTAGGAAACGCAATTGAGGGTTTTCCTCCTTGAGTACCGGAGAGTCGTGATAGAACTGATTGTATTCTTTCACCAAATCGTAGCAATAATTCGCAATGAGAGCAGGGCTATAGTTCTTGGCTGCCTCAGACAAGACTTCTGGATATTCACTAAGCATTTGTATCAAACTCTCTTCCTTAGGCGAAAGAATAAGATCTGCAGGAAGGGGACCTTCTACAGCCAAGCCCTGTTCTTTGGCTTTGACTGTGAGTGAGCGGACACGTGCGTACGCATATTGGATAAACGAGGCTGTATTGCCGTTAAAGTCGATGCTTTCTTTAGGGTTAAAAGTCATATTCTTACGTGGGTCAACCTTGAGAATAAAATATTTCAAGGCCCCCAAACCAACACGACGTGCTACCTCGGCGGCTTCTTTGGGTTCCATCTCAGCCCCTTTGCCCATCTCTTGTGCAATAGAGGCTGCAGCTGCAACCATTTCATCCATAAGATCGTCAGCATCCACCACAGTACCCTCACGACTCTTCATCTTCCCTTCTGGAAGTTCTACCATACCATAGCTAAAATGCACTAGCCCCTTGCCAAAAGCAAAGCCCAATTTGTCCAAAAGGATACTCAAGACCTTGAAGTGATAGTCTTGTTCATTGCCCACCACATATATCATCTTGTCGATAGGGTAATCCGCAAAACGCATCTTGGCTGTACCTATATCCTGAGTCATGTAGACGGAGGTTCCATCTGCTCGCAACAAGATCTTTCGATCGAGGCCATCACATGTGAGATCTGCCCAAACGGATCCATCAGGATCTTTCACAAAAAGATTCTCGGCCAAACCTCTCAATACTTCTTCTTTTCCTCGCAAGTAGGTATCACTCTCGTAATAAATCTTGTCGAAATCGACCCCTAATCTTTTATAAGTTTCATTGAAGCCCGTATACACCCAGTTGTTCATTTTCTCCCAAAGAGCTCTCACCTCGGTATTGCCAGCTTCCCACAAGCGCAACATTTGACGAGCCTCCTGCATCAGAGGGGATTCTACTTCGGCCTGTTCTTTGGTCAAACCTTGCTCCATCAATGTGGCAACCTCGGCCTTGTAATGCTTATCGAACAGCACATAGAAATCACCGACCAAATGATCCCCTTTGATACCGGAAGACTGCGGAGTACAACCCTCACCCCACTTCTGCCAAGCCAACATCGACTTACAAATATGTATGCCTCTATCATTCACTATATTGGTCTTAACAACGCGATAACCGGCTGCCTCAAGGATCCGAGATAAGCTATACCCAAGCAAGTTATTCCTTACATGACCCAGATGCAATGGTTTGTTTGTGTTGGGAGATGAGTATTCGATCATTACAAGAGGAGATTGGTCTGTAACCCACTTATGACCGTATCTCTCCGAAGCTAAAATATCGGATAGGAGAGCTAACCAAAGTCGAGATGCAATAGTCAGATTTAGAAAGCCTTTCACCACCTCACAGGCAACAACTACATCCGAAGCATTCTTCAAAAGGTAACTGCCAATTTCTTCGGCTGTCAGCTGAGGATTCTTACGAGAAATCTTGAGAAGAGGGAAAGCAACCAAAGTGAGGTGACCAGTAAACTCTCGTCTTGTTTTTTGAAGCTGCAATAAATCAGCAGCCGGACGTACACCATAGAGAGCTTCTACGGCATCACTTATCTTGGAAATGAGAATATCATTGATCTTTATCATGGTTCGAATATTTAATCTGAAATAACTGAAGGAGAGAAGAAAGAAAAGTTGACTGATCCGTATTTACGATGAGCCGTAAACTGAGGCATTTCTCGAAAAGAATAGTTGCCAGGATGTTCTAAAACCAGCACCCCATCCGGCTTCAAGAGACCGGCCTCAAATATCTTGATCGGGATAGAAGGTAATTGCTCCAAAGCATAAGGAGGATCAGCAAATATCAAGTCGAAAACCTCTGAAAAGGATCGCTTAGAGATGTATCGCAAAGCATCACCCACAACCAATTTGAGTTGGTCCCGACAATTTAGTTTTTCGGCTACAGAAGCTATAAATCGGGCATGCTCTTTCCGTTCTTCAATCGCAACCACCCGATCTGCCCCACGAGAAATGAGTTCAAAAGCAATACTTCCCGTTCCGCTAAAAAGATCCAAAGCTGTTATACCCTCAAAATCAACGGTATTAGATAACACATTGAACAAATTCTCTTTGGCAAAATCAGTAGTCGGCCTAGCTTTAAATGTATTTGGCACATCAAACCGGCGATGTTTGTATAAACCCGAGATAATACGCATAAGTCAGCCCAAGTTAATCTTGCTGATAAACTTCTCCAATAATTGCTCCAAGCGGCAGGCTGTCGCCTGTAAAGCTTGCTCATCCGGATGAATGAACAATCGGTCCTCACTTTGACTGCAATTATAATTACGCCACAGCAACATCACATAATAAAGCAACTCTTCGGCCGATTCTGTCAAGCTCAAAGAGAGAGGGAATGAATTGGCAAAGATCAACTCTCCCTCTTCAAATAGAAGGCAGTCCAGAGCTGTCGGGCGCAAAATCATACTCAATAATTTTCGCCCATATTTGCGTGCCAAAAGTCCCTGTTCAGAGATAAAAGGAGAAAGAAAAGCCTCGGGCTCCACAACAAGCATGGAGCGACGAAGAAACTGCAATAGGGATTTATCGGCAGCAGAAACCAGCAATTTCTGCTTATCAGGGAGTTCACTGGTATACACTTCCCAATCCTCAGCCCTACCTACCGAATATTCATCAGCAATGGGCCGTAGCCACAGAGCAGCACTACCCTCCTGATAGAGGTCGGCCGGCACAAGGGTATAAACCAATGGCTCATACAAAACCCGAACTGAATGATAAGGATAGCTCAAGAAAGGATAACGAAAATACAGGTCCTCCACTGCCGATTTATAGCTTGGGAATCCTGACTGCAGAGAGTATTCATCGGAATAGACCTGCTCTCCGGTATCCCTGCTATATAACACAAAAGCGAGTCCACCCACTCTTAAGCGGATGGACACACTATATTGCTCTGCCGTCTCGGCTCTGAGCAGAGATGGGAAACGAGCAAGTAGGGACATTATTCCCAGTTACCCGTATTCTTGACTTCTTCGAGAGAACCTATAACCAATCCGGGAAAGCCTTTCACTCGCTCTTCCGAAGCGCGAATCTTCTGCTGGAGGATTACATGATCCATATCTCCCAAGTAATCTACAAACTTCACATAAGCTCTATATACAGGAACAGCGATTGTATCATTCCCTACTTCTTGATTGATACTACCGGTCTCAATAGTAATTTTCTTGTCCGAAGAACCCGGTACATCAAGCAAATTGTCAGGAGTAATGCCACTACCTACGAGCAACGTATCTATCACAGGTACCCAGACTGTATCACGGCGCAGCAGACCCTGCCGTGCAGCCTCACGCTCACTCAGACCTTTGTCTCGCATATCATCGGTGTACTCACCTTCGGCGTTGATATAGTAGATACGGCCTTCTTGGAAGAACCAACGCAAATGTGCAGCATCGGCATACTTTCCAAATATACCCTCATAAGCCTGTTGCAAAGTGGCAATACCCTTCAATTGCTTTTGGATAAGTACTTCACGCTCTTTCTGCTTCTTGTCAAATTGCACCGGGGTAAGGATGCTCATTACAGTGAGGTAAATCATTACCAAGGCTGCGATACCTACTAATACTTTGATCAGCTTGTTCATTGGTTATCTTTGATTGATTATTTCTGTCTATGGCTGGGGTAGCCCTATTCTTGAGATAAGACTAACTTAGCAACTGCAAATATATGATTTTAGTATGATAGCGCATTCTCTGTCCGAACAAATCGTTGGAAATATGCCTTTCACTCCCACGGTGTCGCAACTCTCCGCTATAGATATCTTTACTCACTTTCTTGCCGACCCATCTCCTTACTCGGTTTTCGTGCTTTCCGGCTATGCTGGTACGGGTAAGACAAGTTTGGTCTCCAGCATTGTACAGACCCTCTCTATATCCGGTATTGCTATTTGCTTAATGGCACCCACCGGTCGTGCGGCCAAGATCTTGAGCACAAGAGCAAAACGCGATGCTTATACGATTCATAGGATCATATACAAATCTTCTGCTGCCATGCTTGAGGAAGGAGGATCTTTCTCTCTAGTTAAAGAAGGGCGTTCCGGTAGCCTCTATGTGGTAGATGAAGCTTCCATGATAGGACAAGAAGGAAGTAACTCGGGGCTTTTTGGAAGTGGAGACTTATTGACTGATCTGCTGGCATACGTAATCGGAACTGATACAGCCAAACTGATTCTGGTGGGAGACACAGCACAGTTGCCTCCCGTTGGCTCCAATATATCACCGGCTCTTGACACAAACCTTCTGACAGATCGATACGGATTACACATCTACAGTGCCTCTCTCACCGATGTAATTCGGCAAAAGCAAGAGTCCGGGATCTTAGCCAATGCCACGTTACTGAGGGATCTACTAGATAATGGAGAACAAATACTGCTGCACAACTGCTATGCAGACACTCACTTCATCGGAGGAGCTGAGCTAATAGAGTCGATCGATTCGGCCTATCGGCGATACGGACGAGAAGACGTACTCGTTGTTTGTTATTCCAACAAACGAGCTTTAGCCTACAATCTGGGTATTCGTGCTCAGGTACTGGATCTTGAAGAAGAACTTGTGAGAGGAGATAGATTGGTTGTCGTGCGGAATAATTATGCATACGCTCAAAACCGAGACAAGACTGATTTTTTAGCGAATGGAGAAATCGTAGAAATCCGACGACTGGGGAAATATCACGAACTGTACGAAAAAAGATTTGTAGAAGCAGATATCTATCTGGAGGATAGAGACAGTGAACTGACTGTAATGCTACTACTCGATACCCTTGCTACCGAAAGTGCACATATGACACAGGGAGAGCGAGAAGCGTTCTACCAAAACGTCTTGGCCGACTATCAAGAAGAAGCCTCTGTGGTCAAATGCCGAGAGTTGGTACGCAAAAATCCTTACTGGCAAGCTCTTGAGGTGAAATATGCCTATGCACTCACCTGTCACAAAGCCCAAGGAGGACAATGGCCATGTATCTTTATTGATATGGGACTCGTAAGCTTAATGGAGAGAGACAACAGCCTGTTGCGCTGGCTATATACGGCATTGACAAGAGCTACACAAGAAGTTTTTTTCGTGAACACGCCGGAGTCTATGATTTCTCATTCTTAAAACACAATACTTCTCCGAATCCCGTTTTTTCACTTGATACTGGAATGTGCAAAGTGCAAGATTTGCATATTCAAAATATTCACTTACCTTTGCACCGCTTGTGAGAGCAATATCGACCTGGGAAGGCACGTTATCTCACACGGCTTTTGGTTGAATCGCTAGCTCAGTAGGTAGAGCACATCCCTTTTAAGGATGGGGTCCTGGGTTCGAACCCCAGGCGGTTCACAGACAGAGTGAAGGGGCTTGTCGCCCCTTTTTTTGTTACTCAAATCCTCTCCCGACGCTATTACACAATCATTCCTCTCTTCTCTGCTCTCCTTTCTCTTTGGAGACTCGTCCAAATGAATCTATTTTGTGATGAGACAACAATCACTAATCACATCCTGAAACCTCTGCACAAGCTACAAAGAGACTGTTTCGGCAAACTTTGAGTCAAACCTGCAGAACCCCGTAATGACAAACATAGACAATGAACGGCAAAAGAAGTATGCCTTCGGGCATGCAACCAGACCCGAAGGCCAATTAACGACACAACAAGTACTGCTTTGTGCAATGATCTCTTTCTGAGAGAAGCGCACTACACTAAGGCAAATTCGGAGCTTTGATCCCTTCTTGACCGAGGTATTCCCTCCCTTTTTCTCTCTCAATTCGATCAAATAACCTTTCCTTAATAAATAGGTCAAGAACTTGGCGTCCTCCTTCTACCAAAAGGCTGTGAATGCCTCGCTCACATAACTGTCTCAAAATATCAGCCAGAGGTAAGTTTGAGTCTCCATACAGGATCAAGTCTACTCTATCTTTTTCAAGGGAAAGCAAATCCTGCTGATCTGCCTGAGCAGAGCAAATAGCTATGAGAGGCTTATGAGATGAAGTTGCCAGGCGAGACTGCTCCCTTAAAAAGCAGTCTATGGGGATACGAGCCGACCGAGACAATACGATAGCTTGTGGAGAAGGCCCCCACCAAAGACGGTTATTCAGTTTAGGATTATCCATCCTCAATGTATTCCCTCCTACCAAAATAGCATCATGCTGTGACCGCAACTTATGCACCATCCGTTGCCTCCACGGGCTACTGATTTGCAAGGCGGGTTCATCAGGTTGATAGCGCAACCGATCTATGTACCCATCAGCTGTCTCGGCCCACTTGAGAGTGATGTAAGGGCGCTGCTTGCATACAGCTGTTAGAAAAGCCCGATTGAGGCTCTCTGCTTCTTTTTGCATCAAACCAATCTCTACCTCGATCCCTGCCCGACGCAACTTTTCTATTCCTCGTCCGGAGACCTTTGGGAAAGGATCTTGCATGGCAATAATCACCCTCGGAATTCCCTGCTCAATAATCAAATCGGCACAAGGTGGAGTTTTTCCATAGTGCGAACATGGCTCCAGAGTAACATATAAAGTACTATGTGTCAAATCTTTTCCGGAAGCAGCACGAATTGCCAAAATCTCAGCATGCGGTTCTCCGGCTCGGTGATGGTACCCTTCACCTAATATCCGACCATCTCTCTCATCCACTACCACAGCTCCCACCATCGGATTGGGAGCAGTACAACCCTCAGCTAACCGAGCCAAATCCAGTGCTCGACGCATAAACTGCTGTTTTGTACTCATATTGCTACTTTTGTCTTTCGATGAATATTCGCACAGCTACTGATCTTTGTTACAATCGCCTTAGCATATTGTACGAGTCGGCCGAACTGACCGGACTTGTTCGCTTGTTATTGAGCGAAATATTAGGCTTGAGCTACACCGAAATGTTGCTCACCGACAAAGATAGAGTTTTGACCCTTGCCGAACATGAGCACCTGGTGACAGCTCTCCAACGCTTGGAAACCCATGAACCAATACAGTATGTTTTGGGTAAAGCCTATTTCCATGACTACGACTTCGAGGTAGCACCCGGAGTGCTCATCCCCCGGCCAGAGACGGAGTTACTCTGCGATGAAATTATTCGCAAAGAACACCGACAAACCGGGCTACGCATTCTGGATATCGGCTGTGGTAGCGGTTGCATTGCTATAACCTTAGCCAACAAGCTCCACAAAGCCGAAGTTTGGGGCTTAGAAATGTCTTCAGAAGCACTTATCATTGGTCAACGAAATGCAGGTCGGTTGGTGGCGAACCAAAATATCCATCTACTTCAGGGAGACATCACCCAATCCCAACCCTCTCGGCAGCTTCTCGGTCTACAGTTCGACCTGATTGTGAGCAATCCTCCTTATATCCGTCCTGAAGAGTCTCAACATATGCGCCCCAATGTACTTCAATACGAACCACATCAAGCCCTATTTGCCCCCCCAAAAGATCCTTTGTACTTCTATCGCCATATAGCTCGGTTTTCTCAAAAACATTTGACAGCTCGAGGGAGAATATACTTGGAGGTAAACGAAGCTCTGGCACAAGAGGTAGCCCAACTAATGCAAGACGAGCTAAAACTTACAGCAGAAGTTCAGAGAGACTGGCGAGAAAAAGAGCGATTTGTATATGTAAACTGCATCAATTCTTAGTTAGCTCCGGTTCTCAACCACAATGAATCTCTACGAATCAACTCTAAAAAAACTGGCAAACTACTGCAGCAAAGCCGAACATTGCAGCTCCGAAATAAATCGCAAGCTTATGGCTACAACCTTGTCCCTCGAGGAGCAGCAAAGAATATTGAGCAAATTGAAAGATGAGGGATTTGTGGATGATCAGCGATATGCAGAATGCTTTTGCCGTGAAAAATACCGCTTCAACAACTGGGGACCAATTAAAATCGCACAAGCTCTCAGAGCAAAACAAATAAACAGTAGCATAATTGCCCAAGTTATAGCCGAGTTAGAAAGAGAGAGGACAAAGCAAAAAGCCAACGGAGAAAATAAATTGGTCAAGCTGCTGTATAAAAAACTCCAGTCCATACCGACCTCTCTCCCCACAGAAAAGCGATACGTGCGACTAATGCGTTGGGCGTTGAGCAAAGGATTCACATATGAAGAAACTGAGCAAATAGTAAGGAGAATAACCAAGACGAATGAAAGTGTTTTGGATGAATACCCGGAGTAAAATCAACACGACTTTCCACTGGCTGAAGAGTGCTGGGCATGCCTTTTCCGAACTGTTCTACCCCTCTGTCTGTGCTGTCTGTGGGCGCAAGCTCAGTTCTTCTGAGAGAGAAATATGTCCTCCTTGCTTTCTGGCACTTCCTCTGTGGTATACCTCTGAGGATTATCGCACAATTCGCATAGAGGGAAATGGCTACATAGTCTCTTTCCATGCGTTATTTTCATTCAGCCAAGGCAATACAACCAGACAACTCATTCATTCGCTCAAATACAAAAAGCGTAGAAGGATCGGGCTTGAAATGGGACGAATTGCAGCCAGAAGATTTGGCTGGTCCAAGGAAAATATAGACCTCATCATCCCCGTTCCAATCAGTCCGGAACATAGAGCTATCCGAGGATACAACCAGTCGATGTCTATTGCATCGGGGATCAGCCAAGAGAGCGGCATACCAGCTACGGATCTGCTCATAAAGAGAAAAAGACATGGCCATAGCCAGACTTCTCGCTCCGCAGAGGAGCGTCAAGCAGCTATTTCAGATGCGTTCTATTGTGTCGAACCCGATCAATTACATTCAAAACGTGTTTTACTTGTAGACGATGTGCTTACAACAGGAGCTACTCTAAGTGAAGTTGCAGGTATATTGAGCAAAGCCGGCTGCTCTTATATTGAAGCTTTCACCATAGCCGTATCCCTGTAGGCCCTTAACCTTTTGTAGGTATTTTAGGGTCCCACAATGACATTCTTTACCTCAAAGTCCCTACCTTTGAGGTAGAGGCTTCGTAGTGTAGGGATTTTCTTTCCTCATTCTCCACACCGAAGCCAGCCAGTGATAGCTAAAATAAATATGAATCCTATGATAGATCATCACGAACACCATGAGCATTCTTGCTGCTCCGAGGGACACGAACAAAAGCATGAACATCACGAACACTCTTGCTGCTCTGCGGAGCACACCCATGAGCATTGTGAAAGCAAACACCACCACTCCCATCATCATGGGCATCACCATGGGCATCACCACCATGGAGAGGGTAACCTCTTGTTAGCCTTTGTTCTCAATCTTCTCTTTGCCATCATCGAACTAATAGGAGGCCTATGGACTAATTCTGTGGCCATCCTATCGGATGCCCTACATGATTTTGGGGATAGTATCTCCCTCGGTGTTGCCTGGAGACTGCAGCGTTTGTCTGAGAAAAAGCGGACGGCCTACTTTACTTACGGGTACAAACGCTTTTCTCTGTTGGGAGCTCTATTGATATCGGTTATTCTGCTTGTCGGGTCTTTCTTCGTTCTACATGCAGCAATAGAAAGGATTATCACCCCTACAGATCATGTTAATGAAACCGGGATGCTAATCCTGGCTATCCTCGGGTTAGTTATCAATGGCATTGCAGCTATTCGTTTGAGTAAAGGAGAAAGCTTGAATGAGAGAGCCGTAATGCTTCATATGCTGGAGGATGTATTGGGTTGGGCTGCCGTATTGGTGGTGAGTATCGTAATGCATTTCGTCTATCTGCCCATTCTGGACCCTCTACTCTCCATTGCCATTACGATATGGATATTATACAATGTCTATCGTAATCTGCGTTCTACACTCAGGGTACTGCTACAGGGCTCTCCGGAGGAGGTGGATATGAAAGCTCTGGAAAGCGAACTTACCGGCATCGATGGAGTTAGCTCTGTACACGACCTCCATGCTTGGACATTGGATGGTGAAAGGCATGTACTCACAGTCCATCTGGTATGTTCCAGCCAAGTCTCAACGTCGCATGTAGAGAGAGAATCAAAGCTCAAGGAGTCCGTCCGAGCATGTTGCAAACATTATGGAATAGATCATGCAACGATAGAGATAGACTACCCGGGCCACTCTTGTGGTTTGGAGAATTGCTAAATTCGAGTCAAACAAAAAGCTCAGAAAAAAAGAATTCTTGAACGAGGCTTCAGAAGAAAAGGGTGTGCCGAAGATGATTTCGGCACACCCTCTCTTCTTTGCGGATATTCCAAACAAAACTATTGCACACAATACAGCTCTTGCTGCAATGTTGAGCAATGCTCATCTACCTGATTTGGTGCTTAAGGCAGTTGATATTCTTCACTCCGTCAATACTGATCAAGTATTGACCCGGATTGCTTAGATACACAAAAGCATTGTCAGCACTCACTCTCTGCTTTGCCACACAAAGGCCGTTTATATCACAGACATACACCATATAGGATTTGCCTTCCAATCCACTAATCACAAATCCATCTGCTCGCTCAAATAGTGTAATAGAGACATTCTCCAGAGAGGAGATCGCCGTTTCTTTACATCCGCTGCCGTCACCTGCCACAGTCAGAACCCAGCCCTTATCTGTAGCGATAGAAGTTTTGCTCCCAGAAGCCGCATCCACAGCATTTTCCATCTGAGGATTCCCCGCATTGGTCTCATTTACTTCTCGGAGTGAGCGGTAGAGCTTATCGAGAGCACAGGCATCAAGCTGTGTAGCATTGATAGAGAGATAGGAAAGGTTCTTGGCTGCCTCCACGTTCAACTCCTTAATCGGGTTATTGGATAAATTCACGTTGAGCAGGGCAGGCAGTTTACTCAAATCAATAAGCTCTATAGCATTATTGTCCGCATTGAGAGCTGTTAGTTCTTCATGTTTACCAAAATCCAACTTTTTAATACCATTATTTGAGCAAGAGAGTGTTGCCAGGCCTTCAAGAGTCTTTATCTCCAAAACACTCAGTTTGCAGCCACTGCAATCCACCGAATAGAGAGTGGTCGGAAGATCTAGCTTGGTAAGTTCTTCATTCTGTGAGCAGTCGAGTTCCAATAGCTTTGGACAACCTTTCAGATCAAGTTCACTTAGCAAATTGACGAAACAAGTCAAATAGAGTAATTCGGAGTTATTCTTCAAACTGAGCCGAGAAATCTGATTATTGTTGCACTTGAGACTTTCCAACTTGCGATTGTTATCCGTATTCAATTCTCTAAGAGCACACCCTTCAGCCTCCAAGGATACAAGTTCCGGAGCGTTGGATATATCCAATTGGCTAAGCATAAAATTGTTGTCTACGGATAGAGCACGAAGCTTTGTACTATGAGTAAGATCAATCTGTTGCAGCCCTGCCATAGGGATCATGAGTGTATCGAGTTGGCTTTCTATGGGGAGTTTGAGTTCACTAATAGACTTCATACCCAGCCCCAGATGCAGGAAACGTAATTGACTCATCTTACTTAAGTCAAATTTGGATAGCTGAGTCTGTACTGCAATCAATCGTTCCAACTTATTGGCAGACTCTACGTTCATCTCTACCAAATGTCCATTGGACATGCAATTGAGATGGGTGAGTTCTGATCGCAAAGGCAGTTTAATTGATTTCAGTTTGTTGGATGGCACTATTAGACTGTCTATTTTGCTGTTCGCAGAGAGATCGATTGTACTAAGATTAGTATTCTCGATAATGACCAAACGCAACTCGGGATTTTGAGAGAAATCCACCTCTCCGATGCTTGTACGTCTCGTGATATACTCACGCAACGAAGGCATCTTATCTACACGTATGGCCATGACAGGTGCATTAGAGCACTCGATAATGGCCACCTTACCATAGATCTTCAACAGCTTTCCCTTGCTTTTACCCTTCAATAACGTACCACTCTTTTTCAGATCTAACACTTCCTGTTCGCTACCCCACTCGACAGTCATTTTTCCATCCTCAACGCCAAAAAGGCGAATGCCATAGTCAAAAGGCTTGTCGGATAGAAATTCCACTTCCAAAAAGGGATTCTCACCATCTCCTCCATCCTGTGCCCATATCGAAAAAGACAAGAAAAAGGCACAGATAAGTAGCAAATACCGATTGTTAATGTTCATAATGATTTTTATTTTTGGTGAATTATAAAAATATGCTACCACTTTTTTTGCTCAAAAGTTCATACTGTCAAGTTCTTAGTTGCTGAATTTAAGCAAATATTGTGATATACCCTTTCCTGTCGGCTCTCTCGCTTAGTAGGTATAGTACATATCCCCAAGAGATCGAAAAATCTTCCGAACAGAGCCCGCTACAAGGGACAACTGCTTTGCAGATTTATCGAAATATCAGCTTAGACCAGGCAAAATAGGTGTAGGGCAAGGCTTGAAGAAAGAGACCGATGTGAGTTTATTGAGCATAAACGGCTAAAGTTGGCAACATTTCCCTAATCATCGACCAAAAGCCATTGCATAGTCTCTACTGCATATACCTTATCTTTGCGAAGACCTCATTCGAGAACCTACATATGTTGCTATCCATTGTCATCGTAAACTACCGTGTGCCCCTGATGTTGGAGCAATGTCTGCATAGTGTAGACAAGGCTTTGACTAGATTAAATGCCGAAACAGAAGTTTTTGTAGTAGACAACGCCTCGGGAGATGGTTCACTGAACTTGAGTCGCAAAAATTTTCCCCACTTTCACTATCAAGAAAACAGTGAAAATCTGGGCTTTGCAAAGGCCAACAATCAAGCCATGAGATCGGCGCAAGGAAAATACATCCTGCTGCTCAACCCAGATACTGTGATAGGAGAGACTACTCTAATCGAAGTGATAGAAGCCATGGAGAAAGATCCTCGAATAGGAGGATTGGGAGTGAGAATGATAAATGCGCATGGGGATTTTTTACCCGAAAGCAAACGTGGATTTCCAACACCTTCGGCCTCTTTCTTCAAATTGAGCAAGCTCTACAAGATCAATCCAAGCTCAAAGAAAATGGGGCGTTACTATATGGGATGGTTACCCGACACTCAGGCTGCAGAAATTGAGGTTTTGGCAGGAGCCTTCATGTTAATGCGCAAAGAGGTCTTGGACAAAGTAGGGCTTTTGGACGAACGCTTCTTCATGTATGGCGAAGACATAGACCTCTCTCATCGTATCCGTTTGGGAGGATACAAATGCTACTACCTACCTGTGCCCATCCTCCACTATAAAGGAGAGAGTGCATCTGTCACAGATCTAAAGTATCTACAATCCTTTTACGGAGCGATGCAGCTTTTTTTCGACAAATACTACAGCCATATGAGCAGAGTCTCCCGTGGCTTTGTCTCACTGGCTATTTTTTTGCACACCTCTTTAGCCAAGATCATACGAATGTGTCGTCTCGCTGTGGGAAAGGGGGAAGAAAAAAAGAAGCCTCTTTGTGCCTATACAAGTTTTGACAGGAATAACATCGAGACATATTGTAGTAAATCGAACTTGGATCTACTGGTTGATACTACAGAAATCAGCTACGATGAACTTCTGGGGTATATGAAAAAATTGTCAGGTAGAGGACACACCTTCCACTTACAAAGAGGACGAGGTTCTTCCATCATATCTCCTTCTCGTTAGCAACTATTCCAGAGATATGATAGAAACACCTCACAACCACCTTTGTATTCCCAAGCTGTAGCCTCTTCAGAGAGACAAAGGAATGATCACGAAGAGACAACAAAGTGCCCATTCCCCCTCTCCCAATATGACACAAACTCAGAGTCCATTAATCCTGTTGAGCCATCCTTTTCGGAAAACCATCAAACGAGGATTACGAGCGATTATCCTATCAACAAACCGGACTCTCTCCAAAAGTAATTGATTGGCCAATTCTCTCTTATCCTCATCAATTAGCTTATTGAGTCTGGCAATGGTGACCGGGCCGACCTTCCCGTCAGGCGTTACCCCAATCAAACGCTGAGGAATTTTAATCCCATACAAACCACTGGCCCAGACCCAATCGACCAGGATATTTGCGATACGCTGGTCTTTGATTTGATCAGCACGCCAACGATCCCAGTAAAGAGTTTTGAAAATATCATCCCAAGTACTTTCATCCATCTTTTTCAGCTGCTCGACCGTGGGTTTCGGATATTTTTTCAGTCTACAGTAATACTCGTAAGTCGCAAGTGTCACTCCCATATTCGTATGCCCCCCGGGATCATTAGGATGATTCACATAGCCTCCTTCCCACTTAAGAATAAAAGGCTTCAGTTCTTTGTAATCTGCCATTTTCTTATTCCTTCCAAATAAAGTTCATAATTTTCTCCTCCCTCAATTTTTTGAATAACAGACACATCGTTATCCTCCCAAAAGGGTTCGGAGTAAGATTGCTTGTAGGCGAATATAGTTAATTCAACTCAAACATCCATCTAAATTCGTTTTACTATGTAAAACAAATAAGAAAGAAAACAACTGTGGAGTGTACACAAAAAAAGAGAGAAATCCTTCGGAAGAAACTACAAGCAAGAGCATTGCATAATTTGGAGAAGAAAATAATAGTGCAATAGATCGTAAACACAGTAATTAGGATCAGCAAGATCAAAAGGGTTATTCTGTATGCTTCGACATTTATCGAACCATAGAAAATGAGAGTCTCCACCAATACTCCCAAGACAATCCTCTCTTAATAGGCAACGCCAAAATGTATATTTACATTTATCTATATGTTTTTATATTTTGTTTTTGAAGTATTTTTTGTACGCAGATCAAGAGCTGTTTGGGATGTATTTTCTCTCTTTTTTGATCCTGATAGGAGACATTTTTTGCTAACACGGGAGAGAGCAAAATTCTCTCCTGTGAGAGCAAACTTTTTCTCCCGTGTTAGCAAAATTTCTCACAGGAGAGAATTTTGACCCTCTCAGAATGCCCTATTCATCGGCATTCTGGGAGGTCACCATAAAGCCCACAAAAGAGGGTTACGTCCACTTATTTTTGGAGACTCTTTTTCGTCTATTTTTCCGGTTTTTCCATGGGTATAAAATTTACAAAACACATCAGATTTGACAGAGAGAAACAAGGACTTTCAAGATTCTTATAAGCAGAATCCTTACTATCTTGTCTCCAATATTTGAGTTTGATTATCTGCTTTGATATACCTCTATCATATACACTTTCTACTCTGTAAAGCCTCCCAAAGACTTCTTTCATATCCCCTTTCTGAAACCTCCTACAACGGTCTCTCCATTATAGGGAGTATAGGTGTCGATCCGAGAGGAAATTCCTCTAAAAATCGGTGGATATTCATTACCTTTGCACCCAATCAGTGGATGTACAGTTCTCCTTTTGAATTTTCATCCAAACAGATAATCGAAAGAATAAAAGCCGTGGCAGAAACAAAGCACATATTCGTAACAGGTGGCGTCGTCTCGTCGCTTGGCAAAGGGATCATAGCTGCATCTTTGGGTAAACTGTTGCAATCCAGAGGATTTAAGGTGACTATCCAAAAATTCGATCCATACATCAATATCGATCCAGGAACCCTCAACCCTTACGAACACGGAGAGTGCTATGTAACTTGCGATGGGCATGAGGCGGATCTTGACTTGGGACACTATGAGAGATTTCTCAATGTCTCCATGACCCGCGCCAACAACATCACCACCGGTAGAATATATCAGAACGTTATCCGCAAGGAACGCAAAGGAGATTATTTGGGCAAAACAGTGCAAGTAGTGCCACATATTACGGATGAGATTAAACGCAACGTAAAACTTCTGGCACAAAAGCAACAAGTAGACTTTGTGATCACCGAGATCGGAGGCACAGTGGGGGACATCGAATCACTCCCCTTCTTGGAGAGTATGCGTCAGCTTAAATGGGAATTGGGCACAAATTGTCTTTGTGTACACTTGACCTATGTCCCTTTTATAGCTGCAGCAGGGGAAGTGAAGACCAAACCGACTCAGCACTCTGTAAAACAGCTGCAAGAGGTCGGTATCCAACCCGATATTCTGGTTTTACGAACAGAGCATGTGCTGGGGGAGGAAGTCCTGAAAAAAGTAGCTCTCTTCTGTAATGTATCGGAGGACTCCGTTGTTCAAAGTGTGGATGTTCCGACAATCTACGAAGTCCCCTTGATGCTGCAAAGACAGAAAATGGATGAGACCGTATTACGTAAAATGAAACTCAATGGAGGGACAACGTCGGACTTGAAACGCTGGAAAGACTTCTTGTCTTTGAGAAATGCGGCTACCGAGGTTGTCAATATTGCATTGGTTGGCAAGTATGTGGAATTGCAGGATGCCTATAAATCTATCGATGAAAGTCTTTTGCAGGCTGCCATATACAACAATCGCAAACTCAATTTGGTCTCTATACACAGCGAAAAAATCAACGATGATAATGCAGCTGAGTTGCTGCATGGCATGGATGGCGTACTCATTGCCCCGGGCTTCGGAGGAAGGGGCATCGAAGGGAAACTCTCCGCTCTCAAGTATACTCGCACCAACAAGATCCCAACTCTGGGGATTTGTCTGGGTATGCAATGTATGGTGATTGAGTTTGCCCACAATGTATTAGGCCTTACCGAAGCTCACAGCTCCGAGATGTCTCCCAACTGCAAGGACAAGGTAATTGACTTGATGGAGGAACAAAAGACGATTTCGGACTTAGGAGGCTCCATGAGACTGGGAGCTTATGACTGTGTCTTGCGTAAGGGATCCAAGATCGCTCAAGCTTATGGCAAGGATTTCATCAGTGAGCGTCATCGTCACCGTTTCGAGTTCAACAGCAAATACCGCAACCTCTTTGAGGAAAATGGAATGCCCTGTGTGGGGGAAAATCCGGAGACCAGTCTCGTAGAGGCAGTAGAGTTGGAAGATCATCCCTTTTATATAGGTGTGCAATTCCATCCGGAATACAATAGCACGGTGGTTAATCCCAATCCATTATTCCTGAGCTTCATAAAGGCAGCTATCAAAAGCAAATAAAAAACAAACAACCCCACTCGATGGATAAGAATACCCTTTGGGGAATGCTGCTGATCGGTGCTATCATCATCGGTTTCAGCATTCTGAACAAACCGGAAGAGACTTCCCCGGTAATAGACAACATTCCACAGAGCGATACCATTGCTCTTTCACAAAAAGCACAACAGACGCCAGCCACAACTCTGCCGATGGATAGCCTCTCGGCTGACTCCGTACTTCTGTCCTCCTCAATGCAAAAGTATGGAGTCCTATCCGGTGTTTCTGTTGGAGAATCTCGTCAGATAACTCTCAAAAATGAACTTTTGAGCATTGCCTTCGACACAAAGGGGGGATCCCCCGTACAGGCCGAACTGCTACAATATAAGGCACAGGAAGACAAACCTCTATACCTCTTTGCCAAGGAGGATATAAGAGTTAATCTTCCCCTTCTGACCATAGATAACAGATTGGTAAATACCGAGGATCTTTATTTCTCTGTGCTCAATGCCTCCGATACCAGTCTCACGATGCGTCTGCCAGTGGACAGTCTATCCCATATGGATATCACCTACACACTGCCTCGCAATGATTACAGATTGGGTATCTCTATCAGGGGAGAGGGGCTGAATAGGCTTCTGCCTGCAAATATGAGTTTCCAAGATCTTGAATGGACTCAAAAAATGCGCACCCAGGAGAAGTCATGGAAATTTGAAAACCAGTACACTTCCATATACTACAAGTACAGAGGAGGTGAAATGGAAAGTCTTTCGCCTACCAAAAATGAAGCCAAAGAAAATATCAAGGAGCCTATTCGATGGATTGCATTCAAGGATAAATACTTTAGTACAGTACTTATATCCGACAACGATGCTTTTGAGAACAATATATTTGAGATCAAAACATTTGCAGAGGACAGCGAATACACCAAGGAATGTAGTATGCGTACCTCGTTCCCCTTCAGTGTGAACGACAACTCTCAAGCAGAATTTACCCTCTTCCTTGGGCCTAATGACTACAACTTGCTGCGTGGCTACGATGCGGAACTCTCGGGAAACAAAGAGAGCTTGGAGTTGGATCAACTGGTATATTTGGGTGCGAGCGTATTCCGCTGGATCAACCAGTTCTTGATTATTCCGACTGTCAATCTCCTGAGTGGTTTTGTATCCAATTGGGGTATTATTATCCTTCTTCTCACAATCCTGATCAAACTTCTCTTGTCTCCTCTGACCTACAAAAGCTATATGTCTCAGGCCAAGATGAGAGTTCTAAAACCACAAGTGGAAGCCATCAATGCAAAATATCCGGGAAATGAACAAAGCATGATGCTCAAGCGAAATCAGGAAACGATGTCCCTCTACAGGGCTGCTGGAGCCAGCCCGATGAGCGGATGCTTGCCGATGCTACTCCAAATGCCTTTCCTCATCGCTTTATATATGTATTTCCCAACATCCATACTTCTCAGGGGGGAAAGTTTCTTATGGGCAAAAGACTTGTCTACCTACGACCCCATCCTGTCTTGGGATGTACACATACCGATTATCTCCACCTACTTTGGCAATCACATCAGTTTGTTTTGTTTGCTGTGGGCCATCACCAACGTCATCTACACCAAGTATACGATGAGCCAAAGCTCTACCGGTCAGGCTCAGATGCCAGGCTTTAAGTATATGCCCTACATCATGACTGTGATGTTCCTTGTATTCTTCAACAGCAATTCGTCCGGCCTATGCTACTACTACTTCATATCGACTCTCATCACGATATTGCAGTATATTTTCTTCCGATTCGGCATCAATGAAGAAAAGCTCTTGGCTAAGATGGAAGAAAACAAAAAGAGGCCACAGAAAAAAAGCAAATGGGTGGCTCGCATGGAACAACTCCAGAAGCAACAGCAAGAGCTTCAAAGACAACAACGAAAAAGGAAATAAGCCTCGACAAAACCGGGCTGCATCGAAACGCTTTTGTGCCGATGCAGCCCGGTATGCATAATGGCACAGATCATCATACAATGGAATCTCTCAAGCACGAATGCGGTGTAGCCATGATACGGCTACGGAAACCTCTGCCTTACTATCAAGAAAAGTACGGCTCTTGGCTCTATGGACTCAACAAGCTCTACCTCCTCATGGAAAAACAGCACAATAGAGGACAAGAAGGAGCGGGGCTGGCTGTGGTAAAACTACGTAGCAAACCGGGTGAAGAATACTTGTTCAGAGAACGGGCTGAGGGGAGCAATGCCATCACGGAAATATTTGACAGCGTGCATAAGCACTTTCGTGAGTTCGACAAGTCTTTGATGGAAGATGCCTGCTATGCCCAAGACTGCATCCCCTTTGCCGGGGAATGCTATATGGGGCATCTTCGCTACAGCACCACAGGTAAATCGGGCCTCACCTATGTACACCCCATGATCCGCAGATCCAACTGGAGGGCAAAATGCTTGGCTATTTGTGGGAACTTCAATTTGACAAATGTCAAAACCATATTTGACGAAATAACCTCCACAGGACAACACCCGAGGATCACAAGTGATACACATGTGTTACTGGAGCAATTGGGTCATCGTTTGGATCGAGAAGTAGAGAGATTGTTCCGCATCAGTAAAGACGAACATCACCACAGAGGTATGGAGATCACACATTTCATCGAGAAGAATATCGAGATGAAAAATGTTCTTTCCAGTGCAGCTCCTCTTTGGGACGGAGGGTATGTGATGTGCGGAATGACGGGCAGCGGAGAGCAATATGCCCTACGAGACCCCAGAGCAATACGCCCGGCTTTCTATTATATAGATGACGAAATCGTAGTTTTGGCCTCAGAACGACCTGTCATTCAAACCGTAATGAATGTGCAGACCGAAAACATTGTAGAGCTAAAGCCGGGAGAAGCCCTTCTGATCAATCAACAAGGCAACCCACGCATAGAGCAGATATTGCCAGCACTGGACAACAAGGCATGTTCTTTCGAGCGGATCTATTTTTCCAGAGGTAGCGACTCGAATATATACAAGGAGCGCAAAGCTCTCGGTCGAGCCCTGACCCCGGATATATTAACGGCTATCGGTTATGATTTGGATCACTCTGTCTTCTCGTTCATTCCTAATACAGCGGAAGTGGCCTATTATGGGATGTTGGAGGGGCTGACCGAATATCTTACTGAGGAAAAGATACAGAAGCTGCAAGCCTTGGAGACAAAAGACAAAGAAGCCATTCGAGCTATTATCGGCAGACAAATACGAACCGAGAAAGTCGCTATCAAGGACATCAAGCTACGAACCTTCATCACAGAAGGAAAATCAAGAGAAGATTTGGCTGCTCATGTCTACGACATCACCTACGGCAGCGTTACTCCATTTGTGGACAATCTGGTTGTGATAGATGACAGCATAGTGCGAGGGACAACGCTAAAGCAATCCATCCTGAAGATATTAGACAGGTTACATCCGAAGAAAATAGTTGTAGTATCCAGCTCTCCTCAAATTCGCTATCCGGACTATTATGGCATAGACATGAGGAAAATGAGCGAGTTTATCGCTTTCAAAGCGGCCGTAGCTCTCATTCAGGAGCGAAAGATGGAGAGTTTGCTCGGAAAAGCCTACCAAGAGGCTTTGGAGCTGCAAAAAAAGCCATTGGAAGAGTTCGTCCCGAATGTAGTCAAGTCTTTGTACAAACCGTTCTCTGCAAAAGAAATCTCAGACAAAATTGTTGATCTGCTACGTCCTTCAGAAGTACAGACTGAAATAGAAATCGTATACCAAAGTATCGAGGGCCTACACTCAGCAATCCCCGGGCATCCCGGGGACTGGTATTTCACCGGCGACTTTCCTACCCCCGGCGGAGCACATTTGGTAAACGAAGCATACATAAACTACTACGAAGAAAGTTTCCTCCGCAAGTAGGATATTTCCTCTCCTCTTCTCCTCCCCCCAAAAAGCATAAAAAAACAAACCCACTCACAATACAGCAATGCAAGCAGTACGTAAAGCAAGCCTGATCTTACAAGACGGAAGTCGGTATGATGGTTACTCATTCGGCTACGAACAATCCACCTCAGGCGAGGTTGTATTCAACACGGCTATGAATGGCTACAATGAGAGTCTGACCGACCCAAGCTATAAAGGGCAAATAATGGTTATGACTTATCCTCTGGTCGGAAACTATGGTGTTCCCTCCAGAGAAAAGGATAGCTATGGACTCCCCTTGTACATGGAGAGTGACTGCATCCATATGAATGGGATTATCGTCTCGGACTATTCTCAAGAATACAGTCATTGGAATGCACAAGAAAGCCTATCCGACTACCTCAAAGAGGAGAAAGTTGTGGGGATCGCCGGGATAGACACAAGAGCTTTGGCCAAACATATCCGAGAGTATGGGACCATGAATGGCAAGATCATTTTCGATAATGAGAAAGAGGAAAGTATTCCCTTTGCAGAACCCTCTCGACAAAATTTGGTGGCAGAGGTATCAACAAAAGAAGTGATTACCTACGGACAGGGCAAAAAGCGCATCGTGCTTGTCGATTGTGGAGTAAAAGCAAACATCATACGCAAACTGATCACCTCGGAAACAACTGTTATAAGAGTTCCTTGGGATTATGATTTTCACCAGCTGGAATACGAAGGACTTTTTATAAGTAATGGACCCGGTAGTCCGGAAGTTTGTAATATTACTGTCGATAATATTCGCAAAGCCTACAAACAGGACAAACCTATTTGGGGTATTTGCATGGGACATCAACTAATGGCATTAGCTGCAGGAGGGAAGATATACAAGCTAAAGCATGGTCACCATAGCCATAATCAGCCCGTAAGACGCACAAGGAGCAACGAGTGCTTTATCACCAGCCAAAATCACAACTTTGCCGTAGACAGCTCTTCTCTCGGAACCGATTGGTATGAGCTCTACACAAACCTGAACGATGGATCGAATGAGGGAATTTCCCATAAAAGCAAGCCTTTCTTCTCCACTCAATTTCATCCCGAGGCTTGTGGGGGGCCGACAGATACGATGTTCATCTTTGACGAATTTCTGTGCTCTTTATAATTCTTACCTCATGATGAGATACTATCTAAAAGGGTACTCACCCAAAAGTAAAACGGTTATTCTCCTAAGAATTCTGATCATACTTCTTCCGGCCTGCGGGATAATTGGCTTGGGATCGAATATCCATTGGGATTCCATCGGTTTGAACCGGAACTTTTACCCTATTTGGATCAACTGTATCTTGCTACCATTTATATTTTCTTTCCATCGTTCCGAAATAATTATAGATGAAAAGCTGCAAACATATCGGTTTGCACATTTTTCATGGGGTACACGTTTCACCCAACCGTATGCATTAGATAAGTATCGAAATGTCGAAATCGTCAATGAGAAAAAAGGAGAGGTGAAACTAAATTTGAAAAACGGAAGCGCATCCTACTTCTATATGGATGCTCCTGAGGCATTTGCGGAAAAAGTAAACGGACTTTTACAGAAAAAACTTTAACAACGACCATGGTAGATAAAAGCAAAATAAAAAAAGTGCTTTTGCTCGGTAGCGGAGCTCTCAAGATAGGAGAAGCAGGAGAATTCGACTACTCCGGCTCACAAGCCCTCAAAGCTCTCAAAGAAGAGGGTATAGAAACGGTGCTTGTAAACCCGAACATCGCTACAGTACAGACTTCGGAAGGGGTAGCCGATCAAATCTATTTCTTGCCAGTCACCCCATTTTTTGTAGAGAAAGTAATAAGCAAAGAGAAACCGGATGGCATACTATTGGCATTCGGCGGACAAACGGCTCTCAATTGTGGTGTAGAACTCTACAAATCAGGCATTTTGGAGCGCTACAACGTTCAGGTATTAGGGACTCCCGTACAGGCCATCATTGACACAGAAGATAGGGAACTGTTTGTAGAAAAGCTCAACGAAATAGATGTCAAGACAATCCGTAGCGAAGCTGTGGAGAACATAGAGGATGCCCGCAGAGCAGCCCTTCGCTTGGGGTATCCTGTAATCATTCGTGCCGCTTACGCTTTGGGAGGATTAGGCAGCGGATTTTGCGATAATCAGGAAGAGCTTGACCAACTATGCGAAAAGGCCTTTAGCTTCAGCCCACAGGTATTGGTAGAAAAGAGCCTCAAGGGATGGAAGGAGATCGAATATGAAGTGGTGCGTGATGCCTATGACAACTGTATCACTGTCTGCAACATGGAAAACTTCGACCCTCTTGGTATTCATACCGGAGAGAGTATCGTGATCGCTCCTTCTCAAACACTCACCAACAGTGAATATCACAAACTGCGCGAGCTGTCTATCCGGATTATCAGACACATCGGGATCGTAGGTGAGTGCAATGTACAATATGCATTGGATCCGGAAAGCGAAGACTACAGAGTCATCGAAGTAAACGCTCGTCTCTCCCGCTCTTCAGCCTTGGCCTCCAAAGCTACGGGCTATCCACTGGCCTTTGTTGCAGCAAAATTGGGGTTGGGATATGGTCTTTTTGAGATAAAAAACAGCGTTACCCGCACCACTCCCGCCTTTTTTGAGCCTGCACTCGACTATGTCGTTTGCAAAATTCCTCGTTGGGACCTCGGCAAATTCCATGGAGTATCTCATCTGCTCGGTAGCAGCATGAAGTCTGTGGGTGAAGTAATGGCTATCGGACGCAACTTTGAGGAGGCTATCCAAAAAGGATTGCGCATGATTGGGCAGGGTATGCATGGATTTGTTGGAAACAAAGAACTTACCATTCCGGACATAGACCAAGCCCTAAGAGAACCCACCGACTCCCGAATCTTTGTCATTAGCAAGGCTTTCAGGCAGGGTTATTCTGTAGATAAAATACACGAACTGACAAAGATTGATTGCTGGTTTCTCCACAAATTGTACGGCATAGTCCAAACAGCAGAAGAGCTGGAATCTTCGAGCTGCTTAGAGGATGTATCCGATGACTTGATACGCAGAGCTAAACAAATGGGCTTCTCCGACTTTCAAATTGCAAGAGCAATCTACAAGAGCGAAGCTTCGGAGATGGAGCAAAAAACAAATGATGTACGGTGTCGACGCAAACAGTCGGGAATTCTGCCCGTTGTCAAACGTATCGACACATTAGCAGCCGAATTTCCTGCAGCAACAAATTATCTCTATCTCACCTACAATGGTACGACACACGATATTGAGTGCCAGCAGGATTTCAACTCTGTTGTAGTGCTTGGCTCCGGAGCCTACCGCATCGGTAGCTCTGTAGAGTTCGACTGGTGTGGGGTAAACGCTCTACAAACAATACGCAAAAATGGTTGGCGATCGGTGATGATTAACTACAATCCGGAAACGGTAAGTACGGACTACGATATTTCCGATCGGCTCTATTTTGACGAACTCACATTCGAGAGAGTAATGGATATTCTCGAATTGGAGAACCCACACGGAGTGATCGTCTCTACCGGAGGACAAATACCCAACACTCTGGCGATGCGCTTGGATGCTGAGCAAGTTCCCATTTTAGGAACAACAGCCCAAAGCATAGATAATGCAGAAGATCGGCACAAATTCTCGGCAATGCTGGATGGCCTGCACATAGACCAGCCTCGCTGGAAAGAGCTGAGCTCACTTGCCGATATAGACGAATTTATCAAAGAGGTAGGGTTCCCAGTTTTGGTACGCCCCAGCTATGTACTCTCCGGTGCAGCAATGAATGTCTGCTCCAATGAGGGAGAATTGCATCGCTTCTTGGAGCTTGCGGCTAATGTATCTAAGCAGCACCCGGTGGTAGTAAGCCAATTTATAGAAGGGGCCAAAGAAATAGAAATGGATGCTGTGGCCAAAAACGGAGAGATCATCGTGTATGCAATAAGCGAACATATAGAGTTCGCCGGAGTGCATTCTGGAGACGCTACAATCCAGTTCCCTGCACAAAAGTTGTATGTAGAAACCGTTAGGCGGATCAAACGTATCAGCAAACAAATTGCCACAGCACTGAAGATCAGTGGCCCATTCAATATCCAGTTCTTGGCCAAAGGAAATTCTATCAAGGTTATTGAATGTAATTTACGGGCTTCGCGTTCATTCCCCTTCGTGAGCAAAGTACTCAAAATCAACTTTATAGATCTGGCTACAAGAGTCATGTTGGGTCTCCCCGTGGAACGACCATCGAAGAATGAATTTGATCTCGACTATGTGGGAATCAAAGCTTCGCAGTTCTCTTTCACCAGATTGCAGAAGGCAGACCCAGTACTTGGTGTAGATATGACCTCTACCGGAGAAGTGGGCTGTATAGCCGATGATACGGATGAAGCAATATTAAAGTCTATGCTCTCTGTTGGCTACCGTCTGCCCCAGAAAAAGATTCTCCTCTCAACTGGAGGATACAAACAGAAAGTCGATTTGTTGGAGGCAACTCAGTTACTCATAGAGAAAGGATATGAGTTATACGCCACAGATGGTACCCATCGTTTTTTGGCAGAAAATAATATCCCTTCTACCAGAGTCTATTGGCCAAGCGAAGAAGGACAACCACAAGCACTTGACCTACTACACAAGAAAGAGATAGAGCTGGTGGTGAACATCAACAAAAATCTTACCGCCGGAGAACTAACCAATGGATACAAACTGAGGAGAGCTGCCATAGACCTAAATATCCCTCTCATCACAAATGCGCGTTTGGCTTCAGCCTTTATTCATGCTTTCTGCAAAATAGGATTGGACGATATACGCATCAAAAGCTGGAACGAATACAAATAAGAACCTCTTACCAACTATCCCTATCATATGGCTAAATTCATCAATGAGGTATCTCGGACCTTCGGCGAATACCTCTTTATACCAGGTCTTACGACAAGTGAATGCACTCCCGACAATATCTCTCTCGCAACTCCCTTGGTAAAATATGCCAAAGGACAAGAACCAAAAATCAAGCTCAATATCCCCTTCGTATCAGCCATTATGCAATCTGTGTCCAACGATACTTTGGCCATAGAATTAGCTCGGAATGGTGGTTTGTCCTTTATTTTCGGCTCACAGACGATCGAGTCTCAGTCAGAGATGGTGCGAAAAGTGAAGAAGTTCAAAGCCGGCTTTGTGACAAGCGATTCTAATCTGACTCCCCATGATACCTTAGCCGATGTGCTTCGGCTTGTGCAAAAAACCGGACACTCCACCATAGGGATTACTGCAGATGGAACACCCAATGGTAAGTTAATGGGAATAGTAACGAGTCGAGATTATCGCCTTAGTACAGACCCTCTCGACAAGAAGATCGAAGACTTCATGACTCCCTTTGAACGGCTCACTTACGGAAAATTAGGGATCTCGCTCAGTGAAGCTAATGACATCATATGGGAACACAAACTCAATACCCTACCCATCATAGATGAAGGAGGTCGACTGATTTACTTCGTTTTCCGAAAAGACTACGACAGTCACAAAGAAAATCCTCTGGAGCTATCCAACAAAGAAAACAAAACCTTATTGGTTGGGGCCGGTATCAATACTCGCGACTATCAAGAGAGAGTGCCTGCTCTGGTAGAAGCCGGAGTGGATATTGTGTGTATCGATTCCAGCGATGGCTATTCCGAATGGCAAAGAAATACTATCAAATGGGTAAAGGAACAGTATGGAGACCGCTTACCTATTGGAGCCGGTAATGTTGTAGATGGAGAGGGTTTCCGTTATTTGGTAGAAGCTGGGGCAGACTTTATCAAAGTTGGTATCGGTGGTGGTTCTATCTGTATCACCCGAGAACAGAAAGGAATAGGTCGTGGGCAAGCAACAGCAATCATCGAAGTTGCCAAAGAACGAGATCGCTACTACGAAGAAACCGGTATATATATTCCCATTTGTAGCGATGGTGGTATCGTGCATGATTATCATATGACCTTAGCTCTTGCCATGGGAGCAGATTTTCTGATGATGGGGCGTTATTTTGCTCGTTTCGATGAATCTCCCACAAAAAAAATGAAACTGGGAAATAACATTGTCAAAGAGTATTGGGGAGAAGGATCTTTCAGAGCTAGAAACTGGCAACGGTATGACAGTGGAGGACAAGAGAACCTCAAGTTTGAAGAAGGGGTAGATAGTTACGTCCCCTACGCAGGCAAAATGAAAGATAATTTGGCTACTACACTGGGAAAAATCAGAGCCACAATGTGCAGCTGTGGAACAACTACCTTAGCCGATTTGCAAGCCAATGCGAAAATAACACTCGTCTCCAGTACCAGCATCGTAGAGGGTGGAGCCCATGATGTGATATTAAAAGAAAGAGGTTAATAGAGCATCTGATGATCACCATACTCGGCCCGACAGCTTCAGGCAAAACTGCTTTAGCCTCCCGATTAGCACACCTTTTAGGAGCGGAGATTATTAGTGCAGACAGCAGGCAGGTATACCGAGGAATGGATCTGGGCACAGGCAAGGACTTAGCCGACTATGAGGTGGAGGGAACAAAAATTCCCTACCATCTCATAGACATACTGCCAGCTGGTGAGAAGTACAACCTACATTGCTATATGAGGGACTTCCACCATGCCTATCATCAAATTAAGGAGAAAGGGAAACCGATTATCCTATGCGGAGGTACAGGACTATACATAGAAGCAGTACTCAAGGGGTATCATCTGCCTGAAGTTCCTGTCAATCCTGGCTTGAGAGAAAAATTATCTGGCCTCAGTGCAAAAGAACTGAAAGATATACTTGCTTCCTACGGACCACTGCACAATACAACAGATCTGGACACCGAGAGACGTACCATACGAGCCATAGAAATAGCTGATTATATACACAGACAAAAGCAAATAGAAGAGAAAGTCTATCCTCCCATCCCTTCAGTCATTCTTGGTACTTCTGTGAGCCGAGAATTAAGACGTTCTCGCATATCTCAAAGGCTCACACAGCGACTAAACGAAGGCATGCTCGATGAGGTCCAAAAGTTACTTAACAGTGGTATTAACGCTGAAGATCTTATTTATTATGGTCTTGAATACAAATACTTAACTCTGCATCTCATCGGGCAACTCCCCTACTCTGATATGGTGAGCCAACTTGAAACAGCTATACACCAATTTGCTAAAAGGCAAATGACCTGGTTTCGAGGAATGGAAAGAAGAGGACTTCATATTCATTGGATAGATGCCTCTCTAAGTCTTGCCGAGCAATTGGAACAAGCAATAGAACTGATACAGAAAAACAGTAGAGACGCCTGAAGCTGTCTCATCCTAAAGGACGCCCGTCGTGCCGTCTGTTTTGACTTTATTCTTATTGATGTAGAATAGGATTTTGAATGTACTGCGCATAAGTTTTTCGTGTATTATGTGAATGGTTTGACGTGTGTTATGAGGTTATGAAAATATTCTCTCGATAGTCTCTCAAAATCTCTCGTCACTTTTGGAGGTAGATTGTATTACTTTCGGAAACACTGATTTGTACTGAAAAAGTTGACAGTGGGCGTGCTTGAATTTATTAGATGTTTATGCACTCTTTTCTTACTTCTGTTTCGGGTTTACACCTGTCGACTCAGACTTCTCAAAAGGTTTACACTGGCAGATTTAGCCCTTTGTCCGGAATTCATCTTAGCGTACAATTTGGGAGCGATTTCCAAATTGCAGGTTCAAAATGTCGAAAAGGACACACAGAGTCATTGCTTTTTTGTACTTTCGCAAAGCTGTTAAGGAAAGGCGCCTCTGTAGTTCAACGGATAGAACGTGGGTTTCCTAAACCTAAGATAAGGGTTCGATTCCCTTCGGAGGTACAAAAATGTCAGACGCCACCATCCCTTTCTCGGCCCTGTCCTTAGGATTGAAAGGAGCTCTTTCTCTCTTTTTATCTCATCTTTGATCTACTTCTGAAGCTTGGGGGCTTTTAGCGTACCCGTATTCTCATTCCCGGTTTCAACCGTCCAGCTCTTACTCCATTTAGTCGTCTTAACTTCTGAACAGAAGTTCCATAAGTACGAGCTATATGCCCCAAAGTATCCCCTTTACGTACCCTATGATATTTGCTCGCAGATCTGTCTCCCACTTCCACAATATGCTGCTCCAGACCTTCTCTCTTCATATTCAAATCAGGAGAACAGAGAGAATCCCTCTGCTTATCAAGGGCTGAAGCAGCTGACATAGGGAGCAAAATGGGATATGGTCGAATATGCCCGGGAACAATCCCTCTGCGATATTGTGGATTCAGAAGTTTGAGATCAGACTCCGGTACTCCGGAGAGTTGCTCAATACGCTTAAAATCTACTATCTGACGCAACATCAAAGTATCAGTAGCTAAGGGTACACCCATTTCACGAGGGCAAATATTGTGTTCACTATGATAATGCATAGCATAGTATGCCCCGATAAAAAGAGGTACATAACGTCGGGTCTCCTTAGGTAAATACGGGTAAATGGCCCAAAAGTTTGCTTTCCCACCTGCAGAGCGGATTGCCCTATTAACATTTCCAGGCCCACAGTTATATGAGGCAATAACGAGGAGCCAATCTCCATATATTTGGTACATATCCTTGAGATAGCGACAAGCAGCCTCAGTACTCTTTTTAGGGTCAAGTCTCTCATCGATCAAGCTATTTACCGTAAGTCCATATATCTTAGCCGTAGCCAACATAAATTGCCACAAGCCGGAAGCTCCAGCTGGCGAAACAGCAGTGGGATTGAGTGCACTCTCTACGATAGTAAGATATTTGAGCTCAGTAGGTAGGCCATGCTTATCCAAGGCCTCTTCTATCTGCGGGAAATAGAGATCACCCAAGGTAAGCATCGAACGTAGCAAAGATCTGCGTCGCTCGACATACAACTCAACACAATCCTTGACGACAGGATTGAAAGTTACGGGTATCACAGTTGGAAGTTTACTCAATCGATCAATATACACAGAGTCCGGAGTCGTAGGAATAACAGTACGCTCATCATCTTGACATGGTCTAAGAGACCTGCCGGATTGTGTGCGACGTGAGTAGCCTTTGAGCCACAACTCCAAGAGTTGCTCCAACTCCTCATCGAGGCTATTAGGCAGAGAAATATGTTCGCTCGGCAAATCTTGTCCCACATCCCGGATGGAATCGGAATCAGAAGCACGGGCTTCCTGTCGGGAGAAAAAAACAGCAAGAGCGGATATGATAAAAACAATAGTCAGGCGGACATGGTATTTAGAAGTAGGCACAAAAAAGGAAAAGATATGATTATTAAAAACTAAATCGACAAGCAAGACCACACCGAAAGCCTTCAAAAGAAGAACTTCCCAAACTCGGCTGTATCTGCATAGACAAGTCGGGGCTTATGTCAAAGCGGTATAGTTCAGCATCTACATAGGCATCCAATATGTTGAGCAAATAAATACCAAGGGCAGCTATTATGCTTAGGTCTCTCTGTCTCCGATAGGTATCCATACCTCTGCGCAAGCGATCTTTCAACTGCGGATTATTTAAATACTCTTCCGGCTTGGCATTGAATGGCAAATAGTCCTGCCATGAAGTATGGGCAAGAGGGTCGGGTCCGGTGTAATCTTTGAAAGCCTGCACATAATCCGTATATGTATCATTATTCCACAGAATAGCGTAGGCACAAGTGGCAGCGGCTCCCCAAACAATCGGGAGCTTCCAATATTTTCGGTTATAGATCTGGCCTCCACCCGGTAAGATGGCAGAACAGAGTATTGCAATTTTAGAGTTGGGATAACGTGATCGATTCACCGAAAAAGTAGGTCGGACAATTTCAGAAGAAAAGGAAGAAGCCAAAGAATCTCTTGTTCCGAAATTATACGAGAGAGGATCTAAATTTTTCGACTCAAACAGACCTATCTCAAAAGAAGAATGAGATACAGCATGGGAGGGAAAGCCAAAGAAACACAGCAATACAACCAAGCTGAACAGCAAAAGGAGTGGCTTGCGAAAGGGATTGTTTATGAAAGTCGAATAACTCATTAGAGATATACTATCTACTTATATTTTCCAGCAGGAG
Organism: Porphyromonas crevioricanis; assembly: GCF_900167225.1. Taxonomy (GTDB): domain Bacteria; phylum Bacteroidota; class Bacteroidia; order Bacteroidales; family Porphyromonadaceae; genus Porphyromonas; species Porphyromonas crevioricanis. The sequence continues at coordinate 70,882 of NZ_FUXH01000009.1, forward strand.
CATGATACGCTCCAGCTCCTCTTCATTGTCAAAAGCAATTGTCAATTTCCCTTTTCCTTTAGTTGTGGTTTGCACTTTCACATCTGTCTTGAACACAGAAGACAAATGATTGGCCAAATCAGCAAACGGAGAATGAGGGCGATTGGCAGGTCTCTCCTTAGGAGTTGTAGTAGAAGGTTGAGATGCTCCGGATTCTATCTCACGAGCCATTTCTTCCACCTGACGTACACTCAATCCTCGTTCCAATATCTGCGCATAGAGGGCTATCTGTAGCTCTGGATCCGATAAGTGCAGCAAGGCTCTGGCATGCCCCATATCGACTTTTCGCTGAGTAAGACCAAGTTGCACCTCTGCCGGCAACTTGAGCAATCTTAAATAATTGCTAATGGAAGCTCTTTTCTTTCCCAATCTATTGCCCAGTTCTTCATGAGTCATGTGGTAGCCTTCCAACAGTTTCTGGTAGGCTAAAGCAACTTCGATAGGATTGAGATCTTCTCTCTGGATATTTTCCACAAGAGCCATCTCCATTATCGTCTCATCCTCAGCCGTACGGATATAGGCAGGGATAGTAGAAAGGCCAGCCATTTGGGACGCACGCCAACGACGCTCTCCCGAAATGATCAAATACTCCATATTACCCACTTTTCTCAGGGTAATCGGTTGCACCAATCCTATTGCCTTGATTGAGGCTGCAAGTTCTTCCAAAGACTCTGTATCAAAAGTCCTACGAGGCTGATCAGGATTGGGTTTGATTCGACTTATTTCTATTTCTGAGATAGAGGAAGAACCTACAGGTTCGGATTGTAACAGTGAGTCCAACCCCCTGCCCAAAGCTTTTTGGGGGAACTTCTTGCTCATGCTTGTTTCTTCTTGTGTTTGTTTATCAATTCCACAGCCAGTTGCATATGGTTAATTGCACCTCGGCTATCAGCGTCGTACAATAAAGCAGGTAGACCGTGACTGGGAGCTTCACCCAGTTTGATATTACGCTGTATTACTGTATTGAAGACCAAAGAAGAGAAATGTCGTTTGACATCTTCATAGATCTGATTGTTTAGGCGAGTACGCGAATCGTACATGGTGAGTAAAAAGCCCTCCACCTCCAGATGAGGGTTAAGGCGTTCCCGGATAATCCCGATTGTCTTGAGCAACTTACCAATGCCTTCCAGTGCAAAATATTCGCACTGTACCGGAATAATAACGGAGTCCGAGGCAACCAGAGAATTTACTGTAATCAGACCCAACGAAGGCGAACAATCTATAAGGATATAATCATACTGATCTACGACAGGGGCCAGACATCGTTTCAAAACATACTCGCGTTCCTCTAATTCGAGCAATTCGATCTCAGCTCCTACCAAATCAATATGAGAGGGCAGAACCCACAGTCCTTCTACCGGACCGGGCAATATGGTATCGCTCACACAAGAACTTCCACTAAGACACTCATATATAGTAGGCTGACCGGCCGAAACATCAAGCCCCAATCCAGAAGTAGAATTGGCCTGAGGATCCATGTCTATCAACAAGACTTTTCTTTCCAAAGTCGCCAAAGAAGCAGCCAGATTGATCGAAGTAGTCGTCTTCCCGACTCCCCCTTTCTGATTAGCCAGAGAGATTATCTTACCCATTGTATCTTCTTTCTTTCAACATCCCCAAAGCTACTCAAAACCATACAAACAGACATCATGCAAACATCCAATAAATACCAACATATTGAGATGCAAACAACTATAATTTCGACTAAAAGCAGAAAGAGGGTGCGCTTTTTGAAGCGCACCCTCTTTCCCTATTCGGTTAATTATTCAAACGTCGCTTAGCTCAACTTGTGTATCACAAGTCCTGAACGCAACTTCGGCTCAAACCAAGTCGTCTTCGGAGGCATGATATTGCCTGTGTCAGCAATGTCAATCAACTGTTTCATTGATACAGGATAAAGAGCAAGAGCTACACGCATTTCTCCGTTATCCACACGACGCTTAAGCTCTTCCAATCCACGAATACCACCTACAAAATCTATGCGCTTATCCGAACGCAAATCCTTGATTCCCAGTATTTCATCGAGAATATGATTAGAGCTGATAGTCACATCCAGCACCCCTATGGGGTCGTTGTCATCGTAAGTACCGGGCTTAGCTGTGAGAGAATACCACTTTCCGGAAAGATAAAGAGAGAAATTGTGCAAACCAGCAGGATGATAGATTGCTTCACCTTTGCACTCTACCGTGAAGTGAGATGTCAGCTTATCAAGAAACTCTTCGTCGCTCAAGCCATTGAGATCCTTTACAACACGGTTGTAGTCAATGATAGTAAGCTGATCGGCAGGGAAACAAACAGCCATAAAGTAGTTGTACTCTTCATCTCCCTTATGATTGGGATTCTGTTTGGCTTTCTCGGCTCCCACCAAGGCAGCAGCAGCCGATCGATGGTGGCCATCAGCTATATAGAGAGCTGGCATTTGGGCAAAAAGCTCTGTGATACGCTGTATGTCAGCCTCCTCATCTACCACCCAAAAATGGTGACCAAAGCCATCGAGTTGAGCAACAAAGTCGTATTCGGGTTCGCGAGCAGTGTACTTTCTTACTATTTTATCCAACTCTGTATTTTCGGGATATGCAAAAAATACCGGCTCGATATTGGCATTATTGACACGCACATGCTTCATGCGGTCCTCTTCCTTGTCTCTGCGCGTAAGCTCATGTTTCTTAATCACACCATTCATGTAATCTTCCACATAAGCACATACAACCAGACCATACTGTGTCTTTCCATTCATAGTCTGTGCATAGACGTAGTAGTTCTCCTTGCCATCCTGCACAAGCCAGCCCTTGTCCTGAAACATTTGGAAGTTCTCGGCTGCTTTTTCATACACCTTGGGCTCATGCTCATCTGTACCTACCGGGAAATCGATTTCAGGACGGATAATGTGGTAAAGAGACTTTTCATTGCCTTCTGCTTCTTTGCGAGCTTCATCACTGTTAAGCACATCGTATGGGCGAGATGCAACTTCCGTAACAAGCTCACGAGGCGGGCGTATCCCTTTGAAAGGTTTGATTATTGCCATTGTACAATCTTTTTTGCAAGGTTGATTTTAATTTACTCGGAAAGTTTCATCACCATTCTTGATGAACTTCACGATTTGCTCGGCAGCAGCTAACCCGGCATTGATATTAGCTTCAGCTGTCTGAGCTCCCATCTTCTTGGGAGTTGCATAGTAACGACCTTCAAAAAGTTCGCACATCTTATCATGACAAGCGGGCTGTATATCAGTCAGATACTTCATATCAGTACGTTCTTTCATGATACGTACCAAATCCTCTTCGTTAAAAACTTCCTTGCGAGCAGAATTCAAGATAATGGCTTTCGCTGGCATCTTACTCATACATTCATAGTTCACGCAACCTTTGTTTTCAGGGCGAGAAGGTGTATGCACTGATACAATCTGACATTTTTCAAAAAGCTCTTGTTGAGAATGTACAGGGATTACGCCATCGGCTTGGATCTGCTCATCTGTACGACGAGGATGATATGCGTATACTTCACAACCAAAGGCCTTGCAATACTCAGCCACCAACTTACCGATATGTCCGTAGGCCAAGATACCCACCTTTTTACCTTTCAGTTCATTGCCACTGGCTCCATTAAACATCCCACGCAAGCCATATATCAGCATTCCAATACAGAGCTCAGCTACGGCATTCGAATTCTGCCCCGGTGTATTCATCACACAAACGTTGTGAGCAGTGGCAGCAGCACAGTCAACATTGTCATATCCGGCACCGGCACGCACCACGATTTTTAGATTTTTGGCGGCATCAAAAACTTCGTTGTCTACAATATCAGAACGAACAATAATAGCATCCACATCAGCCACGGCATTGAGGAGCTGCGATTTCTCCGTATACTTTTCGAGCAAAGTCAATTCAAAACCAGCCTTTTCGATGATCTCTCTGATACCATTTACGGCTACCGGAGCAAAAGGCTTTTCGGTAGCAATCAATATTTTTGCCATTTGAAGATAATTTAGTTGTGATGGTTTTTCTGTTATCAAGAAGATGACTTCAAATTCTTCTATGGTGTCTATCTATCACCAACACGCTTGAGAAGTTAAGTCATACACAAAAAAAGAATAGGGGAAGGACATATCAATGATATACCCTACCCCTACATTAAGAGAAAGAATTAGTGTTTCTTTTCAAATTCCTGCATAGCAGCCACGAGAGCTTCTACACTGCTCTTAGGCATAGCATTATACAAAGAAGCACGGAAACCACCTACAGAACGGTGTCCTTTGATACCCATCATGCCACGTTCTTTGATCGCAAAGTCAGCAAATGCAGCTTCCAGCTCTTTGTATTCTTCCTTCATCACAAAGCATACATTCATCAAAGAGCGATCTTCCTCTGCAGCTGTACCTACGAAGAGACGGTTGCGATCAATTTCGTTATAAAGAATAGCAGCCTTTTCCTCGTTTAGCTTTTGCATGGCTTTCACTCCTCCCATTTCCTTATACCATTTGAGGGTTTGCAATGCAGAGTAAATGGGAAGTACAGGAGGAGTGTTGAACATAGAATCCTTTTCTATGTGTGTACTATACTTCAACATTGTGGGGATGGGACGTTCAACCTTGCCCAATGCATCCTTACGTACAATAGCAAATGTAACACCGGCAGGAGCAAGATTCTTCTGTGCACCACCATAAATGATATCATACTTGCTGATATCGATAGGACGGCTAAAGATATCCGAAGACATATCGCAGATAAGACGAGCCTTTACATCCGGATCCTTACGAATTTCCGTACCATAAATGGTGTTATTGGATGTATAGTGGAAATAATCCACATCATCCGCTATAGTGTAGTTTTTGGGGATGTAGCTATAGTTTTTATCCTTGGAGGAAGCAACAACATCTACTTCACCGAACAATTTGGCTTCTTTGATTGCCTTGCTAGCCCAAGTACCTGTATCGAGGTAAGCAGCTTTTGTGCGGAGCATGTTGTACGGAACCATGCAGAACTGCATACTAGCACCGCCTCCAACAAACACGACTTCATACTCTGCTGGGATATCTAACAGCTCCTTGAAAAGCTGATTCGTCTCAGCCATCACAGCATCAAATTCTTTACCACGGTGAGATACCTCCAGCAAAGAAAGGCCAGTACCGGCAAAATCCAACACAGCATCGGCTGTAGCTTTGATCACTTTTTCATTCAGGATAGAAGGCCCTGCATAGAAATTGTGCTTCTTCATAATGAATTGCTTTGTTTTTGTTTGGTTATTATTTATTACTTACAAACTTATCTCTTGCAAATGCTCCCCTGAGGATTCCCCATTGAGCGCAACAAAGATACCAAAGAATAACCATATACCAGATGTTCATTAAGGAGGAAAATTTCATCCACTTCTAATAGCTTCCGAATTTGATGCCGTGGATCTTTCACACATCAGTCACGAACAAACAAAAGAAGAGAAATCTTTCACAAGATCGCACAATGCCTACTTCTTCCGTTGCTGGATAAAAAAGGAACATTTTTAAAACAATTAAAAAAGGCCTTCTCAGAACAAAAGAGTGGATATATTGACGATCTTTTTTAACTTCACCGCAGACGAGGAGTTAGAAACAAACTATTTTCCGAGGGAGACCCTATATGATCCTCCCAAAAGTTATTGAATTAAAGCTCCTCTATCAGGAAAAAAGAGTTCGCCATAGCAAAAAAACTACAAGAGAGATCGTAACAAAAAAAAGAAAATTCCAGTCACTCCCCCGCAATGTACAAGAGGTTACGACAATATCCATTCTCGTATAGGAGGTGTCAAAAATCACATCACGAATTCTATAACCTATCCTTTCGCCCTATGAATATCGACTATGATCCTCGTAAAGAAAGAGTAAGGAAAACATACGATTGGATGCTTCAATTGGACTTCGCTTGGAAAAGTTCGCAATAGAACCAAAGAAAAGGATTACAAGAAACATTTCTACAACACTACAGCTATGTTCATCACCGGGACACATTTTAACTACTACCAAGTTTGCCGTAGGAAACTATGGTTATTTTCAAGTGGAATCACCATGGAGCACACTTCTGATTTGGTCTATGAAGGGAAATTAATCCATGAAACGGCATACCCTCAGCGAGCAGAAAAATACGAAGAGCTACAGCTGGATGGAATCAAAATCGATTTTTATGATGCCAAAAACAAAGTTGTTCATGAAATCAAAAAATCCAACAAGATCTCACCAGCACATCGCCTTCAACTACTCTATTACTTGTATGTATTGGAACAGAATGGAATATTTGGAGCAATCGGAATATTGGAATATCCCTCTTTGAGAAAAAAAGAAGAGGTCTTACTCTCTGATGTAGATAGAGAGAAAATCAAAAAAATAGAGATTGAAATTCAACAACTCATCAATCAAGAACAATGCCCTCCTCCAATTGAGTCCTCGATTTGCAAAAGATGCAGCTACTATGAATTTTGTTTTTCTGGAGAAGAACTATGAAAAAGACATACTATTTATTTAATCCCGGAGAATTGTCAAGGAAAGACAATACTCTGCGCTTCGTGCCAACTGAAGAAAATGAAAATGGTAATGAGCAAATTGGACAAGCCCGTTACATCCCAGTTGAATCAGTGAGTGAATTCTACGTTTTTGGCTCTCTAAGGGCCAACAGTAGCCTATTCAATTTTCTTGGAAGCAATGACATTCCCATACACTTCTTTGACTACTACGAGAACTATACAGGTTCATTTATGCCCCGCGATTTCCTTCTATCTGGGAAAATGCTTTTAGCTCAAGTCTCAACTCACAAGAATAAAAAGAAACGGCTCCAGCTTGCTCAAAAATTTATCTCTGGAGCCGCTTTCAACATGCAGAAGAATCTAGCCTATTACAACAATCGAGGTAAAGATCTACTCCCCGTAATAGAACAGATCAACAAATATGTATCAGTACTGAAGGAGACGAAGACTATTGAAGAGTTAATGGGACTTGAGGGCAATATCAAACAGACCTATTACAGTGCTTTTAGCCTTATCATAAACGACTTTCAAATGGGAATAAGGAGCAAACAACCACCGCAAAACGAGGTAAATGCTCTCATCTCATTCGGAAATATGATATGCTACACGTTATGCTTAAAAGCAATTCATCAAACACAGCTGAATCCCACAATAAGTTTTCTGCATAGTCCAGGAGAAAGACGATACTCTCTATGTTTAGATATTTCGGAAGTGTTCAAACCTATCTTGGTTGATCGAACGATTTTCAAAGTCCTCAACAAACAAATATTACAAGAAAGACACTTCGACAAGCAATTGAATAAATGTATTCTGAACCCTTCTGGGAAAAAGTTATTCATACAAGCTTTTGAAGATAGACTAAATGAAACTATCCAACATAGAAAACTTGGTCGCTCAGTAAGTTATAGACATCTCGTCAAACTTGAGTGCTATAAAATTGTCAAGGATATACTTGATATAGAAGAATATAAACCCTTCAAAATGTATTGGTAATGTATATCATACTCGTATATGACATAGGAGAAAAGCGAGTTGGCAAAATGCTAAAGTTGTGTCGCAAATACCTAAACTGGATTCAGAACTCTGTTTTTGAAGGTGAGATATCCAAAGTCAAACTTCTCGAGCTGAAAGGATTAGCCCAAAAGCTAATGGACAAAAGAGAGGATAGTCTCATTATCTTTGCATCAAGACAAGAACGTTGGTTAGAAAAAGAAATAATCGGTAAGGAACGATGCTCCACTGATGTTTTTCTCTGATTAAACTCGGTTGGCTTGTCGAAGTAAGGGAAAGAAAAAAACAGTTCTACAAAAGAACCTTAGGCGATCTTTGAAATATTTGATTGTTAAGCAGATAACTAAGTCGTCATAGTCTCGGTAGTACTCTACAAATGCACTTCGACAACTTTAAGACACAAAAAACGAATTCTTCTGTAGCAAGAACCCTTTGTTAATAAGGGAAATAACTGGTATTTTTGACGGCTCTCAATCGCACCATATTGGAATTGAAACGTGGGCGCGAAGAATGCCGGGTCACAGACTGGGAACCTCTCAATCGCACCATATTGGAATTGAAACCTATAA
>NZ_FUXH01000018.1 GCF_900167225.1 Porphyromonas crevioricanis
GAAAGCATATCCTGACGAACGAAGCTATGTATCCAGTCAATTCATCGCTCTTTATATGCCTGCTGATGGCGAAGAACTGGTAGAGCTTTATTGATCCATTGGCAGGTACTGAAAAAAGGTTGCACTCCTCTGTCAACCTTTTTCAGTGCACGTCAGTGTTTCCGAAAGCAATATAATCCACCCAAAAAAGTGACATGAGATTTTGAGAGACTATCGAGAGAATATTTTCATAATCTCATAACACACAAAATCCTCCATTCCTATTATCTATAGTTTGTTCTGCTTAACTCATCTTGAATAGGTACCTTCGCAGCCGAATGATTTGAATAATTATATCTAATTACATGGATTCTCCTCGTGTGCAGCGAGCGGTGTTCTTCAAATATTTGTACCGCAGACGCTCCTATGTTTGGCTTTTATGTTTTCTCTTTTTGATCCAGATCTTGGATGGGATCTCCGTCCAAAAGGTTTTGCCTTCTTACAAACTTAGTTTGCCGATCATTCTGTCTGCCCTTGCTTGGTCTGTGATGGCTTTTTATCTTGTCTGCTTCCTGCCATGGCGATGGCTCAGGCGAACGGTGGCTGTGATATTGACTTTGGTCGCTTCCTTGTTTTTCGTGACTGATGTTTATCTGCTCGAGGTCTATCATATTCCTTACACCGATGCTACTGCAGCGCCGATGTTGGCTACCAATCCCGAAGAAGCATTGGGCTTTTTTAAGGGTATGGCAGAATATGCTGGAGTAATACTAAAAGCCTTACTGTCAATCATTTTTGTTTGGATTATCTGCTGGCTGCTCTCCTTCTATTGGGATCGAATAAAACAAATGCTATCGGCCTTTCATGCTCGTGTAAGTCGCTGTGTCTCTCGAAAAATAGTGGTACCCATAGTCTCTATTTGCCTTTTGGGGGGACTGATCCTTCATAGTACTTATACGTTGCAGGGGTATAAAAATAATTGGTCGAATTATAGTTCCATGAGCATGACGGAACGGGTTTTGGTCAGCTATCTTACAGCCCAAAAGGAAATCGAACTGTCAAATATGGATTACCATTTGGCACAGGCAGATCCGGCCAAGTTCATTCGCTCGGATTCCCTCCTTGTTCACAATATCGTAATTGTGACAGCTCCTCATATTTATCCTGCCCTTATGCATTGCTATGGCTACCCTGTGGATAATACCCCTCTTATAGACAAGATGTTGGCTCAGGGCAAATTGATACGTGTTGATAGCCTATACGCTCATCATTCATCCAATTTGGGATCTTTGTCAAGTATGCTTAGTTACGCCCATTTCAGCGATTCGTTGTCGTGGGACCTTTATCCTTCGCTATCGGGCGTGATGCAGATGGCCGGTTATGAAACCTATTGGCTTGACAATTTGAACACAGCTTCTCCGAGTCATGACGTTGCCCCTCAGCTGGCCAATGATTGTCAACACAAATATTGGGTTCATTTAAGAGGAGGAGAGGAATATTGGAGTGATGAGAATATTTATGACGAAAAAGCCTTGGAGCATTTGGCTGATCCATGCCCCAATGGCAAATCTCTCTTTCAAATAGTTTCCCTCAACGGAGGTACCCCCAGTATATGGAGTCGTACCCCCGAAGATTTCTTTGAATTTGAAGCTCCGGATGTGCCCATAGGAAAAGATTTGGATAGCCCGGGACAACAATTACTTGCTCATTACAGTAATCTGATCTTAAGTCAAGATTGGATTTTTAGCCGAATTATTGATCACTACCGAGATACCCCATCAATAGTACTATATGTAGGACAAGCCGGAGCTTTTGGGAAAAGCCATCCTTATAGCAACTATGATTTGTCAAAAGAGAAGGAGGGTTGGTTGCCTTTGCTTATCTATGTGAGTCCTGCAATGGAGGAGATCCGACCGGGCATAGGGGATGCTTTGAGAACGGCTTTTGCAGGGCGAATTTCGGCTGATTTTCTACCAGATCGACTGACCCCAATATTTGGCTTTGAGTACAAACGAGAATAATTTGTTATATGGTGACATGGTGATGAAAGCAAGCTCTCGGCAGGATTATTGGAAAGGAGTATGGCAGCGTATATTTTCTTCTTCCTCTATCAGTCTGTTGATTTTTATTTTGGCCATACAATTGCTCGATCTCTATCTTGTGCAGACGATCTCTATTCATACCGATACCTGGCCTCTTTATTGGACAACTATAGCCTTGCCATTGCTGGCTTTGGCTATTCTTATACCGGCTCTTATCCCTTTTCGCACCGTTCGCAGCTGGGTTGTAGGTTGTGAGGTCTTTCTCGTTTCATTGTTATTTATTTGGGAGTATTCTCTTTTGACAGAGAAAGGCACATCCGTGACCGATACAGTGATGATGCAGTTTCTATTTTCGCCAAGCGAAGGAGCTCGCAGAGAGCTGCTTCCCTGGGGGATTTCCATTGGACAAGGTTTTAGAGCTATTCTGTGGCTGCTTTTTTTTGCTGTCCTTGCTGCAGTTCATAGACCTTTGATACGTGTATGCAAGTATTTTATTACGACCTCGCGTTATTCCATGGCCAGACGAATAGGGACATTGGTCATCATCTTTTCTGCTTGTCTTTTCTTTGCTCCATATAGTTGCTCAAGAAGGGCTTACAGTGATTTTTATATCAACGATGATCAATTATCCATGCCAGAACGCTTTTTTGTAGCCACCAAGCAGGCAATGAATGAACGATTGAAGCTACAAGAGAGGATGGATCAGATGAATTCCATTTCTCTTGACCCCATTCGAATTCTTAAGGAGAGACCTCCACACAATGTGGTGCTGATTATCGGGGAGTCGTTGCGTAGCGTGGATATGCAGTGTTATGGTTATCCGTTGAAGACTACTCCTCGGCTGGATTCGATGGCCAAGGCAGGTCATTTGATCCTCTATGATGATGTCGTGACTTGTGCACCATCGACAGATGAATCCTTGAAGAGTGTACTCACCTACCATAATGCACTCGATACCATTTCACAGTGGTATGAATTCCCTTCCATACATCAAGTATTTAAGAGTGCGAATTACAAGACATATCATACCAGTACGCAGGAACGGGGAGGGGCTTATTTAGGTTATGTTACAGCTATCACAAATATAGCTGACAGTACTGCATATACGACGTTGGATACTTATGGTATTTGGAGATGGGGTAGTGTTGATTCGGACAAAAGGTATGATGAAGACATTTTACCTCTTCTCGTTGATTATAGAGATTTTGGATCTCCTTTGTTTACAACGGTGCAACTGTTTGGTAGTCACGAGTATTATAAAGATCGTTACCCGGAGCAGTATGAACACTTCACAGCCGATAGTATTATCGAGACTCAACTCAATGATCATCAAAAAATCATGTCTGCTTACTACCTGAACAGTATCCTCTACAACGATTATGTGGTAGATCAAATTTTCAGGCGATATGCCGATACCAGCAGTATTGTAATCTACTTTTCAGATCATGGGCAAGTCCGCTATGATGCGCCTGGCTATGAAAATTCGTATGGGCATGGTGCAACGGAGAATGCTATGCGTATCCCTTTTATGGTTTATATGAGTCCTCAGTTCATAGAAGAAAATCCTGATATCTATGAGGCGGTACTATCGGCTTGTCATCGACCTTTTATGACGGATATGCTCACTCCTTCATTGGTTGCTCTGATGGGGATTACTAACCGCTTCAGCAATCCTGCTTTCGAGCTTTGGGGAGAGTCTTTCGACGCTACGCGCCCCAGAGAGTTCCATGGTTGGAGAACGGATTTAATATTTACCTCCAAGTATTGAGAAGGTTCTTTTGCGTGGCAGATTTTAGCTGACTTTCTACTCAATCGATCAATTATGATCCCCTGTCTTTGAGTATAGACTGGGATAAATTTGGTAGAGAAGTTTTATTTGAGTTTGCTGACAATGAGTATAGACCATCCCTCCTTGCCTGTTCGGTGGTCTATTGGGGTAAGACCCAGGGAGACAGCTCGTTCTTTGAGCGGTTGTATATCCTCAGCATAGAAACCGCTCATTAGCAGTTTGCCTCCTCTTTTCAGGCACTGTGTGTATTGAGGCATATCCTCCAGCAATACATTGCGCATAATATTGGCTACGATAAGGTCATAGGTTTCGACACAGGGGAGTTGGCTTGCATCTGCGACTAGGGATGTTATGTTGTCTATTTTGTTGAGTCGTGCGTTTTCTCTTGTGTTTTCGATAGCCCAGTTGTCTATATCTATGGCTGTGACGGTTTTGGCCCCTCTGAGGGAAGCAATGATACTGAGAATGCCGGTGCCACAACCCATGTCCAATACTTGCAAGTTGAGGAGATCCAAAAAGAAAAGAGTGTCTGCCACCAATGCTGTGGTCTGGTGGTTACCCGTTCCAAAAGCCATTTTGGGAGAGATGAGGATATCGAAATCCACTGTTTTATCCTCTGGATGAAAAGGCGCACGTATACGGCAAAACTCATTTATCCTCACCGGTTGGAAGTACTTGCTTTCCCATTCATGATTCCAATCAATGTCGGGCTGTTCTTCTGCCTCATAGTCGATCTCTAAGCCTGGCAGAGGGAAGTTGGAGACAGCCTCTTTTATGTCGATTTGTTTCGATAGCTCGGTAGGTATGTAGGCATACAGTCCATTGGGTTGGTATTCAAAGGACTCAAATCCGTATTCGGCAAGGCTTTGGCTCAGCAAGTCGCTTACCGTCTCGCAGTCCAACTCTTCGGGTCTGCGGATATAGTTGATTTTATAGCAGTGATACAGCATAGTATAGTTGGGTGTGGTTTAAGCCTCTCGGCGTGCATCGAGACTGAGGAAGATAAAGAGCAGTATGGAGAAACCCCAAAGCGACGAGCCTCCGTAGCTGAAGAATGGGAGGGGGATGCCTATTACTGGTACAATGCCAAGCACCATGCCCACATTCACTATCAAGTGAAACAGAAAAATACTGCCTACGCAGTAGCCATAGACTCGAGCAAAGACAGTTGTCTGTCGCTCCGATAGGTATAGAATTCTCAATATCAGAGCTGCAAAGGCTATCAGTACGAGACTGGCTCCTACGAATCCTTTCTCTTCTCCGATTGTGCAGAAAATAAAGTCGGTAGCCTGCTCGGGTACATACTTAAGTTTGGTTTGTGTACCCTTCAGGAAGCCTTTGCCGGTAAGTCCTCCCGAACCAATGGCTATCTTGGATTGCTCCACATTGTAGCCACTCCCTCTGGGGTCATCTTCTACTCCGAGGGCTACTTTTATGCGTGTTTGCTGGTGAGGTTGCATCACTTCGTCGAATACATAATCGACCGAGTGAAAGAATCCTAAGCATCCGATGCTGAAGAGCATGATGAAGAAGTATCCTATGCGCAGGTGTGTCCACGCTCGGTAAATGAGCCAGATACTCAGGCCGGCAATTGCAACATAGTTGATAATGGCGAAATTGAATGGCATATTCAGCGCAAGAGCAATCCCCCCTACATACAGTAGCACAATAGTTCCTACTGTAATACTCCAGAAGTATTGGCCGGGTTTGCGCACATAGATGAGGATACTGACCATGGTCGCCAGCATGATAAGGAAAGAGACGACCCATACATCGGCTGGGGTATGCCCCCAAAAGTAGCTGTCACTGAGCTTAATTGCCGCAACAAATATGACAACAGCCGATGTGGCCAGACCTAAGAAAACACCATTGAATCCCTCCCGATATAGAGCCAGAAAAAGAGCAAAGAAGACCAGTGCTGATCCCGTTTCGTTTTGCAAGATGATCAGAAGGATAGGCAGCATCACGATTGTAAATATCCACGTGTAGCCTTTGATGCTACTCAGCTTAAACTCATGCATGGCCAAAACGGAGGCCAAAGCCATGGAGGTCGTTATCTTGGCAAATTCGGCAGGCTGTAGGCGTAGAGGCCCTAAGACAAGCCATGAGTGAGAGCCTTTTATGTCCGGAGCAATCACGATGGTTACTGCTAGTAGCAACAGCATCCCGACATAGAGATAAGGAGCTAATACCTCATAAGTATTGCTGTCTATGGTTAGTAATACTCCATTGATGCAGATGGCCGTGGCAATCCAGATCAACTGCATTACCGGGCGGCTACCCATGGAAAATAGAGCAGAGGTATCGAAGTCGTAAGTAGCACCACAGATAGAGAACCAGCCAGCGACGACTAATGCCAGATAGAGCAGGATCGTCGGTCGGTCCAACAGTTTCAATATGGTGTTGTTGCTCGGTTTCATTGCTGGGAGCCTATCAGAGGTTTCACCTGCGAGGTTGTGACCTGTTTCATCCGGCTGGTATCGCTCTTGAGAGTTGGGTGCCTATACACGTCGTCGTGATAGAATATCTTCGTTTGCTTGATGTTGGAGGCCGTTGCCATAGCCCCGGGGCTTAACTCTCCTTTGAGATAATACTCCATGATGAGCCGCCCGATAGGAACTCCGAATGTGGCCCCGAAACCTCCATTCTCCACATACACAGCCACTGCAATGCGAGGCGACTCTTTCGGTGCAAAACCGATGAAAGCCGAGTGGTCTTTCCCATGAGGGTTTTCGGCTGTTCCGGTCTTGCCACAGACAGTGATTTCACCCGGAGCAAAGTTAGCCCCCCTACACGTACCACCCAAGACCGCCATTGCCATTCCTTCGGCTATTTTCTCCCATATATCGGCGGATATGCCGGTATCTCTCCTCCGGGAATACAGCGTGTCGGCGGGAGATTGCCCTACAAGCTTTACGATATGCGGTTTGTAGTAGTGCCCCCTGTTGGCAACGATGCTCGCTAAGTTGGCCAATTGTACTGGGGTGGCCAGAATTTCCCCTTGCCCAATAGCTATGGAGATGATAGAGCTGCTATTCCATTTACCCTTGTACACTTTGTCATACACTTTGCTGTTCGGTATATAGCCTCTTCGTTCGCTTGGCAGATCGACATCGAGTTTATAGCCAAAGCCCATCCTTACGATGTAGTCTTTCCATTTCTCAAAGGCTTGTTGTACTGTGGGGTAGTACTGCCTGTTGTCCAGCATGAAGCGTAATCCCCAGCAGAAATAGGCATTGCAGGAGGTTGCCAATGCCGGCACCAGAGGTAATGGCGATCCGTGACCATGACAGGCCGGTCTGTTGTGCAGTGGAGGAAAGCCATGGTAGCAGCTTAGTAGAGAGGATGAAGACAAGACCCCCTCTTGCAGGAAGATAGCTCCTTGAGAAGTTTTGAAAGTAGACCCCGGTGGATAGGTCCCCATAATAGCTCTCGCATATAGAGGTTTCCCCGGTGTTTGCTCCAGTATTCGATGATTATTGCCACGCTCTTTCCCTGCTAGCAAGGCCGGATCGTAAGACGGAGCACTTACCATACAGAGGATCTCTCCCGTTGCAGGCTCTATGGCTACGATAGCTCCTCTCTTGCCCTGCATCAGCTCTTCTCCAAGAGCTTGCAAGTCTTTGTCTATACTTAGAGTGATGTCTTGCCCTGGCACCGGAGCTTTGTCGAATTGTCCGTTTTGGTAGCGTCCTTTGATTCGTCCTCTGGCATCCCGAAGGAGGATATTTACTCCCTTTTCTCCTCTGAGAATATGCTCGTAACTCTTTTCTACACCGGTTTTGCCCACATAGTCTCCTGCTACCAGAGAGCTGTCCTGCTCCAAGTCTTTCGGGTTGGCTTCGGCCAAGCTCCCCAATAGATGGGCTGCGTGGTGGTACTCATACTCTCGCAGGGTACGAGAGCGGATGTAGAAGCCGGGGTATTTGTACAACTTCTCCTGAAAGCGACCAGCCTCGGGTGCTTCTATCTGAGAAATCAGTACTTGTGGAACAAAAGGTGAATAGCCTGGGTTGAGTTTTCTATTCTTGACATCGACCAAGCGTTTGACAAGTATATCAGGTTCAACCTTCAGAGTGTGGCACAAATCAAGCGTATCCAGGTTCTCTACCTCACGAATCGTTACCATCAGGTCATAGGTCGGTTTGTTGTATACGAGCAAATCACCGTCCCTATCGTATATCACCCCTCTGGCTGGGTAAATTGGTTTCTGGTAGAATGCATTGCTGTCAGCTCGCTCCTTATAACTTGGGGTAAGTACTTGCAAATAAAACAACCGCCCCATATACAGCAATACGATGGCGATGGTTATCACTACGATGAGATAACGGCTGCTGTTAGGCTTGTGGACGGCCATCAATGGCGGTGATTAGCTTTTTGCCCCCCGAAGAGGAGGTGAAGAAGAAGAAGGAAAATATAGGTAGCCACCCAACTGGAGACTGTGCGTGTGACAAAGTGTAGTGGATCGAATAGAGACCATGCGTCCAATAGAAAGACCAGTAAGGTGTGTAACCCGGATAGGAGGAAGAGAAAGAGGTAAAACCGCCCACCCATCAATCGCAAACCCGGGCGGAGGTGTTTGAGCTCAATGTCGTCCGAGACAAAGAGAACTGCAATGTAGTTCCGCAGAAATGCTGTGGCCGTAAGAGCTGCTGTGTGCAGGCCTGGAGAATTACCAAGAATATCCACCAGCATACCACAGAAAAATCCGTAGAGCAGAGTGGTAAGAGGGGATGCCCGGTGAGGTATCATCAGTAAGATGTACACATAGACCAGAGGTGTGGCAAAGCCGAAAAGAGAGACCGGACTGAACAGCCAGACTTGGCACAAGGCCAGCAGCACTGCCGATAGAATGCAACTTAGGTGTTGTTTAGCGTGCATAGGTCGGCAAAGAGTCTTGTAGGCGTTGTATCTCCGGGGAGGGTTGCTCCGTGAAGACATATACAAAGGAGAGACGAGAGAAATCAGTTGCCAGTCTCACCGGGACGGAAGAGAAATTGGTGTGCGAAGAAATATCTATCTGTTGCTCCGGAGTGGTTTGTATGCTTTTGTGATCCAACTCCTCATTTTCTATTGTGCCAACAATCAAGTTTGGTAGATAGGTGAACGAATAGCCACTGGTAACCACGGTATCTCCCACCTTTACGGTGGCATGTCTGGGTAGGTCAGAAAGTCTGGCATGAGTGATGTCGGAGGGATTGTCCCAACTGAGCGAGCCTACGAAGTCTCGCCCCTTGATCCTACAGCTTAACCTTAGCTTAGAATTGATCAGAGGAACCACCAAAGCGCAACTCTCAGATACGGCTGCAACGGTACCCACAACACCTGTTGCGCTCATCACACTCATATCCTTGGCTATGCCGTCTCTTGTACCTTTATCTATGGAGAGGTAATTGTCCGTTTTGCGATTCGATGCTCGGATCACTCTGGCAGTGACATAATTCGGCATGCTATATCTTATTCCGGAGTCGAGAGCGAAAACCACGGGGCGAACGGTGTCGGCAGCTGCCCTTTGTATATCCCGCTCCAGCATATAATAGCGGGCTTCCAGAGATGCAATCTCTTGCAGCAAAGATTTGTTTTGCTCCTTTAGCCGGACATACTCGCCCACCGAGCTGATTGTCGCATTGACCCGACCCAACAGCCGATTGGTTGCCACCAAGGCAATACTACGGTGGTACAGACTGTCGTTGAACAGCACTGTCAAGGCTACAATCTCCAGCACCAAGAAAACCAGCCAATGCTTGTAGCGGGCAAAGAAAGCAAACAGCCTACTCATTCGATCTCCCGGGCTATAGCTCTATTTACTGGAGGAAAGCACAGACAAAACGGCCAAAAGGGCTCTACTTGATGAGGAACTTGAACGTGTCAATATTGTTTACGGCAATACCTGTCCCTTTGGCCACAGCCAATAGTGGATCTTCTGCCACCTTGAAGCTGATAGCAAAGCGAGAGGTCAGACGTTCTGATATACCTCTAAGCAGCGCACCTCCACCCGTCAGGTAGACTCCGTTCTTTACGATGTCGGCATAGAGAGCAGGGGGGGTTTCTTCGAGAGTTTTCAGGATGGCCGCTTCTATCTTCTGTACTGATTTTTCCAGGCAGTGTGCGATCTCCTGATGAGTGACCTTGATCTGCTTAGGCAGGGTGTCCATCAGGTCTGCCCCCCAAATGGCGTATTCCTCGGGTGGATTTTCCAGATCTTGCAATACGGAGCCTACATTGATCTTGATTTGCTCTGCCATGCGTTCACCCACCTTCACGTTGTGGGTGCTGCGCATATGGTCTATGATATCCTGTGTAAATACGTCACCGGCAATTCTGATAGACTGATCTTTTACGATACCTCCGAGAGAGATCACTGCAATCTCTGTAGTACCCCCCCCTATATCTACAATCATGTTGCCTTCCGGTGCCAATACATCTATACCGATACCTACAGCAGCAGCCATAGGCTCATGGATCATAAATACCTCACGGCTGCCGGCATGTTCGCTGGAGTCCCTCACTGCTCGTATCTCTACTTCCGTACTCCCGGAAGGGATACATACCACTGTGCGAAGCGAGGGAGAGAACCATGAACGCTTTTTGCTGATCATTCTGATCATCCCACGTATCATCTGCTCTGCTGCATTGAAGTCTGCTATCACCCCATCACGCAAAGGACGCACCGTGCGTATATTGGCATTGCCTTTTTCGTACATTTCATTGGCGATCTTCCCCACAGCCATTACTTGGTTGGTACTGGAGTCGAAAGATACTACCGAAGGTTCGTCGAGCACGACCTTTCCATCTTTGATTATGATTGTATTGGCTGTTCCCAGGTCGATAGCCAACGATTGTCTGAAATTGAATAGACCCATGATTTTGATAAAGCTACTTTGTGAGCTGTCTTGCGGAAGCCTGCCAGAGAAACTGCCGATATGCCGGGCTCATCCTCTGTTTCAAGGCTTGTGTTTATTACTTAGTGTTTGAAGTGTCTCAGGCCGGTGAATACCATCGCTACTCCCAATTCATTGGCTTTGTCTATGCTCAGTTGATCCTTTACGGAGCCTCCTGGTTGGACGATAGCAGATATACCAGCTTTTGCTGCAATCTCTACGCAGTCGGGGAAAGGGAAGAAAGCATCGCTGGACATGACCGCACCCTGCAGGTCAAAGCCGAAACTCCGAGCTTTCTCTATGGCCTGACACAGAGCATCAACTCTGGAGGTCTGTCCTACTCCCGAGGCCAAAAGGCGGCTGTCTTTCACCAGACTGATTGCGTTGCTTTTGCTGTGTTTTACCACTTTGGCAGCAAAGACAAGGTCCACCAACTCATCT
This sequence comes from Porphyromonas crevioricanis, assembly GCF_900167225.1. Classification (GTDB taxonomy): domain Bacteria; phylum Bacteroidota; class Bacteroidia; order Bacteroidales; family Porphyromonadaceae; genus Porphyromonas; species Porphyromonas crevioricanis. The sequence goes on from NZ_FUXH01000018.1 coordinate 11,133, forward strand.
TCCGAAGGAGACTGGCTGGTCACGGTTTGCATCTGTTCCGTTGTCTCGCTGACGCTGTCTCGCTCCTGTACGAGCATACCGCCCAGCATTGATCGCAATTGCCATTCGGGTTGTGTATGGCTTTTGCGAGAGAGAATGATACGGTTGGATTTGCGAGTCAGGTGAGTCAGTGCCTCTGTCTCATAGTCCGGAGCTACGATCAGCTCGAAGAATAGTTTGTCTATTTCTTTGGCCGTTTCTTCGTCGATTGGGCTGTTGCATACCAGTATACCTCCGAAGGCGGATACCGGATCGGCTGCCAAAGCTGCTTGCCAGGCTTCGGACACAGTTTCTCTGGAGGCTATCCCACAAGCGTTGCCATGCTTGAGTATGGCGAAAGTCGGAGCTGTAAACTCGTCTATCAGCCCCAAGCCGGCCTCGAGATCTTGCAGGTTGTTGTAGGAGAGATCCTTGCCCTGTATCTTGTCGAATACGGTGTCGAGATCTCCGTAGAACATCCCTCTCTGGTGAGGATTTTCTCCATAGCGGAGCATCCGTTGCGTGTCCTCTGCAATTCGCAAGTGAGAGAGCCGTCCCTCATCGAAATAGCCAAATATGGCAGCGTCATAGGCCGAGCTTACAGCAAAGGCTTCCTTGGCAAACCAACGACGTTCGGCCTCATTGCTCTTCCCGTGCTTGTCCTCAAGCAGGGAGCGAAGGGCGGGATACTGATCCTTGGAAGCAACGATGATCACATCCTTGTAGTTCTTTGCTGCTGCTCGTATCAGGGAGATACCGCCTATATCTATCTTTTCGATAATATCTTCAGCAGAAGCTCCGGAAGCCACCGTATCGACAAAGGGATAGAGATCTACGATTACCAAATCTATCAGTGGAAGTTTGTGGCTGGCTACATCGGCCTGATGTCCGGCATCATCTCTGACGGCCAGGATTCCACCGAAGATTTTCGGATGCAGAGTTTTTACTCGTCCGTCCAGCATTTCGGGATACTCGGTGAGTTGCTCCACAGCTGTGCAAGGATAACCCTGAGAGCGGATATATGCTTCTGTTCCTCCTGTGGATACGAGTTCTACTCCTGCTTGGTGCAGCATTTTCAATATCTCATCCAGCCCATCCTTGTGATAGACCGATACAAGTGCTCGTTTGATTTCTTTTTCCATTCGCCTTTGCTTCTGTGCTGAGTCCACATTATACAACTCACAAAGATAGTCTTTTTGGGTATGCAAGCTTTGCCTTTTTCTCTCCAACAGATTGCTAACTTGCTTTCTGTTATTTTTCGAGATTATTCCACAGGGTTTCCCTCCTGCAATACTTTCTTTACCTCGCTTTGGCATACAAAAATCCCCTCTCGAAGATGTTTGTACAAACTTCCTTCGAGAGGGGGTACACTTGGTTGTTAAGGTCTTGTCAGATCGTCTCGGTGGAGTAGGCCGGAGTGTTTACATCGCCTGTGTTACCCTCTTCTTGCAGGGAGTCAGAGAAGATAGACAGACCCAAGCCGGGCAGGTAGGGTTGGAGCAAGAGTAGTTTCTTCTGTCCTTCCTCATTTTTCAGCATTTCTGCCAGTTCGGGTACCCTCCCAATTCCTATAAAGCGACGGACGTAGTACGGCTGTGTATTGTATTTCTGCACAATGATCCCTCTGGAGCAGCTGCTGTGCATCATGGTAATGTCGTCTCCATCCACTTCCACAATCATAGCCACATGCCCTACGCGAGGGCTGCGAGCATTTCTTCCCTTGAAGAAAATAAGGTCTCCCGGCTGTGGCTTATCGGTAGATTCAGTGTAAGCGTGCTGATCTCGGGAGGTTCGTGGGAGTTGGATATTGAATTGAGAGAAGATATGACAGACAAAGCCCGAGCAGTCCATCGGGAATTTGGAGGGACCTTTATATCGGTAGGGTTTGCCCAAGAACTTCTTCCCTTCCTTGATGATTTGAGAGACCAAAGTGGATACGGAGAGGTGTTGTTCCTCCTTCTGAGGAATGACGGATGTCGTCTTTTTCGTGTTCTTTGGAGGGGGAGTGTTGCTTGCGAAAGATTTTGCCACAAGCAGTACGGACAGACCTATGCAAAAAGCATAAATCAAAGCCCGTGCGGATAATCGTGTACTACTCATTCTTTTTCCGATACTGTCTGCTCTGCCCTCTCTTGAGGCCACTGTGAGAGACGGTTTTACTGCTATTGGTTCGGGACAAAAGTAGAAAAAAGTTTCGGAAGTATGTGACCATGTTCTTGATACTTAATACTTAGAATGTGTGGAGTATTAGGTAGATATGCTCCTCGCTGTCCCCTAACTGGCCTTTCGTTTACGGGGATTGTTGTACTTGCAATTGAGAATTATGTGTGGAGGGCTCAAAAAGCATTTGTTTCCCTTCACTAAACCTGGTGTGTTTTGTAAAATTTCGACCATATCAAAAGTCGGGAAAACGGAGAGAAAAGAGCTTGTTGTCTGCGAAAGAGTCAGACCCTTTTTATAGGCTTGGGATGAGCCTCCCAGAATGCTCTATTCATCGGCCTTCTGAAAGGGTCGAAATTCTCTCCTGAGAAAAATTTTGCTAACACAGGAGAGAGCGTTTTTTTTCTCAGGAGAGAATTTTTGCTCTCTCCCGTGTTAGTAAAAAATGCCTCCCCTTGACATCAAAAATGAGAGAGAAAAACCCACTAAAAAGCCTCCAATCAGGGCATAAAAATGCAACCGAATAAGAAATGGAATAATATATCAATAAACAAAGGTTTATTGATGGTGATGACTGGGCCTCCTGAATGAGAGTATCGGGAATTGAGTGAAACTTGTGTAACGACTCTCTTTCTTAAAAATTCTTACCTTGCGCAGTTCAATAATTAGGAGTACAAACGCAAATCAAAATGGCCAATTATGTAGAAGTGTATGTGAGCAAAATGCCACTAAACTGCGAGGTTAAAGTGCAGGCAGCTTTGCCGGAAATGTGCTCAGATATTTCTCCTGATGGGGAATTCCTCAAACGAAAGTTCTGGTTTGACAGAGAGAAGAATCCGCAAAAAGAAGACTATTAGTTGCTTTAAGAAGTGTGACTTATCTTCTTTCTTGATTCAACTTTGTCTCCATATTTCGGTCGCAAGAGAGTAGGATTTTTGAGTTCTATTATTACATCAAAACAAGCAGAAAGAATGAAGTCAATATGTTTATTAGCACTTATCGTCCTTATTGGAGCTGGGTGCAATGGAAGAAGACAGCAGAGCAAACTATCTAATGATAAAACTGCCATGACAAGGGTTTTTGATATTCGTGCGTTCAATAGGAATAAGAATGACTCTAACGAATACTGTTTTAGGCAGAATGACAGTGTAATGGTGAGACAGCAAGAGACAGCAGAATCATTTTATGAGTTTATATCCAAAGAGGGGTCTGAATTCGAAGAGGTTTACGAATATTACAAAACAGGCCATTTGAAACTGTCCTTTCTGTATTTCCGATACGATTTCATGACTGGCGTATACAGAGAATACGACAAGCAAGGAAAACTAATCAGGGAGGAGGATTTGGATAAGGATTTCATTTTTTCGTGGGAAAATATAAAGCAGTATTTGGTGGCACACGGTGTTAAATCCATGAAAAATCAAGTGATAGGCATCAATAGAACTAGTGATGACAATCCCACATGGAGGTTAGAATTCGAGGGAAGCTATAAGGAATACAACAAAGGCCTATTCATCATTACTCTGGATGGAACTACAGGCGAGGAAATCGAAGTGAAGCGATTAAAGGGAAAAAACGCTTTGGGAGAAATGGGGACAACTGCCAACTATGAAATTATATACTCGAGAAAAGAGGAATAAGAATGTGGGATGTCTTTCCCTTTTTCCTTATCAGGACAATTAAAGTAATGGTCTCCGATAGGCATGATAGGACAAAAATGATTTTTCAGTATACATCGTTATCATTTTAGGAGAGCAAAAATATCTCCAGTGAGCGTTTTACCAGTATAGTAGTGGTATTTCCCCTCACTGGAGATATTTTTTGCACCTCCTTCCAAAGAAGCCTTTATTCCTTTACGAAAGAGCTATTTGTAGAGCTTCCCTCCGCTGTTACAAACATCATCAGATACCGCCCTGCTGGCAGAGAAGATACATCCAGCGAGTGAGTGTAACCTCCTTGTGACAACAACCGTCCATCCATTGCAAAGAGATAGAAGTGAGAATAGTTCCCTTTCATGTGGAGCAGGTCTGTTGTAATAGTAGGGTAGACGGTTATCTCGTTGTCCGAGCTCGGTATCTCTACCCCCGAATCGAGGGTTGCCAATAGCTTTACCAAAGCGGATGAACCACCACGAGTTTGAAGTAGCAGAGCTGCTGCACGATCCGTTTTCTCCTTGGCCTTGAATACGGTCTGTATCTCAGCACCTTCGGCCGGTATAGATGTTTTATCCACCGCAAAATACCGGGCTGCCTGTCGAGGTTCGACACTCACCGAGATCGGATTGCGAGGATTTTCGACTGTAACCGAGACGGATTGGGGAGCTGTCTTGATGTCGGGGATGAATTGGAACAGAAGAAGATCTTTGTCTGTCTTGATGGTTGTATGGTCGGTACGGCCGAATGTGACATCGTCGATCATGAAAGCAAGGGTAGCTGCATTTCCTGCTTCTGGGCTGTGTAGGCTGAAACCGAGGTAGAACAGGTCCTCCACTTGTATACTATTGTCTTGAGATAAGTCGATAAAATAGTCGTACCAGGAGTCTCTGTCAAGATCTTTCACCAGCAGGTGTTTGGTGATGTCTAAGTACTGAGCAGTTAGCTTACCGGACTGCTTTGTGATAATGTACATTCCGAACTTTTCCTCAAGATTTTTGGGAGGGAGAGAAAAGCGAAGACGGAATGTAAGAATTTTCGACTTGGCTTTCTGGAAAGAGATGGCAGGCGAAATGAGCCATGATTCGTGTTCTTGCTCAATAATTTCTCCAAGGCGGTAGAAACTGATTTGAGCACAACGCTCTTCGGTTTCGCCGGAGGTAAAATTTTTCTGATCCCAACCCCAGAAAGGTCGATTGCCTTTAAAAATAAGGCTTTGCCAGCCACTGAGATTGAATGGACGGGTATGGCGCAGACTCTCAAATTTTTCTGACAAGAGCTCCACAGGTTGTTCTTCGTTGGGCTGTAGCATACAGTTTTCTATTTTGTCGAATACAGTACGCAAAGCCTTGTCCCCCTCAATCACTTCTATTCGGTTGAGTAGACTCTTCTCTTCTGATGTATTCCGAATGCGAAAGCGAGTAGGTCTGTTGGTGGCAGGGACAAATGCTTCGCCTTGTTGCCCTATTTTCTGCCAGTGTCCTCCTCCGTCGAGGCTTATTTCCAATTCATAGACAGAAGAAGAGTGGGGTTGTAGCCGAATCGAAGCAATTCCATTTACAAAAGTCTCATCGCATTCCAGTAGACCATTGGGATCCAATTCTATTGTATTGGCTGCTTTCCAGCGACCATCGAGACGGTAGTAAGAACGGTCGAAAAGGTGGTAGTTCTTCCACGCTTCGCCTACAAATCGAGGGTCAAGCTTTTTGTCGGTCTCAAAAGTTTCTATCCATGTATCTCCCCAGGCAAGGCATTCGGCTGATAGCTCGTAGCGGACAGTGTCCATCATGGCTGTCGAGAGACGCAAGTTGGCTGTGTATTTGCCAGGTTTTTGGGGGGCAAAAGACAGTTTGACACTGTTGTTGAGCACTTTCCCTTGCTTTTCACTATAGAAGAATTGTGCAGAGTTTAGACGGAATGGCCCCCCTTCTGCTTGTTCTATAGCCAGATTTACTGAGGCTATTTCTCCACTTATATCAAAGGAAAGTTCTTTGGCATCCGATTGTCCGGGAAAAGCCCTAAAGGGGGGTATGGAGGCCATACTCTTGAGTTTGACCTGAGGAGGATTGTTCGGCTCGATGGCATAGAGCTGAATGTTCAATCGAGCGATAGGGTCTACATTCGGGTATTGTATAGAAGTTTTCCCCAGAGGGTAGGCTCCCTTTTTTTCGGGTGTGATTGTATATGAGATCTCGTTTATGCTATTCCCTTGGGGAAGTTTAGGCAAAGAGAGGCTCATTTCACCATTGGGGTAGTCGACATAAGCTTCGTGTGTAGACAATAGCCCCATCCCCTGCACAAGCATCTTGCCGGTGCTGGGTTGACCTACTTTAGCTTCTACAGTGGCCACTTCGGGTAAGATGGAGATGAATTGACGGTCTCGATCCAATGGTATAAGTCGAAGCAGGCTGAAGTCGTCGAACTCAGTCTCCGTGTGAGCATTTGTTTCTACTCGAAAGACAAAGCGAGCAGCCCCCTCTGGAGCAATCGTACGAAAACGAATGGTTCCCCATGCTTTGTGTTTGTCAAACCAATTGCCTGGGGCATTGATGAAGGCATCTTCGCCCGAAGAGAGTTGCTTCCCCTCCTTGTCAAGCCAGTGGCAGGCCAGACGAAATGCTCCAGCCGGATTTCTCGGAGCTTGCGAACGGTAGTGAATAAGTCCCTCGAGCATATCTCCGGGGTTTACCTGTTTGTCTGTTCGGTTTAGATCTATCGATTGACTGATATAACCGGTTTTGCCGTCTCCTGTATTGATCCCTACGGAGAAGCCTGTGCTGGCATTGAAACCTCCTTCTATTTTCCTCGATTTGCCGGAAGTTTCCCAATGACGGGGTTTGCCGGTCTCATCGAATTCGTAGAAGAATTGATCTTCCAGTAGCTCCAAACTCTCTTCTCCTGGGTTTGCCTCTGCCCGTATTTGTGAGAGTTGCGCCGAGGCTTGGCTTCCCAGACTAAAGAGCAGGGGTAAAGCCAGTGATGTAAATAATTTCTTCAGATTCATGTGTTTCTATTCCTATATGCTTTGAGCAAAACGCCGGATCGACGTAGACCATGATGTCTTTGCCCTCGTTTCTATTCCTATATGCTTTGAGCAAAACTTATCCTCCATTGAGAGTCTTTGCAATGGTCTCATTGGAGGTTGTGAGTAAAAACAAAAAGCCCCTCACTGCGCAAGATACAAATCTTGGGTAGTGAAGGGTGAATGTTGGAGAGTTTTTGTCCTTTGGATTTTGAATTGAGAGGAGATTAAGAACGCTCTTCTTTGGCTTGTTGCCAAATGGTTTCCATTTCTTCGAGAGATAGAGAAGCCACGTCTCTCTGTTGAGACTTTGCAAATTCTTCTATTCGATTGAATCGGCGGATAAATTTGGCATTGGTTCGCTCCAGTGCATTGTCCGGATTGATCTTGTACAACCTTGCCGCATTGATAACCGCAAAGAGCAAGTCTCCGAATTCTTCTTCCAAAAGGGATGAGTCTCCCTGCTTGATAGCTTCTTGTACTTCGTGATATTCCTCCTGTACTTTCTGCCATACATCCTCTTTGTGCTCCCAATCGAACCCCACGCCACGAGCTTTGTCCTGAATACGGTAGGCTTTGATGAGAGCGGGTAGAGAGCGAGGTACTCCTCCCAATACAGTCTTGTTGCCTCCTTTTTCTTTTAGTTTAAGCTGTTCCCAATTGTTGGCAACCTCCTCTGCCGAATGGACTTCGGTGGAGGCGTAGATATGAGGGTGGCGATAGATGAGCTTATCACACAGAGAATTGGCGACATCTGCGATATCGTACAAGCCTTTTTCTTCTCCAATCTTGGCATAGAATACAATATGGAGGAGCACATCGCCGAGCTCCTTACGAAGCTCGGCGGGGTTATCTTGTATGATGGCATCGGCCAGCTCATATACCTCCTCTATAGTGTTTTGCCGGAGGCTTTCGTTAGTCTGTTTCCTATCCCATGGACATTGCTCCCGGAGCGTATCCATGACATCGAGCAGCCTCCCGAAAGCCTCCAGCTTTTGTTCTCTGGTGTGCATAAGTACGGAGTCTTTATTTCCGTTTCTTAAACTCTTTGAGACCGGTGCGCAGGAAGTCGATGTAGGCCGGTATGTCCTCATCGTATCCACGGGAGAGGTTAAGTGGCATACCTTTGGCGTCCAGTGGAACGTAGAAAGGCTGTGAAGTAGCTCCGAACTTGGTTCTTTGCAGATAGCTCCACTTGTCACCAATGGTCCTCAGTTTCACGGTTTTGCCATTTTCCTCTACACTGATCGTCTCTGGTAGCGGGGTTTTGTCGTCTACCATGAGGGTGATCAATACATATTCGTCTTCCAGCAGGCCTTTCACTTCCGGATCGATCCACACGGCATTCTCCATTTTGCGGCAGTTCACACAGCCAAATCCGGAGAAGTCTACCAATACCGGCATCCCTTGCTTGGCTGCATAGGCCATACCACTCTCATAGTCATCGAATTTAGCATGCACTTCTCCCGAGTAAAGGTTGAAGTCTTGTGTTTTCAGAGGAGGTGCAAATGCCGAGATTGCTTTGAGTGGAGCACCCCACAAGCCGGGTACCATATATACGGCAAAAGCGAACGAGATTGTAGCTAAGAAATAGCGAGTTACACTCACAAACTTCATATCACTGTCGTGCGGGAACTTGATCTTACCCATCAGGTAGAAGCCCAAAGCAGCAAAGATCACGATCCAGAGGGAAACGAATACTTCTCTGTCGAGTATATGCCAGCCATAAGCCAAGTCGGCAACGGAGAGGAACTTCAGGGACAATGCCAACTCAAGGAAAGCGAGTACAACTTTTACAGAGTTGAGCCATCCACCGCTTTTGGGCATGCTCTGCAGCCAGTTGGGGAATATAGCGAAAAGGGTAAATGGTAAAGCCAAAGACAAGGCGAAACCAAGCAGACCGACAGCCGGACCTACGATAGAACCCATAGCAGTTACCTGCACCAGCAAAGTGCCGATGATGGGGCCTGTACAGGAGAAAGATACCAGCGTGAGGGTAAAGGCCATGAAGAAGATACTGAGCAGACCAGTTGTTTTGTCGGCTTTAGCATCAAGTTTGTTAGTCCATTTGGATGGCAATACCAGCTCGAAAGCACCGAAGAAAGAAATAGCGAAGAATACCAGCAGTAAGAAGAAAATGATATTGAATACGGCATTGGTAGCCATGCTATTGAGTACACTCGCATCGAAGATCAGTGTAACCACAATACCCAGCAGCAGGTAGATACATACGATAGAGAGACCGTAGGTGATAGCATCCTTGATCGCTTTGCTGCGTGTTTTGCTTCGCTTGAGGAAGAAGCTCACTGTCATCGGGATCATCGGCCAAACGCAAGGAGTTACCAATGCCACGAACCCATAGAGAAATCCGGAGAGGAAGATAAACCAAAGAGAAGAGTCTGCCTGATTGAGCGTCGCGTCTCCATAGGCTTTCAACTCTGCAACGACAGGTTTCCAGAGATCACTGTCAGTAACAGCATTGCTCATCGCTGTTGATACTGAGTCTTGAGCTGTTGTGTCGGCAGCTGCAGTGGTAACTTTTTCTTCAGGCTCTGCAGGAGTTTCCGCGACAACCGGAGCTGAGGCTACAGAAGCAGAGGAGAGTAGCTTGTGGTCTAATTTGAATTCTTCGGAAGTGGGAGGGTTACATGCATCCTTGGTGCAAGCCTGTGCCCTTATATAGCCTTCTGCCAAAAACTTGGCTGGGTCGGTCACTTGTATCTTTTGCTTGAAACTAACAGTCCCTTCGTAGTAGGTAACCTGCATGTCGAAGTCTTTGTCAAACTCTTCGTGCGGTTTTCTGGATGGCTGTGGTTTGCCCACGAGCTTGGCTCCATTGAGCTTTTCGTAAACAATTTCCAGAGAGTTGGGGCCATTTTCTTTTTGGTTGAAGCCAAAGATATGCCAACCGGGGTTGATTGTCGCAGTGAAAACAATGGTTTTCTCAGCCGAAGGGGCATCCACCAGTTTGATGTCCCACTTGTACTCCTGAGCCATCAAGGCCGATGTACACATGACTGCTACCAGGGTAGTGATTGCAGCCACGATCTTACGTGCAAATCTCATAGGGAATATTAACTTATGTATTGTGAATAATTATCTACTGTTCCGTTTGTCCTACGAATATCAATTATTTGTATCGCTTTTTTTCCTGGCTCTTGCTGTCGAGGGGTGTCTTGGTTTCGGAGGTAGAAGCCGAGGTTTGCATCAGACGTCTGAAAAGTGCGGGGATAGCTTGCTTGAATGTCATTCGCTGCCCATTGATTGGGTGTCGCATCACCAAGCGAGTGCATTGCAAAGCCACACAGCCAAGCTCCGGAAAGATAGAGCCTCCATGCCGATCCCCTGCCAATGGCAAACCGGCCTGCCTCATCTGTCTTCGTATTTGATTGTTCCGCCCATGTTTCAGAGATATTTCCAGCAAACTACAATATGCGCCGTGCCGAATAACCTTGTAAGAAGCCACACCGGCAGAGGAGGATGCGTCTGAGTTGAAAATTCTATTCTCTGAGGAGAAAATGAGACTTGCCGGATCTTCTTTATGATCTTTGTTTTGCTTGTCTGCTACAGGCTTAAGTAAAATGCCACGATCTTCTTCGGGTCTCCCCTCTATTACTGCATGGTAGACCTGCTCTTCTACTATTTCGGTCCACTGGCGAGTTATATATTCCTGTGCATCCCGGCTCTTGGCGAAAAGCACAATCCCCCCGGTATCTTTATCCAGACGATTGAGCATAAAGAGTTTAATCTTTGGATTGTAGGTCTTCAGATGAGTTGAGAGGATCCTCATGGCCGTGTGTTGTCTGTCCATCCCACTGGCTACGGTAGATATGCCTGGCTTCTTGGCACAGACGAGCAAGTCTTCGTCTTGATAGAGAATTTCCAATAGTGGGTGGTGTATCTCATCTGGTATGGGATACTTATGTAGCTCTACCTTTTGTCCCTTCTGCAAAGACCTATTGGCCACTGTTTCAGCAATACCATCTACACTCACAAAACGGTCGCGAAGCAATTGTTTGACAGTCGTGCGACTCTTATCCGGCAAGCAGCTTTGCAGGAAGTTTATTAAGCTCAAATCTCCCTCCTCGGCTGTATCAGAAACAAACCATTGCCGAGCCGAGATAGCTTTGCGAGAGCCGGAAGTACTGTGAGGGGCTTTCATCTGAATTTCGTACTAATGGGAAGATGAGGTTAGGATTTCTTTTTGAACACTAATAATAGCCCTGCATAGATGGCGAAAACCATTGCCAGGGCAAAGAAGAGGATCCACATAGTGGAATTGCGCAGAAGGAATACAGCAGAGGTGATAAACAGCAAGCCGGAAAACAAATTCATTCGAATAAGTCTTCGCTCACGTACCTCATAAGATTTGTGGGGTTGCAACAAGAAGTACAATGTGTATAGCCCGGCACCTAAGGCATAGAGCCAAGGAGCATATGACCACAGTGCTATGTGGAGGGCCGAGCCTAAAATGAGTAGGATAGCTCCCGATTGATAGAGGAAGGGATAATCTTTCATTGTGATTGTCCTTTGTCCTTTTCGTTTGGTTTGTCCTCCACGAGGAATACCTGCTCGTCCGGAGCCTTCATCATGAAGCGTTCTCTAGCAATTTGTTCAACACCATCTTTATTGCTGCGTATTTCTTCCAAACGAATACTATCTTGTCTGTAAGACTCACGTGCACGACGAAGCTCCTTTTTCAAGCCGGAGATTCGTTTGCTTCGTTTGTAGGTCTGCAGCAAGTTATGATCGCTGAATACAAAAATCATAAGCAGGGATATCAGAGCAACGGCCACAAATGGGATGTAGCGGTGCCGGGCACGCCAACCTCTGTAAGACTCCCGATAGGAGCGGAGACGAGCCCCGGGGCCTTTAGCTCTCCCCTGCGCTTGCGACTTTTGCTCTTGACTATTATTCACGGGACAATACTATGTGTAGTTTTAGTATAGGCGCAAAGATAAGCAACCCCACTCAATTTGCAATTCTGGTGAAGCAAAAGAATAGGTAAAAGCGGTGAATGTTATCATTTGTGCCAAATGATTGGGCTGTTAGATTTCTAAAGGATAGCTTTATGCTGATTTTCTGTGGTGGTATCATTCATGGAGCATAGCACAACTTCTTAGTTAGAATGTTTTGCTGCATCCTCAGAGGTTGGGAGCAATGCTCTCCGTTAGAAAATCGGAGATTACTCGTAGGCAATGTTTATGAATATTCCCAAAAAGCAATCCGGCCCTGTAACTTCCTTATGAAGTTACAGGGCCGGATTGCTTTTATGCTGTTATAGAATTTTTTCAGAGGAAATGTTTCAACTTGGGTTGCAACTCTTTGCGGGCGAAGAATATCCGGCTCTTTACTGTACCCAAAGGCAAATCAAGTGTCTCAGCTATTTCATTGTATTTGTAGCCACTTACATACATGGAGAACGGCTCCTTGAGCGTGTCCGGCAGTTCTGCGATGGCTTGAGTGATTTCGCTCAAATCCATCGTCCCTTCCGGAGTATTAAGACCTCCCTCCCCCACCAGAGGCACATTGTATGGATCCGTGTTGTCATCAATGACTGTCTGCATACGCACAACCTTGTGGTAGTTGTTGATGAAGATATTGCGCATCACGGTAAGTACCCATCCTTTGAAGTTGATGTTGTCCTTGAACTTATCTCTATTGTTGAGTACTCTGAGCGTCGTATCCTGCATCAGATCTTCTGCGTCCTCTACATTGGTCGTAAGAGACAGGGCAAAGTGGCGCATATTATCTTGTAGGCTGAGAAGTTTGTCTTGGAATTGCAATGCATTCATCTGATTCGCTTTGTTTATCCTTGTGCAGGGTTTTAATTCTACTATCTGTCCAGCCGTTCGGAATGATCGAGGATCTACCCCCATTGGCTGTTGAGACAAAGGTATGTTTTGCACAACTAAAACACAATAGATAAGTTTGCAGCTACGATAGAGGTTTTCTATATGCAGCGTCTTCCAATCAAACACTAGTAATCGTTTGGCTATGATCCGGAGAAAGAAAAAGACTTACAAACAGGGTGAATCATTTGCCGATTCTATCCATTTGCATGACTTGGCCCCCTATGCCCATTTCTATAGAGAGAATCGATTCCTATCCAAGCTCTGCAAGGTGGCGAGACTGATAGGTCGAGTTGCTGTGGAGCAATTTTTCGTGCTTTATTATCTTCTCAAAGAAGGATCTCTCTCGATCAAGGACAAAGTGATTCTAATCGCAGCCCTGGGCTACTTTATCTCACCGATAGATTTGATCCCGGACTTTTTGCTTCCCATCATCGGCTTCTCGGACGACTTGGCTGTTGTTGGCATTGTCTTGCAACTTTTGCGCCGCCATATAACACCGGAGATAAAGTCTTTGGCAGCATCTCGCACTAAAATGTTGTTTGCTTGACAGCGTTGCTGCTAACCGTAACCAAAACGGATCGGGTGTGACAATGATAGAGGATAGGAGGGTGTGGTCTCAGCTGCTCTTTGTGTTCGCTGCCGCTGTGATTGTTGCTACCTCTTTGTTTGTCTCCAAGAAGTTGGTCGATAAGGTGGCCGACGAGGAGAGGCTCAAGATGGAGATTTGGGCTATGTCTGCACGTCAGTTGGCCGCAGAAGAGGCAGATGGAGACCAAGCCTTGGATTTGATGCTCAAGATTATAGAGTCCAACAAGACGATACCTGCTATTCTGTGCAATGAGAGAGATTCTATCGTATCCTACAATAATATATCCGTATCCGGCTCCGATTCAGTAGCCCAATTGCAAGGCAAGTTGGCCGATTTCCGGGAAGGTTATCCAGCTATTGTTATAGACATGGGACCCGAAGGTCTGCAATATCTGTATTACTCCGACAGTAGTACCCTAAGGCAAATACTTCTCTTCCCCTATGTACAGCTTGCCGTGATATTGCTTTTTATTTTTCTTGCTATACGGGCAGTGTTAGCTACCAAACGAGCCGAGCAAAATCGTATATGGGCAGGACTTTCCAAGGAAACGGCCCACCAATTAGGAACTCCCATATCTTCCCTCATGGCTTGGACGGAGCTGCTTCGCATGGGGCAACTCTCTCCGGAGATTGTTGCAGAGATAGAGAAAGATACGCACCGGCTGCAGATGATAGCGGATCGCTTTCAGAAGGTAGGCTCTGCATCCGTCACCTCATCTGTAGATTTGTCCCAGGTATTGAGGCAGACAATAGACTATATGCAGCCTCGCATTTCAAAGCAAGTGTCAGTTGATTTGCAATTGCCGGAGCAAATCGTGATGATTGCCGGTTCCGAGACATTGCTCAGTTGGGTGATAGAGAATTTACTGAAGAATGCCGTCGATGCCATGCAGGGAAAGGGTCGGGTCGTCTTGAGCCTCAAACAGAAAGGTCGCAATGCCGTTATTGATTTCTCCGATACTGGCAAAGGAATAGCCAAGAGTAAACTGCGCATGATCTTTCGTCCTGGTTACACCACACGTGAGAGAGGGTGGGGCTTGGGGCTTTCTTTGGCCAAACGTATTGTGGAGGAGTATCATGCCGGGCAAATTTTCGTACTGAGGTCCGAGATCGGTGTCGGTACCACTTTCCGGATATTGCTTCCGCTCATAAAGTCCGTTGTGGAGGAATAGCTTCATCCTCTTGCTATCTTTCCCAATTCTCAATTGAAAATCTTATGATGATGAATAAACAAAACAACCTTTTCCTTGCTCTTCACTCCGATTCTCTCATGTCAGACTTTTCGGAAGAGGGAGTTTCAACTTTGATAGCCCTTACCAAGATAGACAAACAACATTCTGAGGCTCTTCTGCTTGTTACTTTCGGTAGCACTTATCCGGGGCCACATCAGACCTATGCTCGAATATCCAAGGCCTATCGGAAGGCTTTCCCCGATAGAGATATCTATTGGGCTTTTACCTCTAAGATCTGTATCAAACGTTGGGCGAAGAAAACGGGGCAACAATATCACACTCCGGACTTTTGGTTGGAGGCTTTGACAGAAGCCGGATACCGGAAGATCGTAGTGCAATCTTTGCATATCATTCCGGGGCAGGAGTATTTGTTAGTGCGTGATACTTATATAAAACCTTTCTTAGAGAGGTATCCTGAGGTCTCCGTGCGTCTGGGTGAGCCTCTGTTGAGTAGTGAGGAGGAATCTAAGCGGGTGGCACATATCCTGCACGATCACTTTGCTGACCTCTTGCATAAGGGGCATGCTGTAGCTTTTATGGGGCATGGAAATGCCAATAATGCCGATTATGAGGCTGGAAATAGGAGTTATCACTATGTGCAGGACGAGTTTGCACGTCTCAATGACAGACTATTTCTCTCTACGGTTGAATATCCGGGGATGTTATTTTCTGATTTGTTAGCCAATCTTTCTGCTCTTTCTCGGCATCCCGAGGCTGTGCATTTGGTGCCGTTGATGTCTGTAGCCGGAGATCATGCTTGCAATGATATGGCGGGAGATTATGATCCGAACGAACCGGACGAAGAGCAGAGCTGGAAAGTGCAATTGACACAAAATGGCTATACCTGCCAGGACGAACATTGCCATCTGATTGGCTTGGGGGATTTTGAAGAGTTGCAGAAACTATGGATAGAGCACACTTGGCAGGCTTTGCCGGTAAGTCTCTAAGAGAGGGTCTCTCTCTGTAGATTCAGTGCAAAAGAAAACGGCCGTATCGATTATAATCGATGCGGCCGTTTTTTGTTTTTCTGCTCTTATGAGGGAGACATACTTACCTGAGCGATGCTCTCCCATTGGGCAAGTCCGGTTTGTTTAGTCTTTCACCAGCTTGCTAGTCTGAGTTCCGGCTTTTACTATATAGAGGCCTTTAGCCCAATTAGATACATTCAGTACGGCTGAGCCTTCGGCATTGGTGTAGGTGTTTGCTACGATATGACCATCTACGGTGAATACGAATACTTGTTCGTTGGCTATTGCCATTTTGATAGAGACTATATCTTTGGCTACGGTAGGATAGAGTCTAAGGTTGTTGTTGGCCACTTTAGAGATTGATCCTACTTCTCTAAATACGGCACTGAGTTCGATGTCGCCATCTACTACAAAGCGTTTCAGGCTACGTATGTCGAGGTTTTCGTTAACTAATAGTTTGTCCAATTCGTAGCCATTTGCAGGAGTTGCTGTCACTGCCAATTCTGCTCCCAGTGCAAGTCTGGAAAGATCCTGATCACCCTCGATCCTTATCTCTCCATTTGTTGTGGGTTTGAAAGTTACTGTGAAAAACTTTTCCGGCAGAGTGGTCTCTCCTTCGTATTCTTCTCCATTATCCGTTTCGGAAATATTAATGTAGTCGCCTCGTAAATCACGCACATCCCATCCTTTTTTTGTGGCTATTGCTACATCTGCCTTGGTGGATATGTTCCATTCCTTACGGTTTTTGCTGTCTATTACGTACAATTCGCATTTGGAGTTGGATGCTTTCGGTAAAGATTCGAGCATCTTGGTCATATTCTCGTTGCGAATAATGTTTCCGTAAATGTCTAGACGTTGTACTCCTTTGTTGGAGGAAAAATCCAGTTCGCGAATTTGATTGTTGTTACAAGATACATTTACCAGTGTGTTGATACCACTCAGATCTAGGCTGATCAATTGTTGTTTAACTGCCGAAAAATCGATTACTGGACCAATAATCTTTATTTCCGGGTTGCTTACCCTGAATGTAAACTCTTCCTCTTCTTTTAGTGGTTTGATAAGGACACCCGAATTTTCTACACCTTCTATCTTGATTTCATCTTTTGATCTAAGCCAAAAGGAAATCTTTTTTCCCACCGGTATCGATGTAGTGAGTTTGATAACATTCTCTTCTTGTCGTTCTTGTGCCGAAAGGTCGAAAGAGATAGATGACAGTGTTAAAAGTGCGAATGCTAAAACCAGCATTCGTGAATGAGTAAGATTTTTCATGTCGTTTTTGTTATTCATTAAAAGGTGGATATTTGACAAAAGAGTGATTACATCGAAAGCAAGAAAATCGAATGAAACAGACTATCCCCGGAATAGCGAAGCTCCGACTGTTGGTAAACTAATACAAGGACAGGGAGATTTCGATATTTTGGGGATAGCGCAAAGATATGAAAAGAGAAGAAATGCTATCCTTCTCGGAATGCCATTTTTTTAGTCTTCTGGCAGCTGATCCACTTCGTTGATCCACATATTGCTGACGGCATCGCTTGGCATTCTCCATTCTCCTCGAGGAGAGAGACTTATACAGCCTACTTTGGGGCCATCCGGCAAACAGTTTCGTTTGTATTGCTGTGCGAAGAAGCGTCTGAAGAATGTCTTGAGCACTTGTTTGATCTCTCGCTTGGTGTATTTCCCATCGAAAGCCACTTGTGCCAAAAAGAAAATCTTCTCGGGAGAGAACTCGTTGTACAAGAAATGGTAGATGAAAAAGTCGTGCAGCTCGTACGGCCCTATGCTCTGTTCGGTGTTCTGCACGATCGCTCCGCTGCTGTCTGTGGGGAGAAGCTCCGGGCTGATAGGTGTACCCAGCACATCCATCAAGATGTCAGAGATATGGCTGCCCATGTCGGTAGATTCGGCGATATAGCGGATAAGAAGTTGCACTGTGGTTTTGGGAACCCCCGAATTGACAGCATACATACTCATGTGATCCCCATTGTAAGTCGTCCACCCGAGAGCGAGTTCGGAGAGGTCTCCTGTACCTATCACGGGGGCATTGTATTTACTACCGAGGTCCATGAGGATTTGGGTGCGCTCTCTGGCTTGTGTATTCTCGAAAGTCAGGTCTTGTACAGACTCATCGTGCCCGATATTCATAAAGTGCCTGCGACAGGCCTCTTGTATATCTATCTCCAATCGTGTCACTCCTAATGCATCCATTAGCTTTGTCGCATTACTAAGTGTGCGTCTCGAAGTACCGAATCCCGGCATGGTTACTGATATGATCCCCTTGCGATCCAGCCCGAGTATATCAAAGGTCCGTACTGTAACAAGTAGGGCCAGAGTAGAATCTAACCCTCCAGAGAGACCTATCAATACTTTCTCCGCTCCCAGATGGTGCAATCGCTGACGCAGACCGCAAACCTGAATATCGAAGATCTCAGCCGAACGCTCCTTCCGGGAGGCGTCGTCCGGCATGAATGGGTTGCGCTCCACTTTGCGTGTCATAGGGAAAGAGTCCTCTGGTTTTCGCAATTCAAAGGGCACCTCTACCAAATCTTCGTCTGTCAGTTGAGAGACGGCAGCTTTGAAACTACTGTTGATATAACGCTCGGTTTGCACACGCGAAACATCTATATCGCTCACGATCATGCGTTCGCTATAGTCGAAGCGTTTCATTTCCTCTACGATTGTGCCCACTTCGGCAATGAATGCCTTCCCAGTATAGACCAAGTCTGTGGAGCTCTCTCCGTAGCCACAAGACGCATAGACGTAGGCACAGATGCTCTGGGAAGACAAGCCACTAATCAGGGATCTCAAGTAGGCGTGTTTGCCGGCATTTTCGTTGCTGGCCGAGAGATTGAATATGATTTGTGCTCCATAGAGAGAAAGACGGGTACCGGGGGTGTAGGGTGTCCACATATCCTCGCAAATCTCTATCCCGAAGCCTACCGTGCCACAACGGAAGAGCAGGTTGCAGCCGATTGGTACACGTTCTTCTCCAATTAGCACAGTGCTGTATTGCAGGTCTCTGGCTGGTGAAAACCAACGTTTTTCCTGAAATTCTCGATAGTTCGGCAGATAGGTTTTGGGTATGGCGCCCAGGATTCGACCACTCTGGAAAACAATCGCAGCATTGAATAGCTTTTCTTCTACCCGCACCGGTGCACCCACAATGACCAGCACTCGGGTGTGAGCCGTTTCGGCCACCAGACGACATACCGCCTCTTTGGCTTTCTCCAGCAGGAATGGTTGTAAGAATAAGTCTCCGCAGGTATAGCCGGTAATGCTGAGTTCCGGAAAACAAAGTATTTCTACGCCCTTGGTTTCAGCATCCAGTATCATAGTCTTCATGCGGCTGATGTTGTAGAAACAATCGGCTACCTTGACATAAGGTACTGCCGCAGCCACTTTTAGAAATCCATATTTCATATATCCACAATATTATATAAGGTGCGCGCAAAGGTAACCAAATAAAGCCCAAGCATACAGGGGAGTACGCTTGGGCTTTGTCGGTCGTCTCGGGAAGAGGAACTACCTCGTCCTGCTTTTCTTTATGTTTTCTTGACTTTAGTCCGAAACAGCTACAGAACAGAGTTTCTGCCTCCGATCCGTCTCTTTATTCTTCCGTGGGACCAGCTGCCACCAGAGCTTTGCCAGTTTCGTTGCCGCAGAACTTTACAAAGTTCTCCCTGAAGAGCTGAGCCAACTTACGAGCCTTCTCATCCCACTCGGCTGCATTGGCATAGGTGTCACGCGGGTCAAGGATCTTTTCGTCCACGCCCGGCAACTGTGTCGGTACGGAGAACCCGAAATAGGGTATCTGTTTGGTCGGAGCCTTGTCGATAGAGCCATCAAGTATGGCATCGATGATACCTCTGGTATCTTTGATAGAGATCCGTTTGCCCGTCCCGTTCCATCCGGTGTTTACCAGATAGGCGCGTGCGCCCACACGCTCCATTTTACGTACAAGTTCTTCAGCGTATTTGGTCGGATGCAACGAAAGGAAAGCAGCTCCGAAGCAAGCGGAGAAAGTCGGGGTCGGCTCCGTGATACCGCGCTCGGTCCCTGCCAGCTTGGCTGTGAAGCCGGAGAGGAAGTAATACTTCGTCTGCTCGGGAGTGAGGATAGACACCGGAGGCAGCACTCCGAAGGCATCTGCCGATAGGAAGATCACGTTATTGGCATGGCCTGCTTTGGAAATGGGTTTGATAATGTTGTCTATGTGGTAGATCGGATAGGAGACACGAGTATTTTCCGTTACCGATTTGTCCGAGAAGTCGATTCGCCCATCTTTGTCTACTGTCACATTCTCCAAGAGAGCATCCCGGCGAATGGCATTGTAGATGTCTGGTTCGTTTTCTTTGCTCAGGTTGATGACCTTGGCGTAGCAACCGCCTTCAAAGTTGAAGATACCGTCATCGTCCCATCCGTGTTCATCGTCACCGATAAGTTTGCGTTTGGGATCGGTAGAGAGGGTTGTCTTGCCTGTGCCTGAGAGTCCGAAGAAAATTGCTGTTTCTTTCTCATCTTGACTCGTATTGGCTGAACAGTGCATGGCAGCGATGCCGGCCAGCGGGAGGCGGTAATTCATGTAGGAGAACATCCCCTTTTTCATTTCGCCACCATACCAAGTGTTTAGGATCACCTGCATTTTTTCGGTCAGGTTGAAAACAACTGCTGTCTCCGAGTTGAGTCCAAGCTCTTTGTAGTTCTCTACTTTGGCTTTGGATGCATTGAGCACCACAAAATCCGGCTCTCCGAAGTTGGCCAGCTCTTCGGCTGTCGGGCGGATAAACATATTTGTGACAAAGTGAGCTTGCCATGCCACTTCCATGATGAAGCGTATCTTGATCCTTGTGTTGGCATTAGCTCCGCAGAAACCGTCTACAACAAAGAGCCTCTTGTTGCTCAGTTGGTTGGCTGCCAGTTTTTTGAGCTCTTTCCAAGTTTCGAGGCTGCAGGGCTTATTGTCATTTTTGTATTCCTCACTTGTCCACCAGATCGTATCTCGAGTGACATCGTCCTTTACCCAAAATTTGTCTTTGGGGGAACGACCGGTGTAGATCCCGGTCATTACGTTCACGGCTCCCAACTCGGTGCGTTGTCCCTTTTCGTAACCTTCGAGGTTTTCTTTCAATTCTTCCTGATAGAGAGTCTCGTAGGATGGGTTGTATAGGATTTCCACATTACCGGAAATGCCGTACTTAGTTAGGTCTATTGGTTTCATAATCTTGTATTATCGTTTTACAAAGTTGCATTGATAGTCCTGAGGAAAGAATGCATGACCGCTATGTAGCGACTATCGCAAAGGTAAAAAAAAGGGGAAAAGACAAACTGTCTGTGGAGAAATCCCCACAAATACCCATCCAGATGGAGAGGGGGGAATTACAGTTTAATTGGAAGTTGAGTATACCATGCAACTCTGTGTTTTTTTCTCTCTGAGGATTGTAAGTTGTAGTTTAGTTGAAGAGGCTATTTGTACCCCTGAAAGACG
This sequence comes from Porphyromonas crevioricanis, assembly GCF_900167225.1. GTDB lineage: Bacteria > Bacteroidota > Bacteroidia > Bacteroidales > Porphyromonadaceae > Porphyromonas > Porphyromonas crevioricanis. Next base: position 32,113 of record NZ_FUXH01000018.1, read on the forward strand.
GGTGATGTACATTGAAACATCTAATAGTTAGGGAGGGCAACTCTTTACTTTTGAAGGAATGCCTTTTATGGAAAGAGTGTTTTTTTGTTTTTTAGAAGTAAAATAAATACCTTTAGAGCACAAGGAGAAGGAAGAAAAGTTCTTTTTAGTGTTAATTTCTTGGGCTCTTTTTGGCCTGAATGAAAAGCTCATCGAAAATAGATGCCTTGTTCTTTTCTTCGTCTTACTTAATGTCTTCCTGATATAGGTTTGTTGTTTAACTCTTGAAAGTATTAGTTATGAAAAGAAATTTATTTTTTGTACTTCTCCTGTCTTTGTTTGCATTTGGGTTTGGGTTGAGCTTGCAAGCGCAGACAGAAGAGGCCACACAAGATTGTTTCCCTGTTGGAGCAAAATGGTATTATCAAACGGAAGAGGTAACCCCTTTTTCGTATATGCCCGATAGGGATAAAAATAAAGATGAGTGGAAGATCGGCTTTTTTTTATACGAAGTCATAAAGGAAGAAAACTTGGGGACGGAAATCAAGAAAACCATCACACGGACGAGATATAATCATCTCAAGGAAATAGATAGTGTTTCGACTTTTTACCTATATCTCTGCCCCAACGGAGACCTTTGGGGGGAAGACGAAGGTGCTGCTCGTAACCTTTTCCACTCACCAAGTAAGAAGATCGGAGATAAGTGGCCGGTAACTATTCGTTATAGATCAATATATCATGTACCTATCGATGGGGTCGATGCTATTTCTTCAACTGTTACCTTGAATGATATTTATGAAGATCCGGATGGTTGTATAACTTATTATTACATTCTCCGTAGTGTAACCCCTGAGGAGGGCTCATCTTTCCCATATTGGTACATATATAGAGAAGGAGATCCACTGTCTCCTAGTGATCGTATTTATCCGATTGGAGGCTTTTTTGTGAATTTTTGGTATGCAGATCTCCCTATGCGGGAAGATGAAGAGATCGGAGCTCGGGCTTATGTAGCTCCGGACGGTACCGTCTATGAAACTGATTGGTGGAAGAGAAATCCTTTTCATGATATCGGTATAGATGGTGTATACCACCGCCCATTGGCTTTGCCGGTTGTTCAGAACCCAGAGGGATGGTACCGCTATGATCGACTGTCTGGAGTCGCAGTCAGCGAAGTTTCGGGACAATTGTATTTGTACGGCATGGATGGGCGACTGGTTCGTATGGGGCATGGTCAGGTTTCTACCTTGGGCCTTCCGACTGGGATATATGTCTTGAAGTCAATGGATAACCCCCATTGCTATGCAAAAATATTGGTTGAATAGAGTTTAAGCAGAAATACGATATGACACGAAACATACTTTTTATATTCCTGTCTTTGTTTGCATTTGGGTTTGGGTTGAGCTTGCAAGCGCAGACAGAAGAGGCCACACAAGATCTTCTCCCTGTGGGAGGAAAGTGGTATTACAATCAGGAAAGTGCTGGCTGGATGATTGGCCCTCCTGACAATGACATGAACAAAGCAGAGCGTTGCATTGGCGTTATAGTCAATGAGGTGACCGCAGAAGAAACCTTGGATACAGAGATCAAGAAAACGGTTGTACGCACGCGATACAACTATCTCAAACAAGTAGTATCCGTCTTTACTTCCTATCTATATGTCCAGCCCAATGGAGATATTTGGGGCCAAGATGAGGGAGAGAAGGCAGTCCGTAACCTGTTTCATTCTCCCAACAAAAAGGTAGGAGAGCGTTGGTCAGTTACGATAGACGACAATGGGACTCCCCGAGAGGCTGAGTTGGAGTTAACCTCTGTTGCAAAACAAAGGGATGGAAGTATTGTTCATTGCTATTGCCTTTTCCTTTCAGGAAAGAGCCGTCCCCTTCTCGCATACTGTTATGCAGATCACCCTTTTAGACTTGAAGATGAGCTCTATCCCATTGGCGGGACTTTTACTGGCATAGGATGGTGTGATGTCCCACTGAAGGATGCAAATATTGATGGGTATCGAGGCTATGT
>NZ_FUXH01000010.1 GCF_900167225.1 Porphyromonas crevioricanis
ATAGCGGGTGATGAGTTGTAAGACTTGTTACCCGCTATTCTTTTTTAGACCGCGCCCGCGCTGTTCCCGCTGTTTTATTCTCTCTCTTTCCTCTCTCTTTCCTCTCTAACCTCTTTCTCTTGCTTCTCTTCTTTCCTCAAGAGCGAAGGAAAGCAAGAGGTAGAGAAAACACAGCCTGAATGCTACTACAAACAATTGCTCTAACTATTTCCTTATCTATTCCTCCCGCTATATACCCCAACTTCTAACCCTCTCTTTCTATTACATGCTGATCTTTATTGCTCTACTCCGTTTATTGCTTTGATTCTTTACTCCCTACTCCGTTTATCATATTCGGCACTCCAAAATGAGAGAGAGGGAGTATTCTCTGTCGAGAGGGGATACAAGCCATCTGTTGTGTTATCTTTGCGAGTATGAATAAGCGAACACTGTTTCACCTCTTTGTCGCTCTCCTTGTTTGGGGAGTGTTTTTGCTTGCTCCTCACATATCAGCATCAGCTCAACAGCTGTCTAAGAAGGAAGTATATGGTTTTCTGCAGCTACCGGCTTCGGCTGAAGCAGCAGCTCTTGGTGGACGCACAGTTTCTTATATCAGCGAGAACCCGGCCATGGTATTTTCTAATCCCGGATTGTATGGTCAGGAAATGAGAGGAAAGTTAGCTCTCTCTTATTTGAATTATATAGGTTCGGCTCATGCCGGATCGGTTCTTTATGGTCAAGATTGGCACGAGCGTGGAGCTTGGGCTGTAGGAGGGCGTTTTGTCCAATATGGTCGTATGGCAGGCTATGATGCACAAGGGCTTCCTACCGGGCATTTTGCTGCTACTGATCTAGCTTTACAGGCGACTTACGCTTATGATTTGTCTTACTATTTTCGTGGAGGTATAAGCCTAAAGGGCGTGTATTCCCACATTGACACCTATTCTTCTTTTGGTGTTGGAGCCGATGTTGGAGTCAGCTATTATAATGATGAGAATGATCTCTCTTTGGCTATTGCTGCAACTAATATTGGAACGCAGTTGAAAGGATTCCACAAAGAACGGGAGCTTCTGCCATGGGACATACAGTTAGGAATGAGTCAGGGGCTTTCGCATGCTCCTTTCAGAGTCCATTTTCTTGTCCATAATCTTAATCCTCGTATGTGGGGAGATAGGAGCCGTCCTCTTCTTAGACGGGGATTGAGACATTTGTTGTTGGGTCTGGAATTTCAACCCGGAGAACGTTTTAATCTGATTGCCTCCTATAATCCGGCTTTGGCTGAAGACCTGCGAGTGCAGAACGGTGGAGCCTTATCCGGATTTTCATTGGGCGCAGGACTACGTACCTCGAAGTTGGATATACAGCTGGCTGCCACATCTTTTCACCCATCCGTACTCTCAATCATGCTCAGCTTGAGTATGCCTCTTGGCAAGAGACTGCAAGAATTGTAATAGCTAATCACAGGTAGAGATATTTATATTCGATGAAGGACAAACGCATTATCATAGCCATTGATGGGCATAGTTCATGTGGCAAAAGCACGATGGCGAGAGATTTGGCCAAAGCTCTTGGTTATGTGTACATAGATACGGGAGCCATGTATAGAGCTGTGACCCTCTATAGTTTGCAGCAGGGAATATGGACAGAAGACGGTAGTCCGGATGAAGATGCTTTGCAGAGGTCTATGAAAGATCTGCATATAGAATTTCAGTTTTTCCCCGAAGAAGGTCGATCGCATACCTTGCTCAATGGTATTGATGTGGAGCAGGAAATTCGCAGTATGGAAGTCTCTTCCAGAGTCAGTCCAATTAGTGCTATCCCTTTTGTTCGTTCGTCCATGGTGAGCCAACAACAGGCTATGGGGAAGGAGAAAGGTATCGTGATGGATGGCCGAGATATTGGTACTACAGTTTTCCCTCGAGCCGAAATGAAGGTTTTTGTAACAGCCCGTCCGGAAGTCCGGGCACAGCGCCGTCTTGATGAGTTGCGCAGTAAAGGTAATACCGCTACAACATTGGAGGAAGTGTTAGCCAATATCAATGAGCGAGATTATATTGACTCTCACAGAGCCGTGTCTCCACTTGTGCAGGCTCAAGATGCACTTGTATTAGATAATTCTCAAATGACAATCCCCGAACAAAGCCAATGGCTGATAGACAGATACAAAGAGATTGTGAGCCGGCTGTGATACCTATTGTCGAAATAGATGAGGGCTCAGGCTTTTGTTTTGGCGTAGTCAACGCCATTCGTTCAGTGGAGAAAGAGTTGGAGAAGAGTAAAGAGACGCTCTATTGCTTGGGAGATATTGTGCATAATAGTCAGGAAGTAGAGAGGTTAGAGGCCAGAGGAATGTGTACGATTTCCTATCAAGACTTAGAGCAATTGAGAGATGCCAAGGTTTTGCTTCGAGCGCACGGAGAGCCTCCGTCGATCTATCGAATGGCAGAGAGGCAACATCTGAAGATTGTCGATGCTACATGCCCTGTGGTATTGGCTTTACAGCGACGTATTCGTAGAGCTTACGATTCTACCAGGGAAATATGTGCTCAGATTGTTATTTTTGGCCAGCGAGGGCATGCTGAGGTGAATGGTTTGGTAGGTCAATGTGAAGGAGATGCCCTGGTGATCGAGAATCCACAAGAGATAGAGAGCATAGATAGAGAAAGACCTGTACTACTCTTTTCTCAAACAACGAAGGGGCTGGAAGACTATGCTCAAATCATAGAGTTGATAGGACAATGGCTCAAGCCCGGCGTACGTTTTGAGCATTATGATACAATCTGTAGGCAAGTCTCCAACCGTATCCCTCACATTCGAGAATTTGCAGCCAAACATGGTTTGGTTCTTTTTGTCGCTGGAAAGAAAAGCTCCAATGGGCGAGTGCTATTTGCTCATTGTCAAGACTCAAATCCCAGATCTGTATTTTTGAGTTCGCCGGAAGAATTGTCTATCGAGCAGTTAATGCCTATTCCCCGGTCAATAGGTATATGTGGGGCCACCTCAACCCCCAAAAGACAAATGGAAGCCATGGCAGAGGCTGTAAAGGAGATATTGGCATGCGGAAGTTGAAAATTACAGAAATACAACGCCTCAGTGTAGAGACCTTTCGGCAGTTTAATAAATTGCCTATTGTGGTGTTGTTGGATGATATTCGTTCTATGAACAATGTCGGATCAATATTGCGCACTGCTGATGCTTTTCGCCTGGAGGCTGTTTTGCTGTGTGGTATTACAGCTTGTCCTCCCCATCCTGATATTCATAAAACTGCTCTTGGAGCGGAGGATAGTGTCTGCTGGGAGAAGATTACAGATCCGCATGAAGCCGTATTCCGGTATATAGAAAAGGGCTATCGTATTTGTGCATTGGAGCAAGCCGAGGGGAGTTTACTTCTACAGGATTTGAATGCACAGCGAGGAAAAGGCTATGTCCTGATTTTGGGTAATGAAGTTTTTGGGGTCAAGCAATCGTTGATTGATTTGTGTGATTGCTGTTTGGAAATCCCTCAGTTTGGCACTAAGCACTCTCTCAATGTATCTGTAGCAGCCGGAATGGCGATTTGGCAAATGGCTGTTCCTCTGTTGCCGAGCTTGGCATATTGATACTCAATGTGACTGAGAAGAGTAAAAGAGATGAGATGAAAATCCCGAATGGTATTTGTAGTACCTTTGTTCTCGAAAATGTCACATCAGAAACTAATAATGAACATGATAAAGATAACGTTCCCTGATGGTAGCATTCGGGAATATGAGGTCGGAACTACTCCGATGCAGATAGCAGAGAGTATTAGCCCTCGTTTGGCAAAGGAAGTTTTAGCTGCCGGTGTCGACGGTGAAATTTTTGATTTGCAACGACCGTTGTTCTCCGATGCATCTGTGAAGTTGTATAAGTGGGAGGATCCTGAGGGTAAATATGCTTACTGGCACTCAAGTGCTCACTTGATGGCCGAAGCTCTTGAGGAACTTTATCCAGGCATCAAGTTCGGTATTGGTCCAGCTATTGAGCAGGGCTTTTACTATGATGTAGACCCGGGTACTGCCATTATTAAAGAAGAAGATTTGCCTCGTATAGAGGAATGTATGCGTCGATTGGTAGCCAAGGAGGAACCTATTGTTCGTCGGGATATAAGCAAGGCAGATGCCCTCCGGATGTTTCAGGAGAAGAACGATGAATACAAGGTAGAGCTGATAAGTGAGTTGGCCGATGGCACAATCACATTGTATACACAGGGCAATTTTACCGACCTTTGTCGTGGTCCTCACTTACCCAATACGGGACTTATCAAAGCTGTTAAACTGCTCAACGTGGCCGGAGCTTATTGGCGAGGGGATGAGAAGCGTAAGCAGCTGACACGCATATATGGGATTACTTTCCCAAAGAAAAAGATGCTTGATGAGTATCTGCAGATGCTTGAAGAGGCCAAGAAGAGAGATCATCGCAAGATTGGAAAGGAGTTGGAGCTTTTTACGTTCTCTCAAAACGTAGGAGCAGGGTTGCCGTTGTGGTTGCCCAGAGGTACTCAACTCAGGCTCAAGTTGGAAGATTTTCTCAAGCGCATTCAGAAGCATTTCGGTTATCAGCAGGTGATGAGCCCTCATATAGGAAACAAGAAACTCTATGTTACCTCCGGGCACTATGCCAAGTATGGAGCAGATTCTTTTCGCCCTATAACCACGCCTCAGGAAGGAGAGGAATTCATGCTCAAACCCATGAATTGTCCCCATCACTGCGAAATATATAAAGCTATACCTCACTCATATAGAGATCTTCCTGTGCGTTTGGCCGAGTTTGGCACTGTGTATAGGTATGAGCAGAGTGGAGAGCTCCATGGTCTGACTCGTGTGCGTGGTTTCACTCAGGATGATGCACATTTGTTCTGTCGTCCAGACCAAATTAAGGAAGAATTTTGCAAGGTGATGGATATTATCTTCATCATTTTCAAGGCTTTGGACTTCAAGAATTTTGAAGCACAGATCTCTTTGAGAGATAAGGTCAATCGTGAGAAATATATCGGTAGCGAGGAGAATTGGGAGAAAGCAGAGCGTGCCATTATCGAGGCTTGTCAGGAAAAAGGCTTACCAGCTGTCATTGAATACGGAGAAGCGGCTTTCTATGGTCCAAAGTTAGACTTCATGGTTAAGGATGCTTTGGGACGTAAGTGGCAACTGGGTACGATTCAGGTTGATTACAACCTTCCAGAGCGATTTGAGTTGGAATACACCGGAGAAGACAACCGCAAGCATAGACCTGTGATGATTCACCGTGCACCTTTTGGTTCTATGGAGCGTTTTATAGCTGTTCTTATCGAACATACTGCTGGTAAATTTCCCCTTTGGTTGACTCCTGACCAGGTGGTGATACTTCCGATTAGTGAGCGATTCAATGAGTATGCTTATAAGGTGGCTCGCCAGCTTAATGAGGCTGATATTCGTGTGCAGGTGGATGATCGCAACGAAAAGATTGGTCGAAAGATCCGAGACAATGAGCTCAAACGTGTTCCTTATATGTTGATTGTAGGGGAGCAGGAGGAGCAAAATGAGGAGGTCTCTGTGAGAAAACAAGGAGAAGGAGATAGAGGTACGGTGAAATTGACTACCTTTGCCGGGCAAATCTGTGGTGAAGTGGATGCAATGGTCAATGCTTGGCAGGCAGATTTGACCGAAACTTCCGCAGAGTAAATGTGTTGATAGAAAACGACTCTACGAGAAATACAAAAGAATAAGAGTAGGGCTTGTGTAGAGGTATGATAGGACAAAGAACTAAAAAACCTGCAAGCTCAATGACTAATAGATACTGAATGGTAGAAGCAAGGCAGAAAGATCAGTACCGGATAAATGAGGATATTCGTGTTCGGGAAGTGCGTTTGGTGGGCGACAATGTGGAGCAGGGGGTATACTCTATCCAGGAGGCTCGCAAGATAGCAAAAGAGCAGGACCTCGACTTGGTGGAGATCTCTCCATCGGCCAAACCTCCGGTTTGTAGGGTCGTAGACTATCAGAAATTTATTTACCAGCAGCGTAAACGCCTGAAGGAACAAAAGGCTAAGAGCGTCAAGGTTGTGATCAAAGAGATTCGCTTTGGCCCTCAGACGGATGATCATGACTATAACTTTAAGCTCAAGCATGCGAAGGAGTTTTTGGAGTCTGGAGCTAAAGTTAAGGCGTTTGTATTCTTTCGTGGGCGGTCTATTCTGTTTAAGGAGCAGGGTGAGGTGCTGTTGTTGCGATTTGCCAATGACCTTGAGGATTACTGTCGAGTAGAGCAGATGCCTATACTTGAAGGCAAACGTATGTCCATTATGTTGGCTCCTAAGAAGCCGGGTAGTACGAAAAAAGAACCTCAACCTGTCACAGGCAAGGATGGTGTGGCTTCTCTTTCAGAAGAAGCCCAAAGAAGTGAAGAATAAGAAAGATAAAGGCCGTAGGGGCTTAGGCTGTTGCCTTTGTCTTCGAGGCGTAAACGTTTAATATTTAAGTAACAAGCAAATGTCTAAATTGAAGACTAAATCCGGTGCCAAAAAGAGGTTTGCCCTTACCGGATCCGGTAAAATCAAGCGTAAGCACGCTTTCAAAAGTCACATCCTGACCAAGAAAACAAAGAAACAGAAGCGCAATCTGACAAAGTTCACAGTGTTGGATAGGGTTGATGAGAAGCGTGTGAAGGAACTCTTGTGTGTGAGATAACCCCTTTGATCAAGAGTAACGAACAGATTTTATAACAGAGAGGTCAGCCAAGAAGAGCCGTAGTGATTTAACTCCGACCGCTGCCTATCACAAACATTTAGAATTATGCCAAGATCAGTCAATCATGTAGCTTCGAGAGCTAAAAGAAAAAGAATTCTCAAGCTGACACGTGGGTATATTGGTGCCCGTAAAAATGTCTGGACCGTAGCCAAGAATACTTGGGAAAAGGGTCTTACCTATGCTTACCGTGATCGTAAAAATAAGAAACGGAACTTCCGCGCTTTGTGGATACAGCGTATCAATGCAGCTGCTCGTTTGGAAGGGATGTCCTATTCTCGTCTGATGGGTGCTCTGCACAAAAGTGGGATTGAGATTAACCGCAAAGTTCTTGCCGATTTGGCTATGAATCATCCCGAAGCATTCAAGGCTATTGTGGAAAGAGTGCGTTAAGCTCGAATTTTTCCTTTTACACAAGGGCTGGAAGCTGCATGAGGCAAGTATGTAACTCGCCCTATGCAGTTTCTTTTTTTTCTACTGCTTAGAAGACAAGCAATAACTTTAGAGGAGTCTGTGGCTCAATGTGGGCTAGGCTTATTTCTGTTTACTCATACACTCAAATGAGATTGTATAATGCTTCCCTTTGAGCAATGTTTTTTTTAATCTGTTTTTGGGTGATAAATACAGAACTAAAAGACTACCTTTGTGGAAGGTAGAAAAGCACTTTGGAGGAGTTTCTCCGGGTGCAGACAGATTATGTTAAACCAATCCACATCTAAATTCAAAAGAAAATGGAGAATATCAATTGGTCAGAGCTCGGTTTCGGCTATATGAAGACTGACTACAATGTGCGTTGCTATTATCGGAATGGTAAGTGGGGTGAGTTGGAAGTTTCTTCCGACGAGCATATCAACATCCATATGGCAGCTACTTGTTTGCACTACGGACAAGAAGCTTTTGAAGGACTTAAGGCTTTCCGTGGTAAGGATGGTAAGATTCGTATCTTCCGTATCGAAGAGAATGCCAAGCGTATGCAACGCTCTTGTGAGGGTGTCGTAATGGCAAATCTACCTGTTGAAATATTCGAAGCTGCCTGCAAGAAGGCTGTCAAACTCAACGAGCGTTTTGTGCCTCCTTACGAAAGCGGAGCTTCTCTCTATATTCGTCCCTTGCTCTTGGGGCTTGGTGAACAAGTAGGGGTTAAGCCGGCTCCTGAGTATCTCTTTATTGTTTTTGTTTCTCCTGTAGGACCCTATTTCAAGGAAGGTTTTAAGCCGACTCCGATGGTTATTTTGCGTGGTTATGACCGTGCTGCTCCATTAGGTACGGGTACAATCAAAGTTGGCGGAAACTATGCTGCAGGTATGATTCCGACAGTGAAAGCTCATGATATGGGATATTCTGCTCCCTTATTCCTGGATGCTAAGGAGAAGAAATACATTGATGAGTGTGGCCCAGCCAATTTCTTTGGAATTAAAGACAATACTTATATCACACCGGAGAGCTCCTCTATTTTGCCCTCTATTACCAATAAGAGCTTGATGCAGTTGGCTGAAGATCTTGGTATGAAGGTTGAGCGTCGTAAGGTATTGGAAGAAGAATTGGCTACATTCGAGGAGGCCGGAGCTTGTGGTACGGCAGCGGTAATTAGCCCGATTTTGCGTATTGATGATCCGGACGAAAATCGTACCTATGTGATTAGTAAGGATGGAAAGCCAGGTAAGCGCTGTGAAGAGCTTTATCATAAGCTGCGCGCTATACAGTATGGAGATGAACCTGATGTGCACAACTGGGTCTCTTTTGTAGAATAATCCATTTATAGATTGCTTTCGCCGAGTTTTTCTCTTTGGCGGAAACTTTGATAGAAAAGGAGAGTGCGTGGTGAAGAACTGCGCACTTTCTTTATACATTAGCTCCATGAAAGATCAGTCTTTTTATTCTTTGGCTTGTCGTAGGCGTTCTATTCGTAAGTATACCGATGAGCCAATTAGTCCGAAGGATGTTCAGCTTCTCTTGGCCTCCGCTCTTCGGGCTCCATCCAGCAGGAATAGGCACTCCCCTCAATACATTGTAGTGGAGGATCGAGAAATGCTTAGCAAAATGTCTGTGGTTAGAGAGAAAGGAGCTGCATTTTTGAGAGAGGCTCCTATTGCAATTGTTGTGCTGGGTGATCCCTCTTGTTCTGCCCATTGGTTTGAAGATGCTGTGCTTGCGGCTTCTTACATACAACTGCAGGCTGAAGATTTGGGTTTGGGCTCGTGTTGGTGTCAAATAGTCGATACTCTCACGGTCAACGGGCAGGAGTCTGCAGAGTATATTCGCCTGTTACTTGGTATTCCACTGCAGTTGCAGGTGTTGGCTATCATTGCGATTGGGCATAAGGGTGAGGATAAAGAGCCTCGTCCGGAATCTGAGTTGCTTTGGGAGCGAGTGCATATTGGAGCCTATATGGATAGCAAAGAAGAGGATCATGAACCGGCCTGACTTGCAGATTGTCCTATTGGGTAGTGGTAATGTTGCTACTCATTTTGCTTTGGGCTTGGAGAGGGTAGGGCTTCCCGTTTCTCAGGTGTATAGTCGTACCCCTCAGAATGGTCTCTCTCTTCTGGAGAGATTGTCGAATAAGCCAGATTTGATCTTTACGACCGACAGACTGATTCGGACGGCAGATTTGTATCTTTTTACTGTTAGTGACAATGCTATAGCTTCGTTGGCCGAATCACTTCCTGCAACAAGAGGTATTTGGGCACATACTGCTGGCAGTATCAGTATGGAGGTTTTGCATAAACATCATGCTGACAGTGGAGTCCTTTATCCTTTGCAGACTTTTAGTAAGGACCGAGGATTGGACTTTTCGACAATCCCCCTGTATGTAGAGGGCTGTACACAGGCGGCATGCGATTTTTTGACATCGGTTGGCAAGATTCTTAGCTCTCAAGTTTCTTTTGCCTCTGAAAAACAGAGGAGGCAACTTCACTTGGCAGCTGTTTTTGCCTGTAATTTTGTCAATCATTTATACTGTTTATCCGAGGAGATTTTGTCGGGAGCAAGCCTTTCTCCGGAAGCTCTTGCTCCACTTATATCAGAAACTGCGGCCAAAGTACAGCGAATGCCTGCGAGAGAGGCTCAGACCGGACCTGCAGCTAGATATGACACTGAGACCATAAAACGTCATCTGGAAATGCTGCCAGAAGGGTACTCTAAACAGGTTTATCATTTGATGTCGGAATCCATAATGAGTCTAAATAGAAAAAGAAGTGAGTAGTATACCATACGATTTAACAAAGATTGCCGGATTTGTGTTTGATATGGATGGAGTGATTAGTTGCTCGGTCGTCCCTATGACAGCTGAGGGAGAAGCCCAGCGGACTCTGAATATCAAAGATGGTTACGCTCTGCAGTATGCAGCTAAGCAGGGCTATGTGTTGGCAATAATATCGGGAGGAGAAAGTCCTGCTATGCGTGAGCGGGCCAGATATCTGGGTATCCCTTATGTATATATGAGGGTGAGGAGTAAGCTCAATTGTTTGAAAGATTTGCTGGATGCCACGGGGCTTAATCCTGAGCAATTGATTTATGTAGGGGATGATATTCCCGATTTGGAAATTATGCAGGCAGTTGGGTTGCCAGTAGCACCACAGGATGCTGTCCCGGAGGTGAAAGCTGTTGCTGGCTATATCTCTCGCTATGCCGGGGGGCAAGGTGTTGTTCGCGATGTGATAGAGCAAACCCTCAAGGCACAAGGTCGGTGGGCCAATGGAGAAGGATGGGGATGGTAAAATAATGTGTGCTATGTTGAAAGATTTTCTCTCGGATTATCAGATCGTTTTAGCTTCACAATCTCCTCGTCGCCGAGAGCTGCTCGCCGGGCTTGATATCCCATTTATCCAGATTTCTCTTCCTGACATAGAGGAGGTTTATCCCGATTCTTTGCCTTTGGAAGAAGTCCCTCTATTTCTTTCTCGTCTTAAGGCAACCGCTTACCGTGAGCGAATGCAGGCAAGTACTCTGTTGATTACGGCTGATACAGTTGTGATTATAGAAGGAGAGATTTTAGGTAAACCTCAAGATCGCAGCGAAGCCGAGAGTATGCTCAAAAAGCTCAGCGGAAAAGAGCATATCGTGGTGACCGGAGTGAGTATTACTTCTCTTGAAAAACAGGAATCCTTTTCATGCTGCTCCAAAGTTTGTTTTGAGAAACTCAGCTCGGAAGAGATTGATTTTTATTTAGATCACTATCGTCCCTATGATAAGGCTGGAGCTTATGGAATCCAAGAATGGATTGGGTATGTAGGCATTCATCACGTGGAGGGGTCTTTCTACAATGTAATGGGGTTGCCTGTTCATTTGCTCTACCAATCCCTTAAAGACTTTGCATAATTAAGAATTGATCCCTACCTTTGCACTTCAATACGGAAGATGTAAAAGCATAACTGATAAAAGAAAATGAAAAGGACATTCCAACCTTCGAATAGGAAGCGTAAAAACAAGCACGGGTTTCGCTCGAGAATGGCCACTGCAAATGGTCGTCGGGTATTGGCTTCCAGAAGAGCCAAAGGACGTGCAAAACTCTCTGTATCTGACGAATACACGGTTCGTTGATAGGAGATTGATCTGACTGCTAGGGAAGGCTTGTTATTTTTCTGACTTTCTTCCTTGGCTGTCGGATTTTCCATTTCCTCTGTTTCGACCTCTTGTTTGTAATTCTTTGTAATCCTTGAGGTCTCTTGGTGCCAACTTGCTCCTTTGAGGGGATGAGACCCGCAGAGTGTCGGGTGTTTGTGTGTATAGTGAGGTTGTGTGAGTAGGAAAATATAGCTTACTTTGCACTTCTGATGATTTGTGAGCCTCCTCAGTGATGCTATGGGTGTAGTGCCACAGGTATGTGATATTGGTAAACAAATAACGATAAGAAATAAAGATATGTCTAAGATGTGTCAAATCACGGGAAAGAAGGCTATGGTCGGCAACCATGTGTCGCACTCAAAGCACCGCACCAAGCGTTCTTTCAATGTGAATCTCTTTACCCGCAAGTTCTTTTGGGTGGAGCAACAATGTTGGGTTGTACTTAAGGTGTCAGCAGCAGGCTTGCGCCTAATAAATAAGATCGGTCTGGAAGCCGCACTCAGAAGAGCTGCAGAGAAAGGCTATCTGACCAGAATAAACACTATGGAGGCATAAGGAGGCTATGGCAAAGAAAGCAAAAGGTAATCGCGTACAAGTCATACTTGAGTGTACCGAGCACAAGGAAAGTGGTATGCCGGGTACTTCCAGATATATCACTACTAAGAACAGGAAAAATACGACTCAGCGCCTTGAACTCAAGAAATACAATCCGATTCTGAAGCGCATGACCGTTCATAAGGAAATTAAGTAAGAGGAGGTTTTGACTCATGGCAAAGAAAGCAGTTGCTACGTTTAAGCAAGGGGAGAGCCGTTCCTATTCGAAAGTAATTAAGATGGTGAAGTCTCCCAAGACTGGTGCCTATACTTTCCAGGAAGAAATGGTTCCCAACGATATGGTGAAAGATGTTCTTAAGTAAGAAAGAACCTTTTTGGCTTCCTTCTTCATGCTCTTTTTACGCTGAGAGCGAGTAAATGTGGTAGGCCAATTTATAGAAGGGATTATAGAGAGTTCCCCCTTTGCTACATGGTGGCAAAGGGGGAATTTTTGCATAAGTACCGACAGTGTACTTGGTCAATGTTTTGATTACCGAGATAGTTAATAGGTACCCAAGTGTCTATTCATGCCCTTTTGATCAGTCTTTTCAGAATGGTGTAATCAAGGAAAAAATGAGAGATACAAGGGATGGAGTTCAGGTATGGTAAGGAACTATCAGCGGAAAGGGCATTAGGGTGAGGATGGAAGGTAAGTGAATGAGAATGAGAGGGATTTTCGGAATTTTGCGATGGATTGCATTGGAGTGTAAAGAGCAGAAGATGTGGATTTATGCAGAAGTTCCGTTACCAAATCGTTAGTCCATTTCTCTAATGGTAACGAAGAGGCAAGAGAAAGTAACAGACGGAAGAGTGTTCGGTAATTCGCCTTTCTGTCGTTACGGTTCTTATTCTTTGTACCACAATGTTTTGCGTAGCTGAAAACGCTTCGGTAACGGGTAATTTTGCCCATAATAAAGAAGCGTATGCAAACAGACAAATTCAAGGTGTTGCTCTACCTGAAAAAGAGCGGATTGGACAAGTCGGGACAGGCTCCGATAATGGGGCGTATAACTTACGGGCGAACCATCGCCCAATTCAGTTGTAAACTCTCGTGCGACCCGAAGTTGTGGAATGCTCGTGAGAGCAGACTGAACGGCAAAAGCCGTGAAGCGGTGGCAACGAATGGCAAGTTGGAACGCTTGCTTCTCTCGGTGCAGTCGGCTTATCGTGTACTTTGCGAGCGAGGAATTGCATTTACAGCGACAGACATCAAGGAGCAGTTCCAAGGGAGTATGCAAACTCAAATCACCTTTTTGGAACGATACGACCGAATGGTCAAGGAGATGGAGCAAAAGGTGGGCATCGAAATAAAGGCTACGACTATGAGTAGTTACTATACTATCCGTAAATATTTGCAAGTCTTTATTGGAGAGAAGTACCACACGGCTGACATTCCTTTCGGACAGATGGAAGAAGATTTCTTGGAATGTTTGCAACATTATTCTGTTGGGAAGCTGGGACATTCGCAAGCCTACTATCATAAGATGGCATTAGCCGTGAAGAAAGTCTGCCGTTTGGCGTATCGGGAAGGATTAACCGAACGACAATTGTTCGCTCACATACAGATTGAACGAGGAGAGAACAAACAACCTCGTGCTTTGGATAGGGCTTCATTGGATAAGTTGCAGAGCTTGACTTTTGAGCCGTATGAGGTGGAGTTGGAAACCGCCCGCAATCTCTTTCTCTTTTCTTGCTTTACGGGTGTAGCCTATTGCGATATGATTGCGCTGAATCGGGAACACCTCTTTACGGATGATGAAGGGGCGTTGTGGCTAAAGTTTCGCAGGCAAAAGACCAATACCCTTTGTCGTGTGAAGCTCTTGCCTGAAGCAATTCGTTTGATAGAGCGGTATCAATCGGATGAACGTACCACGCTCTTCGCTCCCATTGCTTATCCTGCTTACCGTGTCCAGCTTAAAGCCCTGCAACCTCGGGCAGGTATCTCCATTCCTCTTTCGGCACACGTCGGTCGCCACACTTTTGCCACGCTCATAACGTTGGAACGAGGTGTCCCCATCGAAACGGTAAGCCGAATGTTGGGGCACAGCAATATCCAAACAACCGAGCGATATGCCCACGTTACCCCGAAGAAACTCTTCGATGAGTTCGAGCGGTTTCTCTCTTTCACCGAAGATTTACAACTCTCTTTGTGACATTCAAGAATATACCCTCAAAAGCACCTAAGCTTTTCCGAGAAAGCAATAAAGCTTTTGTCCGAAAGCTTAGGAGCTTTGGGAGATAAAGTAATTACCATTCATACAGCAGACGAAAAGATTATGCGCAGTACCTTCAAAATCCTATTCTATATCAATAAGTACAAGACCAAGGCAGACGGCACAACAGCAATCCTCTGCCGTATCACCATAGACGGAGCGAACGTGGTGATAACTACAGGCGAAAGCACCACTCCCCACGATTGGAGCGTGAAGCGAAGGGAAACGACGGACAAGAAGACCAACCAACGCCTGCAAACCTTTCGGGAGGAAATCGAACAGGGGTACAACACCTTGCTCTACAAATATGGAGCGGTGAGTGCCGAGCTTCTGAAGAACTACTTGCAAGGCATCGGGAGAACTCCGACAACACTTCTCGCCCTTAGTACGGAGGAATTGAAAGCTCAACGAGAAAGCAAGAGTGAGGGGACGTATAGCAACAATCGGTGTTCAGACAGGCAACTCAATGCCTTTGTGCGAAGTCGTGGCGAGGAGGATATTCCCCTAACGGCTCTTACGATGAATTTCTTTGATGATTATCGTTTCCACCTGAAGAAGGAGGGCTACGCCCCTGCAACGATAAACGGGCATCTCTGTTGGTTGAGTCGGTTGATGTATCGAGCCGTCAGTCAAGGCACAATACGCTTCAATCCTTTTGAGAGGGCGAAGTATGAAGCCGTGGAGCGCAAATCTCGTTTCTTGAGCAAAGGCGATGTGGCAAAGCTCTTGGCATTCCCATTGCAGGACGAAGGGGCAGAACTAAGCCGAAGAATGTTTCTTTTCTCTGTCTTTACGGGTTTGGCATTTGCTGACTTACAGAGCCTGCGAGCTTCGCAAATCGAAACGAACAGTGAGGGGAAGCGCTATATCCGCAAGGCAAGACAGAAAACGGAAGTGGAGAGTCTGATACCCTTGCATCCGATAGCGGAGCAGATACTTTCGCTTTACACTAAGGAGGAGAGCAAGGGGGATTATAAGATATTTCCCGATACGATGAGCAAGGGCAAACTACTAACCCATCTCAAAGCCGTGGGCTTGGCGTGTGGCATTCGCACTCCGCTGGGCTACCACCTCGCTCGCCACAGTTTCGGCACGCTGACTTTGGAGGCAGGTATTCCGATGGAGAGCATTGCCAAGATGATGGGACACGCCTCCATCTCCAGCACGCAAATCTACACCCAAATCACCGACCAAAAGATTGCAAAGGATATGGATAGATTGATATAAAAAGGAATATTGTAGAGTTGGTATAAATATAAGGAGCTTGCTTCATAAATACGAGCAAGCTCCTTTCTATTTTCTCTATATGCGGTATCTATTTATGTTTACATACTGAATGTGTCAAGAGATTTTGCCGTCTATCTCATTTTTGTATCAGGAACCACTTTTTATTTTGTCCAACTTTGCACCTTGCGAATAAATAAAGACTGTTGATCAACAAACACATTATGAGAGCAATTATCCATATATATAACATTGTTTTTGCCTAATATATCTTGCAAGTTCTTGATTTGATCAGGTGAATAGAGTCCATCGTCTTTTCCATACAGACCATAAATGTTCATATTTTTTGTCTTTAGATGTTTGATGTTTGCTGTAATGTCGATAGTTGTGTATTTTTCATTTGCCCAAAAACCTTTTACAGCCTCTGGCGAAGCCTGAGAAGAATACTTTATCAACAAGGAATCGGTCTTAAATTTCTCATAAATACTTTGGGCTTCAGCCGTTGGATTCTTAGGATGATAAAAGCCATTTTGCATTGCGTGCATAAAGCAATAAGAACAATATTCAAGACTTGCGTTATCCATATTCTCAAGCATAGAAATATAGTTCAGATTTACGCTATCCTTCTTTGTTTGGTAAATATTTTTTGACTTTTGTAGAATAGTTTTAAACGACGATTGCAAAGAAACAGGTGTCCCTACGAGAATAAGTGATTCTATTTTTTCAGGATATTTCTCAGCAAATAATGTCGCAATCACACCGCCAAAACTATGACCTATTAGCGTTGATTTAGAAAGACCGTATTTTTGATAAATATAGTTTAAGTCATCAAAGGTTTCCTTGAAAGTGAATTGAGCAGAAGCTCTACTCCGTCCCTCTCCTCGTCTATCATATACAATAACATAGAAGCCACGATCAGCAAGTTGTTGAGCGGTAGTGAATTCAAAATTTGCACTGTTATATCCAGGACCTCCATGAAGGAATATAATAGCCCTATTCGTGTGATTCCCGAAAGTCTTGGTATAAAGATTCTGACTATAGGCAAACAATGTTGATAGTGCGAGTAGCGTTGTAAGCAAGATTTTTCTCATACTATTCGTAATTATTTATGAATAAATTAAGTATACGACCACTTACTCCGAATTGTTTAATTTCCGATATAGGAATCTTTCGACAATCAATGAGTTTCGTATATTTATTATGCAAGTATAGTTGTTTCTTGCGATGTTTTCAAGCGCTGAAAAGTCTATTAACACGACTTTAACAAATTAGCCTCTTCCGTATGCTTTATCTCATTATCTCAGATAATTCTCTTTCAAAATTCGTTGCAGGTCAGATATGCGATAGAGTATTTTCCCCGCGATTTGGGTGTAGGGAATAATGCCCTTGTCCCGATAGTCCTGCAAGGTACGAGGACTGACGAAAAGGCGTTCGCAGACTTCTCGCCCCGTAAGGTAAATTTCTCCTCCGAACAGCGGACGGTGCGTTTGGGCAATCTCCCGAAGGCGTTTGCTCACTTCTTTGATGCCTGAGATGAGTTGTTTCATTTCGGGCGTTTCTTTGTCTACGATTTCGTGTTCCATAATCATTGTATCTTTCGGTTCGACTTTTCGAGGAGTGCTTCCACATCCTCACGTTTGTAATAGCACTTATGCCCGATTTGGATAAAGGGTAACACGGACGTGTCCCGATAGTGTTGGAGCGTTCGCTTGCTGATGTTCAGTATTCGGCACACGTCCCCGTTGTGCAACAGGTCGGGGACTTCGGGTTTCGCGCCAAAATGTTCTCTCATGCAAAGAGCCAGTTCTTCGATGCTCTTTTTCAGTTCCTCCCAAGCGGAGGTGTCGATGGCGGTAAATCTCATATCAATATCGTTTTTAATTGTCGTTTTTCTCTTTTCGGTGCAAATGTATGCAGCCAAATCCTTGTTCTCTGACCTGATGAGATCAAAGGAAATCGCAGGAATTTACAGGCAAATGTATAAGTAAAACCTATCTGTTTTTAGAAGGGATTCCTTGCCTTTTCTCTCTGTTCCTCCGAATTCCTTGTAGTGGAATTTTCAGTTATTCGCAGCTTTCAGACATAGGAGAAGGAGGAGGCATACTTCGAGCATGTAGAGATATCAAGAAATTCGATAAATCAAAAGTGGTTGGAGGATAGGCGGACTTCAAGAGGGTAGGTAATCAAACCTGAATATCGATAATGAAGAGGTAGTGAGTACTGTGTTATGCAAGGTCTTATATGTCTTATATCGATAAAAAAGAGAGTGCTGTGAGCAAAACGCTACAGCACTCTCTTTGGTTTTGTTTGAATCCCTTAGTTTACGCCTACTGTCTTCCTTCAACTTCGATGGAACGGTCTATTTTCTTTACCAATCCTTGTAATACTGCTCCCGGACCCAATTCGATAAATTTGGTAGCTCCATCGGCAATCATATGCTCTACACTCTCTGTCCAACGTACTGGAGCTGTGAGTTGAGCAATAAGGTGTTCCTTGATCTCTGACGGATCAGAAGAAGGAGCTGCTGTTGCATTTTGGTATATAGGGCAAATTGGTTTGTTGAATTTGGCCTGCTCGATAGCTGATGCCAATTCTTCGCGTGCAGGTTCCATCAACGGAGAATGGAAAGCTCCTCCCACGGCTAATTTGAGAGCCCTCTTGGCTCCTGCTGCCTTGAGGAGTTCACAGGCAGTATCCACTCCCTCTATTGTTCCTGATATGACTACTTGCCCAGGACAGTTGAAGTTGGCTGCCACCACTGTATCCTTTACTTGTGCTACGATTTCTTTGATTTGTTCATCAGGTAGCCCCAAGATGGCTGCCATGGTGGAGGGACATATTTCACAAGCTTTTTGCATGGCTTGAGCACGACGACTTACCAGATTCAGTCCCTCCTCAAACGTCAAAGCTCCAGCTGCAACCAAAGCAGAGAATTCTCCCAGAGAGTGTCCGGCCACCATATCTGGCTTGAGTTCCTCTCCCATAGAGAGAGCCAGAGCAACTGAATGCAAGAAAACTGCAGGTTGAGTCACTTTGGTCTGTTTGAGTTCCTCGGCTGTACCGGCAAACATGATGTCTGTGATATTGAACCCAAGTTGCTTATTGGCTGTATCAAATAGGCCACGAGCGATATCATTTTGTTCGTAGAGGTCTTTCCCCATTCCTACGAATTGTGCCCCCTGTCCGGGGAAAACATAAGCTGTTTTCATCTTGATGTGGTTTTTAGTCCATTGTAAAAAGGTTTCATCAGCTCCAAGCCGACTTTATGTTTGAGATTCGTTAGAACTGTTCTAATGCGTTCACTAATACACGCCATACCCGTTCTACAGACTCGATGTGAACTTTTTCGTCTGGAGAATGTGGGTGACGTATTTCGGGGCCTACCGAGATCATATCCATATCCGGCATTACACCCTGAATGATTCCACACTCCAATCCAGCGTGCATCACCAATACATTGGGTTCGTAGCCAAATATTTTGGCAGAGCTTTTTTTCATCACCTCAAGGGCATGGCTTTCGATGTTTGGTTGCCAACCATTGTAAGCTGCGTCAAATTCGACGGCAAAGCCACCCAAGCGGAAAGCACTTTCGATGGCGGAAGCCACCCACATTTTTCGAGATTCACTGGAACTCCGTACAAGGAAACAGAGCTCTATTTTTCCATTTGCAGCCTTTAGCTTGGCCAGATTGGTACTTGATTCTACTGTGCCTGGGAAATCGTGCAACATGGATATTGGACCATTGACACAGGCTTCTACTGCATTGACCAGTGCATCTTGGATTTCCTCGGGAATGAGATGTTCGGGACATTCTACTCGTTCGGCTGTGAAAGAGATTTTGTCTTCAATCCCTTTATACTCCTGACGGAAGAGATCTTGATAATCGGATACCAATTCCCAAAGTCCTGCCACATCTTCGTTGGGCAATGTAATAACTGCTGTTGCTTCTCGAGGTATTGCATTTCGCAGAGACCCTCCATCAAGCCAAGACAGGCGTGCTCCATAAAACTCTATTGCTTCTTTGAGGAATCGGCACATCAGCTTATTGGCATTGGCTCTACCCAGATGTATATCTACTCCCGAATGTCCTCCTTTGAGCCCTTTCAGGCTTAGTTTAACTCCTGTATCTGAATTAGGTACAGGACAATCATCTTTGTATTCGAGAGAGACATTTACGTCGACTCCTCCGGCACAGCCGACAAAGAGAGAACCCTCTACTTCCGAGTCTATATTGAGTAGGATGTTTCCGCGAGAGAACCCCGGTTGCAAATTATTCGCTCCGTCCATACCCACTTCTTCATCTACAGTAATCAGAGCTTCGATTGGGCCATGCTTGAGAGTTTTGTCTGCCATAATCGCCAGAGCATAAGCCACTCCTATGCCATTGTCAGCCCCGAGTGTCGTTCCTTTGGCCTTTACCCATTCTCCGTCTATATGGGCTTCTATCGGGTCGCTCTCGAAGTTGTGGTTTACATCCGAGTTTTTCTGCGGTACCATGTCCATGTGCGCCTGAAGAGTGACAACCGGCTTATTCTCCATCCCAGGAGTAGCAGGTTTGCGGATAATCACATTGCCGATATCATCCCTGTGAGTTTCCAGTCCCAATCTCAATCCCTCTTGATAAATATATTCGCCGACCTCTTTGCAATGAAATGTCGGACGAGGAATCTGAGTAAGCTCGTAGAAATACGACCATACGGCTGCCGGTTGGAGTGATTTGATCTCTGTAGCCATAACAAAATCGATTTATTAAGATTGTTTTTGTGTGTACTAGACTTCTGGATGCGATGAGACTCGGTTGTAGCCCTTGTTCACAAGAGGCAGAAGCATGATTGACACGAACCCTACAATCGTAATCCATAGGGTTTGTATTGTATGGACAACCAATGCGAATGTAGCCGCATCGACTTTTGCTATTCCGTAAGAAGTGAGTGTATTGATAACCATGAAGTGCCATGCCCCAATACCACCTTGCACCGGTACGGCCATGGCAATACTACCCATTGTGAAGGCTACCAATCCAACACCAAAGCCCAAGTTGGAGGTGAAGCCAAAGGCAAAGAAAGTCGTGTAGAAGTACAAGAAGTATCCTAGCCAAAGAAGTACGGTGTAGAGAAGGAATAGCCACTTGCGTTTCATATGCCAAATGGAGTAGAGACCTTGAATGACCTTCGATACCATTTCGACGAGTTTTTTCATCGGTTTGGTCTGTCGCAGGTATTTGTAACTCACAAGGGTTCCCACAACAAGAATAACAAATCCTACATAGAGCCACATGGAACTGAAGATAGTAGCAATGCCGGGAACACCAAAAGAGGACTGATTATCAGCAAAAAAACGGAAAAGGAAGTCTCCGGCTCCAAGCAATACTCCCAGAAATATTAATCCTACAGCCACCAAGTCCATGATGCGATCCATGAAAAGAGTTCCCAGAAGTTGAGCGAAGGGTAAGCGTTCGTAACGCCCTTCTTCTGCGCAGCGCCAGAGCTCCCCTGCTCTGGGGAGGGCCATATTCACTGTGTAAGTGCCGAGGGTTGTTAGTACTGCATTGAGAGCTTTGGGTTTGGGGGTGGCGACCGGTTCAATAAGAAGTTGCCAGCGTAAACCTCTCACCACATTGGCCGCCAAGCCAAAGATGAGAGAGAGGAGGATATACCAGATGTTAAAACCTCGGTTTAGAGCTTCTTGAACTTCCTCTAAATCTAAATTGCGATAGACCAACCACAATATAAGTACTCCAAAACAGAGCGGGATGATGACTTTGGTCAATGACCGCAGCGGGGAGACTTTAGGGCTGTTCGTTTGCTTCATACCTTAAATTTTCTTTGCTACCGGACCTCCCAAGATTAGCGCAGCGGCATAATAGTGGTATCTTCGCACATCCAGTACCACAAAGATATGTACAATTTGAAAGATAAGGGACTCGTTAGGGCTAAGAAGCATTTGGGGCAACATTTTCTCACAGACTTATCTGTAGCAGAGCGTATTGCATCGACTGCCGATGAGGCTGTAGGGCAGATGCCAGTCTTGGAAATTGGCCCAGGTATGGGAGTCCTTACTGATTTCTTGCTAAAGAAAGGACATGATCTCTATGCCGTAGAGTTGGACAGAGAAAGTATCACTTATTTACACCAACGTTTCCCCGGCTTGGATGGCCGATTTTTAGAGGCCGACTTCCTTCGTTTGGATTTGAAAACACTTTTTCCAAAGGGACAGCATTTCTGTCTTACAGGCAATTACCCCTACAATATCTCTTCTCAAATATTTTTCCGCTTGCTCGATTATAAGGATCAAATACCTCTTTGTACGGGTATGTTGCAGAGGGAGGTCGCTCTACGTTTGGCCTCTCCTCCCGGACCGAAAGCCTATGGAATTCTGTCTGTATTGCTGCAGGCTTGGTATCATGTGGAATATTTGTTTACGGTGGATGAATATGTATTTTCTCCTCCTCCCAAAGTGAAGAGTGGGGTGATTAGACTTCGTAGAAATGACCGACAGACCTTGGGTTGTGACGAGGCTTTGTTTAAGCAGGTTGTGAAGACTGCTTTTAACCAAAGACGTAAGACTTTGCGCAATTCACTGAAATCGCTTTTACCACCCGAAGAAAAATCTTTGCTCGTAGAGCTACTAAACAAACGTCCTGAGCAATTATCTGTGGAAGATTTTGTTGAATTGACCTTGCTCATTGGTTCACCTCAAGATTGAATAGCGCAAGTTATTATTGTTATACCTAAACGGGGCTGTGGCAAAAATCAAATTTTGCCACAGCCCCGTTTAGGTATATTAGAACGCGAAGAATGTGAGGTACTAAGGCTGAGGCTGAAGGGAGCATACCGTGGAGTATGTAACCGAAGCCAAATGTCGCAAGTAACAAGGCCGTTTACGTATTATGCACACCGCCGTTTTTGTTAGCTAAAAGATAAGAATGATAATCATCTTCCTTTCCTGAGAGGTCATTTAGAACCTGACCCCAAGACCCAAGAAAAAGTCGGAGTTCTTTATTCTTACATTATCTATATCTATACTTTTTGCAATATCGGCAATACCGAAGTCTGTACCTGCTTGAGTGTAGAAGTGAGAAAACTCAAAAGAAACCTGAACTGTTCCTCCAAAGTCGAACCTCGTGAAGGCAGGTTTGATTTCCTTGTCTTCTAACTTTTTCCCCTCAAACAAGTCAAATTCTATGATTTTCTTTTCCTTGGAGTATAGTTCGGTTTCTATTAGTTTGGCCTTACTAGCGAAACCGTACGATAGATATGGACCAAATTGCAACGAAAACCCTAAGTTATTTGGGAATCTGAACCTTGCTCCCAATTGCAGAGGGATTTGTAGATAATGGGGACGCATCGTCAATTCCATTACCCCTTCTTCAAGGTCCATCGTTATCCCTTGCTCTTTGATTTTTGCTCCTTTGCTCAAAACAGAAAGCCCGGGGGAGAAATAGTACAACCCTGTAGATTCTTTGCCTGCAAAGGGCATTTCTACTGCCCCGTTTACACGGTAACCCGGAATTTTCTTGGGGTTTGCTCCAAGAACATTGATATCCAAATTGCTAAAACTCAAGTTCGCATCTACTTTGAACTTGATTTGGGCATTTGTTATAACTACAGATCCCAAAAGAAAGACTGTGAATAGAAGAATCTTTTTCATGTTTTTTATCGATAAAACATGGCTACAATAAAAGGGGACGTAGCCTTCCAAAAACAGATTTTTCAGAACAGAAAACCGGGTTACACATTTCCGGCGTATCTGACTTTTTGAAGGTACATTTTAGATAGAGTGCTGGTTGATTTGTTATAGTTTATAGCTTGTGCGAAGGAGGGTACCAAGGGTGAGTACAATACTACAACCGAATTCAGGCTAACTGAAACAGCTCAATCAACACAACAGTATCGATTGAGCTGCTTTTCCTTTTGGGGAGAGATCAAGACATACGATATCCCATCCCAATTCGCAAAACTTAGAATCTGATACCGACTCCTACAAAGAAGTCGTAGTTCTTTATTTTGTTTTCTTTCCCCAAAGTATCTTCGTTGGTATCGCTGGCAACATTGGCAAACCCGATGTCTGTTCCCACTTGAGCATAGAAGCGAGAAAACTCAAGTGCAGCTTGAATCGTTGCTCCGTAGTCAAAGCGTTCGAGGGGTGCTTTAACCTTGAAGCTACCGTCCAAGATAAATGAGTCCTCGAACAAATTGATGTCCTCTTCTATCTTACCTCTTGAATTTGTCAATTCTGCTTTCGCTTTGCCGGCAAATCCGTATGACAAGTATGGTCCAAATTGCAGAGAAACACCCATGTTTTCTGCAAAACGGAAGCGAGCTCCCAACTGCAGGGGTACTTGTAGATAATGTGGTCTTGCTGTTACTTCTATTTTGGTGCCTGGTGCCAAGCTCTCTGCTTCTAGCTTTGCTCCTTTGCTTAACACTGTAAGCCCAGGGGAGAAGTAGAATAGCCCTGTGGACACATCCCCTGCAAAGGGTATTTCTACGGCTCCGCTCACACGATATCCCGGAATCATTTTGGGACTTAGCTGTGAGATGTTGATGTCAATGTTACTGAAGCCAAGGTTTGCATCGACTTTGAAGCCGACCTGTGCATTTGCTACTGCTACGGAGCCCAGTACGAGGGCTGCGGATAAAAGAAATTTTTTCATGACTTTTTGGATTAAATTTTCACTTCAAACTATAGGAGTTATTTAGAAACGTATTCCTAAACCAATGTGGCTGCTGATGTTGTTGATAGACAGAGAATTGCTCTTTTTGTTGAGTGCTTTGATTTGGTCTCCCAAGGCATCTCTGTTGAGCATATTGAAGAGGCCATATTCGGCTCCTATCTGTATGTAAAAGCGGGCTATATCCACTATGGCTGTCGCGCCTATTCCTAAATCAAAACGATTGGCCAATGATTCGTCGTTTTTGATTGCTTTTTTGATCAATAACCCCAGATTGTCAAGCTCTTCTTTGCTGTATTCTCTGTAGAGACCTATTGTGTAGTTGGTGCCCAAATGAGATGTGAAGTTAGCCTCTCCGGAGAGAGCGTAACTTAGGTATGGACCGGCTTGTAACGAAAACCCGAGTAGATCCCCCAATGCCAACCGAAATCCCAAATTGACCGGTAATTGCACCTGTTTTGTCCGAACTTTTATAAGCCCTTCTTTTACTCCTAATTTGAGGAGATCATATTGTAATTCGCCACCTTTCGTGGCGAAGGTCAGTCCTGTATTGAGGTAGAGAACTGTTCCCAAAGGAATATCCACCCCAGCAGAGAATCGATATTGTTTGCTCGGCTTAGAGCCATTTTCAAAAACTTCTCCTGCATTACTTACGAGCATTTTGCTTGCACTCAAGTTCGCATCTGCCCTAAACTGAAATTTGTTTTGAGCACCAGTTGTACCTATAAAAGCTGCAAAAAGGACGGAAATTAATATCGACTTCTTCATACTCTTTCGGTTCTTCTTCAATATTACAAACACAACGGATGTGAATCTCTTTTTGTTGAGGCTAGTCCTTCTGGAGTAGTAACCTCATCGCCCTCTTGGTCAAATCTTGCATCCACACCCGAATACAAAAACTATGAGCAAACATAAAATAAAGAACCGATACGAGCAAGTTGTAAAGTGATATTGCTCTTGGTGCTGGAATATGCAAACCTCGAAAATTACTAATTGAGAAGTCTAATTGAGAAGTGTTGTTACGTATATTATTGTATAAATATATTTTCTTTGCCCTATGTTTTTCCACCCAAATAGAGGGGCTTTTTCTGAGGGTTTTCTCTCCCTTTTTTGATGCTGACGGGAGGTATTTTTTGCTGACACGGGAGAAAACAAAAATTCTCTCCTGAGAGAATTTTCGCTAACACAGGAGAGAGCAAAATTTTTCTCAGGAGAGAATTTTGACCCTCTCAGAATGTCCTATTCATCGATGTTCTGGGAGACCAATCTGAAGTGCCTAAAAGGGAGGTGTGTCTACCCATATAGAGAGGTCTTTTTTCCCCCTTTTTTCCCGATTCCCGTTCCAAGCGGAATTTACAAAACATATCACTTTGGGAGGGGCAAAAAAGAGCTTCTTGACTTCATCTCGATCATTCGGCTGCTCTTTGCCGGGCTCATGAGAAGGACTGCCATGAGGATATAACGTTTTCGTGGAAAGCAGCTGTAACAGCCTTTTTGATCTGTCCGTGCATTGCGTATTGAGGAAAGGCTTTGGCTTGCCTCCCAAACAAAGATGAGGCTGAGGCAAAATCCGATTTTGACATAGCCCGTCTCATTCATAAGGGCCTATCTCTAATTGTATTCCCGGAGTCCGTTTGTATCTTTGCTCTGGAATAAAAAAGAAAAGCAGTAGACCGGTCTGTCGCTCCGACTTTAGAGAGTTGGGGAGGAACGTCCGGGCAACGTAGAGCACCACACTACCTAACGGGTAGCCGTTCGTGAGGGCAGAGTAGCGTAACAGAGAAGAACCGCCATGGCTTGCCATGGTAAGGGTGAAAAGGTGAGGTAAGAGCTCACCGGCAGGGTCAGCGATGGCTCTGGCCGTACGCCTTGTGGGTTGTAAGATCATGTATACCAACGTTTGAGGGTTGCTCGCCTGAGGTTGGGGGGTAGATCGCTTGATTCGCGAGGAGACTCGACGAACAGATAAATGACAGACACCGCTTATTGCTTCGAGGAAGTCAAGTGGTACAGAACCCGGCTTATAGGTCTACTGCTCTCTTTTTTGTACATTGCCTTCCGGGAGTGTTCCATCTCTACCTAAGTATGTTAGTTTAGCGCAAATGTCTAAGAAGTCGAATAAACGATCCGAAGGATTGTCTCGGGAAAATCTCCCCAAAAAACATTCCAAGCTGCATTATGTCTGGGTATGGATATTGGTAAGCATTCGTTTCATTACTCGCGATATGTGGCGTTTGCGGGATGATGAATTGAGGGGAATGAGAGGGGTATTGGCACGTATTCTGCGCCCGGTATGTGTATCTGCCAAGGCTTTTATAGATGACGGCCTTTTCTCTAAAGCTTCTGCTTTGACCTACGATACAATCCTTTCTATTGTACCCATGTTGGCTGTGCTTATCGGGATAGCCAAGGGTTTTGGGATACAGCAACTCTTATCGAATTTTCTATACACCTATCTGCCTTCTCACCACCAAGAGCTGAATAAGATCATGGGGTTTGTCGATAACTATTTCTCTCAAATTCAGGGAGGAGTATTTGTTGGTATTGGTCTGGTGATTTTGCTCTATACGGTGATCTCTCTAATTGTGTCTATCGAGGATACTTTCAATCGAATTTGGCAATGTAGTTCGTCCAGACCGTGGGGACGTCGGATTGTGGATTATCTCGCCATTTTTATCATCATCCCTATCCTGATTACTTTTTCTTCCGGTCTTACCCTGGTGATGTCTACCGTTCGATCAGCATTGCCCATGCAGTACGGTTTGATTGCTCCGGCCTTGGAGTTTTTTCTCAACCTGACCCCTTTCTTTATCATCATATTCATTTTCACAGCCTCTTATATGGCTTTGCCGAATACGAAGGTCAAGTTTTTTCCTGCGCTTATATCGGCAGTTTTGGCCGGAATAGCATTTCAGGTGCTGCAGGCTTTGTATATCAATGGGGTTATATGGATTTCTAAATACAACGCTATCTATGGTAGTTTTGCTGCTATCCCCTTGATGTTCATGTTTATCCAAGTTTCTTGGGCAATTTGTCTTTTTGGGGCGCAGTTGGCTTTTTCGATACAGAATGTACGAAACTTTGCCTTTGAGCAAGACGCTCGCTCGATTTCCCGGCGTTACTTGGATTTTCTGACTATACTGGTTGCTTCGCGCATCGTTCAACGTTTCGACAATGTCCAGAACGATGAGCCTTATACAGCCGAAGAAATTTCGGCAGAGTGCAAAATCCCAATCAAATTGACCTCAAATATTATTCGCAGACTGCTCAAAATGGGCATTATCATAGAGGTTTTCTACAAACAAGAGCGAGAGGTCGGACATTACCATCCTGCCTTGGCTCCCGATATTCTCACTGTTGGCTATTTGATGCAGCGTATAGATAGCTTCGGCAGTGAGCGTTTCAGAGTAGATAATGAGGGTGTCTACCGTGAGCTTTGGCAGGCTGTTTTGGCTTCCAGAGCAGGTTTTACTTCGATTGAAAATCAGACCTTACTCAGAGACCTTCGCTATGTTAGCGGATCTTAATACTACTGGATATTTATCAATCTTTCATACATAACTAAATTCTCAAGCTCTCATGCTATACAGGATCATATTAGTAAGCGAAGAAGTGGACAACTTCCGTCGCGAGATCAAAATCAATACCGATGCTACTTTTGCCGATCTGCATACTGCTATCATGGATTGTTGTGGCTACAGTGATAAAGAAATGAGTTCTTTCTTTATCTGTGACCAAGATTGGCAAAAAGAACAGGAGATCACACAAATCCCCATGGGTAGCTCCAGCGATATGGATGAATACGTAATGGACGAAACCCGTTTGGAGGACTTGATAGAAGAGGTTGGCCAGCAGTTGATATTCGTCTACGATATGCTTTCCGAACGTTACTTCTGCATGAAGGTGGTAGAATTGATCACTCGCGAAACCCTTGACAAGCCTATTTGTATTCTATCGCAAGGTGATGCTCCCAAGCAGACCTCTACTATCGAATTAGCCGGAATGCGGAGTGTCGCAACTCATACTGCAACCACAAATACGGCTGACGAACTGGGAGACGAAGATTTCTATGGAGATGAGGCTTACAACGAAGACGAACTCTTCAATTTGGACGAAATACCAGCCGACTCAGCTGATCTTCTTTGAATACAGCAAGAGACAAGTCGTATGAGTACACAGGCCGATCGCCCGTTATTGATTGTGCTCACCGGACCTACCGGGATTGGCAAGTCGGCTTTGGCTTTGACTTTGGCTCAGAAGATTGGATGTAGCATTGTCTCAGCTGATTCTCGCCAAGTATACAAACAAATTCCCATAGGAACGGCAGCCCCTTCCCCAGCGGATTTGGCTGCCGTTCCCCATTATTTTGTAGGCTGCAGAGATGTATGGGAGGCTTACAGTGCAGCTGACTACGAAACTGACGTTCTGAAGCTTTTACCTCTCTTATTTAGAGAAAAAACAAAACAGCTCCTCTGTGGAGGTTCGATGATGTATGTAGATGCGGTTTGTAGCGGAATAGATTTCATCCCATCTATTCCTCAAGAGCTTCGCTCAGCTCTTTGGCGTAGGTTCGAGACAGAAGGAGTCGAACCCCTTGCCGAAGAGCTTTTTCGTGTTGATCCGGAATATCTGAAACGGATAGATCCTCGCAATCACAAGCGCATTATCCATGCCTTGGAGGTGTTTCATGCCTCGGGCAAGCCATACTCCTCTTTCCATACGCACAAATCCGTAAAACGTCCCTTCGATACACTCAAGATATGTCTCACGATGGAGCGCGAACAGCTGTATCGACGCATTAACCAGCGCGTCGATTTAATGATGACGCAGGGGCTGGAAGAGGAAGCCCGGGCCGTGTGGCCGTATCGTTCGCTCAATGCTTTGAATACCCTCGGATACAAAGAAATGTTTGCCTATTTTGATGGGCAAATTACCCTTGACGAGGCGGTGGATTTGATACGGAGAAATAGTCGCCACTATGCTCGCAAACAATTGGCTTGGTGGAGACGGGATCCTGAAATGAATTTTGTAAAGATAAGGGAGGATGCTTCCGCAATGAAGATTATAGAGGAGCTGCTGGAAGCTCAATCGCCTACATAGAACAACTGGGAAGATATGGCAATTAGAGTTTTACTGCTCAACGTTGTGCTGCTGTTTGTCTCTTTTACTTCTGTTGCTCAGGAAAAGAGACAAGTTGCAGGAGTACAGACCAGATTGTTGGGCACATCTCAAGAGCGGCCGGTAGTCTACTATCATTTGAATTCGGAGGAGCATATTGATATCGGTTTTGATTTGATCGGGGATGATAATGTGTCTCTCTACTATCGTATTTACAGACTACCGAAAGGAGAAGAAGCCGAATTGCCTCCAATACAGTACCTCAGCAATTCATGGCCGGTAGAAGTTTCCGGCGGTAGGCATTCTCGTTCGACTCGTATCCCATATGTCCATTATGAAATACAGATCCCGAACGAAAAGGTAAGTCCTCTGATGAGTGGGTTCTATATTTTGGAGGTATATAGCAATGATACAGACTATTCGAGAGGAGAGGGACTTGTGCGTGTCCCATTCACTGTAGTAGAGCCATTTCTGGATGTAGATTTGGAGTTTCAGTCTTTCAATATCGAGGGAGATCTTTCGCAAGATCAAGAAGTTGCGGTAACCGTACAAGACGAAGACTCCAAGCTGCTAAAAAATCCGCAAGACATCACAGTGGAAGTCTGGAAAAACTATGCCGAAGATTACAGGGAGCTTTCCATTCCTTCCCAGATTCATTCGGATAAGATCGTGTACGATGCCAGACGGGCGGCCATCTTTAGAGGCGGCAGTGAATACGAACATTTCGATTTGCTGGACATTTCCTCCGGTTCCATGTTAGGGATCGATAGCGTGGTATTGGCCTCCAATGGTTATCATGTTTATTTGCCGATGGGGCACAACAGAATAGATAGACCTTATATTTTCCAGCCAGATTTGGATGGAAAAAGAAAAATCCGCTCCACGGCCTATGGTGTATCACTTCCAGAGTTGGAGGGAGAATACTACACTGTTCATTTTGCTCTCGAATACGAGCCGGTCAAAGCAGAACTTCGGTCTGGATGTGTCTTCCGGCTTGCTGGGGAGGCTTTCTGTTTTTTCCCCGAAAGGACGACTATGCAGATAGATGAGCGTAATGGCACTGCCTATTGCTCTGTTCTTCTCAAGCAGGGTTATGTAGAATATGCCTACACAGCTCAAGATCGTTCCGGTTTACTTCATCACATGGGAGGAGAACATCGGCAGACCAGCAACACATACACGGCTTTTGTCGTGGCTGATTCTCCTAACGAGGATTCCTACCGTATCGTTGGCGCTACTGTTCAGCGCTACATGGGGTTGTGAGGGAGGTACATCCGGGAAAGAAGATTCCCGGAGGGGGAGAGAATCGTAGTGATTTCTTTTTTTAAGGAATAGAAAGGGGATTGGGTGATGTTCCCGAGAGAGTTGTTTGCAGGATTGAAACTTCGAGGTAGAGGGATCGCAACATCTCTGCCAGTGTATCCGCAGCCAATGCCAGCCTGTTTCTACCGTCCGGCAGCTTCTCTGCTCCGAAGTCATTAATGAAAATGAGTGTATCTCGTGTTTCCTCTCTTACTTTGGTTCGTTCGTGGTCGCTTGTGGGAGTAGCAAACGGGCCTTGTTCATCCACATAGGTCGGCAGACCTTCTATATTAAGTGTGCCACGTCCGATTCCCTCGAACTCGTCTTCGGCCGTTCCTCTTCGCAACAAGACGTTACCACCCACAGCACTGTAATCAAAAACTCCGATAGAGAAGCCGGTGGTAATTGAGATTACATTGCCTATGTCTACCAGTGGATTGACAAAGTATAGCCCATGTCCTAATGTGAGTCTGCGACAAAGTTGCTCGGCTGCAGGTCTGTAGCGATTGGGATCTTTGCCCAAAGCTTTGTAGGCTTTCCTTGTAGCAGCAATGGCCGCACGCTGCTTTATTTCGGCTGTTTCGTATCTCTGCTTTAGGAGATCTCCCGCTTCTTTCAATAGCTGTTCCACCGTAGGGGAGGTCTCGCCCCTCTCAGTCAAACCTCTTGCCACAGTCACAGATACACGAAACTCCGGAACTCGCTCGATGAAAAACTGATCGAAAGTTAATGTCTTAGGCATTGTCAATCTTCCCAGTCTACTTCTATCAAATCGTCATCTTCCTCCCAATCATCATCCTCAATTTCGTTTTCCGGAGGGGTCAGCTCTTCGTCTTCTTCCCATACGATCTTGGTGAGGTCTAAGTTTTGCTTGATAATTTCATCGGGTTCGTGTAGACTCTCTTTGCTAAGTGTTTCCCACAGGAGATCCTTTAGCTTATCCAAGCCTTTTTGAGCAACGGAGGAGATGAAGACGACGGGTAAATCTGTTGGGAGATCTTCACAAAGCATTTCCTGCAACTCTTCGTCTATCAGGTCGCACTTAGTAACAGCGAGTACACGGTGCTTATGGGCAAGCTCAGGATTATATTGTGTCAGCTCTTTTATAAGCGTTTCGTATTCTTTTCCAATATGCTCGGTGTCGGCTGGTACCATTATTAGCAATGTAGCATTGCGCTCTATGTGACGCAAAAACTCCAGGCCTAAACCTTTTCCCTCTGCGGCTCCTTCTATGATACCGGGGATATCCGCCATTACGAAAGATTTCCCATCCCGGTAGGCTACGATACCCAAACTTGGCTCAAGGGTTGTGAAAGGGTAGTCTGCTATTTTTGGCTTGGCAGCCGTAAGTACGGATATAAGGGTTGATTTTCCTGCATTGGGTAGACCGACCAAGCCTACATCTGCCAACATTTTCAGCTGCAGGATGATCGTGAGTTCCTGTGAAGGTTCTCCGGGTTGGGCGTACCGTGGAGCTTGGTTGGTCGAAGACTTAAAAAAGGTATTTCCCTTACCTCCTTTGCCTCCTTTTAGCAATCGTATCTCTTGGCCATGTTCTTTAAGATCAGCGATGTAACTACCATCTTCGGCATTGTATATCACTGTTCCGAGCGGTACTTCTATCACCCTGTCTTCTCCATCCGATCCGGTGCATTTGTTTGCTCCTCCCGACATCCCGTTCGTTGCTAAGATGTGTCTATCGAACTTTAGATGTAATAAGGTCCAATAGTTGCGGTTGGCTCGGATATATACATGTCCTCCACGTCCTCCATCGCCACCATCGGGACCTCCTTTGGGGATATATTTCTCACGTCGAAAGTGTCGAGAGCCTCGTCCTCCTTTGCCCGAACGACAATAAATCTTGACGTAGTCTACAAAGTTGCTGCCTTTGGCCATATGCCTGTCTTAGTTGCTGTTTAGCTGGTCTATCTCTTTGCGTATGCGTTCGGCAATCTGCTCTATTGTGCCAACCCCGTCTACACTGCGGTGTTTGCCTTTCTTCTTGTAGTAGTCCGCAATAGAGGCTGTTTGGTCGTAGTAGACGGAGAGACGCTTGTTTACGGTATCCAGATTGTCATCGGATCGTCCCGAGGCCTTTCCTCTTTCCAGAATGCGCTCGATAAGCACCTTCTCCGGTACTTCCAATTCTATCATCAGATCTACTTGTGTGCCGTGTTTCCCTAAGAGATCGCAGAGAGCATCGGCTTGCGCTACTGTGCGTGGGAACCCATCGAAAATGATCCCTTTGGCATCCTTATGGGCTTCCAGCACATGTTCGATCATTCCTATGATAGTGGAGTCAGGAACAAGCTGCCCCTGATCAATGTACGTCTTGGCTATCTGTCCAAGCTCTGTATTTTGGGCTATTTCGGCTCTTAACAGATCGCCTGTGGAAATGTGGTTGTATCCATAATGCGAGATTAACAACTCGCTCTGAGTCCCCTTGCCCGAACCGGGGGCTCCGAAGATAATAACGATTCTCATTCTTTTATCTTATAAATGTCGTTATACATGCGTCCCAAATCATCATAGTCCAATCCGTGTCCTACGATAAATTCGTTGGCAATATTGAGCCCGATATAATCCGTCTCTACATCGCATTTCTTGGCATCAGGTTTGCAAAGCATGGCTGCTATCACAACCTGTTTGGCCCCCAATTCGTAGAAGCGTCTTTTGACATTCATCATTGTGAATCCGGTATCGATCAAGTCTTCGAGTATCACCACTGTGCGTCCCTCCAGAGACTGTGTTACCGGCATTACTTCCTTGAGCTCGAATGTTGAGGAAGTACCGCTGTATGAGGAGTAGCGAGCAAAGGCAACTTCATAGCCATCATTGAGTCTCTGCATCAGCTCTGATGCAAACATAAACGAGCCATTCATGATGCAGACGAAGAGAGGGTTTTGGTCTCCCAAATCCCGTCTAATGTCTTCTGCCATACGATCTAATGCTTTGTTGATCTCTTCGGAGGAGATATATAACTCGAATACTTTATCCTTTAGCCGAATTTCTTTCATGGAGTAATATAACTATCATTGCCTCACAAAGGTAGTTAAAAAGAGAGCGTCTGCCTTGTTTTGCTCGACTGCGACTTCCCAGAGAGGGAGAGTTGTATTTTATTCCAGACTCTGTCCCTGGAGCTTTGGGGAGAAACTGTCGGTGCATTGGATTCCTGTTGAGTTTCACCGGAGTTGGGAATGGACCTGTTTTTTGTAAGCCTCGGTATCTTTTTGTCGATTGCTCGGTATTCTTTCCGGGAAGCACCCAATGAGAGCGTCAAAAGCAATAAAGCTTTTGTCCGAAAGCAATAAAGCTTTTTGAAGAAAGCAATAAAGCTTTTTGGAGAAAGCAATAAAGCTTTT
The DNA here is from genome assembly GCF_900167225.1 of Porphyromonas crevioricanis. Classification (GTDB taxonomy): domain Bacteria; phylum Bacteroidota; class Bacteroidia; order Bacteroidales; family Porphyromonadaceae; genus Porphyromonas; species Porphyromonas crevioricanis. Next base: position 33,770 of record NZ_FUXH01000010.1, read on the forward strand.
GACGGATTACTCGGCATCTTTTCCGAAAAGCTCCTAATTAGCGTATGAAAAGCACCTAAGCTTTCGATTGATCGCTCGGTATCTCTTTGTCGATTGCTCAGTATCTTTTTCACCGTTGCTATAAGGGGAGCAAGGAATAATACCTCCCTCTTTGAGACTATATATATGGCGCGATACTCAATTGAGCCTACAACCCATTCCCAATTGGGAGGAAAACTGAGGATTGGTGACATTGATTACCTTTGCCGGAGCAATTAAGTCATTACTCACCAATAGCAATGCAAGAAAAAATACTCATCTTGGATTTCGGGTCACAAACTACTCAATTGATCGGGCGTCGTATCCGTGATCTTGGTACGTATTGTGAGATTGTACCTTACAATAAGTTGCCGAATTCATTCGAAGGCATTAAAGGTGTTATTCTGTCAGGGAGTCCCTACTCGGTTTACGATCCTCACGCATTTAGAGTGGATCTCTCTGCCATACGTGGGCATTTACCTTTGTTGGGTATTTGCTATGGAGCACAAAGCCTCGTAAATCAGTCTGGAGGAAAAGTAGAGCCAGCCGATAGTCGCGAGTATGGTCGTGCGGCTTTGTGCATAGATAAAAAAGATGACCTTCTTCTGAAAGGCTTAAAAGACAAAAGCGTTGTATGGATGTCTCATGGAGATACTATTACTTCCTTGCCTGAAGAATTTGAATTGATTGCTTCTACTTCCGATGTCCCTAATGCTGCTTTTAAGATCCGAGGAGAACAGACTTGGGGTGTCCAATTTCATCCGGAGGCTCACCATTCGGAAGAGGGTAAGGTCTTGATCGGTAACTTTATTGATATATGTGGCGTGCGAAACAATTGGTCGGCACAAAGCTTTATTGAGCAGACCGTTCAAGAGCTCAAAGATCAATTGGGTCAGGACAAAGTCATCTTGGCTCTGTCCGGAGGTGTCGATAGTTCTGTATGTGCAGTATTGCTCAATAGAGCCATTGGAGATCGCCTTACCTGTATATTCGTAGACCATGGTTTGCTCCGGAAAGGAGAAGCACAGAAAGTCTTAGCCGATTATGAGCACCTGGGATTGAATGTAATAGGGGTGGATGCCTCGAAAAAATTCTACAAAGCACTGAATGGTGTTACGGATCCTGAACAAAAGAGGAAAATCATTGGAAAGGGATTCATAGAAGTATTTGATGAGGAGGCCCGCAAACTGGAAGGCATCAAGTGGCTGGGGCAGGGAACGATCTACCCCGATGTGATAGAGTCTGTCAATATCACCGGAATGGTAATTAAGAGTCATCACAATGTGGGGGGATTGCCCGAGAAGATGAACTTGAAGTTAGTCGAACCCCTGCGAGCTCTATTTAAGGACGAAGTGCGAAGAGTCGGCTTAGAGTTGGGAATGATGCCACACTTGATTCATCGCCATCCTTTCCCCGGTCCCGGTCTGGGCATACGTATCCTGGGTGAGATTACACCAGAGAAGGTGCGTATCTTGCAGGAGGCAGATGATATCTATATGTCTATGATGCGTGCCGAGGGTTTGTATGATCAAGTTTGGCAAGCCGGAGCTATCCTGCTTCCGATTCGTTCGGTAGGAGTGATGGGAGACGAACGCACCTACGATTATACGATAGCCCTTCGGGCTGTATCTTCTGTTGATGCCATGAGTGCTGACTGGTGCAGGCTCCCATATGAGTTTTTGGCCAAGGTATCTAACGAGATTATCAATAAAGTTCGTGGCGTGAATCGTTGCGTTTACGATATTTCTTCCAAACCACCCAGTACAATCGAGTGGGAGTAGATCCCTCTGTCAGGTGATTTTTTTCATAAGGTACACAGTCGAAAAACTATACTGATATAATAAAATGTCTGTACATCAAGCAGAAGATGGTCGCAAGGTAACTACGCATCGTCTCACTGAAATGAAGCTGCGTGGAGAGAAGATAGCCATGCTTACGGCTTATGATTATTCTATGGCTACTCTTATCGATGCCGCTGGGATGGATGTAATCCTTATCGGAGACTCCGCTTCCAATGTTATGGCCGGTAATGTGACAACCTTGCCCATAACATTAGATCAGATGATTTACCACGGCAAGTCTGTAATGAAGGCTGTTCGCCGTGCTTTGGTTGTTTGTGATTTGCCTTTTGGTTCTTATCAAGGGAATTCCAAAGAAGCTTTATGCTCGGCCATCAGAGTGATGAAGGAAACGCATGTAGATGCAATCAAAGTAGAGGGTGGCCGAGAAATAGAAGAGAGTATTACCCGCATTCTCTCCGCTGGCATACCAGTGATGGGGCACCTTGGGCTTACGCCACAGTCGATAAATAAGTTCGGTACTTATAGTGTCCGTGCAAAGGAAGAAGAGGAAGCCAATAAGTTGATTGAAGATGCGCATTTGCTGGAGAGTTTGGGCTGTTTTGCTCTGGTATTGGAAAAAATACCGGCATCACTTGCTGCCAGAGTTTCCTCTGAACTGACAATCCCGGTCATTGGTATAGGAGCCGGAGGTGGTACAGACGGCCAAGTGTTGGTAATGCACGATATGTTAGGGATTACCCAAGATTTTAGCCCTCGCTTCTTAAGACGATATGCTTCATTAGGCTCTTTAATAAAAGAAGCTACAGCTCGTTATATTGAGGATGTGAAATCCTCTGATTTTCCCAATATCAACGAACAATACTGATCCATATAGATTTTATTGTCTCTCTTAAAATAAGCAAATAGCCTCACAAGTCCGAACGACCTGTGAGGCTATTTGCTTTCTTCCTGCTGGGGCTCAATTATTGATGTCTGAGAGCAGAGAGTTCGTATGCAAGAGGTTTTCTTATTTCACTCCATTTTCTGCAAAGAATTCTCGTATCATTCGTTTCACATCGGCTATTGTATTATATCCGTCCAACTTCTTGGCAGGTTTGCCGGGAGCTATAGCGAATAAAGCAGGGATAGCATTGATGTTTTCTTTTCCAACACCATCACCTATGATTTCTCCTATGGGAGTCGTTTTTCTTTTGGGGTCGTAAATTTCAGCTTTTACAAAATAGGCACGACCGGCATATTCCTTAGCAAGAGGTTCTATTACTCTCTTGTACATCAGTTTGCATGGTGCACACCATGTTGCCCAACAGTCCAATATTATTGGACCATCAGCCTTGCTGATAAATTTATTTGGACTGGTTTTATAGTCCCAAAGGTAGCGTTGCATAATTTCAGGAGTCAGTTCAAGGGCATGGTCACTATTGAGAGCAGGAAAATTATTAGACCAGCTGACTTTTATCTTTATGATTGTTTCCAGACCAGCTGATGCAGATTTGCCGGTGATCTGAGCTTGACCTTCGTTCAGGGCTGTTACATATCCATCTTCTCCTACCATAGCTATGGTTGGGTCGGAAGTCGTCCAGGTCACATCATTGTATTCAGCAAACTTCAGCTCTTGGCGTTCGCCAGTTTTCATTTCTACCACATCTTTATTTTCCGGTTTCTCTTTCTTCGGAGTCGTGTCGTCACAAGAAGTTAGAAGCAAAAAGAAAGAAAACAGCATAAGCATTGCTGTCGAGAGCTTTTGATAAAGTTTCATTGGTTTGATCTTATTTATTGGGTTAAACATTAGTTTTTCTACTATTTACCTGCCGAATACACCAAGAAATCACTAAGTGCCCCCAAAAGTAGTACATTTTGTCTTTCTGAGATCTAATTCTTTCGACAGATTGCTTCTATCTTGATTGTACTGGTATAAAAAGAAGGTCTCAGAGGGGCTTCCGGGCAACAATATAGATTGGTTTGTAAGTAAGTCTGACTTTTTTAGAATTGGCTGTTTCGGAATAACGAGTCTTATAGTCTTGGATAAATTGCTTAAGAGACTTGGGAGTCCAATAGTTTGAGGTTGCAGACTCCGTGGCTGTGACTCCGGTGTACTTCAGGTGTTTGAGTACTTCCATTGGATTAGCAAAATGGAGTACAATTTCCTCTTGCAGCACTTCCAAGACTTCATAGTGCGAAGTGAGCATTCGGGATAGCTCATTGCAATTGTGATAGTGGAGTTTCTGTCCGATGAGGCTGTTTAGTTCACACAGATTGTCAGGAGCAAAGGTGGATAGCAGCAGGTAACCACCCGGCTTTATTGCACTTGCTATTTGAGAGAAAAAAGAGGATAGATCCTTAAACCATTGTATGGTTGATGCCGAAATAACCAAGTCGTAGTGGCTTTTCTCAAAAGAGAGCTGTTCAGCATCACCACAGATAAACTCGAATGAGACTCCTCCCGAATTGGATTGTAGGTACTCGAAAGCTTCCGGATAGAGGTCATTGAGTGTGTACCGGTACACGGAGTAGTGATTCAACAAAGCCCTTGTGAGCATACCACTACCACAGCCGATCTCCAATACCTGCTCCAACTCGGTCTCTGTTGGCAGGTATTTCTCGGCCAGACTAATCAGACGATTTGAGATTTTCTGCTGTGCTACAGCATACTTCTCATAAGTGGGCAGAGCCCTGCGAAAACGTTCGGCTATGAAAAGTCTCGAATCAGCTGACTCCATTGGGTAATATCGTTGAACAGGTAATGCTCTCCTCTCGGAATTTCTACTACCGGAACATTTTTGTGCTGCCAGTATGTCTGTTGATTGATTGGAGGAATAATTTTGTCTTTCATAGGTACTAGAGCTGCTGTCCATGGTAGAGAGAACTGTTCTGCCTCAGCGATGTGATTTCTGCTCCATTCGTAGACTTCTCGCAGCTCCTGTTTGATTTCGTCTAAGGGTCTCTTTGCCAAAGAATCGAATAAATGACGCAGGGATCGACTGCCACACATTCGTCTGTTAAAACGTTCTCTATTCTCTTCGGATAAGCCGTTCAAAGTGGCGCGAAAGAGTAGTGGAGGAATCCCCAAGCTGTCATGCATAGGGATTGGTGTCCCAGCTATAGCTACAGCGGAGTCTGGAGGAGGGATTGTTCCGTGTAAATAAAGTCGCTCGGCGGCCCAAACTCCCATAGACCAAGCTACCAGATGCAGCCGACGATAATCCTTTTTTATTATGTCAATGTCAGATCCCGATAGTAAAGATCTATAATCTTGACAACATAGTAGGTCATACCCTTGTGGCGTGTCCATATGTTCTACGGCAGCTTTGTCCATTGCCCAGCCGTTAAAAAACAGGATTAGACTCTCTGTTGTATTCGAATGGGAGAGAAAATATGATGTCATGGATTAAATGGCAATATTTAGTGTCGGGAGTAAATGCAAAAGCCCTTCTATCTCAGTCTGAGCTGTTAGGCTGATACGTAGTCTTGCCGAACCTTGAGGTACTGTGGGAGGGCGGACAGCAGGGGAGTAATAGCCGGCTTCGATCAATCGAGATGCAGCCGATAGAGCATGGCTATTGCTGCCCAAGATGATAGGAATAATATGAGATGTAGAGGGCATAGTATAACCCAACTCCTTCAGTGTATTTCTTATTTTTTCTGATTTTTCTCTCAAGATTGAGCGATGAGAGTAGAAGTCGGATAGACGATCGAATATGAATTTGTTCCAGGCCGAGACAATAGGCGGCAAAGCTGTAGAAAAGATGAGAGGCCGGGAATGATTGATCAAGTATGAGCGTACATTGGATGAGCAAACTACATATCCTCCCATCCCTGCCAGAGCCTTCCCAAAGGTACCACACAGCAGATCGATGTCTTGGATCAAACCATATTCTTCGGCTAATCCCAAGCCTTGATTTCCTCGTACCCCTACAGCATGCGCTTCGTCGACGTACAAGACAAGTTGAGGGTAGATCTTTTTAAGAGCAACGAGGGAGCGCAAATCCGCTTCATCGCCATCCATGCTGTAGATGCTTTCCGTTAATACCAAAACTTCATCGTACTTGTCAGCTTTGCGCTGCAAAATGCGCTCCAGAGCCGTTATGTCGTTGTGGCGAAATCGCTCGAATGAGCATCCACTCAGGCGAAGACCATCTATCATTGAGGCATGTACGAGTTTGTCTGCAATTACAAGTGTCCGGTGAGAGGCCAAAGCAGAAATGATACCCACATTCATGTGATAACCACTGTTAAAGACAAGGGCAGACTCTCGGTCATATCGGTTGGCCAGACTATGCTCCAACTCTTTCAAAATCGGATAGTTGCCAGTGAGTAGCCGGGAAGAAGTCGACCCGAGAGCCCAATCTTCATAGGATACCATTTTTAGAAATTGGGTTCGCAGCTCTTTGTTTGATCCTAAGCCCAAATAGTCATTAGAGGCGAGATTGATTAGCTTGTGGCTATCTACCACAATACTCTGTCCGCAATATTGCTTTTGTATGCTACGTAGTTCGCGTTTCTGTCCTTGTAGAGACAACGCTTCTAATTCAGCCGATAATCTTTCCTCTATCATTGCTATTATCCTCGTTTTTCTCCTATTACTTGAGTGGATCACTCACAATGTATTTATCCGCAACAGCAATTTTTAATCACTTTCAGAAGACCCGAGGTGAGTTTCCGAAGCTCTTCTGGGCGAATGATGTAAGGAGGCATTAGATAGCAAAGTTTGCCAAAGGGTCGAACCCAGATACCCTCTTGTACAAAGGCCTTTTGCATTTGAGACATATCCACAGCTTCTTTAGTCTGGACAACTCCTATGGCTCCTAATACTCTCACATCTGCTACAGCAGGGAGTTTTCTTGCCGGCTCCAATTCTTCTTTCAGTTGTGATTCAATGGCACGTACTCGTTCTTGCCAAGGACTCTTGAGTAATAATTGCAAACTGGCTACAGCTACAGCACAGGCTAAAGGATTGCCCATAAAGGTGGGGCCGTGCATAAAACAGCCGGCTTCTCCACCACATATGGTATCGGCAACGAACTGACTGGTGATAGTGGCAGAGAGGGTCAAATACCCACCTGTGAGAGCCTTGCCGATAGTCATGATATCCGGCACGACTCCTGCATGATCTCCTCCCCAAAAATGTCCTGTGCGTCCAAATCCTGTAGCTATCTCATCGAATATCAGCAAAATACCAGCATCCGAACAAATACGCTTGGCCTCTACTAAATATTGGGGATGATAGAAATACATCCCTCCAGCTCCCTGTACAATAGGCTCTAATATCAATGCTGCGATATCTTTTCCATGTTTTCTCACAAGGTCTTTCAGAGGATTCATGCTTTCCTCTTGCCATGATTCGTAATATCCGATGGGTGGTGTTGGTAAGAAATATTGGGTAGTTAAGGCTCCACCAAAGAGAGAGTGCATACCTGTTTGAGGGTCACAAACGCTCATGGCATGCCAAGTGTCACCATGATATCCACTTCGGATTGTAGCGAAATGATTGCGGTTGGAATACCCCTTGGCTTGCTGGTATTGGATAGCCATTTTGAGGGCGACCTCTACTGCAACAGAGCCAGAATCGGCATAGAAGATCCGATCAAGACCTTGAGGCAAAACGGATAGGAGTATTTCGGCGAGTTCCACTGCGGGACGGTGAGTAAACCCTCCGAACATTATGTGGCTCATCCGGCTTATCTGATCCATTGCAGCCTTGTTGAGCTCGGGTACGTTGTAGCCATGTATTGCAGCCCACCAAGAACTCATACCGTCAATCAAATCTTTGCCGTCTTCCAGATAAATATGTGCTCCGGAAGCTCTTTCCACCGGATAAACAGGCAATGGATCTATAGTAGAGGTATATGGATGCCACAAGTGTGTGCGATCCAATGCTATATATCTCTCTGATATTTTCATAGATAAAAGGGATAAGAAAAACTATTGAGCATGTTGTCGATACCAAGAGATGACCGATTCGACATATTGAGATACAGCCTTACCTCTCAGATAACCAGCTTTGCAGACAGGATCATTGTAGTAACGAGGGTCATTTTTTAGCCTTAGATAGGTCTCTACACTTCCCTCCCATACATGCGGATCTTGTCCATGCTTCTGAGCAAGACGCATAGCATCTTGTAAATGGGCTGCTCCAGCATTATAAGCGGCTAGTATAATTTTGATAGTTTCTTCTCTCTCTGGCAAGTCTCCGAGAGCTTTTTTTGTAGAAATCAGGCAATCTACAGAAACTCGTATGGAAATGGCAGGATCCAACAGCTCTTCTTTTGATGCTCCGAATATTTTGCCTGTGGCAGGCATGATACCCATAAGACCTCTAGCTCCACTCCATCCCACTACATCAGGCTGAAAGCGGGACTCATGATAAGCTATCGCAGCCAACAACTGCCATGGCCAACCTATACGGGGAGCCTCTTTTTTGAATAGTTCGTCAAAAGGAGAAATTCCTCCTGCTACTTTGTAGTAGATCTTTCTAGAGCCACGATGAGATGTCGGTGCTGCATTATACTCTTCTGTTCTTCCTTCGTAACTCTGCTTACTTTCTTCGAAGTATCGTTTGTAGATGATTCGGTGTGCATTTTTTGTGGGTACGCCCTTAGCCCACTCTTCGATAGAGGTTGCCAATTGTTTGCGGTCTTTCCTTACAATCCAACTCAATCGCTGGCTAAGTCCCACTGGTACGGATACATCGATGTCGTGGTAATAGGTATGGCTTAGCTTGGCTAACTTTTCATCGGCAAAAGTGCAACCTATACTGCGCTCTACCACAGCTTCGATCAGATCTTCTTCTGTGATGGTATCCCCATAAAGGATCGTTGAATCTACACCTCCACCGAGCTCTTTGTCTAGATGATGTAGCCTGTAGGCATAGCGGGTATAAGCTGGCACAGTGACATTATGCCCTGGTAATTCGGCTGCTGAACATAGAGCCGAGTCAGATTTGGGTTGCACCAACACAATGCCGGATTCTTCCTCTGGTCCGACAAAAAGGTAGTGTCTGTTAGCAGTTTGTGTTTGAGCCTGTGGGGTGATGCATAAATCTGCATAGCCACTGTCTATAGACTGCAAGAGAGCCTCGGCACTGGGAGCGATTTTGACTACAATAGGCATCCCGGCTTGCTCTGCATACAGTTTGGCCAGCTCATACTCATACCCCATATCCTCTCCTCTATATTGGAAATAAGTTGTGGAGCCAAACAGTGTGACGATACGCAAGGTGTCTGGCAACTTGTCTTCTAAGTTTGTCTGCCCGAGCTGGCTGTCTTTCCTGTAGCATTCTTGCAAAGAAGCTGTGACCCATATTAGCAACAGACCAGCCAATAAAGCCAAACAAGAATCCTTGAGAGAAATAGATCCGGAGAAACCCATCTGTGGAAGAAAGAGGTGCAACTAAAGGGCACTGGCAGAAGAGAGGGAAGTCTTCCGAAGCTCCAGCAATACAACATTCTCAATATGATGGGTTTGTGGAAACATGTCCACAGCTCTTGACTTCAACAATTCGTATCGACCATCCACCATCAGTATAGATAGGTCTCTGGCCTGGGTTGCCGGGTTGCAACTGACATACACGATGCGCTTTGGCTCCACAGTGAGTATCGTTTTGATCACATCATCGTGCATTCCGGCACGTGGAGGATCGGTAATTAGTACGTCGGGTTTCCCATGAGTTGACACAAAATCCATGGTGAGAATATCTTTCATGTCTCCAGCGAAGAAAGTAGCATTCTCTATACCATTGATTCGGCAGTTTATTCGTGCATCCGCCACGGCATCTTCTACGTATTCTATCCCTACAACTTTTTTGCAAAAACGAGACACAAAAGAGGCTATCGTACCAGTCCCGGTATATAGGTCATAGACCAATTCTTGGCCTCCGAGGGAAGCAAACTCTCTTACAACTGAGTAGAGCTTGTATGCTTGTCGGCTGTTCGTTTGGTAAAAAGATTTGGCTCCAACACCGAAGCGTAAGCCCTCCATTTCCTCTAGAATATAGTTGCGACCCGAGTATACTTCTACGGCCAAGCCAGCTAAAGTGTCGTTGCATTTGGGGTTTATCACATAGCAAAGAGAAGTTATCTCGGGGAAAGCTTTTTCAATCGCAGCCAAGAGGGACATCCGTTTCGGTGGGTCATCGTGATAGAACATCACTACAACCATTACCTCTCCGGTCGAAGCTGTACGGATCAACAAACTCCTCATCATTCCTTCCTGATTTTTCAGGTCGAAGAAAGGATAGTCCTCTAATCGCTCCAAACAGTAATCACGAACGAAAGATCGGATGCGATCACTTAGATCCGAGCCTAAGAAGCATTGTTTTATGTCAATTACCTTGTCGAAAAGGCGAGGAATATGGAATCCAAGTCCCGGTTCTATGCGAGGCTTTTCCTCTTCGGAAGTCATCTCGTCAAGAGAAAGCCACCGTTTGTGACTGAAAGTGAATTCCAGTTTATTACGGTATCTATAGGTCTCATCTGCCCCGACAATAGGTAGATATTCCTGAGGTTCTATCTTCCCTATGCGTGTAAGAGCATCTGATACTTGTTGTTGCTTGGCCTTGAGTTGTACTTCATACGGGATGTGCTGCCAACTGCAACCACCACAGATGCCAAAATGAGGGCAACGAGGTTCCACTCGAACCGGAGACGGAGTGATGATACGCTCCATACGTCCTTCCAAATAAGAGCGTTTTTTGCGTACAATTTGTATATCGCAGATATCTCCGGGAGCTGCGTAAGGGACAAAAATGACCTGTTCGTCCACTCTTGCGATAGCCTTTCCTTCGGCGGCTATATCTGCAATGTGTACATTCTCAAGAAGAGGAAAAGGCTTTCGTTTGCGACTCATTTAACAAGGGTTTGAATACGATCGACAAAATCCAAAGCCAGTCGATCTGCCTGCCCTTGGGTTGGAGCTTCGGTGTAAATACGAATGATCGGTTCTGTATTGCTGCGCCTTACATGTACCCAGCTGTCAGCGAAGTCAATCTTCACTCCGTCTGTGAGTGTGGGGTTGTGCTCGGACATATCTTTGGCCAGTTTGTCCAACAAAGCTTGGGTATCCTTACTTTGAGGAACCTCGACACGCTGTTTGCTCATGGCATATTGTGGCAGGGTAGCACGGATGGAGCTCATGTTTTGTTTTCTTTTGGCCATCATTGTAAGTATGATAGCCACACCTACCAAAGCATCTCTGCCATAGTGCAATGCCGGATAGATAACTCCGCCATTGCCTTCACCTCCGATTAAGGCTTTTACCTCCTTCATCTTTGCTACCACATTTACTTCTCCTACAGCAGATGCGTAGTAGTGACCTCCGTATTGCTCTGTAATGTCTCGCAATGCTCGTGTCGAACTGAGGTTAGATACTGTGTTTTTTCCAGGAAATTGTGACAGAAGGTATTCAGCTACAGCGACCAATGTATATTCTTCACCCACGAAGGCTCCATTTTCGTCAATCAGAGCCAAACGATCGACATCAGGGTCTACTACTACTCCCAAGTCTGCTTTTTGTTCGGCTACTAAGCTGCATATCTCTGTTAGATGATGGGGTAGCGGTTCGGGATTGTGAGCAAATTCTCCATCTGGCTCACAATTGAGAGGGTAGATTACTTCTACTCCTAAAGCCTCCAAAAGACAGGGTATAGCTACCCCTCCAACAGAATTGACAGCATCTATAGCAACTGCAAAGCCAGCCGAACGGATGGACTCTGCGTCTACTATATCCAGAGCAAGTATTTGTCGGATATGCTCATCGAGGAAGTTCTTGTATTCTTCTATTCTGCCCAATTGGTCTACTTCAGCAAAAGAAAATTCGTCACGTTCGGCCAAAGCCAAAACCTCAGCTCCTTGCTTCGCATCCAGAAATTCTCCTGTTGAAGTCAGCAGCTTAAGAGCATTCCATTGTCGGGGGTTATGGCTGGCTGTGAGGATTATACCTCCATCGGCATGGAAATGTGTTACTGCTAATTCTGTGGTCGGGGTAGTGGCCAGATCGATATCCAATACATCACAGCCCATACCACACAAAGTTCCCAACACCAACTGCTTGAGCATTGGTCCTGAGATGCGGGCATCACGCCCCACAACAATACGCGGACGAGATAGTCCGCTATTTTTCTGGATAAAGGAAGCGTACGCCGAAACGAAGCGAACAGTGCTCAAGGGATTTAGACCCTCTTGTACAGCCCCTCCTATTGTGCCTCGTATGCCCGATATAGATTTAATCAAAGCCATTGCTATACTTCACTTAGAATGTGTACTCAACCTCATCGAAATAAATAGGAATACCACTGCGACTGGTAAATTCTGGTCCAATGCTGAATGGTACTATCAATCGCACTCTCGCTCCATCCCCGAGCAAAGACATTGGGAACGCCAAGCCTTCACACATGTATCGGTTTAGGTTGAAGCCTGCTGCAGGAGGCAATGGCTGGAAATGTAAGGGCCCATCCCGGTAGACGTCAATGTAAATAAACTCTATGGGCTGATATTTGCCTTTCGATAAACTGTCGAATATGACCGGCTCTGAAGAGTCTAATGCATAACCTCTTATTCGCATGAAAACATGCGTCTTCTGAGGCACGGCTTTAGCTCCACCCTTGTCAAGAACCTCCATATATAGATCATTGTCGAAATGGTAGAGGATTCCCGGGACAAAGTCTTTTTGTTCTCGCTCAGCTTCTTTCACTTTGAAGCCTTTGCTTACTATGAAAGATTTGATCCGTTTGCGCTCATCTTGTCTCATCTCTGTCAAAGAGCGCACTTTGCTCTTTTCACAGGATATCAGAGTAAAGCAGGCAAGCATACAAATCAATCCAACGGCTCGATATATACGCATTGTTCTCTTCATTTGTCTATATTTTTTTTCGGTTACGTATTTCTTCCAATATCATTTGTGCTACCTTTTCCGCTTCATCCGGATTGGGATATTCTGCACCGGCTGCATTCTTATGACCGCCTCCCCCAAACAGTTTAGTGGCAATGTCATTTACCGGCCTATCTCCACTGCTGCGGAGAGAGATCTTGAGATAAGTTTCTCGCCTGCGGATATAGAAAGAGTAGTAGATACCCTCTATTGCCAAAGGCTCGTTCACAAAGCCTTCTGTATCACTATCCGATACGCCAAATGACTCCAGCTCTTCTCTCTCCAATACAAAATAGGCTGCACCAATTTCTGGTATCAACTGCAACTTCCGGTCTAAGACATAGCCGCGGAGTTTCACCTGACCTGTGGTATTTCGGTGAAAGATTTGATCTATCAGCAGAGTTTTATTGGCCCCACAACTCAATAGATCGGCTACGACACAAAAAACACGTGGTGATTCCGATTGATAGGAAAAACACCCCGTGTCAGTAATAATTCCACAGAGTAGGCTTTGGGCGCAATTGGGGGTAATAGCAGAAGCCAGTCCCATCCCCTGCAGGCAATGATATACCAATTCCGCTGTGGATGACATCCCTGGAAAACTGAATGAAAGTTCAAAGAAGTTTTCTTCTGGATACAAATGATGGTCAATGAGTATCTTGGGTGCTTTCGATTTGGTCAAGATTGGAGCCAACAGATTGCCCACTCGCTTGGGAGACTGAAAATCTAAACAACAGATCAAGTCGGCATCTAACAGCACTCTTTCGGCTTCTTGATTGGTGGTCCCATTGTGATGGATCAGCACCTCTTTTGCTAGAGGAAGGTCGGCCACGATGCGAGGTATGGCATTGGGCAAAATCATTTGCACATCCTTCTCTGGGTAAGCTGATCGCAGAGCATCACAAAGACCACAAACCGACCCAACAGCATCTCCATCCGGAGCCGTGTGGGACAACAGGCATATTTTGGTGGATCTTTCGATGCGTTGTTTCAGTAGGCTAAACTTTTCCGTGTCGAAAGAAAAAGAGTCTTCCTGTTGAGATGACAAGTTTGTATTACAGCTCATGATGCATTCAAGGGGGAACTGGAGGTTCTTCGATATTTGTTTTATTCCGGGCTTCAAATATACGAAGTTTGCACACATCGGGATAATCCGAAATGCTCAGAGAAATTATTACCTTGCAAAGCATTAATATCGATAAAAAGGTATGAGAAATAACACATTTCACCACTTGTTATACTCTTCTCTTTGCACACTGGTGCTGCTTGGCTCGTGTACTTGCCTTCCTTCTGTGCAGGCCCAAGAGAGAACCCTCCCAACCAAAGTCATGCAAGCGAAAGTTGATAGAAAAACCGGAAAAATGGATTTGCTGAAACAAAAGATAGATCTCGCAGTAGAGGATCGTAAACCCAGAGAAGCTATCCGATTCTGTGAAGATCTTATGGATCAAGCCCGGAGGCAAAAACATCTTGCTTATCTCTTATATGCAAGTGCACTACATTCTCAACTCGGGGAGGAACTAGACCCAGAAGAAAGAAAGAACAGTATTGCTCGGATATGGGAGATACGTACCCTTCCTTGGTTGTCTGAGGCGGATCAAATGGTTTTGCATGCTTACATGCTGGATTACTATACACAGCGATTCCGTCCTTTTTCTTGGAGTCCGAAGACTCAATCTCCTGAAACTGATAGGGCAGCTCAGCTGGGTGAATCTCCCGATTTTTGGGGAATGGATCAATTCCGTTCGGTGTTGCTACGCTGTATGGATGGTATGCTCAAAGATCCCAAATTGCTATCTGATACCACCATTGATCTCTATTACCCAATCTTCAAAACAGACTGTTCCTCTCCGGAAAAATCGGAAGTTATAGACTTGAGCCGTTCTCTTCTGTTTCAGTTTATTTCCCTCTGCGAAAAACTGATGCAGAATACACCTTTTCTGCAAACAGACCAGATAGAGGTGGATGGCAAAGTGGTTGATCTATATGTCTATCTCACAAGTCAATTGGATGGGGTGGCTCAAGCAACCTCAAATAAAGAGCTTGCAGACTATATTGTGTGGAAAAGACTGCAGTTGGATAGGAATACTCACCGAATATCACAGGAGGAATATGCTACCAAACTTCGATCTTTGATAGATCGAGCAAATGGGCAGTATGTGTTGTCTAATCTATATGAGGATTTGTGTAGACAATATGACTATGGTCGTCGCAAGTATAGACAGCGAAGAGCAGAGCTAATAGAACTGTGTGAACAGCTCTTGATGCGTTGCCCGGAGGATACTTTTTCTCGTCGGGAGCTTCTCAGAAACCTTTATTTGATAGTTGAGCCAAGCTTCAATTGGCAACTACCTGCTGTAGTCCAGAGTCAGGACACTGTCTGGTTGCAGGTAGATCGCTTCGAGGCCTATGATATGCAGTCCATATCCGTGAAGATAGATAGGATGCAAGATCAGCAAGGGGGATGGCGAACAAATACACCTGAAACTCCGATAGAGGGACAGACTTTAGAGCTGCATTTGACTCCTAAAGATCTGATGTCTTTTACAGATGAAACGGGAGATTCTTCAGATACTTTTTTTAGATATCCCATAGCAGCCAAATTGCCGTATGGTACCTATAGAGTGCAACTAAAGGTTGAGCCTCTTTTGCTGACCAAGGAATTTTCTCCATTCGAGGGCGTAGAGTCTGTTCTCTACTTTGGTGTCAGTGATTTATTGACAGTAAAGCTGACGAATAGTGGGTCATCAGAAATTCGTGTTCACGAGGCAAATAGTGGGCGAGCGGTTCCTTTGGCTGAAGTTGAGATCTTCACACTCGAACGTAAGTATGGAGAAAACAGGCATACCGATTACCTTGAGCTTAAAATGCGACTCAAGACTGACAAAAGTGGTATAGTTGTTCTTCCTTCTGAGTTACAAGGTTCATTGCACTGCCGGCCCATATCCGGAGAAGATAGGTACTGTCCCTCATCTAACTTATATGTCAGGGGAGGGTATCAGGAGAAAGACGATTCGATAGCCGCCAAACCTATTCCTTATGTGTACACGGATAGGTCAGTGTACCGCCCCGGGCAGCGTGTCTTTTTCTCCGGTATCCTATATGAGAGTAATGTCTATCGAGCTAAGTCGAAGGTGTTGTCAGGCAGAAAGGTGGAGGTTGCCCTCTATGATGCCAATATGGAGTTTGTAGATAGTCTGAGCCTAACAAGCGGAGAGTATGGAGAATATGATGGTTCGTTCTTACTTTCTGAAAGGACTCTCGGTGGAGCTTTCTTCATCAAGGCTAAATATGAGGAAGAAGAAAGTCAAGCTCTTTTATATGTGGAAGAATACAAACGCCCTCGCTTTGAACTGACCCTGAAGAAGGAGGAAAAGAGGCAGTACAAACTGGGAGAGAAGGCTCTTATAGAAGGACAGGCCAAACTGTACAGCGGTGTGGGACTGCCCGGAGCACAGGTGAGAGCTGTGACAACCGTAGTGCGATATGATAGTTTTTACCGATCTATGCTGTACAGATCTGCAAGTTCTGAAATAGTCTCTGTAGATACTACCGAAACAGATTCTCTGGGTAACTTCCAGATTGCTCTATTGATCCGATTGAATGCGAAGCTGGAGAGAGAAAGACAGTCTCTGGAGAAGGAGGCTATCAGAAACTCTTACTATCACTTCCGGACAACTGTTACAGTATTGTCTGAGAATGGAGAGACACAGTCTGTGGAGCACAGCTTTTTGATTGGTAAGCCTCATTCTCAACTCAGTGTACATCTGCGTTCTACGGGAATAACCTATGGTGTGGATGATTCTCGATTGTTTATCGACAAGAGTAGATCTGGAGAGAAGTTGTACTTCGAGCTTGATGCCCCTTTCGATTCGGCGCAATCCGCAAAGGTTTCTTTTAGTCTTTCTGGTAAAGATGGCAGAGTCCGTTACCATAAGGATGATCTTCCCCTTGTGTCAATCATTGATATTGCTAAAGAGTGGGGTAAGCTTCCTTCCGGATCTTATGTACTTAAGGCTTTTGCATACACTGATAGTGGTGACAGAGTAGAGCTTAGCAGGCCCATTGTTTTGTATGGATCAAGAGACAAACAGATCTCTGAAGCTTCGAAGTTATTTGTACGGCTATCCAAAGAGGAGTATTCCGATGGAAATCCTCCAGAACTTCTTTTAGCAAGCAAATTCGAGGATGCTCAGGTATATTATGATGTCATCACGAGAAAAGGAATCATAGAGAGGAGGCATATCTGCTTGTCTAGCAATCGATTGTTCCGTCTGCGGCCAAACTTGCCATCCGGAAAACTGCCTCCTGCATACATGATCCGAATTTACACGGTGAGGAATGCTGAACTCTATGAGCATAGAGTCCATTTTAAGCTAAAGGAGCCCGACAAAACCATTCGCATCAAGCAAATTTCTTTTAGAGATAGGAGCTTGGCCGGTAGTGCCCAACAGTGGAGTTTCTCCCTAACCGATGCATCGGGAAAACCACTCAAAGCCCATGTGACAGCATTTCTTACTGATGAGGCTCTACAAGCTATTCGACCTCGCGAATGGATAGGTATTGAAGCTCAACATCCATTTTTGATGGATGAGCTGCCTGCTTCTGTTTCGAGGAGAGAGATGGCCCATTGTGCCATAAGTTTCTCCCAAAAGAGAATCGCTACTCTACCTCATTGTGTCTATAGACCAAACTGGCATTCTCATCTAGTCAATGTCTACAGAGGCCCTTGGTATGCGAGGGGTGGTGTGTCGTATGCGAAGGGAAGCGACTCAACGAGACCGACCCTTTTTGCCCAAAGCTTATCTCTGGTAGCAGATGTAGAAGAAAGTGTACAGGAAAATTTGGGTACAATTGAGCAAAATCCGGCCGTCCGGCAGAATTTTGCCGAAACAGCTTTTTTCTACCCACAGCTTACAAGCGATGAACACGGAGAAGTCAGCTGGAGATTTACCTTACCCGAGTCTCTCACACGCTGGGAGCTCCAATTGGTTGCTCATACTCCTGATTTATTTTGGGGAAACCGTGTTTTGCATGTCGAATCCTACAAAGAACTGATGCTTGTGCCCAACATGCCTCGTTTTTTGCGCCGAGGAGATCAAACAGTCGTCGCTGCAACTGTGTATAATAGGACAGATATTCCACAACAGGTCGAATATTGCATGGAGCTGTTCGATCCGGATTCTCAGGCTATTCTGCAAAGACAGACACAGCCATTGAAATTGGAGCCGGGAGCACATACAACAGCTTCTTTTGAGCTACAGACAGTAGGAGATTTGCCTTTGATAGGGGTGCGTCTCATGGCTATTGGAGAGACACATACAGATGGAGAGCAGTATATCCTCCCTCAGCTGAGTGATGTAGAGAAAGTACGTGTTACGCTCCCCCTTTCTTTATCTCCAGGAGAGGAGCAAGTAGTAGATTTGTTCACTCTTCTTCCTCAGTATGAGGTGTCGGACTTGCAGATTTCTCTGCAAAATGAAGGAGGACTCCTTTGGCCCCTTTTCAGGAGTCTGATCTCTGTAGTCAAACCTAAAGAAAACAATGCCATAGAAATAGCTTCTTCTCTGTATGCCAATAGGGTAGTGGAGTGGTTGCTTTCTCGGCCATCATTGCAACCCATACTCAAAGATATACGCCAATCGTCCCCTGATGTCAGTTCCACTCTGCGTCATTCGGGAGAGGCCTATGATATGTTGGATAGAGAGATGCCTTGGCTTAGAGAGAGTAAGCTCGAAGAGGCCTCTGCTTCTGCTCTTTTGGCTTTGTTAAATAATGACAGTAGTAGATTGCCGGCCTCGGTAGCCATCGAACAGCTAAGAGAGTTACAGAGAGATAATGGTGGTTTTGCTTGGTACTCGGATATGGAGGCTTCTTTTCATGTGACATCTTACATAGTTGAGCTGTTTACTCGATTGAAAATTATTGGTATTTCAGAACGGAGAGCTCCCGAATTAGATATTTGTATGCTGGCTTTCAACTACCTCGATGCCTACGCTTTGCGCGAGGTAAATCGATTGTTGCTACAAAAAATAAGCCCCAAGAGACTTCCCTATAATCTTTTGCGCTATCTCTATTTATCCACGATAGCTGATAGAAGACCTGAAACGGAGCAGACAAAAAAGGTCTGGGACTATTGTTTGCCTCTACTGTATCACTCTATGTCTAAGCTCCCTCTCGAGGAACTTCCCTATGCTGCGATTATCGCACAAGAAAACAATCAGGCTCAGAAAGCTGCTTGGGCTGTGGAGGTATTGAGGCAACATTTGACTGATTTGCCCCACCAAGGAACTTTCTTTGCCATGAAAGAGTCCGAAAGCTATCATTGGCAAGACAATCGCTATCCGCTACACTTGGCTGCTATGGAGGCTATAAATAGAGTGGAGGCAGATTGGTCTACCATTCACCGCATGCAGAAGTGGCTGTTGAGTCAGAGACGTGTACAGTACTGGCCCTCTTCTCCTACGACTGTGAATATTATACAAGGGCTTTTGATGAATGAACAGGAGTTGTTGGGGCAGGTTTCTGCTCCTTCCAGGCAGATGCTGACAATTCCGAGTGATGGGCAGTTAAGAGTCCGGAATGAGAGTGGTCAGATACAGTGGTACGGAGTGTATATAGATTACTCTCGATCTTTGGAGCAGGCAAGTGAACTGCTTTCTGTTGCCAAGGGGCCTCTGCAGCTCGAGAGCAAGGCTTATAAAGTCGTAGTGAATGGGAATCAAAAGCGACTGCAAGCATTGGAGGATGGAGAAGAGCTCCATCCCGGAGATGAAGTCAGACTTCATTACACCATCCGACTGGATCGAGATATGGACTTCATTGTTCTTTCCGATTCTCGTATTGCAGCAGCCGAGCCTATGGGACCCCTTAGCGGATATAAATATGAGGGTGGAACCTTCTTCTACTTTGAGGCTAAAGATTCTGGACAAAATTTCTTTTTCGATACACTGCATCGAGGCAGTTATCAATTGTCTTTTTCTCAAAGAATTCAGCATGAGGGTTTCTATCGCTCGGGAAAAGCGACTCTCAGATCCGCTTATGCCCCAGCTTTTTCCTGCGAATTGCCGGGTTTGAGAGTACGTGTTAGGAAGGAATAGGATCTGTAGTGGACATAAATAGATCTTGAGAAAGTCCTCATATATGGAGAGTTTTTCTCCTATATGAGGACTTCTTTTTCTCTCTTCCTAAAAAAATCTATTCATCAGCATTCTGAGAAGATCAAAATTGTCTCCTGTGGGAATAAACGCTAGCTCTTGTGTTGGCGGAAGTTCTCTCAGGAGATATTTTTTTGCTCCTTTCTCTGTGGTTGAGGCCATCGTATGAGCTCCTGCCAAAAGCCTCAAGTAGATCTCTGATGAAGGTGCTTTATTGTGTATTCTTATGTTTGCTTAGGTTTTCATGGTGAAGGGCTTTTTCTACTTCAAATCGAAGTTTTTGGCCTTGATTTTCACCCTCCTTTTTGATGTCTATAGGAGCTGTTTTTTACTAACACGGGAGAGAACGAAAATTCTCTCCTGAGAAAAAAAATATTCTCTCCTGTGTTAGCAAAATTTCTCTCAGGAGAGAAATTTAACCCTCTCGAAACGCCCTATTCATCGGTGTTTCGGAGGGCCATCATGAGCTAAAAATGAGGAACAAATTCGCTTGTCTATACAGGCTCTTTTTTTCTCCATTTCTTCTGTTTTTGTAGTAAGAAGGAATTTACAAAATATGTCGATTTTGGTGGCGAGAAACAACCTCTTGAAGACCTTTGCATGGGTTCTAAAAAGCAAGTTTTAATTGCCTTTTGTCGATTTGCAGAATGCGGAGATCTTCATCTTTGTCTTAGAGCTTTTCACCATGATTATTGTATCCTGCAAAGGCAGTCGAAATAGCCTTTTGAGAGCTCGTATGGTGGTCTTTTTTTGACTTTCTCCTTTCTTCTTTTCTCTCTGTCATAAAATGGCTATTAAATCTGGCTGAAACAGAACTATTACCTTTGTCTCCTGCTAAAGAAAGACTTGACAAAGTCTCATGTAGAGGGCTGTGTCGGTGTGCTTGATCTTAAGTAGGAAATTTGACAATGAAACAAAAAACGATCGTGGTGGCAGCTATCGCATTGGGGCTGGTAGCTGTTGTGTTAGGAGTGCTATTTTGGCAAGGGAAAAGATCTTTGCAAAAAGAACGAGAGAGCTTCGCTCAAATAGAGAAAGAACAGATGCTTGATGAATTGTATGAGCTTTCGGCACAATATGATATGCAGTACAACAAATTGTCTGGAACGAACACAGAGGGACAGCTTAAAATAGCTAATGATTCTATTTTGCAGCAACTTATCAGTGAGCGAGCAAAGGTAGATCGGCTAACCGAGGAGTTGGCAACAGTAAAAAGCGACAACCTCAAACGTATCAGTCAGTTACAATCCGAAGTCAAGACTTTGCGTAATATTCTCCGTTCTTATGTGACACAAATAGATTCGTTACATGCTACCAATGAGCGTTTGAGAGATGAGAACAAACAAGTGAAGGCTGATTATCATCGAGCTGAAGCCGAAGCGGGTCGTCTCAAACAAGAGCGAGCAGAACTATCTGACAAGGTGACATTGGCTGCCAAACTTAATGCAGTAGGCATATCTGTCAGTACACTCAACAAAAAGGGGAAATCGACAAAGAAAATCAGTAAAATCACTGACTTTGCTGTGCAATTTACTCTCGCACGGAATGTGACGGCAGAACCAGGGCCTAAATCCATCTACATGAGGATCATTTTACCTACAGGGCAAGCCATGGGAGAAGTCGGAACTTTTTCTTTTGAAGGGAAGAATATAGGATACACGGCAAAAAAAGAGATTGAATATACAGGAGAGGATATGTCTCTCACTATTTATAAATCTGTAACGGAGGCTCTCCCTCCTGGTCAGTATAGAGTTTATCTTTTCTCTGATGGGAATCAGATCGGGCGAAGTTTCTTCGATTTAGGGAATTGAGAACTGCCGATCTCACCTGGTAGAGACAATGAAACGAACATTCTGTGATTTGTAGCTGTTACTCACAGTGTAAGACCAGAGAGTCAAAGTCGAATAATCAAACATATAAAACAGTACGTAAAACCTATGGCAACAGTTACATTCAAACACGAAATCAAAGTAAACACATCCGGCAATTTACCTGCAGTAGGTAGCTTGGCTCCGCATTTCTGTGGTATAAAGGGAGATCTCAGTGAACTCAAGTTGGAAGATTTGCGTGGCAAGAGGGTGGTGATAAATATTTTCCCCAGTCTGGATACCGGAGTGTGTGCGGCCAGCGTGCGTCGTTTCAATAAAGAAGCCTCCGAATTGCAAAATACTGTGGTACTTTGCATTTCTCTCGACTTGCCATTTGCTCAAACTCGTTTTTGTGCAGCAGAAGGTTTGGAGAATGTGATTACCCTTTCTGCTTTCCGCTGCGATTGCTTCCCCAAGAATTATGGAGTATTGATGGAAGACGGCCCTCTCAAAGGTCTTCTTGCCAGAGCTGTATTGGTTTTGGATGAAGAGGGAAAAGTGATCTATAACGAGCTTGTGCCAGAAATCACACAAGAGCCGAATTATGAGGCAGCTATCGCTGTCTTAAAATAAACACACTCTCAGTCCTTGAATTGGAGGACTTTGGGTGATGAAAAAATTAAGAAAACCTCTGGGGCTGGCTTCCAATTTGGGAGACAGCCCCATTTCTTATTTGTATATAAAGAGCGTGGGAGATACCTAGAGGGAGATGAGGATCATTGGAAGGATCTTCAAAAACTGCCGAGAAACTCCTTTGCTGAAGTTTGCAGGGAACAATAATCCCAAGACGTCGATAGTGCCTTTAGGTAGCTTAGCTATCTAAGCTCAAATTGTTGATAGCAATTTAGCAGTATGCTGTGTTGGCAAAAGGTTATATGGAGCTGAAAATCAGGATCAGATGTCGAATTGGAACTACTTTCGTCTTTAATGGACTTGAGAGGGGAGTAGCGGTTCTTTCTTTTGTATCTTTGCGCACAAAGCAGGATCGATAGTCAAAAACTTTAGCAATAGGTATGTGACATCTGTTCCGCAGTTTTTAGTTACCAACAAAAATCATCAACCAAATTTTAATTATTTATGAAGCGAGCATTTCTTCGTTTGACTCTGGTAGGTATGCTATGTCTCCTTGCCGGTTCCATGGCTTGGGCTCAAACGCTGCTGACAGGTCGCGTGTTGGACAAAACAACACGAGAAACCATCGTTGGTGTCTCGGTTACCACAGGTCAGGGCAGTAGCCTTAAAGGGACAGTGACTGATGTCGATGGGAAGTTCTCTTTTGAAGTTCCCTCCACTGCTACTATCTCTTTTCGCTATGTAGGTTACAAGACTCTTACTCATTCTATTCGAAATGCAGGCAGCAAGCTCGAATTGGGTGATATTCTTTTAGAATCCGAAGCAACATCATTGGATGTAGTGAATGTAATCGCATCGGTAGTCCCCAGAGATCGTATCACACCGGTGCCGGTATCTAACATTAAGTTGTCTGATATAGAGGCAAAGGCATTCAATTCTGAATTCCCTGAATTGATGAAGTCTACTCCTTCAGTATATGTTACTCGATCCGGAGGTGGTTTTGGAGACTCTCGTATAGCCCTGCGTGGTTTCGATATGAGTAATATCGGAGTACTTATCAATGGAGTACCCGTCAACGATATGGAGAACGGCAAAGTATACTTCAGCAACTGGGCTGGTTTGAGTGATGTTTCCAGTTTCGTTCAGGTACAGCGTGGTATCGGAGCATCCCGTCTTGGTCTTTCCTCTGTGGGTGGAACAATGAATATTGTAACTAAGAATGTCGATGCTAAGCGTGGAGGTAGCGTATTCTCCGGTGTCGGAAATGATGGTTACTTGAAGTATGGCTTCAATGTTTCTACTGGTTTGATGGACAATGGCTGGGCTGTGACTGCTTCGGCAAGTACGTCAAAAGGGGATGGTTATATCATGGGTACAAACTTCCGTGGGTACAATTACTTTTTGAATGTGTCGAAGAAAATAAATGCCGATCATACTCTCTCTCTCTCCGCTTTCGGTGCTCCACAGTGGCACAATCAGCGTAGTTCTGCCTATACACAGAAGCAATACGATGAGCATCCGGACGGAATTCGTATGAATCTTGAGTATGGCTACCTCAATGGAGAAGTGTTGGCTCCCCGTTACAATTACTACCACAAGCCTCAGGTTTCTCTCAATCACATGTGGAGAATTGATGAGCAATCCTCTTTGAGCACAGCTGTGTATGCTTCTATGGCCCGTGGTGGTGGCCGTAAGGCTGATGGTCTATCTGAGACAATCACAGACGGGAGTGGAAAAAAGGAAAAAATCTTCTACTCAAATTGGATACAAGCTTATAAGGGACGACTCGACAAGATCGCCAAACGTACTCCCGGAGGTTTGATTGATTGGGAAGGTGTCTATCAGGCTAATGCCGCAGAGGGAGATAAAGGCTCCAAGGCAATTCTTGCTAACAGCGTAAATCAGCACAACTGGTATGGTTTGCTCTCTACATATCAGAATAAAATAGATGAGGATCTCACCCTCACTGCCGGGTTTGATGGTCGCTATTATTTGGGAGATCACTACAATGAAGTGCACAGCCTGCTCGGGGGATCTAAATATGTGCCTAACGGAGGGATCATGCATACGGATGCTTTGGGAGGAAAGAAAGAACTCAAGAAAGGTGATATCTACAATTATCACAATAAAGGAGAAGTAATTTGGAGTGGAGTCTTTGCTCAAGGAGAATACAATACCGACTTCCTTTCAGCTTTCTTGTCCGGCTCTTTCTCCTATCAAGGCTATAGATATTTGGTCCCGGATCTGTATTCGGAGGCCAACTATAGTAAGATGGATCCTGCTATACGAGACAAGAAAGAATCCGACCGTGTAACCTTCCTTCCCTTCAGTATCAAGGGTGGTGTTTCTTACAAATTCCTTGAGCACAGCAATGTGTTTGTCAATGCCGGATACTTTACACGTGCCCCCAAGTTTGGAGGGGTGTTCTTGAACTATTCTACTCTGATCAACAAGCATAAGAAGAATGAGAAAATTCTTACAGCTGAGTTGGGGTATGGTTTCCGTAACGAATATGTCAAGGTTGATTTCAATGGTTATTACACCAAGTGGAACGACCGTTTCCTGCGTCGTAGTGGTCTGGATAGAGACTTCTACAATTTTCGCAACCTAAATGCCACACATATGGGATTGGAGTTGGAGGTACAAGCCAAACCTCTTGAAAATCTCGATATCAACGGTATGCTTTCCCTTGGAGATTGGCGTTGGGGTAACAAGACCCAATTTGATATCTACGATGAAAATCAGGTGAAGAAGGGCTCCGGAGAAATAGACTTGAATGATGTACACGTAGGTAATGCAGCTCAAATTACGGCTTCCCTTGGTGCTGATTGGGAAGTTTTTAAGAGCTTGCATTTGCGTGCCAATATCAATTTCTTTGGCAAGAACTACGCTGATTTTGAACCGGCTAATCGCATCAGCAAGGCGAAAGATCACACCCCGGAGAATCCTAAGTTTGAAACAAACTTTACCGGGGATTCGTGGATGTTGCCCAGCTATACATTGGTGGATCTGTCTGCCTCTTACAAACTCAAACTTGAGAGTGGTCTGGGCATATCTTTCTTCGGTGGTATAGATAATCTGTTTGATAAGAAGTATATCGCTGATGCAACTGATGGCTTCAAGACAAATGAAAAGAACGAGCGTACAGGGGAGGATGCGTTGGTGTACTACGGTTTCGGTCGTACATGGCAGTGTGGTATGCGCGTGAATTTCTGATGAGATAAATTTGCTTTTTCATTCCGTGGGCTGGAAATAAATACCCCTACGGTTTGTGGTTTTCATGAGGAGAGAGTGTGTCATGATTTTACCCATGATACACTCTCTTTTTTATTTGAGAGGAGATTGCTGTATGGTTCCTTTCTTTACTCTGAAAACTTGGCTCCGAAGGATGAGAGTCTGCTAAGTGTGATAAAGGTGTTTTGTATAAGAAAAACTGTGTTCTCATTTGTCTGTTTCAAAATTTATTCTACCTTTGCAGGGCAATTGGCGGAAATAGCTCAGTTGGTAGAGCACAACCTTGCCAAGGTTGGGGTCGCGGGTTCGAATCCCGTTTTCCGCTCAGTTGAGGGGCCCAGGTGGCGGAATTGGTAGACGCGCTCGTTTCAGGTGCGAGTGTTTAACGACGTGCAGGTTCGATTCCTGTCCTGGGCACACAGCCAAGTGAGGTTGTGTGGCGAAGAAGAAAAAAGCTAACCAATGCGCGGGTGGTGGAATTGGTAGACACGCTACTTTGAGGGGGTAGTGCCGGTTTCGGCGTATGAGTTCAAGTCTCATTCCGCGTACAAGTTTAATGATAGAAAGAGCCGAGGGCCGAGAGGTCTCTCGGCTTTTTCTTTGCCATTAGGAGCTGTCATCAGAAAGTTCACCTCCCGATGGATGTTTTGTAGCAGTCTCTAAATCATAAGACAAGAAATAGCAAACGAAAATGATCTGCTTTCCTAATGCCAAGCTCAACCTTGGTCTTTTTGTCACAGCAAGGCGCAGTGATGGCTATCATTGTCTG
Source organism: Porphyromonas crevioricanis (assembly GCF_900167225.1). Classification (GTDB taxonomy): domain Bacteria; phylum Bacteroidota; class Bacteroidia; order Bacteroidales; family Porphyromonadaceae; genus Porphyromonas; species Porphyromonas crevioricanis. The sequence continues at coordinate 60,051 of NZ_FUXH01000010.1, forward strand.
GAGACTGTATTTGCCCCTCTACCTTTATGTGATGTCTTGGAGGTTGAGCCTTCCCTCACGGGCAGAGATAGTTTATATATAGTTGGGCAGGGAGAAGTTGTGAGTAACCATGATAATTTGGTGGTACGTGCACTTGAGGCTTTGCGACTGATTCGGGATATTCCCCCAACCTCCATAGCTTTGGAGAAACATATTCCCTCTATGGCTGGCTTAGGTGGAGGTTCTGCAGATGCGGCTTTTATGCTTCACCTGCTCAATGATCGTTTTAGTCTTGACCTTTCCAGTCAAGAAATGGAGCAGACTGCCCTTAGTCTTGGTGCTGACTGTCCATTCTTTCTGTATAACAGACCGGCCATTGCTCGAGGGATAGGTGAAGAGTTGGAGCCTTTGCCTATCTCTCTATTGCGAGGAGTGGCGGTCGTGGTCGTCCGTCCGCCCATTGATATATCTACCCCTGAAGCATACGCTTCTCTTGGATTCTCTATTGGAGAGACTCGCTCGGGGATGACCCCGGAGCTTTTGTCTGCTCTGAGAGGGGGAAATCTCCAGAAAGCTGTATCGCAGCTGAGCAATGCTTTTGAAGAACAAGCTATAGCTCAGTATCCTCAAATAAGTCTTATCAAGGAGGAACTGTACCAATCGGGAGCTTTCTTTGCTCTAATGTCTGGTTCCGGTTCTGCCGTGTATGGGCTCTATTCTGATGCTCAATTGGCTCGACAGGCTGCTGTCAATCCCTTGTTTTCCGATTTTTTCTGCTGGCAGGGCTGTTATTAAGATTGCTTCTTTCTTATGTCACATTCAGCAAAAACTCGTCCCATATGGCTTCCTACAACACGAAAGGAAATGGATGAGCGTGGCTGGGACATGGCTGATGTAATTCTTTTTTCTGGTGATGCTTATGTGGATCATCCGGCATTCGGAGCTGCGGTGGTAGGACGTTTTTTGGAGTCTTTGGGTTTGCGAGTTGCCATTGTGCCCCAACCGAATTGGAGAGATGACTTGCGAGATTTCCGAAAGTTGGGTAGGCCTCGACTTTTCTTTGGTGTCTCTCCCGGGGCTATGGATTCTATGGTGAACAAATACACAGCTCACAAGCGTTTGCGTTCGGAGGATGCTTACACTCCGGATGGTCGCATTGATCTGCGTCCAGAGTATCCATCTATTGTTTATACAGAATGTATCCGAAGGGTTTACCCGGATGTACCTATAGTTCTCGGAGGTATAGAGCCAAGTTTACGCAGACTCTCTCACTATGACTACTGGCAGGATAGATTACGTCCGAGTATCTTAGCCGATGCTAGGGCAGATCTCCTGATATACGGGATGGGCGAATTACCTCTTGAATACCTTGTGTCAGAGTTGAAAGCCGGTCATCGCCTTCAAGACCTTACTGACATTCCTCAAACAGTCTACATTCGTCCGGCAAATGAAATACAAGTTTTGCCGGGAGATATAGTATTGCATACCCATGAGGAGTGTGTGAGTTCCAAGCGGAACCAAGCTCAGAACTTCTGTCATATAGAGACCGAAAGCAATAAATATCATGCTAAACGTATCCTTCAAGGGGTTGGTCGAGATATTGTGGTAGTCAATCCTCCTTTCCCTCCAATGACAGAGGCTCAGATAGACAGAAGTTTTGATCTTCCCTATACACGCTTGCCTCATCCTCGTTATCGAGGTAAACGGATAGGAGCTTATGAGATGATCAAGCATTCGGTCAATGCTCACCGAGGTTGTTTCGGAGGTTGTGCTTTCTGTACAATTAGTGCTCACCAGGGGAAATTTGTAGCCTCGCGAAGTGAAGCCTCTATTATACGAGAGGTTGAGCAAATTGTACAGATGGAAGATTTTAAGGGTTATCTCAGCGATGTGGGAGGTCCTTCCGCCAACATGTACAAGATGGAAGGCCGAAATTTGGACTTGTGTAGTCGTTGTAAGCGTCCTTCTTGTATTCATCCGAAGGTATGCCCCAACTTGCATGCAGATCACACGGCTTTGACACGATTGCTCAGAAGGATAGATAAAATAGAGGGAGTTAAAAAAAGCTTTATTGGCAGTGGCGTACGTTATGATCTGCTTTTGGAGCCGTACAAAGATCCTCTGCTAAGAAAGGCAGCTCTCACTTATGCAGAAGATTTGGTGAAGTATCATGTGAGTGGACGTCTCAAAGTAGCTCCGGAACATACATCCGACTCTGTCTTACGCTGGATGCGCAAACCTTCGTTTGCTCTTTTTGAGCAATTCAAGAAGTTTTTCGATAAAACGAATAAAGCTGCCGGGCTCAAGCAGCAGATTATTCCTTATTTCATTTCTTCTCATCCCGGTTGTACCGAAGCTGATATGGCGGAATTGGCTGTTATTACTAAGCGGTTGGGATTCCGATTGGAACAAGTGCAAGATTTTACCCCGACGCCGATGACTTTAGCTACTGAGATTTATTATACAGGTATAGATCCATATACTCTTGAACCCGTTTATACAGCTCGAACTGATAAACAGAAAAAGGCACAAAGCCAGTTCTTTTTTTGGTACAAACCTGATCAAGTGACTAAACTCAAACAGGAACTTCGTCGTATAGGACGTGCAGATTTGATTGCTAAGCTGTTTGGCTAATTTTTCTGTCCCTATTGATATTGAGGAGTAGAAAAACAAGGATACAGCTGTTTTTTGATTTCCCACCTGTTTTATTCTCTATATCTATTCAAAGCTGGACTCCTCTTTGGTCTTATTTTCTTTTTGGTCTTTTCTTTGTCTAAAGATTGGTCGTTCTTTTGTCTAAAGAGCTAGCTCTTCATAAGGGTTGAGATGCTTCTGGAGGGAAGATATAATGAATGTTTATTCTATAATATTCACTATTCTCCTCTTTTTTTTTTGTAGACTTGGCGCAGCAGGCGAGACTAATGTGATCGCTCAAAGAGAAGCGTACGTGGCGTTTTGTTCTATTCTTGATCCATTCATATAGGGAGGATGAATCACAGATAGGAGAGTGTTTTGAGAGATGAGGCTGCGAATGTGCCTTACTCAAAGGAGATGAAATGGATTTGATCTGAGGTCTAATTATTTAATTCACAATTGAATATGAAAAAGAAAGTCGTTATTGTATCAATTATCACAGCCTTTGTGCTGTTATTTATTGCTTCGTTTCTTTGGAATAGAAATACCCACCACAAACTGCGCATTGCTGAGCACAATGTTTCTGCTGCTTTGGATAGCATCCGTTATCTCCGGGATGTGAATGGCAAGCTTCTTGCCGAGAAGATGTCTTTTATCACCACAGTCAAAGACCTAAAAGAATTAAACAGTGAGATGTATGAGAACATACAGTCATTGAAAAAGGAAATGCGTAAGCAATTGATCTCAGGAGCCAATGTTTGGAGTGGTTGTCAGAGATACCATTTTTCAAGACAATGTGATTCAGTATACCTTGGATAGCTTAGTGAACATTCACTTCTCTGATCAGGCCATTGACGCTAATAGTCTTATCCGTATCCATCGTGATAATATTTACCTGCAGCAGTTTACATACAGTATGGATATTCCTCTTGAAGTCTATTTTACGAAAGATTACCAGCTTATTGCTCGGAGCAAAAATGAACATGTAACATTCAGCAAGCTTGATAGTTTTCTTGACCCCTCTATTACTAAGTATCGCAATCGTAGGCGTTGGGGGCTTGGTATACAAGCCGGTGTGGAAGTTATGCCGGGCTATAGTCTCGCAGGAAAGGAATTTTCGTTGGCTGTTGGCCCTTATCTTGGCATAGGTATCAACTACAACTTAGTGCAGTGGTAGGTAGTGAGTAGGATTACTTCGGCATAGAGAAGGGCAAGGATCTACTATTTGATTGTAAGAGGGTCTAAAAACTTGGTGGTTAATGACTCCAAATTTTTAGGCCCTTTTGTTTGTTTTGAAGTTACTGTAGAGAAAATTGATCAATAGAGATATTTTGTAATTCGCTTATTCATAGCTTATTAGTCGGATTTGAGGAAAGAACCTTTGTATTCCGAATCTATCTAGTGAGGAAAGAGCTTGTAGGATTCAAAATTTGTTGTACATTTGCATCCGGAATGCGGGTGATAAGCAGGATTCTTTAGTGCTTTGTCCGTGTTTCCTGCCTCTTTGGTGCCATAGCTCAGTTGGTAGAGCAAAGGACTGAAAATCCTTGTGTCCCCGGTTCGATTCCTGGTGGCACCACTTTGAAGAAAAGAAAAACGATGTAAACTCCTGATTTCCAAACGAAGTCAGGAGTTTTTATTTTTCCCACTTACGCAAAATATAGCAGAATATTACCGATTTTGGTGGAGCAAAAGGTGGAGCAAAAACAGCAGAATGAAATCTCCACCGAAAAAGTTTCTTTACCACTGATATGCAGTGATTTGCGTGTCGATAACTCGTGAGTGATTTCCGAATTTTGTATCAACTAAAAACGTATCGAAATGAGAAGGATTTCATTCAATGTGCTCTTCTTTATCAAGAAGACAAAACTGCTCAAAAACGGAGAAGCCTCGGTTTGCATGAGGATTACCGTTGATGGACAACGTGTCGAAACTAATATCCGAAAAAGTGTCGATCCGAGTTCTTGGAACCAAGCCAAAGAGTGTGTACGTGGTAAAAGTCGTAAAGCCAACGAATTGAATAGCTACATAGAAGAAGCAAAAATCAAGTTACACTCTATCTTTACCGAGTTAGAAGAACAAGGGAGCACAATAAGCGCTCGTATTCTTCAAGAAAAATTCTTCGGCTTAGATATTCTGAAAGAACAACCCAAAACTCTCCTTGCTACGATACAGGAACACAATGATCAATGTCGAGCTCTTATAGGTAAGGATTATACTTTGATTACTGTTCGGCGTTATGGAACGTGCAAACGTTACTTGGCGGAATTGATCCAAAGGAGATACAATAAAGATGATCTTCTATTGACTGAAATCAATGGAGAGTTTGTTCGTGCCTTTGAATTTTATCTGAAGACAGAGAAGGAATGCAAACAAAACACGGTTATCCGCTACATGAAATGTCTGAAAAAGATAACCAACCTTGCACTTGCCAACGAATGGATTACAAAAGACCCTTTTATCGGAATTAAATTCCATGAGAAAGAGGTTATCCGAGAGTTTCTTACACTGGAAGAGCTGAAAACTATTTACCAAAAAGAATTTACCGTAGAACGAATTGTACTTGTCCGTGACATCTTTATTTTCGCAGCCTTTACCGGACTTGCCTTTATTGATGTGCAACAATTATCTCCCGAACATCTTGTGCGAGATGATAACGGAAACCTTTGGATTCGTAAACCTCGACAAAAAACCAAAAATATGTGCAATATTCCCTTGTTGGATATACCACAGGAAATATTAAAGAAGTATGAGAACCATCCATTCTGTCACAAGAAAGGAACACTTCTTCCTGTACCCTGTAATCAGAAGATGAACAGTTATCTGAAAGAAATAGCCGACTTATGTAACATTCAGAAGAAATTAACCACGCATACCGCAAGACATAGCTATGCTACCTCTGTTTGTTTGGCAAATGGTGTTAGCATTGAGAATGTGGCGAAAATGCTCGGTCACTCCAACATCAAAATGACGCAACATTATGCCAAAGTCCTTGATAGAAGTATAATGAAAGATATGAGAAATGTTGCCCTTGCTTTATCCAAGAAATCACTTTCTTGAGCCATTTGGAGAAAAAGCGAAACGCAATTTGATGTACTGGAGGAATAGCTGGTGTTGCTATATCCTATCTTTGTTGCAATTCCCGAAATAGAACACTCATAGAAAGAGGGGAGAATTAACGTCTCTACTCTGTAAATAAAAGCTCCTAAGCTTTCGCTCGAAAGCTTAGGAGTAATCAAGAAAAAGCTTAGGTGCTTCGGAGAGTAAATTAAAGACAATTCGTTTGAATCCCAAAAGAGACTGTATGGAGCTTTTTTTACTCAATTCTTTGGGCTTTTCTTTTGAGTAGTCTATCTTTGCGAATAGTAGCCATTACGGCTACTATTAAAGAATAAGGAAATGGCAGAAAAAGTATTCTCTTATGGTGATTTTATCAGGCAGGTCTTGTCGGTGGGGCGAATTTCGTTTACCATTGAGGAGGTGATGAAGCAAAACGGATATGGCAGGAAAATCGCACAGGTATCCTTATCCCGTTTGGCAAGCAAGGGAGAGATTGCACTTATAAGACGAGGCTTTTATGTGATTATTACCCCGGAGTTTTCCCTGCAAAAAAACGTTCCGCCTCTTATGTATATCGATGATTTGATGAAATACATAGAAAGAGATTATTACGTCTCTCTTCTGTCGGCTGCCGCACTTCACGGGGCTGCCCATCAGCAACCGATGCGTTTTTTTGTTACTACAGGTATGCCTCCTGTCAGAAACATAGAGAATGACAGGTTGCATATCGCTTTCAACATAAGGAAAGAGTGGGATAATTCTTGTGTTACACAGATGAAGACCCGAACGGGATATGTGAATGTGTCCACTCCGGAGGCGACAATGCTTGACCTTGTGGAAAAACAGCGTACTTTCGGACTGGCACGGATTGTCGGCATCATCGATGAATTGTCTGAATGTATCGGTAAATCCTCTTTGAGAAACACCGCAACCTATTATCCTACGGCTATCATACAGCGTTTGGGCTACATCTTTGAGAGGATGCTGGGAAAAGCAGACCTGACCAAGGGTCTGGCTTCCGTCCTTGCCAAACGGACGGCATATCCCCAATATCTTTCTCTTTCGGCGGAAAAGCACGGCACATTGGACACCAAATGGAAAGTTATTGTAAATGATGAAATAGCAACAGACATATCATGATACCTCAACGATATATCCTCGGATGGAAATCCGTAGCAAAAGTAACAGCAGAAAGAAAACAAAATAGGTAATGGATAAGATAAAGAATTTGCTTAATCAAGTGTCAATTATCAGTAATAAAAATGCTGAAATATTAGATGCAACAGGAGGTCGATTTAATATGTTTCGTGTCTGTGGTGTAAATCATTACGAAAAGACACATTCGGCAATTATCGCAGAATTTTTAAATCCTAATGGAACACATGGATTAAAATCACAACTCCTTGAATGTTTTATAGAAACATTGGGGAATAACTTTTCAATCCAAGGTTTCAACTGTGAAAATGCGAAAGTTTATACAGAATTTTCAATTGATGAATATGGTCGAATTGATATTCTGATAGAAGACAAACAAAGGCAAAAGGTTATTATTATCGAGAATAAAATATACGCAAATGACCAATGGGAACAACTAAAAAGATACAACAAATATGCTGAAGGTGAATATCAAAAAGGGAATTATCAGATATTGTACTTGACTCTTTGGGGTAATGAAGCATCCGAACAAAGTGGGAGTGGAGTTCCCTATTTAACAATTTCATACAAAGAGACCATAATAAATTGGCTTGAAAAATGTGTTGCAATTGCTTCGCGTTTTCCCATTGTACGAGAAACCATTGTTCAATATATCAATCATCTGAAAGAACTAACAAACCAAGATATGGATAACAGAAATAAAGAGGAGATAACAGAGATACTGTCAAAAATAGAAAATCTGAAGGCTGCACGAATAATTTATCATAACTATTTGGCAACTTTTGATGCTATCATAAAGAGGCACTTTAATCCTAAGATGGAAGAATTTGCAGAACAAAAAGGATTAGAATATCATTATGAGAAGAGCGAAGAGTACTATGTGAGGTTTTATTTTACAAATCCTCTCTGGCAAGGAAAATACTGGATAGGGTTTACTTTTGGAGGAGGTCGTTATTATTATGGATTAGCCAATAATCCAAAAGATTATAACCTTTCAGTTGAGAAAAGAAAGAGTCTTCACAAGCAATTGAATAAATTGGGTATTCATTCTGGCAAAGAAAGTGAATGGTGGCCATTCTATGAATACATACCCAACTTGACTATTGATATTTGGGAAAGTGATATTATTAAAAGTGACAAATTCCTATATGACTGTGAAAGAAAAATAGGAAATATATTAAAAGTAATGAATGAAATAGAACTGTAAAAAAGAAACCCCAAGTCGTCTAGTATAAGGTGAAGAAAAGCTGGGATTAAAAGACAGAACTAAAAACATATGACCATAGAATTTTGTGCTACTGACAAAACAACAACAAAATGGTTGTGACGAAATTAGAATTGACAATGATACTTCTCCCTGTTGTATTCATGGTTCACGAATACGAAGAGATTATCATGTTCAAGCATTGGCTTAACAGAAATAGGGATGAATTGAAAAGGCGGTTTCCGAAATTCGATCGGTTTCTTGCTCGTAGGGGATTTTTTGATTATTCCACAGCCACATTTGCCGTTGGGACTGCCCACGAGTTCTTGTTGATTTCCCTCATTTCTTTCTGTGCCGTATGGCAAGGAGCGTATCAATTGTGGTTTGCTGCATTTGCAGGGCATTCCGTTCATCTTTTGGCGCATATCGCACAATGGGTGATATACCGAAAATATGTGCCTGTCATCATTACCACAATCTTGACATTACCTTATTGCATCTATGGTTTTGCTGAATTTTCAAAGGCATCTATTCTATCTCCTTTGCAGATGTTCTTATGGTCAGTTGTCGGGATTATCCTTACGATGCTTAGCCTGCTCTCCGCATTTTTCTTTATGGGCATGTTTCAGCGGTGGCAGGATAAACATTGAGAGCGTATTATCAATCATAAAATAACGGAAAGACATGCCCCGGTTACCAATCCATAAAAGTTCACAACTCTCAGATTTCGGAGTCTATCTGAAGACTGTCGCCTCTCGGACATCGGCACCTTCAGAAACATACGCCTTCTCTCATACCGATGATTATTATTTATTTGGTTTTATTGAGGAAGGACAATGCCGTCTGAATATTGATTTCAAGGAATACACTTTCGGGAAAGAAAGTATGGCTATCATTTGTCCGGGACAGGCGCATCGTATCATCGACGCTTCCAATCTTTCTGCAAAATTTCTGATTATCGACTCGGTATTGGTAGATAAGGAGGAAAAACGAACGCTTGAGCGATACGGTCGCCCCAAAATACAACTATCCGACATCTCGGAACATAAACAATTGTTATCGCTTCTTGACCGTAAACTAAGTTGCATGGAAAGTTCATCTGTAAAAGCAGTCGTTCAGCGATTAACTACCGTTATCGTGGGAATGGTCGTGGAGGACGTTGCGGAGCGACAAAAGGCTCAATCCGAATTACAAGGCACAATGAACAGATATAAGGAAATCGTATGGAATTTTCGGGATTTGCTGGAAAGCAATATCCGAACCCACCGCGCACCTTCATTCTATGCAGGATGTCTGAATATCACTGTCGCTTATTTGAATGAAGCGGTGAATGCAGTTCTTGGGACAAGCGTGAGCCGCCATATTCAAGATGAAACTATTTTATTGGCTAAACGTCAATTAGTCTATACTACAGACACTGTCAAAGAGATTGCGCATAGTTTGGGCTTTGACGATTACTCCTACTTCACACGGCTGTTTACCAAGGTTGTAGGAGTCTCTCCCACGCTTTTTAGAAGAACTTACCACGAATAGTGCTATTATCACTGTTGTCCGTCTATTGTGGCAGCCTGTATCCCACCGTACCTTTGCAGCAAATTTTATTTACTCACAAAGCTACGAATTACAAGAATGAACAATGCTGTGAATATTCTGCAAGCAGGAAGTATGATGAAAGCCCTGGCAAAGTTAGGGATACCTATTGTCGTCGCAATGCTGATTATGGCAATATACAATGTGGTGGATACTTTCTGGGTCGCACGTCTTGGAACTCTTCCTGTCGCCGCCGTATCGGTCGTTTTTCCCATATCGCTGCTGTTTCTCGGAATAGGTTTGATGTTCGGTGTCGGAGGCGGAGTTTATATTTCCCGTCTGTTGGGGGCGAAACAGATTGTAAAGGCAGGTCGGGTCGCTTCCGTTTCAGTAATTACTTCCGTAATATTGGCTACTCTTATTGCCCTTGTGTGCAATGCATTCCTGCCAGGCATTCTGCTTTTCATGGGAGCGAACGAGGGGATGATGAACTTGGCAGAAGCATACGGAAGACTGTTCATTATCAGCTGCGTCATCGGGACGTTGAATGTGTCGATGTCCAACATCATCGTTTCGCAGGGTGCATCGAAAACGTCTGCATCGGCAATGATTATAGGCTCTATCGTCAATGTTGCATTAGACCCTTTATTTATCTATACTTTCAGTTGGGGCGTAGAAGGTGCTGCATGGGCAACCATTCTTTCAAGAATCATTACGACAGCTATTTACATCCGCTTCCTTACGGAAGCAAAGGTAAAAGTATCATTTGCCTTGTTCGCTCCCACGATAAAAATGTATGTGGAGATTATCAAGATAGGCGTTTCAATGCTCTTTCTTCAACTACTCCAAACCCTTTCCATCAGTTTGTTGCAGAAAGCCGCTGTGAAATACGGTTCGGAGGCTGTTGCTGCTGTGGGAATAGTCTTGAAAATCGTCACATTGGGAACAAATGTGGTTTTTGGATTCGTCAAAGGACTCCAACCTATGGCAGGCTATAGCTACGGAGCGGGTAATTCCCAGCGACTAAAGGAGGCTATACGTTGCTCCATAATACTCACCACCTCGTTTTGTGTACTTTGGAGTATTCTTATAGTCGTTTTTACCGCTCCTATCATCAGTTGTTTTGGCAAAGACGAAACAATGCAAGAAATAGCAAGAATTGCGCTTAGAGCCAATACGATTATGTTTTTCACTTTCGGTTTCCAGTTTGTGTATTCCACACTATATATGGCAATCGGAAGGGCGAGGCAGAGCCTTCTGCTCAATATCGGACGACAAGGACTCTTTTTTATCCCCACCATATTGCTGCTTCCATCGTATTGGGGATTGAACGGAGTACTCTATGCCCAGCCTGTCGCCGATGTCTTTGCAACCTTGATGACGCTGCTCTTTGCCGTCCGAATTCACAGGGAGATAGGTCATAAATCACGTCTCATAACAGAGAAAATGTAATGTTGAACTTAGAGGATATGATTATGCTAAGACTTACTCAAACGGAAGACTTTAAGACGATAAATTCGTCTTGCTATACAAAAGAACAAGTACAAAAAGCGTCGGAGAACTTTATGAAGAGAATCATTGCTCTATGTGATGCTGAAGACGATGCCATCTCTTTGTTCCGTATTCTCCGCTATACTCGTTTTCGTTTACAAACTTTGCAAGCGGTGTATCTGATGAACGGAGAGGGGAAAAAATGTATCGGAGCTGCTCTTTGTCATTGACACGGAGCTGGAATTATTGAAGATGCGAATGCAGGGGCTTCTTCCTGCTTTGCCCGTCAAGTCTGCCAAGAAACTCCGTTGGACAGGCAAAGCGACAGATTTAGTTGAACTCCTTTATGCTTTCGACACCTGCGATTGTATTAACAACGGAGAAATAGGTGTGGAGGAGTTGGCAGATGCTCTTTCCGAAATCTTCGGAGTGGAGATAAAGAACTGCTACAACGTATATATGAACATGAAACGTCGCAAGGATGATAGCCGTACTTATTTTCTTGATGAACTCCGTGAGAAACTCAACAGACGTATGGTGGATAGCGACCTGAAGGGCGGCAAGTTCAAAAAGCGGTAATCGCCATCAAAAGGTTAATCAGGCTTCCCCAAACGAGATGGAAGCCTGATTTTTTCATCCATAAAGAACAGTACGATGTAAAATGGTTACTGCCTATGTTGCCATTTCTCTTGAAATTCACGAGTCAGTTGCACGATTTCACCTCCGATTATTGCTAATTCAAGTGTCAGTTTCTCCAACTGGGTGAGCATCGCAAGGCTTCCTTCTCCGTGAAATTGCTTTTCAGAGCGACCACAGTCTGGTTGTAATTCACCCCGACGCTGCGAAATTGTCCGTACAAAGTCGTCAGTTTCTGGTAGTAATCAAGCAAGGAACGGTCGACTTTTAT
>NZ_FUXH01000001.1:0-192235 GCF_900167225.1 Porphyromonas crevioricanis
AATACGATTGTTAGTCTGTAATGTTTCATGGTTTATTTATTTTGGATTTATTATTTGTCGTTGAGCCCTTATAAAGCCTCCGGATTTGATAATCAGAGATCTTTGCAATATTCCCCGAAGGACAAGCCTATTCTCCTAAGTAGATCTTTCCGGTGTGTCGCAAGCCTTGTGTGTCGGTCACGATGTAGAGATATAGCCCTGTGGGCAAGGAGGAGAGATCGACAGAGGTCTTATCCTCCATATTGCCGGTCCATACTTGTTCAGCCTTCATAGTGTACAGAGCCAATGCCTTTAGGTTTGCTTTTTCCCATTGTAGAAGATTGCCCTTAACAACGAAAGTCCATTCTTTGGGCAAGAAAGGATTATTCGTTCCTAAGACTTCGGTATTTACCACTTGATCTGCTCGGAAGCAATCTTTTGCTGTGACATTTTCTTGAGGGAGGATTAGGTTGTCGTACAGATCCTTCCATTTGCTGGTGTCGTGATAGACGACTTGGTCATCTTGTACAAAGCAAAGCAAGAGATTTGTGGAATAGCTGTCGAAAAGAAGCTGATCATCTATGGGAGTCTTTTCTTTGAGCACAGGGGCGGATGTATATTGGATATGGAAATAAGTAAATCCGAAGCCGCCCAAAGAGCCTATGCCATCTGCCCACTTATTGCCACGAAAGGAGATAGTTCGCCTCCACTTCCCTGCAATATACTCGTAATCGTATCCTTCAAATTTAGGCTGCCATTTATTACCTCCCCACACCCGATCATATGCCATTTCTGGCTTATCGTAGAGGTTGAAATCATACAAAATGTACTCTTTGTTCGGATCCAAAAAGAGACCATTGCCTTCTTTCCAAGAATTGAAAGGGAGAACATTCCAAGCCCAATGCCAACCTCCCTCATCCTGAAATGTGCCAGGATAGTTGTCTGGATCAGAGAGTCCCTGTGGTAGCCGTAGGTAGACGATCCCCTTGTCTTGGCGGATAGCTCCCCAGTAGTTTGTTTCGTTCGCAAGGAATTTATCGTCTTTGGTGCAATAAACTTTTTTGTAATCCAGCTGATTGATTGTCGTATCTCCATGTATAAATACATAGGAGAAAAAGAGGCCCATAGGAGACTTAAGACCCAGATCTATGTCGTGAATGTACATTTGGCAGGTATTCACCCAAATCGTACCATCACGGAGTGGAAATTCCATGATTTGGTAGTTCTCATCTGTTGGCTTTTCGCCTACACTTTCTTGTGCCTTGGCTGTCGCAGGCGCAACGAGTAGTGCAATAAGCCCCGCTAATAGTATTCGTATCATATTCAAGAAATGACAACTCTAATGTGTAACAGCGAAGTTATAAAAAGAATAAGTAAAAACAAACAAAAGAGAATTGTGTGCCCTAATTGCAAATGTATTCTTTGATAGAGGAATACCTAATTGAGACTACCGCATGATATGCTACCCACTTTGTTCTTTTTGACATTTAGTTTGGCTTACATACTTGAGTGTATAACCCAAGCTCCAGCCTCAGAGCCTTGTGGATTCTTTGTTTTTAACAATAATGTGGTATAATTAGGGCGAGAATACCCCTTTATTGGCCTTGTCATGCTTCTCTCTTTTGATGCCGACAATTGCTGTTTGGGTTCGAGATAAAATTTTCTGGGGAGAGAGCGAAAATTCTCTCCTGAGAGAATTTTTGCTAACACAGGAGAAAACAAAATTTCTCTGAGGAGAGAATTTTGACCCTCTCAGAACGCCCTATTCATCGGTGTTTTGATAGAGGTCGAAAAGCCCTCAAAAAGAGCTTTTTTCCCAATCTACCACTACGACCTGCTATTGTGTTTGATAGGACGTATTTGTGCTAATTTGGGAAAATGAGCTTTGTGCCGTTTTGCCATATCGTGAGATCAAGCAGCGATCTCTTTGGGAGGGCTCTTTGATTTTGTCGCTCGAGTCTGCTTAGGTCTGCTATGCAACACTGTTTTTACCTAATCGCAATAGACTCTGGATACTATTGCATAGCACAGCTCTCGTCGCATTATGCAACAGTATCTTTCGTGGTGCTGCTCTACCAAGTCTGAAATTGTCGCACGGAAATTCTCTCTTCTGCATAAATGTTATTAGGCTGTTATTTAGCATCTCTGTACTGATAAATCCCCTCTCTCGACAATCGCTTGTTGAGAGAGAGGGGATTGTCGTTTTTGATTATTTTCGCAGTGTATGCAAGCAGTTGTATATCAATATGGAGAAGAATTACGGAACTTGATTCGGGATGCGAATACATCTTTGGAGATCAGATGGTGTTCCCTGTTGAGAGCCAATAATTTCCTGTTGTATGAGGTCGGAGAGTAAAGAAATAACAAAGTGGGTGGAGCTATATTCCGAACCTTTGCTTAATCGAGCTTTGTCAATGGTGGCAGACAAGGAGGATGCAATGGATTTGGTGCAGGAGGTCTTTATCTCTGCTTCGTCTGCCTATGACAGATTTCAGGGGAAAAGTAGTCCTCTGACCTGGCTGCAAAATATATTGAGAAACAAGATAGCCGACTTCTATCGAGATAGATACCGTAAGCCACAAGTAGTCAGTATGTCGGATTTTTTCGATCAGTCGGGCTCGTGGACAGACCACTCCGTCCTTCAAGAATGGTCTCCTAATCTCGAAGAGCCCGAGGATGAAAAGGCCTTGATGGATACGCTGGATAAATGTCTCGAACATCTGCCAGTCCATTGGCAAATCACGGTGAAACGATATTATATCGAAGAGAAAAAAGCCAATGAGGTTTGTCAGGAGTTGGATATTGCTACGACGAATTTGTGGAAGATCCTCCAGCGCAGTCGTATGCAATTGAGGAAGTGTATCGAATTAAATTGGTTTGAGAAATTATGACGAAGCTATTCGGCAAACTTATACACCTGCTCATCATGCCTTGCAGTCATGTGCCACAGTTGATAGAGCAGGAAAGATCCGGCAAGCTGCCTCTCTTGCAGAAAGTGCGCCTGCGTGCCCATCTGTCTATATGTAAGTGGTGTGCCGCTTATGCGAGGAAAGTGGAGCAAATAGACAAGTTCCTCACGAAAAAGTATGAGGGAGGAGAAAAAAAAGATCGATTTGAAAGTTCTGAAATACAGGATTTTAAGGATAGGATCAAAAAGAAAATGACACCATAGCCCTATTTCTCCTGTCAGGATTACGAGCCTTTGCCGACTATACGTACAGAAAGCCCCTTGGAGACTTTCGCATACTAATTGGTTGCATTGGCGTAATCGAAGAAAACTGATAGGATGAAAACAAGAAAACAACTGCTCTCAGGTAGAGGTATCTATCACCGGATCGGGTCTTATGTTGCCCTTTGGGGTATGGCCGTTATCCTTATATAGATAGGTATATTCAAGTTTACACCGATGGAAGCGGCTGCCATTAGGCCTTTGCTGGAGCATCATCCCATCACATTTTGGGTATATGATGTGTTCGGCGTCCAATTTGTCTCTATTCTCGTAGGTTTGGCTGAGATCTCGGTAGCTCTTTTGCTACTGCTTTCGATCAGAGTTCATTCTCTGAGGAGATACGCCGGACTGGGGATAACTTTCATATTCCTTTTTACGCTCAGCTTTCTCTTCTTCACCTCCGGTATGTGGAAGGTGAGGGATGGTGTACTCATAACCGATTACTTTATACTTAAGGATATAGCGTATCTCGGATTCGGATTGATGCTTTTGGATGCTCCGAAGAACAGCTAACAATAAAATCAGAAAAAGATGAAAAAGGCAAGTATTTTAATTTTCTCGATCGCAGCTCTCTCTCTTGTATTTGCGAGAACACAAGTCGTACAAACGAAAGAAAATAGGAAGGAAAAAATGGAAGACGTGAAAATGAAGAAGGAGATATATCTGGCCGGAGGGTGTTTCTGGGGTACAGAGCATTTTCTGAAACAAATTCGAGGTGTGATAAAAACCGAAGTTGGCTATGCAAATGGCAAGGGAGAGCATCCCGACTATAAGAGCGTATCGACCGGAGAACCCGGCTTTGCCGAAACAGTGAAAGTCGAATATGCTCCGGATCAGATCAGTCTGGAGAAATTGTTGGATTTATTTTTCGAGACTATCGACCCTACTGCTGTGAATAAGCAAGGGAATGATGTGGGGGTACAGTATAGAACAGGTATCTACTATACCGACATGGCCGACGCTCCCATGGTAAGGGCTTCCATAGACAAGCTCGCAGCAATGCATTCGCAACCGATAGCTATCGAAAGCAAGGCTTTGGAGAACTACTATACAGCTGAGGAATATCATCAGGACTATTTGGACAAGCATCCCAACGGATATTGCCATATCCCCAAGAGTCTGTTCCAGATGGCTCGCGAAGCAAATCCCGCCTTTTCGGAAGAGAAATATATACGTATGACCGATGAAGATCTGAAAGAAAAACTCACTCCGCTGCAATACGATGTTACACGCAACAATGCTACCGAAGCTCCTTTCAGAAATGAGTATTGGGATGAGTTCGGGGAAGGGATTTATGTGGATATCACTACTGGTGAACCGCTCTTTGTCTCCACTGACAAATTTGAGTCGGGTTGTGGCTGGCCGAGCTTTTCCAAGCCGATAGACAAGACGCTTGTCATGGAGAAAACGGATAAGTCGTACGGTATGGTTCGCACCGAAATCCGGAGCAAAACGGGGGATGCCCATTTGGGGCATGTATTCAACGATGGGCCTGCGGAGAAGGGAGGTTTGAGGTATTGTATCAATAGTGCTGCCTTGCGCTTTATCCCCAAGGAAAAAATGAAAGAAGAAGGATATGAAGACTATATTTTCTTGCTAAAAAAGGAATTACCATTCAAAACCAAACAAATTTAGAAATCATGAAAAAGAATCTATTCAAAGCCGGACTCTCGACTATCGCTCTGGCGAGTATGACCTTCGTTGTTTCCTGCAAAAAAAATGACGAAATGAAAGCCCCGATGACCGGTGATATGCGCACTTTTACTGTTGAAAATATCGTTACACCGAAGTTGTTTGTGCAGAGTGGAACTTTCAAAGGTGTTGGGAGCAAGGAGATAAATCTCCCGATCATTCTACCCGGGCAGAGTGTTGACTTCAAGTTCAAGGCCGGTAAAGGGCAAGCTCTGATGTTCGTTACGATGTATGGAAAATCGAAAGACTGGTTTTTTGCCTCTCAACAGCCCGGTATCAACTTGTTCGACAAACAGGGCCGAGCCATACAGGGTGATGTCTCTTCTCAGGTCAGACTGTGGGACAACGGAACCAAAAACGACCAGACAGGAGATGTTGAGTCTAAACCTATTATGCAAGTTCCGGGCGTGGATGCTTCTAAATTGATGAATTTGAAGTTGGCGTACGAAGAGAAGACATCCGAGTTTACGCTTACTATAATGAATACCTCTGCTGATACCCCGAACGAAACACCGTTCTCTCCGGGTGTATGGGCTGTTTCTAACTTCGACGGTAGCAAGCTTCTTGCAGAAAAGCCCTTCTTCACTCCCAATGAGAAGTCCAATCCGGAGATTACAAATATCGCCCAGATGGGTAACATTGATAAGTTGAAGGAAAAGGTAGAAGCCAATACGGGTATTATCACCGGTATCTCACCTGTATTCCTCGTTGTCTATCGTGGAGACAAAAACCCTATTTATCAGCTTGGAGAGAAAGACCCCGGCCTGGGGTTGAAGAACTTGTCGCAAGCGGGAGATGTGAGCAAGCTGATGAAAAACCTGAAGGCGATGAAAGGTGTAAAAGGGATCTACGTGGCAGGCAATGCCCCCATTGGCCCTGGAAAGATGGCAATGGTGCAGTATAAGGCCGAAGAAGGTGATATGTTGGCCTATGCTACTATGTTCGGATTTTCAAACGACTGGTTCTATGCCAACGAACAGGCTGTATTGGCTCTGTCAAACGGAAATGTGACAAAAAGTACAGCGTTATTTGACTCGGGTACGGGGGTGGATCAATTCCCCGGAGCTGGAAATCGACAGGCCCTTTTTGGTGGGACTCCCCAGATGGAGAGTAATTCGATCAGCAAAGTAGGGAATGCCTTCCCTGTTCCTCCAGTAGATCAGGTATTGAGAATCACAATTAAATAAATTGGTTTTCGGGAGAGTCTGTAACGATCTGTTGTCTTCATTGCAGTTAGTGCGGACTCTCCATTTTATCTCTCTTTTCTTTTTCTATCTCTTCTGATGTGTCTGTAGGCTCAAGTATCCGAGAGGATATGCGGGCTTGCAGATCGTCGTTTAGTATGATGACCTAAGTATAGGTGATCGAAGAATAATGGCAAATCATTACACAGCTCAAGACTGCTGCATAACACGGTATTCGCTGCGTTGCTTTCGACATTCGGGCTTGATCATGATGATAGGTATACTCCTCATATTCTCAGTCTCAATGTCTTACTTTCTCTGCATTCAGCAAAGTCAACAAAATGGTAAGTTTTAATTGCCTTTTTGAGACCTATACCAAGGTCTCAAGTCCCCTATATCTCTCTTTGTTTCGGCTACTTTGTGTGCCGGCTGCGTCTTTCTTTATGAATAATCGTGGAGGGGGTTAAATAGACTGCTCCGATTGCTTTTGTGCCAGGTATTCTCGGGCTACAAGGCAGAGCTCCTCGTACCACTCCTCGCCATAGGCTCTGATGAGAGGCTCTTTCAAGAATTGGTATATGGGTATTCCCATCTTACGACCCAACTTGATAGCACATTTGCAAATGCTCCATTGTTGATAGTTGAGTGCCGTAGCTCCTCCATAATACTTCTGCACCCGAATGGGATAGAGGTGGCAACTGATCGGTTTGAGAAAATCGGTTTTCCCTTCTCTGTATAGCCTCTCTATAGCGCATTGGCAACGACCTTTTGAGTCGTAGGTGGTAAATACGCAGTCTTTTCCATTGACGATTTGGGTAACTTCTTCTCCATCCTCGTCTATATAACTGATCCCCTCTTCTTCGATTAGTTTTTTTGCTTGTGGAGAAATGAGGTCTTGCAGGAGAGGTAGTAAGGCCCTGATTTTGTCTGCCTCTCCGGCAGCCAGAGGTGCACCGTTGTCGCCTTCTACACAACAGATCCCTTTACATACATCGTAGTCGCATACAAATTGTTGGTCTATGATGTCCAGACTTACCAGCTTGTCTCCTATATATATCATGTGAATGTCGTTTAATGGACTGAATCGATCTACAAATGAAGCACTTCGGCTGTCTTATCCACAGGTAAGGACGAAGACAGACGAAGTGCTACTTGGGTTGGGTGGAAGCTATTCTTCCAGCAAGTCGAGTCCGATCCCAACCGAATCGTCCTCTTCGCTATGTTGATTCTCTTCGCTGCTACCGCAGGGCGAGAAGCCTTTGGGGATCTCAAAAGCCTCGTTCGGGTCGTATCCGAGAGACCTATTCGAGTAAACGAGTCGCATAAACTCCCCGAAAATAGGCAAAGCTGAGGCTGCTCCCTGACCGATAGACATGGAGTCGAAGTGAATACTTCTATCTTCTCCTCCTACCCAACAACCGGCTACCAGAGAAGGAGTGAAGCCGACAAACCAGGCATCGCTATGATTCTGCGTTGTACCTGTTTTGCCACCAAGAGGCATCTTGAGGTTGTGACGAGAGCGCAACCTGCCACCTGTACCACCATCTATCACCGCTCTCATCATCGTGAGCATCTTGAGGGCAGCATCTTGAGAGAGAACTTCTGTAGTTTTGGGAACGAAATTGGCCAAAACATTGCCATGCTGATCTTCTATGCGAGTAATGAAAAGCGGATCGACACGAATTCCGTTGCCGACAAAAGTACTGTAGGCACTGACCATCTCTCCTATCGAAGCATCTGCTGTACCGAGACAGAGAGATACATCCGGGTACTCTATGATGCCATTTAGCCCGTAGCTTCTGAGCAGCCGCACAAAAGTATAAGGAGAGGTCAGCCCCATAAGGTATGCCGTTACCCAGTTGTCGGAATTTTGCAAGCCCCACTTGATACTTACCATTTCTCCCACACGTCGGCTTGAGCCTCGAGGTGTCCATGGTTTTCCTCCCTGTGTGTAGAGCGTTTGTGGTACATGCAGCATCATATCGCAAGGTGTGAGCCCATCGGTCATGGCAAGGGAATAGAGGAAAGGTTTGATTGTAGATCCCACCTGTCTTCTCCCTCTACTTACCATGTCGTATTGGAAAGTTGCGAAGTTAATCCCTCCTACATAGGCTTTGATATGCCCATTGTGCGGGTTCATGGCCATGAACCCTGTCCGCATTAGACTTTTGAGGTACACAATGGAGTCGAGAGGGGACATCACGGTATCTCTCATACCTTGCCAGCTCCAGACTTGCATCTTACGTTTCTTGTTGAAAGAAGCCAGTATCTCTGCTTCGGAAAGACCTTCTTTTTGTGCTACTCTCCAGCGATCGGATTGTCGCATGGCCCGTTTGAGGATTTGTTGTTTCTCTTCTTTGCCTATTTGGGAGGAGAAGGGAGCATAAGATTTCCCTGCTTTTTCTCTGTCGAAAGCCGGTTGCAGTACATCAGCCATTTGCTTGCGCACAGCCTGTTCGGCATAGCGTTGCATGGGAAGAGAAAGAGTGGTGTATATCTTTAATCCATCGGTGTAGAGATTTTTCCCATTTTTTTCACACCAGCCATAGGCTGGGTCTGTTTCCCAAGCCAAGCTATCGGCCGTATATTCCTCTTTTTGCCAAGATGCATAGTTCGATCGCTTGGGTTTTTTTGCCGAGAGCATTAACCGTACTCGTTCTCGGAAATAGGGAGCTTCTCCCTCCTTGTGGCTATTCCTGTGGAAAGAGATACGTAGTGGAAGCTTGGATATGGAGTCGCATTGCGCTTGAGTCAGGTAGTTGGCTTTGGCCATTTGTTCCAGCACAACATTCCGGCGCATCAAAGAGCGTTCTACAGAAGCCTCCAATACAGGATTGTATGCAGCCGGGTTTTTACACATACCGACCAAAGTGGCTGCTTCTTGTATATTCAGGTTTTCTGGGCTTTTCCCGAAGTAAGTGTAGGCGGCTGAGCGGATCCCTACGGCATTGTACAAGAAGTCGAATTGATTGAGGTACATCGAGAGGATCTCGTCCTTGGTATAGTAGCGTTCCAGTTGGATCGCAATAATCCACTCAATAGGCTTCTGCAACACTCGGGTAAACACATTTTCGGCTGTAGGGGAGTAAAGCATCTTGGCCAGCTGCTGTGTGATGGTAGAGCCTCCTCCTCCGCTTTTTTGCCCTAGCAGACCTCTCTTGACTATTGCGCGCGACAAAGCTCGATAGTCTATGCCGGAGTGCTGCCGGAAGCGCACGTCTTCAGTTGCAATGAGGGCATTTACGATATTATCCGACAAGTCGTTGTAAGAAACGTACACCCGATTGGCTCCGGATTGAGAATAGGAGCCTAATACTTCGCCTTCAGCAGAGAATACCTGTGAGGCGAATTTGTCGATCGGGTTTTGTAGTTGCTCGATGGCAGGCATATAACCAATAGCCCCCTTAGCTATGAGAGTGACAACGACCAATAGGCCAATCCAAAAGAGACCGAAGAGTCCCCAGAGGGTTCCGAGGATGATTTTGGTGCTTTTCTTCATTTATTCTTTTGTATCGATGTGTAATACTATACTTTTTGCACGCCCAAAGGTAGCAAAGCTATCCCGATACCGAGACAGAGGGTTCGAGCTTTGCGGGGGATAGGTATCCGAATACGATCGCTCTGTTTCGCCTTTCCCCTCGCTCATGGATTGCATGATGCTTATTGTGTCAGGTTGAATCGTAGAGAGACTCCAAAATTGCTGTTTCGTATCGGGAAAGAGGCCGTACTCACCAACGGTCGATTTAGATCCCAGTCATAGAAAGCTCGGAATGTGAGCATTCTACTGATTTGGTAGTCTGCACTGATCTTAATTTTTACAGCGAGGTTTCCGGCTGTTGCCTGAGAGAATCGGTCTTGTATCTTGCGAATGAGGGTTGAGGAGTTGTTAATGCTAAACTCTGCTCTTGTGGTGAGAGCTCCTCCGCTTCGTTGAGGCATTTCTTTTGCCTTCTTTCCCTTGGGCTTACGTCGTAGACCTATTTTTTTTGCAAAGTCGTTTTCCTTATAACTCAAAGCGACAGAGGCCTCGTTGGTCGATGTCTCTATAATCTGGAAGGCGGACAGATTGAGCTTTATGTTCCTGCGCTTTCTCCATTCTGTAGCCACTCCAATGCCGTTGAGGAAGGTCATATCCACCCCGATGAGAGGATAGAAGCTCTCATCCAAAGTAACCCCAGGGATCTCATACGGAGCAGCCCCGATGAAATTGTTGTTTGTAGAGACAGACGGATCTCCTTTGATGAATTGATCTTGCACTGTTATTGCTTGTTGTGCCCTTGGCAAAAATCCCAAATTATCATCGGTATCGGAGGCTGGTACCCAAGAGAGGGAGGAGGTATAGCTGTCTACCCGATAGGTGGAGGTATAGGAATGCCTGATACTGAAGTTGCTGAATATCGCTCGGAATGCCGGGAGTTTGGATAAGCCATTGTAGGAGATATTCCAGTTCGGCATTATCGATGCAAGAGCTGGGAATGGGTTTAGCCCTATCTTGTCAGGGTTGCCTATCATGGTATAGGAGGAGAGGAAGGCCGGGATAAGTACTTCGGGGCTGTTTTGCCTGATGTCGAGTTGGTTTATATCTATTTCTTTCCCAGCCAAGCCTTTTTCTATGAAAGGAGACGAGTGTGGATAACGTCCGCCCTGATAGGACTGTCTGATTCGCTCGGTAATCCGTTCTCTTGCATTGAGGAAGTTATTGAAGTCGGGAGAGGAATAGCCATCACGGCCATCCGCAGAGAAAAAGAAGCCTTTTAGCCCGATTATCGTCATCACAAAGTTCCCGCCATAGGTCTGTGGAGATCCATTCAGAGTATAGCTTGTCTGTGTCTGTCTGGAGTCGGATCGTTTGGCTGATAGGGTAATCCGCAACTCTTTGATTGGCTCCAAAGTGAGTTTGGCATCGACGTTGTCCGATACCGTATAAGTTGCTGGATTCACATTCTGTTCGGATCTGAGCAGCCAGCCTTTTTCGTTTGCTTTGGATACGAAACTATTGTCTGTGAGGCCGAAAGCAAAGTCCAGACCGGGGGCCAGCCCCTCTGGCAAATGCCCTTGACCTCCTGCTGCCTGTATATTGGGGAGGAACCCAGGGAGATTGAGTCCGGAACTACGTTTGTAACTGAGAGAGAAGTCCCGTATGCCCATCAAGAAGTAACCTATCCGATCTCCCAATCCCTGAAGCAGTGGGTTTTCTTTGGGGAGAGGAGCTGTCATGCTGATTTCTATCTCTACGCTGTCCTTGTTGAGTATCTCTATCCTGTTCCGGTCGAGCTTTCTGCTGCGGATAGGGTAGGGTTTGCCGTCGACTTTTGCAGTGATTAGTGCCGGATAGTTCTTGAGCCCGTGCTCAATAATGGTCGTACTATCGGTTTTCAACTTCACTCGCTGTATTGTCGGAGGGGGGAGTTGAGACTTCTTTTTCTCCTTGCCGGCAGGTCTGTTTATTCTCTCTTCCACACCCTTGAAGTACGGAATTTTGCGCATGAGTTTTACCAAACTCAGGTTGATGCGTCCATCGAGACTCAACTGGTTGCGGATAATATTCCCTACTTCCAGACCCTGAGCAGCCCGTGCCCCCTTGTCCCAGTTGTACGTGGCATTGTAGTTGGCAGAGCCATCTATCCACTCCAAAGCCGGTATCTTGGTTGTCGGCAGGGTATACGAAGCTGTGGCCACCTGATCGTAGTGCAGGGGGGTCCCCAGCTGACGAAGAGACATCATTACGGAGTCTTGCCAGACTTTGTACTGGTCGGGGTTTAACTCTCTATTTACCTGAACGTGGGGCTCCTCTATGCGAGCATTGGTTCCGGAGCGGAAAGAGAGTCGCAAGGAGTTGGTCAGGTTCCAATTGACCGACAGAGAGCGATCCCATATAAAACTTTGCATGAAAGTCGCCGGAAGTTTTACGCCTTCCCCGATGCCGGGATTGAAGTTGCGTACCTGTTGCTCTTGGTAGTTACGCACCAGATTGGTTCGGAAATTTATCCTATTAGGAAGCAGATTGATGCCCCATTCGCTCAGTCCCTTTCCATCCCCTTGTGTCGGTTGCTTTTGCCTTAGATTTCGGCGAGGAAGGTTCCCTATTTCTGTATTTGCATTTTGTTTCTCCTTTCTTTTTTCTCCTTTTGAGAGGAAAGCAAAAGGTTTGAAAGGAGGCAGCAGCGGAGCATAGTCGTAGGTGATGCCTGCATTCCAATTGGTCGTCTTGTCGTACTCGATATCCGGTGTATGCTTGTCCACACCCGTAAAGGCGTAGTTGAAAGAGAAGTTGGCCGGATCGTACGGCATTGGATTTTTACTTTTGATATTGATCCTCATGTTGGCCAAAGACAAGCTCTTGGAGGTGTTCCTTGATATCGTAAGGCGTTCTATCGAATCTCTTTGGCTTTTGTTGGGTGCTGCATTTAATGCTTCTCGTAGCAGAACATCCTGATCAAGAGGATTGTACTGCGGGGTGATTACTTCGTCCGAGATCGTATAGTAGAGGGGTATCGACACATTTGCTTTGGGAGGGAGCAGTTTGCCCAGTTCTATATTGGCGGTCAGGTTGAGCTGTCGGTTGTCCTCCAAAGAGCGTTGAGATAGGCGTTGATCCAAGGCTCCAAATCCGGCGGACGTATATCGCCCTCGCACGTTGAGGTTACCGAGGTCGGATAGTTGCACATTGAGATTGCCTCCTGCAGCCCAACCTCCTTCTTCCTGATAGTCAGTGACTCTCAATTCGTTTACCCATATCTCCACACTTTTGATCTGGTTGGCTCCGTTACGAACCCCGATCATGATAGTTCGTACATTCGATAGGGAAGGATTTCCCAATACGCTGATAGTGGCACGGCTGTTGTCCGGGTCAGGGCGAGAGTAGAGCTTGTAGAAGCCCGACATGGAGTTTTCCGCATTTCTTCTCACCTTGAGGTTTGTGAGATTGCGTATGGAAACATCGAAATAGTTGGCATCCGGCCATACAGCGCGTCTGTCGGCATCGCTTTGCTGGCTGTAAACTCCCGAAGGTGTGATTTGCAAAGGCACCGCATATTCGTAGTAGTTATTGCGGTAGTCCGATCCCAGACGAATGAAAGCATATAGATCTCCTGTGGTGGTACCGGTGTCTTCCTCCAGAACCCTCTCAGCGTGGGTGAACATTTGGAGCCTGCTGTATCGCCTCAGATCATATTGCACATTCTTATATACCGCTCTGGCATCTCCCGGAGCCAAATGGTGTATTTTAAGGCTGAGCGATTGCTCATTTTGCTGTGTACTCTGGGCTTGTTGCGGATCCAAGGAGCGAAGAACTCCCGGCGGTAACACATAGTTGATCGGCTTGCGGTCTCCATTTTCCTCTATGTTTACTGCGCTGACTTCCATAGTTGCATCCGAAGTGGGAGCTGTGGAGGGGTCATGCAGCTCTTGGGTATAGCTACGCCAGTCTCCACGCACTAATTTGAGGGTGCCGAAGCGTAGTTTTGTCTCATCCTTGAATGAGGTCAGGTACATACGCATATAGCGAATTGTCTTGAAGTCGCTTATGCCACCGATTGAGTTTTGGTATTTGTGTACAGGGACTTTGAATTGGTACCAAGTTACCTCTCCCCACTGCCCGTTGCGAAGCTTAACCCTCGTATCCCTTTTGTCTACAATATGGTTGGAGCCAATCTGCATATCTTGAGGACGGAGCGAGATACGGTACTCGAAGTATTTCTCCGTCTCGTTCAGCGTATTGTCCTGGTTGATATCCTCTACGTCCGGCACAACGCGGCTGGCCACGCTAAATTCATCCCCTTCCCCGGCTTGTGCCGAGTTGCTTTCCGTGCCATTGTAGTACTTGTATCGCTCTATGATAGACAGACGTGAGGCATCGTAGTCCCGACCTCTATAGTGATGGAAGTTGTCCCCTGCTGGGTCGTTGAGAGGGCTTTGTGGATCCTCCTGCCACAAATTGAGAGTTTGAGCCGAGACAATCCCTTTGAGTTTGGCTATGTAGTCCGTGTAGGAGGAGAAGGCCAACTCCTCTTCCGTGCTGAGACCATTGAAGCCGACATCTTGCTTTTTGCGTGCTCCGGGGGTATTGTCGAAAGCATAACCTGTCCCTTGCCGTTTAGGCACTTTCCCCCAAACCGTTGTTTCGGTTGCATCGGGATCATCATTGATAGGCATCCCGTTTTCAAAGAACTTTTTCTCGTCTTTGAGCACTTCCTCCGATACTTCCCCCAGATTGATATACAGATCTCCCCCGCTTGCGGTGTTATCGTAGACAAAAGGATCCATGAGCCAAAACTCTATATACTCAATGTTAGAGGCTTCAAAGTCGCTTTGGTCTATCTTGCGCATGATCCCTCCCCACATCTTCTCCGGTCGGGTGAATAGTCCATCAGCCCCCATATCCACGGTGTTGAGGTTATACGGACCACGCTGACCGGGGTAGTAGGTCAGATTCAGGGTGTTGATGTAGCTCTGCTGGGCAATACTCTCTTCCCGGTAGGGAAAAAGTTCATTGGTCTCTATCTCGCGTACAAAGTGGTTGCTGAGTTGCTCCAAGTCGTTACGCAAATAAGAAGGAGTCAGAGAGCTATGCTCACGAGTAAAGAGAGGATCGATGTAATACCACGAGAGGAGTGCTCGCCTGTTGCCATATTCCAAGTCGTTGGTTTTGGCAGCCTCCGGAAAGAGAGGACTGGCTGTGTCTTGGAAAGGAGTGGAGCTTAGCATCCATGAATAGGGATTAAGCAGATCTATTGTGCTTTGTGAGCTTTCAAAGTCATCCAGATAGCTGTATCCTTTGGCATATCGACCTTCGTAATGCCCCGGTATCAGATGTGCAAATTCTGCATTAAGGCTGACTTCGGATGGCTTGGTGAGAGAGAGTAGGGGCAGGGCATCGAACATGTTGGTGAGCCATTGCGATTTGGTTCGGTAACTCATATTGATACCCCACAAGGTATTTTTCAGGGATTCCGATCCATAGGCCGTCTTCGTTGTCAGAGGCAATTCCGAAAGGTGCATGACGGTAGCACCGAGCGAAAAGTCCTTGCTGAAGTTGTAGTTCAAGTCCAATCCCAACATGGTCTTGCGTTGCATGTTGAAGAATCCCCTGTTTTCGAGAGATACATCTATGCGGCTGCCGGAAGCTAAGATACTCGGGTTGGTGATACGTACCGTACCGGACATATAGTCCACAGTGTAGTCTACGTTCTCGGTCAACAATACCCCCCCTGCCGTTACTCGTACAGAGCCGGGAGTGACATTCGTTGCTCCAAGAGAAATCTCACCGGAGGTTGAGGCTTGATACTCACCCCTGAGCAGGAATTTGTTCTTTTCGGCTACCTGCCTGGCTGCCACGGCTGTGGTATCATACAATTCCTGAAAGATGTATTTTTTCGCCAAGGCTTCTGACCCGAGGGCTTTGCCTAATGTTTTGCCGAAAGGCTGTACGGTGGGGAATATGATAAGTCCCTTTTGAGATAGCACGGTATAGCCCTCTACATAGTCAAAAGTTCCGTCAGGGTAGGGTTCTTGCCGTCTGTCCAGCCGGTCTGCACCCAGTACACCTAATAGCATTTTCCCTTTGATGGGGCCATCGTTGATAAAGGGTTGGGCGATGCCGGCCGAGTCGCTTTGGTAATATATGTCCAGCCGGAAGCGATCAGCCTGCACGTTGTACACATTCGGGCCAAGGGAATAGATGTTTTTCATCATCAAGTCCCAGTAAGGAGCCGAAGGAGTCTGATGTGTTCCTTTGAGTAGCTTGACGTAAAGGTTGTCATTCGATTGATCTGGCTTATCGGTAGAGAACTCTCCCACTTGATATACCTGCCCCCCGTAGGTGTATTCGAATGCTACCCCCAAGACTTCATCGGGAGAGAGTCTGGTGTTGAGAGACAAGTAACCTAAGTTGCTGTTCAGAGTGTAATCTTCGGATCTTAACCTGCGAGCACTCTCTATCTTTTCGTAGTCGCGCCCACTCTTGTACATAGCTCCGAGCAGTTGAGTGACTTTGTCTATTCGTCTGGCTCCCGGTATGGATAAGATTGTTTCGTATAGAGAGTTTGCCCTGTTGTCCGGCAGTCCGGCAGTAGATCCGGTGGGTGTTACGCCCGGGCTGCTGATGTGCTTTGTTTCTCCGAGATCTGAAAAGGCTACGATATTGCGTGCTTCGTCAAAAGCCCCTCGTTTGTTGGTTACCCAAACTTCTATTCTGTTGATTTTTACTCCGGAGCTGATAAAAGGCAGGGTGCTGAGTGCGTTGTCATATTCCTCCGAAAAGTAGTGTCCGAGGAAGAAGTGTCTGTTCTCATCGTAGGCATCTGCCGAAAGTTCAAAAGGCTGGGTCTGTGCTCCTCCTTGTGTAGATACATGTTTGGTCTCCGCCTCCTGCTGGCTGACCACAAGATCTACATCCAGCTTGCCGAACTGCATTTTGCTGTGTATGCCGAAGAGAGAAGATCCTCCTTGTATCAAAGAGTTACGGCTTGACATGGACACATCGCCAGCCTCTATCAATTTGATAATGTCGTCCTCTTCTCCTTCGTAGGACAGTTTGAGTTTCTTGGCATCGAAGTCGAAAGAAGACTCCGTGTTGTAGTTCATGTTGAAGTTCAGTTTGCTACCAACTGAGGCTTGCATACTGAGCTGTATCTTTTCGTTGAAGTCGAAAAATGTGTGGTTGCGAGCTCTCTCCGGAAGAGAGAGGTTTTCGGTAGCATTCGTTTTGACTCCTGCGAGTACTTCGGCCGATCCTTGTGTGCGTAGTCTGATCCCACCGGGGCCGAATACTTTTTCTGCAGGACCCAATTCAAAGTTCATCTCCAGTGGGTTGAAGCTCTTTTTGCCTTCGCTCTCTGCTGCGGCCCTGTCTTTATCAAGGAAATAGCTGTGTACCCCTCTCTGTTGCATATATCGCAAATACTCCGTTGGGGTATAGGGGATCGGGGTGCCGATTGTCTTGCCTCCAAGCGTTGTGGTGAGTAAGTACATGCCAGTAACGGGATTGTAGACAAAAGATGTCTGTATATTATCCGGTGTTTTCAGATCCATGGGGTATCGTTTTTGCAGGTAACGATAATCCCTGGCTCCCAAAGGCTGTACGGGGAAGCGTAGCGTGTCTGTCGCTACGGAAGATGCTGCTGCGTGGATGTGCTCACGCCCTTGAGCAAAGGTCAGCACCACCGCCACCAAGAGGAGGAGAGTTGGCAGGATATGCAGCGATCGATATGGATGTGTGCGGTTCGAGGGGCTCACCTTGGTATGTTGCTGTATCAGAGACGGCGCAAAGCCTGTTTGATGAGGTCTTCCACTTCTATTGTCGGGTCGGATTCGCAAATTTGCTTGATCACTTTGTGAATTGCCGCTTCCCCAAAGCCCAGTAGCTTGAGGGCTGAAGAAGCCTCGGACCGGACTGCTGTTCGATTGGCACTCACAGCCTTCCCACTCTCGGCTGGTATGGTGTCGAGATCTATTTTCCCTTTTAGGTCTACAATGATGCGCTGTGCCGTTTTGAGTCCGATCCCTTTTACCGATTTCAGAGTCTCCGCTTCTCCCATAGAGATTGCGGTCATTAGTTCGGAGGGAGCGAAGGAGGAGAGAATGATGCGAGCTGTGGACGGCCCCACTCCGGATACGGTGGTCAGTTTGCCGAATAGCTGTTGCTCCAATTTTGTGGCAAATCCATATAAAGTATAGGTGTCCTCCCGAATAATTTCGCTTACCCACAGTTTGACTTCGGTTTTATCCCTTATTGCACTGTAGGTTGTGAGTGAAATATTTAGTTCATAGCCGACACCCGTGCAGTCTATGATTGCTGCGGTGGGGCTAATGTCGGCCAATTGGCCATGGAGGTATGCTATCATATCTCAATGAAGTGTTCGTTTGTCAGAAGCTTACAGTCTGTCGATTCTTACAATTAGGAATAGAAACAGACAATCTACAAACGCAAAAGTACTCATTTTGTTGCCCCCTATTCTCTTTGTCGGTGCTGTTGCTCTCAATGCCAGAGTGTGCTCTCTTTTGTTCAGAGGTATTGAGATCATAAGTATGCTATGGAGTTTGTTGCTTTTGAACCCCTTGGTTATCTCACCCAAGTTAACCTTTCTAAGAGCTATTTGTTTTCAACCTGAGCGGGACAAGTTATATATCAAGATTAGGAGTACTTCTCATGCTACTCATGAGTGCTCCCATTGTTTTGGCACAAGGCCGAATTTCCATGGAAATAGAAAAAGAGATGTACGAGGGAAGTGAAAATCCATAGAGCCCCGGTAGAAAGTTCTCCCTCTGTCCGTATTACGAGAAGCATGTTTGCTTCGATCCCGAAGAACCCCCTGTTTCTTGTTGTTTAACCTGATATATTTTGTAAAAAATCACTTGTGCAGAAAACCGGAAAAATAGGAGAGAAAAAGTCTCCGAAAACGAGTGAATACAAACCCTTTTTTGTCTTTCGTAACCACCTCCTGGAATGCCGATGAATAGGGCGTTCTGGAGGGGTCGATTTTTTCTCCTGAGAGAAATTTTGCTAACACAGGAGAAAACGTTTGCTCTCACAGGAGAGAATTTTTGCTCTCTCCCGTGTTAGCAAAAAATGGCTCCTATCAGAGTCAAAAAAGAGAGGGAAAATTCAGGCTAAAATGCCCCCAATCAAGTCAGAAAAACATCTCAAAATGATAACATAAAAGATTGGATATAAACAAAAATACAAATATAGATTGGCGAAGAAAGAGAGGTGTCTCGGATAATCTTTTCGATACTTCGGGAGAGGGATTATTCTCTTCTCTTTAGATAGGGCAGTAGCTGTCGGAATTGCAGGTTTCTTCTGTATGGAAAAACGAAGAGGTATTTTCTTACCTTTGCCACATCAAGTCACACGAAAACAAAGTAACTATGGCAAACAAAAGACAACTGAAAAAATACATTCATTCAATAGCCAGAGATCTTTACTCCGATATTTCTATGGCAGGAGTAATGCTCCCAGTGGAGCGTGAACAAGAAGCTGAGGATCTGCTTGCACGGATTATCGTGTGGGATGATAAGTATATCCGCATGGTGAGCCATCCGGATGAGAAGCGTAACCCTGTCAAAGTGCGCAAATACTTCAACAACTTGATCGACTCAGCTGCAGAGGAGATTCAGCAAGTTCAGGCAGAGCTGGAGAAGATTTACGACAGCTTGAGCAACTGATATATACAGACCTGTAAAAGAGCAGGGGCCTCATTTTTTTGAGGTCTCCTGCTTTGTTGTGTCTTTGCTTTAGCTCGCTTTAGCTCTTTGGGAGTGGAGAGTGTTTTTGATTGGTTTTATTTTTAGTCTGTATCTATGAACAAGAAAAGCATTGCACGTAGTATCCTCCGTCGCTGGGGGTGGAAGATTATTGATCCGCCAAGTGAGCCACAAAAGAGTGTGATATGTGTGGCACCACATACGAGTAACTACGATTTCATACTCGGAAAGCTCTACTATTGGGCCATAGGTCGGAAAGCCGGTTTTTTGATGAAAAAAGAATGGTTTTTCTTTCCTCTTGGTCTGGTCTTTCGTTCCATGGGAGGGATTCCGATCAATCGTTCCAAACGGAGCTCTACTGTGGAGCAAATGCGTATTTTTTTCTCTGGAGAGGGACAGCGACACGTTGCTATTACTCCGGAGGGAACTCGTAAGGCCAACGATAGGTGGAAGACGGGTTTTTTGCGCATTGCGCAAGGAGCAGGGGTACCGGTGCAGTTGGCAGTTATAGACTATCGACGGAAAGAATTGGGAATTTTTGAGATCTATCAGCCCACGGGCGATATAGAAGCAGATCTCCTCTATATCAGTTCGCGCTATTCTGCCGAACAGGCTCGCAAACCGGAACAGTTTGCATCCAACTGCACGAAATGAAAACAAACGAATCCCAACTACACTTGGCTGTTGCCCAGTACCCGGTCGATGAGAGAAGCCCCGAATCCAATTTGCTCGTTGTAGAGGATTTGCTCAGATATACAGAGGCAGATTTACTTGTCTTACCGGAGTGTTCGCTTTCGGGCTTTTCCACTGATTTCTCTTCTGTGGAACGGGCTGCTGCTTTCCCAGCCATAGACCGTTTGGCGGAGCTTTCCGCGCGCTACGGTGTCGCGCTGGCCGGATCGGCTTTTGTGAGACAAGGCGAACGTTATGCCAACAGGGGATTTCTTCTTTCTCCGGATGGTCGGGTTTGTTATCAGGACAAACGCCACCTTTTTAGTATGGCTGGCGAGACAGAGCTTCTGAATCCTGCTTCGGAGCGGAACATTTTTGAGTTTCTCGGGTGGCGTATTTTGCTTACGGTCTGCTATGATATCCGTTTCCCTGTGTGGTGCCGGAATGTAAATAATGAGTATGACCTATTGATCAATGTTGCCAATTGGCCAGAACCTCGTATTTCGGCGTATAAAATTCTTCTTCAAGCTAGAGCTTTGGAGAATTTATCTTATGTTGTCGGGGCAAACAGAGTAGGCCGTGATGAGAGAGGAATTAACTATACGGGAGAGTCTTCTGTCGTGGATTTCAAAGGGAAACATCTTGTGCAGTTGCCACTCAACGAAGCTAATTTGTCTTTTGTGTACCTCAGTAAAGAGGCTTTGGTTACTTTTAGGCAGAAATTCCCGGCCTGGAAGGACCGAGATCTGTTTTCTCTAGAAATATAGAATGTAGGAAATATCAATCACTGACAAATAATAAAATCAACACGGATATATCATGGATCAAATAGCTCGATTGGTAGCCTCCAAATTGCTTGAAGTAGAGGCTGTACGTCTACAACCGGACAAACCTTTCCTCTGGGCCTCCGGCTGGCATTCTCCCATTTATTGCGATAATCGCAAAACGCTCTCTTACCCGGATGTGCGTAGCACGGTCAGGGATGAATTGGCTGCTGTGGTAACTCGTCTGTATCCACAGACCGAGTATATAGCAGGAGTAGCTACGGGAGCTATTGCGCAGGGAGCTTTGGTCGCAGACAAGTTGGGCCTCCCGTTTGTGTATGTACGCTCCAAGGCAAAAGATCATGGCATGGAGAATTTGATTGAGGGAGATCTTAAGCCCAATAGTCGAGTAGTAGTGGTAGAAGACTTGATCTCAACTGGAGGAAGCAGCCTGAAAGCTGTCGAAGCTCTGCGTGCAGCCGGAGCGGAAGTCCTCGGTATGGTTGCTATTTATACACATGGATTTGACGAGCCGGTACGCCGATTTGCGGAAGCCGAAGTGAAGCTGACAACACTCACTGACTACGACACTGTGATTGCTCAGGCTCTCGCAAGTGGTTACGTTGGTCAGGCTGATGTGGATATGCTTGCCCAGTGGAGGAAAGACCCTGCCAGCTGGAACCCTGCTGTCAAGTAAGCCTTTCTGAAAAATCTCCAAAACGCACAAAACCTATGACTGAATATACAAGCCAAATAAAACGCATTGAGAAGCCGGCCGAACAGGTATTCGGCAAGCTGTCGGATCTCTCTAATCTCAACTTCGTTAAGGATAAAATCCCGGACAAGTCAATCACATTGGAGCATGCTGATACAGATAGCTGTACACTCAAACTCAATCCGATGGGGGCACTGGAATTGCGAGTTGTGGAGCGCGAACCATATAAAACGATCAAGATGCAGACGGAACGCTCTCCTCTGCCATTCACCTTTTGGATCCAATTGGTAGAGAAAGAGCCTGACCACTGTTTCTTGCGCCTTACCCTCCATGCGGAGTTGAATATGTTTGTCAAGAAAATGATAGGCAAGAAACTCGAAGGAGGAATTGATCAATTGGCCAATATGCTTGCTGCGCTGCCGTATTGATTTAGGCGAGATATTGTGCTTCGCTCCATACTCCATACCTCTGCCTTGTCTCTGCTTTTGCTGTGGGGCTTGGTTTCTTGCTCTTCCCGGCAGGAGAGCTCTATCCCCTCTGTCCCTGTATATTATGAGTTGTATTTCAATTCGGTACAGGGCAGCCTTCTTTTTTCTCCAGGTTCGGCGTTGGAAGTACGTCGTCCGGAGACGATTGTGCAGAGCATTGGTGTTTCGGGTTTGCTCATAGTGCATTCGATAGTCGATGCTGGTGTATTTTATGCTTTCGACCTTTGTTGTCCGTATGAAGCGGAGCCGGAGATAAGTGTCTGCCTGACCGATGCACTTGAAGTGACTTGCCCCTATTGCCATTCGGTTTATTCCGTTTTGTATGGCAATGGAGCACCCGTGGCAGGGCCCTCTTCAGAGCCACTGAGACGTTATCGGGTAGAAGTTTTTCCGGATAGGCTTGTTGTGATCAATTGAGCTTACCTTTCTTGATCGACCTTTGGTGTAGAGACCGAGAATGGAGCAAAATAATTTATGAAAGGATGTACCGATGGGCATACCAAAGAAAGCCATACAAATCGTAGTTGGGGATATCACGAAGTTGAGTGTAGATGCCATTGTGAATGCTGCAAACACATCTTTGCTTGGAGGTGGAGGAGTGGATGGTGCCATTCACAGGGCTGCAGGGCGGGAGTTGCTTGAGGAATGCAGGGCACTCGGTGGTTGTGAAACCGGACACAGCAAAATGACTGGAGCATATAAGCTGCCTTGTCGGAGGATCATTCACACGGTTGGCCCTATTTGGTATGGAGGGGATGCCAACGAAGCTGAGCTCCTTGAGCAATGCTATACTTCTGCCTTGGATATTGCAAGAACCAATGACTTGCGAAGTATCGCATTTCCTTGCATTAGCACAGGAGTATATCGTTTCCCTAAAGCCCAAGCAGCACAAATTGCTCTAAAAGCAATATGCAGGTATCTCGTCAGTGGTGCATATGAGGGCAAAGTTGTTATCTGTTGTTTCTGTGAAGAAGACGCCTTGCTCTATAGGCAGCTCATGGAGAATATGCCCCTTGTGGGTAGAGGGTAGTTAGACTTATTCTCTTTTTCTCTTTGTCCACCGTATATGAGTGAGTACTGACAGAAGTGAGGACAATTAGGTTTTTCAAAATGCCTTGTGATTACCGTATTCCGCAAAATCCATCAAAAGACTGCTTTTGGGAGCCTGTACCATGGTTCTTTTCGCTGAAGCTCTCAGCGATTTCCTAATTTTGTAACCCTTGGGGGAAAAGAATCCCCAATTTGGATGTGAGTGATGAAGTGTAGATCGTCAAATTTGTTTTGTTTCTTCGGCTATTTGTTTGGAGGTTTGCTTTGGCTTTGCATCGGAGAATATCCGTGTGCTGCTCAAGGAACCTTTGATCCTTATGGGATCAAGGAAGTCAAAGCAGCCAGCGAAGAAGAACAAATACGTCGAGGTAATGGACTTAAAGCCTATGTGATAGATCCGAACACGGGAGATGCCATTCGAGAGAATATAGATACACTCACTATAGGCTTTTATCGCAGGCAGGTAGCTGAAGGGAGAACCTTAGCCATCGGTTATTTGGGTAATTTGCATTCTCCTTGGCACGCCAAGCTCTTTTTCGATCGCCCACGAGAGTTGTCTGGCTTCTTCTACAAGTCGGGTTTGGATCGCCTTATATTTTCTCCACAGACAGCCCTTTTCTACGATACACAATCTCCTTTTGCAGAGGTGCTCTATCATAGGCATGGAGAGAATAAGATACGTGAGAGTCAGCTCGGTATACACTTCGGTGCGAATTATACCCCTAAATTCAATTTGGGAGCAGATTTCGATTATACTTACTCTAACGGTTACTACAATAGCCAACCAACGAAAAACTTCAACTATCGTATTTTCAGTTCTTATCGGCACGACCGGTATGAAGCCTACTTCTCTGTTGCCAACGATTATTTCCATATAGGCGAAAATGGGGGGATTCTTGATGAGCGTTATATCACCAATCCTCAAGAGTTCAATTTGGGGCGTAGCCAAATACGTCCACGAGATATTCCTGTGCGCTTCGCAGGAAATATCCTTTTCAATCGTATCAGGCAAGGATCGGCTTTTCTTACGCATCGGTTCAATTTAGGGTACTACAAGAAGGCTGTCGAAGAGCCTAAAAAAAGTCTCACCACCTCTCCTCCCAAGCAGAGCCTCAAAACCAAGCCGGATGAACCTCCTGCAGACTCACTTGTCTTTGTCCCTGTAGGAAGTATCGTGCATTCTTTGCGATTTACAAAAGATCGCAGACGTTTTATCGGAAGCCCGGATTTTGATTGGGGTAAAGAATATTCCAACGCTTTTATACATCGAGAGAGAGAGGGCAGACGTTTTGTGGCCCCCAACGATACGACACAGATGTTTCAGATCGACAATACTCTGGCTCTGTCTCTTCGCGAAGGGTTTCGCCCTTGGGTTGCATTCGGGCTCACAGCCTATGCCCGGCTTGAGAATAGGGCTTACTATCTGATGGATTCTATTGCCGGCCAGCGTGTACACGAGAAAGGTTATGATGTGTACTTGGGAGGAGAGATCAACCGTATGAGTGGCAAAAGACTACATTTCAAAGGCAAGGCCGAGATAGTCCCGATAGGAGAAAATGCCGGCACTATCCGTATGGATGCTGCCATAAAGACCCGTTTCGATTTGTGGGGAAAAGAGTTGGGGCTGGATGCTTGGGGATATTTTGCTAATACCCGACCATCTTATTTGCTCAGGCATCACCATGGGACTTTCCATTGGTGGGATACAGATCTTTCTTTTATGCAGAGATTGGATCTCGGAGCTTCCGTGGGAAGCGAACTTCTTGGGCTCAAGTTGGAAGCTCGTACAGCTACTTTGCAGAATTATCTCTATTTCGGAGCAGATGCCATTCCTGTTCAGAAGAAAGATCCTATACAAGTTTTGGAGATGAGGGCGAAGCATTGGCACCGCTTGGGTGCACTTTGTTGGGAGTTGGAGGGTGTCTACCAGCAAGCATCTGATGACAAAGCAATCCCGCTACCTCGTATAGCAGCCTATGCCCACGTGTATCTGGACTTCTATATTGCTGGGGTAATGCGTACACAGCTGGGAGTCGATGCTCGTTACCATACGGCTTATAAGGTGCCGTACTACGAACCTGCCACCATGCAGTTTATAAATCAGGATAAGCTGAATATAGGCGGAGGATTACCTCTCTTTTCCGCTTATGTCAATGCCCACCTCAAGCGTACACGTTTCTTTTTACAGATGTACAATGTGGGTGAACTGGTATTTACTCCCAATCGAATGTCTTTGCCAGGCTATCCTATCACGCCGGATAGTTTTCGTGTAGGTTTGTCCGTCGATTTTAATAATTAGTTCACGTCCATGAAGCGGAGATATCGTGGCAAGCCTCTTTCTTTTATCCTCTATTTGGGGCTTTTGCTCGCAGTTTTGCTGTGTATGTTCTTTATCGGACATCGGATAAAGTCTGTCAAGGAATCTGTCGAGTCAGATTGCATCGAGCGAGACTACGAGCAGATAGCGGAGCGTGGTGAACTGAATATCTTGACTGCTTACGATGGACTGAACTATTCTATCGAGGGCGACAGTACAGTCGGGGCTGTCTATCGAGTTGCTCGTGAGTTGAGGCAAATCTCTGGCTGGCAGGTGAATGTGCTTCTGGCTGGTAGTTGGGCGGAGAGTTTGGCCGACTTGTGCAGCGGTCGAGTAGATGTGATAGCAATGCCTGTGGCGCAGACCACACAAATAGATAGCACACGGTATCGCTACTTAGAGCCTATACACCATGGCCTTCTGTATCTTGTGAAACGAAAAGACCGCAGTGCATCCGATCGTCTGGGACAGGGAATAGACTCTGTAGTGCTCCCTCGAGCTTCGTCCGTAGGCATTGTATTGCGTCACTTGTCTGAGGAAACGGGGAATAATTTTCGCATTGTGGAGGACCCCGTCTATGGATCTGAGCAACTCGCTATCCGGGTAGCAGAGGGGAATATTGCAGCCACCATTTGTTCGGACTGGGAAGTTTCTCGACTCATCCGTTTGTTGCCGGAGATCGATTGTAGTGTACCCATATCTGTGGGATTGAGGCAGGGGTGGGTGTTGAGGCACTCCTCTATCTGTTTGGCAGACAGTCTCAACTCTTGGCTGATGAGGATCCTGACCGAAAGAAAAAGAAAAGAAGATAATTTCAATAATTAGTTATATTTGCCTGATAAGTAGGTTAATGACATAGCTAACCCAGCATTAGACAATGAAAGATTTTTTCAAAATGTTTTTCGCCTCCATTCTTGGAGTGCTTACAGCCGGAATTATTCTGGGCTGCCTGTCTTTGTTTATCCTTTTTGGTCTGATAGCAAGTATCAGTATCAGTACTCCGCAAGAGTCGGCTCTGACGGAAAATTCTGTACTCAAGATTGATTTGAGTTCATTGCCCGAAATTGTGATGACTAATAATTTGCTCAGCTTCTCTTCACAGAATGTCTCTGTATCTCTCACAGACGCAGTCTCTGCCATTAAGAAGGCCAAGGAGAATGATAAGATCAAGGGGATATACATCAATACGGAAGGTATTGGTTCAGGCTTGGCTTCGATAGGGGTTTTGCGTCAGGCCATCGAAGACTTTAAGGAGAGTGGCAAATTTGTGGTAGCCTATGCTGATGCTTATTCTCAAAAAGGCTACTATTTGGCATCTGTTGCCGATAAGATTTATTTACATCCACAGGGTTCGTTGGAGCTTAATGGTATTGCTTCACAAACGATGTTCTACAAAGATGCTTTGCAAAAACTCGGTGTAGAAATGATGATATTCAAGGTTGGGACCTACAAAGGAGCTGTCGAGCCTTTCATGCTCAGCAAGTTGAGCGAACCCAACCGCAGACAAATAGAGGAGTATGCCAATGGCCTTTGGAGCCACATCAAAAATACTGTGGCTGGAGCTCGTGGTATTACTCCGGATGAGGTGCAACGCTATGCCGATTCCGGCTACAGCTTTTCCAAAGCCAATATGGCCGAGCAAGAGAAGTTGGTCGATTCTTTGGCTCACAGACAGGACGTGGAGGATGCCTTACGTGCTCGCATCGGGAAGAAATTGGATGAGGAGATCAATTTTGTAAGTCTCTCTCGTATGAGCCGTGAGAAAGCTAAGAGCCATGGCAAGTCAAGCGACTTGGTCAAGGTGATATATGCCGAGGGCGAGATAGCCGATACCAGCGGGGCAGAACCTATCAGTATGGAAAACAATATCAACCAATCATTAGCTCGCCAGCTTCGTAAAGCTGCTCAGGATGATAAGGTGAAAGCCGTTGTTCTCCGTGTCAATTCTCCCGGAGGGAGTGCTTTTGTTTCGGATGTAATATGGAAGCAAGTGGTCGAGCTGAAGAAGAAAAAACCTATTGTTGTTTCCATGGGGGACTTGGCTGCTTCGGGTGGATATTATATATCCTGTGCGGCGGACTATATTTTCGCCGAGCCGATGACACTCACCGGCTCGATCGGAATTTTCGGTATGTTCCCCAATTTCAGAGGTATTGCAGAAAAGGTAGGTATCACCACCGATGTAGTCAAGACAGCTAAGTATGCTGATATGGGAATGCTTTTCGAGCCGATGACGGATGACGAAAAAGCTTTGATTCAGGCCCATGTGGAGCAGGGATATGACACGTTCATATCCAGAGTGGCCGAAGGGCGAAAGATGAGTAAGTCTGCCGTGGACAGCGTAGGGCAAGGGCGCGTTTGGCTGGGAGAGCGAGCTTTGGAACTCGGTTTAGTGGATGAGTTGGGAGGCTTGCAACAAGCTATCGACAAGGCCGCTGCTTTGGCTAAGGTGGATGACTTCGGGATTGATTATAGCAGGACAAAGATTGACTTCTTGGATCTATTGTTCAGTGACACTGGCACGGCTATTCGCCAGGCTGTATTGCGCTACACCATCTCTGCTCAAGAATTGGAATTACTCAGACAGTTACGTACCACTACCCAACAGACAGGTTATCGGGCGGCTTTGCCGATAGGCTTCCGGCCCTACTAACAGACAGAGAAATATATGCTGCAACCTGCTATAGAAACGATGTTTCTCAAACCTCTATCCGTAGTTTATGGCTGGGGGGTCAGGTTGCGCAATGTCCTTTTTGATCGGGGCGTACTCAAGCAAGAGCAATATCCTATCCCTGTTATCTGTATTGGTAATATTCGGATTGGTGGCACTGGCAAAACTCCTATGGTGGAATATTTGCTGGGGATGCTTATTCGGGAAGGATACCGGCCAGCCGTGGTGAGTCGTGGCTACAAGCGCTCCTCATCTGGCTTGCAGATTGTGCACGTCAGTTCTTCGGCATTGGAGGTAGGTGATGAACCAAGGCAGATCAAACAAAAATACCCATCTACTACTGTTGTGGTAGATGCCAATCGGAGGCGGGCTATTACTCGCCTCCTGGAATTGGATGAATCGGAGCGGCCGAATGTAGTGTTGCTCGACGATGGCTTTCAGCATCGCTACGTGTTACCCTCCCTCTCTATCTTGCTCACAGATCATGATCATCCTCTTTGTCATGATGATTTACTGCCTTTGGGGCGTTTGCGAGAGAACTGTGATGCCAGACATCGTGCAGATGTCGTTGTTGTCACTCGTTGTCCGGCACATATGCAACCGATTGACTATAGTATTATTGAGCGGAACTTAGCCCTGTATCCACACCAGAAATTGCTTTTCTCCTCGGTGGGCTATTCCACTCCGATTCGGGTTTTCCCAACAACCCCCTCCATACAAAAACTCACGCACATGAGCGGCAGGGCTTTGGCCATTGCGGGAATTGCCAATCCAACGAAGTTTTTCCGTGAGATAAAGCATAAAATACCGCAGGTTGAGACTTTGTCTTTCTCCGATCATCATCGGTTCGGACCCAAAGATGCCGATCTTATGAATAGGACTTTTGGCTCAGTGTTGGGGAGCACTCCTTCTTCTCAATATCCAATTGCTATTTGTACGGAAAAGGATGCGCAGAGACTGTCTGATATACGACATCTGCTTAGCCCTGCTCTTGTTTCCAATTTGTACTATTTGCCTATACATACTGTTTTTCGCGAATATGCCACAATTTCGATGGATCAGATTGTGCTGAATCATATCCGAGATTTTTACCGAAAACCTACAAGTCCCTATATTTAACCATACAATGACTGACATAGCTACACTCGGTGAGTTCGGTCTTATTGATCGACTTATTCAGGATATTGAGCTTATGCAGCCGAGTAGCATTCTCGGTTGTGGAGATGATGCGGCCGTGGTGTCTTACCCACAGGGGATGCAAACGGTTGTGACAACAGACCTTCTGCTGGAGGGAGTGCATTTCGATCTTACCTATACTCCACTTAAGCACCTTGGATACAAGGCGGCAGTGGTCAATTTCTCCGATGTTGTAGCCATGAATGCCAAGCCAAGGCAAATCATTGTAGCGATAGGTCTGTCCTCTCGTTTTGGGGTTGAGCAGGTGGAGGAGTTGTATTCCGGTATTCGCACTGCCTGTGCTGCTTATGGCGTTGATCTCGTGGGGGGGGATACAACGGCTTCTCTCAATGGTCTCACGATTTCTATTACTTGCATTGGTGAATTAGAACCGGATCGTATTTCCAAACGTAGTGGTGCCAAACCTACTGATCTGATATGCGTAAGCGGAAACCTTGGTGCTGCTTATATGGGTCTGCAGCTATTGGAGCGAGAGAAGACCGTATTCGAAGGGATGGAGAGAAGCGAAGATTTCCAGCCGGCATTCGAAGGGAA
This sequence comes from Porphyromonas crevioricanis, assembly GCF_900167225.1. Lineage (GTDB taxonomy): Bacteria > Bacteroidota > Bacteroidia > Bacteroidales > Porphyromonadaceae > Porphyromonas > Porphyromonas crevioricanis. The sequence goes on from NZ_FUXH01000001.1 coordinate 29,696, forward strand.
GGAGTATCTGATAGAACGCCAGCTCAAGCCAGAGGCCCGCATTGACATCATAGAGATGCTAAGGAGAGAGCAAATACTTCCAACTTCGATGATTGATATTTCCGATGGGCTATCCAGTGAACTTTTGCATATAGCACACAGCAGTCAAGTAGGTGTCCGTATCTATGAGGATAGGATTCCCATAGACTACCAGACGGCACTAATGGCCGAAGAATTTAACCTCAATGTGGTGACAGCTGCTCTCAATGGAGGAGAAGACTATGAGTTGCTATTCACCGCTCCGCTTGCTTTGGCCGACAAGCTCCAGAACCTACAAGATATTCACCTGATCGGTCATGTCACAGAAGCCTCTCTTGGTTGTGCTTTGGTGACACGAGATCAAAAGGAAATTACTTTGCAGGCCCAAGGCTGGCAGGCTTACCCACAGCGATGAATATTGATGAATATATTCGTCTGCATACTTCGCCACAGGGACAACTCTTGGATTCGCTGGAGCGTAGGGCTCATGTAGAGTTGATGCGCCCTCGGATGATCTCTGGCCATGTACAAGGGCGCTTGCTCAAGATAATAGCTTCCATTGTCCGTCCTCGTTATGTTTTGGAGATTGGTACTTATACCGGTTATGCTGCTATTTGTTTGGCCGAATCCTTAACTCCTGAAGCTGAGTTGCATACGATAGAGTCGGATGATGAGATGCTGGATTTTATTCATCGTTTTGTTTCCCAATCTCCCCAGGCGAGTCAAATACATATTCATCATGGCGATGCTTTGGATTTGATCCCTGTTCTCGTCGAATGCTATCCTTTCGATCTAGTCTATATCGATGCCAATAAGCGTGAATATATTCGTTATTATGACCTTTTGATTGACAGGCTCCCTGTTGGGGCTTTGATCTTGGCTGACAATACCCTTTGGGATGGCAAAGTGGCGCAGGAGCCAATGCCTCAAGATGCTCAAACAAAGGGGATTGACCAATTCAATAAATATATTGCTTCCGATCCTCGTGTAGAACAGGTAATCTTACCCTTGCGTGATGGCCTCTCTCTGATCTACAAGTTATGAGTCTTTGTAAAGAGGAGGCTTGTTTATAGGTTGAAGAGATTTTTCTACAGATCTCAACATTGAACCTATGTTTTGGAGAAACCTTGTCATACGACAATCTTGAGAGAACCTTTGGTGTTCTCTTCTGTGTTATATTTGTACAGTCGGCAATAGGCTTGTCGGCACGCTAAGTATGGAGCCTATGAAGAATCAAAGTTGTTTGAAATGTCTCGTTTTTGCCCTGCCCTTATTTTTGTTTTTACAGACAAACCAACTTCTTGCGCAGGGCCACTTCGAGCGTCCGATCAGCAGAGATTCGATAATGATGATGATAGTCGAGGGTTCGGATACTCTATTCATGACGGCTCTCCCCAATTTGATTGTGACAGAGCACAAGTACAAACCTCTCACCCCAGCTGAGCGCAATGAACTTTGGCGCAGAATACGTGATGTGCGCAAGACATTGCCATATGCCAAAGACATTGCAAGTCAACTGATCGAGACGTATGAATATATGGAGACGTTGCCAACTGAAAAAGTAAGGCAGAAGCACCTGAAAAGGGTTGAGGATGATTTGATGAAGAGATACAAACCCAAAATGAAACAACTGACTCTAAGGCAGGGGAAACTTTTGATAAAACTTGTTTCACGCCAATGTAACCAATCTAGCTACAATATCGTACGCTCCTTTTTTGGTGGTTGGAAAGCCATGTGGTGGAATGTTTTTGCCGGATTTTTCGGTGCCAGCCTCAAGACGGAATATGATCCGGTACACAATGCTGACGATGCTGTTACCGAGCGTATAGTTCAATTGATAGAGCTTGGCAGATTGTGACCTTTTTGAGTTCGATTTGGACAGCTTTTTCGGAATAGAAGTTGTCGTACTCCCCAATGATTTTATAAGAATGAATAGAATACAAATTTGCTACTCCAAGAGCTTAGGTCACTTTTTTCGTTTTTGTTTTGGTCAGATATCGGTCTGGGCCATTCTTTTGTTTAGTCTGATTGGCCCGATTTCCTGCCGGGATGACTTTGAGCGTATCAGTCATTCTGCTCAAGATCAGCCTTCTTTCTCGGCTGATACGGTGTTACTTGATACGCTTTTTAGTCGATTGAGCTCAGCTACTCATGAGTTGAAGATCTACAACAGAAATAAGAGTAGTATCCGTTTAGATCGGATTGCTTTGGAGTCGGGTAATAGAGGATATCGAATCAATGTAGATGGGCGCAGCGGAGATAGCTTTCCTTCCATGATCATTCTTCCGGGTGATAGTATGTACGTCTTTGTAGAAGCGACTTTTCCGGAAGGGGAGGACGATCTTCCGGGAGAGATTACCGACAAACTGCTGGTCGAATGTCGAGGAGTACAATCTTCCGTCCTCCTCAGAGGGTTTCGCTTGAATGCTGATCGGGTGGGAGCCTTAATCATAGAGCGAGACACTACACTTTCTCTGAAGGGACCTCTGCTCGTGCGAGATAGTATTGTGGTGGCTTCTCAAGCTACACTTACCATACAAGGAGGGGGGCGGCTGTGCTTCTATCCTAAGGCTTACATGGGTATTCATGGGAGATTGATTGCTGAGGGACAACGAACAACTCCCATTCGTATGGAAGGAGAGAGGCAGGATCGATTGCTTGAAGATTTACCTTATCCATTAGTGCCTGGTCAGTGGGGTGGAGTATATTTTGGTAAGAGCAGCCATGGAAATCGAATGACCTATTGTGAGTTGCGCAATGCTGTCAATGGTATTGTGTTCGATGGAGTACGAAGCCCGGAAGAGATGATACTGACAATGGAGAACAGTCTTGTCTCTAATATAAAAGGTTATGGCTTGGTGGCCGAAGGAGGGCGACTGGAGTTGTCTAATAGTGAGATTTCCAACACGCTCAATACCTCGCTCTTGCTGAATGGTTCTTCTTGTTTGATTCGTTCGTGCAGTTTTGTCAACTTCTATCCTTGGGACAATCGAGGAGGGCCGACCATATTGTACACAGATGTGATCAGCCATGATGAGGCCGGAAATCCGATAGAGAAACCTTTACCAACGCCTGGTAGCAGCTTTGAGATGATTAGCTCCGTGGTGGATGGCTCTCGAGCCACTCGAGTTTCGCCCGGCTCCATTCCTAACGATAATATGGGAGAACTCATCTTGCGTTTGGTCGACTCTACGGCCTTGGGGCAAAGCATTCACATAAGTCATAGCTTTTTGCGTATCCCAGAGGCTTATCATGTCAATTCAGCAATGAAAGATTGTTTATTGCCGAAGGATGATAAGCCAGCTGACCTCAAGAAAGACCGCTATTATTTGAGCCTTGGGTACGACAATAAGCCCGTTCCTGAACGGAATTTCCGTTATGATTTTCGACCTCTCCCGACAGCCCCATTTGTAGGCAAAGGGATGTTTCTTGACACTTGGCCAGTGGATAGAACCGGGGTAGCGCGGAGTGGAAGCCCCACGGCAGGTTGCTATGAGCCGGTGCAGTCTGCAGAGAAGTGAGACTTTTGCACCCTTTTGATTAAAAACTTTACTTACTGACCTTTCAAGAGGTGTTTTGAAGAACCCATAAGCAAAGGGTTATCGTGAGTTGTACTTATGATGTAAGTGCACTCTCGAAATCTTACGTAAGAGGCTTCAAAATCTTACATCACTTTTCGGGGGTAGTTGCGAAACTTCCTTTCAAAGAGATTTTCGAGCCATTACGAGAAGCATTGCAAATCCTTCTGTAAAAACAAGCAAACTACATCTGGAAAAATCTCACTTCGGAATGTCTCTCAGAGTCTTCGTTTTGGGGCTATTGAGCTATTGTTGTTGTTACCGCAGTATGCATCCCCTCTTTTGGGTATTTTGGGCTTGAGGATTATACCTATTTAGCCTATCTTTGTGAGGTGGATTGTGCAGGCTTCTCAGGTTGTTTTGGAGAAATATCCAAGACAGAGAAGAGGCGCATGTATAACAGGGAATGGTGTGAATCATATAAACGACGAAAACATAAAATCAAAAATTAATTCATCTATGTGGTTATTAAAGTCTTCGATAGGGCGAAAGCTGGTGATGAGTATTTCCGGGCTTTTCCTTATCACATTCCTCACGCTGCACGGAGCTATTAACTTTGTGTCAGTCTTCTCCGAAGAGGCATACAATGCAGCTTGCGATTTCATGGGGACTAACCCCGCAGTACAGGTAATGGTGCCAGTGCTGGCTTTGGGGTTCGTGATTCACATCATTTATGCTTGTGTACTGACACTACAGAATCGTCGAGCTCGTGGAAACGATCGCTATGGGACAAGTTCCAAGACTCCTGTACCCTGGAATGCCAAGAACATGTTTGTTCTTGGTGTCATCATTTTGGGCGTGCTTGTCTTTCACCTCACACATTTTTGGCAGCATATGCAATTGCAGGAATGGCGAGGAATGCATTCGGCACGCGGATATGAATTGGTCAAAGAGACTTTTTCCAATCCGTGGATTGTAGCTTGCTATTTGATCTGGTTTGCAGCTGTATGGTACCACCTTACTCATGGATTTTGGTCTGCTTTCCAGACAATCGGTTGGAACAATCGTATCTGGTATAAACGACTGAAAACCATCGGTATCATCATAGCAACTCTCATTATGCTTACCTACTTCGTCACAGCTATCTACTTTTTGATACTAAACTGCTGTGCTGGTGGCAGCTGTGCCTTCTAAATTAAATCAATCACTCCCTACAATATAATTGTGTTATGAATATTGATTCTAAAATCCCTGCCGGTCCATTGGCCGAGAAGTGGAGTAACTATAAAGATCATCAGAAGCTGGTAAACCCGGCTAATAAGCGTCGTTTGGATGTGATTGTGGTTGGTACTGGTTTGGCTGGTGCCAGTGCTGCTGCCTCCCTTGGAGAATTGGGTTTTCATGTCCTCAATTTCTGTATTCAGGATTCACCTCGTCGTGCACACTCTATTGCGGCACAGGGAGGTATCAATGCAGCCAAAAACTATCAGAATGATGGGGACTCGGTCTATCGTCTTTTCTATGATACGATCAAAGGAGGAGACTACCGTGCCAGGGAAGCCAATGTTTATCGTTTGGCAGAGGTCTCCAACTCTATTATAGACCAGTGTGTTGCTCAAGGAGTTCCCTTTGCCCGTGAGTACGGAGGTCTTTTGGATAACCGTTCTTTCGGTGGAGCTCAGGTATCCCGTACATTTTATGCTCGTGGTCAAACGGGACAACAACTCTTGCTCGGAGCTTACTCTGCTTTGAGCCGTCAGGTGGGCAAAGGAGCCGTGAAGCTCTACACTCGCTATGAAATGCTCGATGTGGTAGTTATAGAGGGGCGCGCTCGCGGTATTATTGCTCGTAATCTGGTTACAGGTAAGGTAGAGCGATTCTCTGCCCATGCAGTGGTGATTGCTACAGGTGGATACGGCAATACATTCTTCCTTTCGACAAATGCGATGGCTTCCAATGGTTCCGCAGCGTGGCAGTGCTATAAGAAGGGAGCCTACTTTGCCAATCCTTGTATGGCACAGATTCACCCCACTTGTATTCCGGTGCATGGAGAGTTCCAGTCCAAGCTGACTCTTATGTCGGAGTCTTTGCGTAATGATGGACGTATTTGGGTTCCCAAGAAATTAGAGGATGCCAAGGCTATTCGAGAAGGCAAGCTCAAACCGACACAGATAAAAGAGGAAGATCGTGACTATTATTTGGAACGTCGTTATCCTGCTTTTGGTAACCTTGTGCCACGTGACGTAGCCAGCCGTGCTGCCAAAGAACGCTGTGACGCGGGTTTTGGGGTAAACAATACTGGTCTGGCCGTTTATCTGGATTTCGCAGACGCTATTCAGCGTTTGGGACGAGATGTGGTGGAGCAGAAGTATGGCAATTTGTTCCAGATGTATGAGAAGATTGTGGACGACAATCCCTACGAAACTCCAATGATGATTTACCCTGCCATCCACTATACAATGGGTGGGATTTGGGTAGACTACGAATTGATGACCACAATCCCCGGTTTGTTTGCCATAGGAGAAGCTAACTTTAGTGATCACGGTGCCAACCGTCTTGGAGCTTCGGCTTTGATGCAGGGCTTGGCTGATGGGTATTTTGTATTACCATACACGATACAGAATTATTTGGCAGATCAGATACGGGTGCCACGCTTTAGTACCGATTTGCCTGAATTTAAGCAAGCCGAAGAAGCTATCCAGAAAAGGATAGAGAAACTCATGAGTATCAAAGGCAATGAGTCTGTAGACAGCATACACAAACGTCTGGGGCATATCATGTGGGATTTTGTTGGTATGGGCCGTACGGCTGAAAGTTTGCAGAAGGCAATTGAGGATCTTAAAAAACTCAAGAAAGAATTTTGGCAGTCAGTGCGCATACCCGGCAAGGCAGATGAGCTTAATGTAGAGCTGGAGAAGGCTCTTCGCTTGGCTGATTTTATTGAGATTGGAGAGTTAATGGCACACGATGCGCTCGACAGAGAGGAGAGTTGTGGCGGACACTTCCGTCTTGAGCACCAGACAGAAGAAGGTGAAGCCCTGCGCCATGACGATCTTTTCAGCTATGTTTCTTGTTGGGCCTACCAAGGGGAAGATAAAGATCCGGTCATGTACAAAGAATCTCTCGACTACGAGTTTGTGGAGCGTCAGCAGCGTAATTATAAGAATTAACCCCTCTCTTTCAACATTAAAGTAATGGACAAAAATATCAATATCACACTCAAAGTATGGAGACAGAAAGGTCCGCGTGAGAAAGGGGCTTTCGAAACATACAGGTTGGAGAATATTTCCCAAGGAAGTTCTTTCCTTGAAATGCTCGATGTACTGAATGAAAAACTCATTAGTGAGCAGAAAGAACCAGTTGTATTTGATCACGACTGTCGCGAGGGAATCTGTGGCATGTGTTCACTCTACATTAACGGACATCCTCATGGGCCGGATGATAGCATTACCACATGTCAGTTGCATATGCGTCGCTTCAATGATGGTGATACTATCATGATTGAACCCTGGAGATCTGCCGGTTTCCCTGTGATACGAGACTTGATGGTAGACCGTTCAGCATATGACAAGATCATTCAAGCCGGAGGTTTTGTCTCGGTTAATACTGGAGGTATCCCTGATGCTAATGCAATCCCCATTTCAAAGAAGAAGGCAGACGAAGCTATGGATGCCGCGGCTTGTATTGGCTGTGGAGCTTGTGCTGCTGCTTGTAAGAATGGGTCAGCTATGCTGTTTGTATCGGCCAAAGTGAGTCAATTGGCACTCCTGCCTCAAGGGCAAGTAGAAGCCGCCAGACGAGCTAAAGCAATGGTGGCTAAGATGGATGAATTGGGATTTGGCAACTGTACCAACACCAGAGCTTGCGAAATGGAATGTCCCAAGAATGTATCCATTAGTAACATTGCTCGTCTCAATAGAGAGTTCTTGGTAGCCAAGTTGAGAGACTGATATTATCTGGAGTGGAAGTTCGGAGAGGGGGAGGTCGATGTTTTCCCATAGACTTCCCCCTCTCTGTTTCTCCTTGTTTATTTCGAGCTTGTGAGATCGAAGCTATCTCCCTCTTACAAGTGGGATTGAGGAGTGTGATATCCTCTCACCGTATTTGGCGAGCTGCAAGAATGTTTGTAAGTTTGCGAGAAATTTGAGCGCAAGCAGAAAGATTAAGAATAAAAACAAATAAATAACAGATCAAGAAGGAATATGATTGTAGTACAACTCAAAGAGGGCGAAAACATAGAAAGAGCTCTGAAGAGATTTAAGAGAAAATTTGAACGAACAGGTGCTATTCGTGAACTTCGTGCACGTCAGGCTTTTACCAAGCCTTCCGTGATCAAGCGTAAGAAAATGCAGAAAGCTATCTATGTGAAGAAGCTTCAAGAGGCACAAGAGCAATAAGCCCTTTTTGTGCGTTATAGCCTCCTTGAGCTACTCCTTACTGGGAGAGGAGCTTTGGACGGAGGCATATCCTACTACTCTAAGCCATGCCAAAACATCGTTTTGGCATGGCTTTTTTGTTTTCGTCGAGAAGACGGAGATAAGATCTAAATCTCGACAATTGTCTTGCTACACATCCTTTGAGACAGTTACTTTGCAATGCTTGTTTCAAGATAGATGCTTGTTTCAATACAGTTATTCTGCTACAATTGATTGATTGATGATAGTTGCATTTGCAATGCTTGTTCCATAAGGATTGTTTTGTGACGATTGCTTGGTGACATATTCTTTTTAGATAGCTGCTTTTTTGTAGCAAAAAGATCTCAAATTGTCTGAACTTTGCTTCCGATGTAATCTTGTTCTTGCTTTTTTTGTGAAAAGAACCTAACTTCGCGACGTTGGTTCGTACCTATTTGTCAAACCTGAAGGCCGACCAATGAGAATGGAAAGGGAGGTCTTCGCAAAAAGTTCTTTGGTATGCAGAAACGAATATTATTTACCGCATTGCTATTGATGCTGTTTTCCTCCTCAAGCATTTTTTCTCAAGAGGTGAAGGATTTAAGGTCGGAGGATGAGATTCAAATCACCGGATACGGACTGGCCAACAGGCATATAAAGGCCGATGACATCACATTGGCCGGAAATGGAGCTCCTAATTCGCCTGTAGTCCATGCCATACGATTACCTCAAATCTCTGGAGCAATCGAGGGAATACAGTTCTTTTGTTCCATGAATGATCCCGAAGCTTGCATTTTTGTGTGTGAGGTGGAGACTGGGAAAATCATTGCTTTTAAGGCTGCTTCTCTAAAAAAAGGCTGGAATGATGTCAATTTCGATGCAGCTGTAGAGATGTCTACTGAAAAGCCCCTTCTTGTGGGTTATTCGATCACTACAGATGAGACAATTCTCTACGTTTTCCCTTTCGATGGGGATGATGACAATTTTGCTTATGACTACAACTATGTGGCCTTTCCTACTGAGAAACTGACAGCCGGAGCTATCATTCCTCGAGTAAGACCTACAGAAAAGCTTAGTTCTCCCACTATTTTGGGTAATAGCATGATTTTCGCCAAGTTGAGAGACAAGGTGAATAATCTGGCTTTCCCTCTTGAGATGCTCGGCCCGATAGGGAAAGAGAATAACCCCGTCTCGGTAGAACTTGGGATCAGAAATGTGGGAAGCAATGAGATATCGTCTGTTGAGGTGAAATTGACAGGGGAGGGACTCACTCCTTCCACCAAGGAAATAGAGATTGTAGATAAGATCCAGGTGGGGCAGGACGGAGTTATCCGTTTCGATTTGGAAAATCTTGCACAAGGGACAGGTGTCGCCAACCTCTCTATACAGAAAGTCAATGGTGTAGAGAATCTTTTCAATTCGGTAGAGCGAAAGGATCAATACTTTGTGTATGACGAGAATAATTACCTGCGGAAAGGGATTTTGTTTGAGCACTTCACAACTGAGAAGTGTAGTAACTGCCCGAAGGTAATGCCTCACATCAAATCTTTCTTCAATGAAGTAACTCAATCTGGTTTGCAGGTCAATTATGTAGCTCATCATGCTGCATTCATGGAAGACCCTTATACCCTGAATGAATCGAAGGAGCTTCTTCCATATTTCTTTGCTTTGATGGTTTATGCTCCATCAGCTTCTATAGATAGACGTGCTATCTGCCATGAAATGGGCTTCGTAGACATCAAAACACCAATCTTCTTACCCATCAATAGGTATCTTAATTATGCCTATAAACGAGTGGCCAAGATGCCTGATTTTGTGGACTTTGAAACAGTGAATAAGAGCTTGACTAATGGTGAATTGTCTATGTCTGTGATTGGCAAAACCAAGGGGTTGGTAGACAAAGACAACTTCTATATCACGGCCATTGTCACGGAAGACAAGATCGAGAGTACCAAGCAGGCCGGATTCAAAGGAACTTACACGCACAATGGTGTGGCCCGTCTCTTTTTGACTCCTTATTCGGGTAATCAAGTGCAGATAAAAGAGGATGGATCTTTTGAAGTCAAATTCGACGCCAAACAGATTAAGCCTGATTGGAAACGTGAGAATCTGAAAGTGGTTCTTTTCGCACATCGCAACCTTGACCTGATGAACCATTCGGATGAGTATGTATATGCCTCTACCTCTGTATCTCTATCGGATGATATAGGCATTGTACAGGTTCAATCCGAAGATGCAATCAAGGTTTTTGACAGAGGAGGCCACGTAGGTATTCTCGGTACTTATTCTTCTGTGCAAGTATATGATATGCAGGGGGCTTGGATTACAAACCGGATCGACACGCCTTTGCCGGCAGGTGAGTATATTGTGGTGGTGAAAAATGATGCCAAGAAAACCGTTGCCAAACTCGTAATACACTAAGTTTAGTTGAGCTCCAGTAGAGAGCTAAATTGTTTGCCCCTCTCAGGAGGTCTATTGATTAGACTTCTTGGGAGGGGTAAATCGTTGTATGCTAAAAGACCTTTTGAACCTGTACAACGCTCTCTATTTGATAACTTTCTTTTGCCGAAATACGGCAAAGAAACTATCTTTAGGCCTACATGAAGTACGATGCCGGTGATATGAGCCGTAGCTCTTGTCGATAAGGCTGGGAGATGCTTATGAATACAATACTGCTCATCCTTTACTCAGCTCTGGTTGTCAGTTTGGTTGTGGTGATAATAAGTGAGAACCGCAATCCACTCAAGGCTACTTCATGGCTCCTGCTTATTACGTTACTACCGGTAATAGGTGTGCTGTTGTACCTGTTATTTGGGCAAGATCAGCGACGTCGGCGAGTAATGAGCCGCAGGGTCTACAGACGTATTATGCGCCGTCCTCAATACTTGAGCATGCCGGAGGCTTTGTTGTCGAGCCTACAAGATGAGCAGCTTAGCCCCGTGATGCGTCTATTGGTCAATAATTCGGATAATCCGCTCCTTGCTGCTGAACATTTGGACATATATACCGAGGGTGGAACTAAACTCGAAGCCCTCTATCAGGATTTGGAGACTGCACATGATCACATTCATTTGCAGTACTATATCATTGCGGACGATGAATATGGGATACGGCTGCAGCAGTTGTTGATGCGTAAGGCTGCCGAGGGTGTCCGCGTGCGAGTGATTTACGACCATGTGGGTTGTTGGGCTACTTCTTCTAAATATTGGAAAACCCTCCGAGAAGCCGGAGTAGAGGTTTACCCTTTCATGCGAGTTGCCTTCCCTATTTTCACGGGTCGTGTGAATTATCGCAATCACCGCAAGATCGTGGTCATAGACGGGACAATTGGCTATGTGGGAGGAATGAATATCGCCAAACGCTATGTAGTGGGGAATGAATTAGGGATGTGGCGCGATACGCATATCCGTATGGAGGGTACGGCGGTGGCCAGTCTCCAAAGCAGCTTCTTGATCGACTGGTACGTTGTCTCACGCAAGGTAATCAGCATTGAGGGTTGTTATCATATTCCACCGGCTCCGAATATGCTTGCAGATGGCATCCGCATGCAGGTTGTTGCAGGAGGGCCGATCGGGCGGTGGCGGACGATCGAGCAGGCTATTAGTTATACGATAGCCAGAGCCACGAAGTACGTCTACATACAAACACCATATTTCCTACCTACCGATACGCTCAACAATATCGTTTTGATGGCGGCTCTTTCCGGAATAGAGGTGCGACTGATGCTCCCGAAAAGAAGCGATGCCGTTTTGGCTCAATATGCTACTCGTTCGTACCTCAGCCAACTGATGCAGGCTGGGGTCCGTGTTTTTCTTTACTCCAAAGGTTTTTTGCATTCCAAGCTGTTATTGGTGGATGGCCGTGTTGCTTCGGTTGGTTCTGCCAATATGGATTTCAGAAGTTTGGAGCATAATTTCGAGCTTAACGTGATGATTTACGATGAGACGACAGTGGAGCGACTTCGGAAAACATTCGAGGCAGATATGGAGTCTTGTGAATTATTGGATCGGCAACAGTGGGCAGCCAGAGGGCGATTTGAGCGTTTTTCCGAATCTTTCGTCCGGCTTTTCTCCCCTCTGTTGTAGTTTGTATGTCAAGTTATATTTTTTTTGATTGAGTCCTTTTTTGTGATGCAGTGGCAACAGCTTCTATCGGATAAACGCCTCGGTTTGGAGGGCAGACACTCTTCTTCCACCGGAGGTGTGCGTACAGACTTTGAGCGTGATTATGATCGCATGGTTTTTAGTTCACCATTCAGGCGTTTGCAGAATAAGACCCAGGTTTTTCCCTTGCCCGGCAATGTTTTTGTGCACAATCGTCTCACTCATAGCTTGGAGGTCAGCTGTGTAGGGCGTTCGTTGGGCTCTATCATCACTCATACTCTCCGGCAGAGACATGGCTCGGATATTTTCCCCACAGAGGGAGCTATCAGCAGTATCGTGAGTGCAGCTTGTTTGGCTCACGATATGGGCAATCCGCCTTTCGGTCATTCCGGAGAGCGTGCCATTGGAGCCTATTTCTCCGAGGGGAATGGTCGTATTTGGGAGGAGCAGGTGCGCCGGGAGAATGGTCGTTGGGAAGATTTTTTGCATTTCGAGGGCAATGCCAATGCTTTTCGCTTGCTTACTCACCAGTTTGTCGGCCGTCGGCCGGGTGGTTTTGCTCTTACTTATAGCACATTGGCAAGTATTATCAAGTATCCACACAGCAGTTTGGTGGCAGGGCGAAAAGGGAAGTTCGGCTTTTTTGCCAGTGAGGAAGATACGATGAAACGAATTGCCGATCACTTAGGCTTGATCAAGCTCTCGGAGGAGCCTCTGCGTTATGCCCGCTATCCGTTGGTCTACCTTGTGGAGGCTGCGGATGACATCTGCTACCAAATCATGGATTTGGAGGATGCCTATAAGTTGAAAATTTTCACTGAGCGTGATACCACCGACTTGTTGATGGATTATTTTGCTCCGGATCAGCGAGATGAGATAAGGCTTGTTTTGAAATGTTTGGATGACTCCAACGAGCGAATTGCCTATTTGCGTTCCCGGGTTATCAACACCTTGGCCGAGGCCTGTGCCGATACCTTTCTGGAGGCAGAAGAGCGTATTTTGGATGGCTCTTTTGAGGGAAGCCTCATTGCTCAGATCTCCGAACGAGAGCGGTCTGCCTACCGTACATGTTCTCGCTTGGCTTATGAGCGGATCTATCCAGCTCGGGATGTTTTGGATGTGGAGTTGGCTGGTCATCAGATCTTCGGTTACCTGATAGACCGCTTGATGCACGCCCTCACGCACCCCGACTATGCCTACTCTCGCTCTTTGCTTTCGAGGGTCAGTTCTCAGTACGATACCCACAGACAAGACATTTACGGCAAGCTACAGTGCACTTTGGACTATATATCCGGTATGACCGACATTTATGCCTTAGATCTCTATCGCAAGATTACTGGGATGAGTTTGCCTGCTATTTAATGAGCAATGAGAATGGGGCCCTGATTTGTCTCTTTTTTGCTGTTGCCAAGTTGGATTGTTTTGTAAAAATCTACCTGAACTCTATACAAGAAAAATCGAGGGAGAAGAGCACAAATGTTCGGCTCGATACTTTTCTTTTTTGCCCCTCCGAAACCTCTCTCCAAAATGCCTTATTCATCGGCATTCTGAGAGGGTCAAAATTCTCTCCTGAGAGAAAAATTTTTCTCTCCTGTGATAGCGAAAATTCTCTCAGGAGAGAATTTTATTTCCTCCTGTGTTATGAAAAAAGAGAGCCTATGGGGATTCAAAACGGGGTAAAAAAGAGAGAAATCTGAGTCCTATTTTGAGCTAAAAATAGGTGCTGAGAGGATAACAAAAACAACTCAAATCTAAATGATATATTATATTTTTTGAATGAAAGCTATGCTCTCTATTTGATTGAGAGAAGTGGAGGCCGAATTTTCGGCAAAGTCTCCCCAAAGTATAACCTCTGTCCTTTCTTTTGGGAGGCATATAGACAAATTCATGAAAGTGATATAAGAACCGTTCGACAGCCATATCGGAAGACGGATGCAAACCGATCTATTCCCTTTTTTCTCTCTTCAAGTCTCGGGCCAAAATCTCTACCTTTGCTCCTATGAGTCAAGTCAGTGTTCAAGGGGGATCGGAAGGCCGGGCAATACGATTCTTTGTGATAGGTATTACCGACCAGTCCGAACCGCATCTTAGCCCGGAGTTGTGCAAATTGATCAGTCGAGCACAGGTCTTTAGCGGAGGTATTCGGCATAGAGGAATCGTGGAGCCGTATTTACCAGCTTCCTATATTTGGATAGACGTTACGGTACCACTGGAAAAAGTATTTGTGCGGTATCGAGATCATCAGGAGATTGTTGTCTTTGCCTCCGGGGATCCTCTCTTTTACGGCTATGCTGGCACTTTGTTGCGTGAATTTCCCTCGGCAGAGATTCGAGTCTATCCTGTCTTTAATTCCTTACAGATGCTTGCCCACAAGCTATCTCTCCCTTATGAAGATATGCGTGTGGTATCTCTCACCGGACGTCCTTGGATAGGTTTGGATAGGGCTTTGATAGAACGCGAAAAAAAAATTGGCTTGCTGACCGATCGTAAGCATACCCCTTCGGCTATTGCGAAACGACTGATCGAATACGGTTTCGATGAGTATTCTATGACAATAGGAGAGTTGTTAGGCAATCGCAATCAAGAACACTTGAGTATTCGGATGTCTTTGCATCAGGCTGCTGATTATGAAGCTCTATCTCCTAATGTCGTTTTGCTACAGGCAGAGGAGGTGAAACCTCGATATTTCGGGATTGACGAGAGTCGATTTTCCTTGCTGAACGGTCGTGCAAGGATGATAACCAAAATGCCGATACGCTTGTCTTCTTTGGCTGCCTTGGGGCTACCCGGCAGGCGTTGTCTTTGGGACATTGGTTTTTGTACTGGCAGCGTCTCCATCGAAGCGAAGCTACTGAGTCCGCAAACTCAAGTTGAGAGTTTTGAGATCCGTCCCGAAGGAGAAGAATTGATGCGTGAGAATGCTCGTCGTTTCGGTTGTCCCGGCATAGAGGTACATATAGGAGACTTTTTCTCTTTCTCTCTGGAGGATTTACCCCGCCCTGATGCCGTGTTTATCGGAGGGCATGGCGGGCGATTGGTCGAGATGATACAACGGGTGGCCCCCTATATGGTTTCGGGTGGAGTGTTAGTGTTCAATTCGGTTTCGTCTGAGAGTCGCTCTGCTTTTGATGAAGGTTGCCGTTTGGCCGGCTTGCTGCCGGATTTATCCCGAATTATCAAAGTAGATGAACACAACCCGATAGACATTGTTCGGGCAACTAAACCTTCCGTTTGAAACAACAAAGATTTGAAAGACAGCTTTACCAGAATACTATGATTAAATACAGCCTTATATACGTGAGTGACTCAGCCGAAGCAATGGCTGGCTTGATCGCCTCGGAATTGCGGCCCGAAGCAGAGGTATTTCATTACAAAGACCTTGACAACGAATCCATTGCCCGACTTTGGCGTGAACGTGCAGCCTTAATCTATTTAGGGGCCTGTGGGATAGCCATACGGCAGATTGCTCCCTATGTGCAAGACAAACAGACAGACCCAGCGGTAATTTGTATAGATCACCGTGGCAAATCGGTGATCCCTCTACTTTCTGGGCACATTGGTGGAGCAAACGATTTGGCTAAACGTTTGGCTCGTATCGTGGGCGGATATGCCGTATTGACAACCAAAAGCGATGTAGAGGATCTGTGGCCTCTGGATACACTGGATCGTTGTATGGGGTGGGCTATGGAGCCTATTGAGCGCAAAGAGATGAATAGGCTCATTACACTCTTCGTCTCTCGCCGGCCTACTTTGCTTTATCTTGGTATCCGGGATCGAGGTACAGACTATTTGGAGCGTACTGCTCCCGAGCATGTGCAGATACGAAGCGGAAAGATCGATTTTCAGCAGGAGAATGGCTACGAATTGATCATTGCTGTTACTCCCGAAAAAATACAACTCCCACACGGAGTGCCTGCAATGGTCTTGCGTCCGAAGTGTTTACACTTGGGGTTTGGATGCAGACAGCAGGCCAATCCCGAGGGGATAGCCCCATTTATCGTCCATGCTCTTTCCGAAGCCGGCTATTCACCTTTGTCGGTCGCAACAGTCAATACGATAACACTCAAGCAAGACGAACCTCTTTTGCCCACCTTGCTCAAAGCTTTCCCTAACAGTCACAAGCAGATCTTTTCGGCTGAGGAGTTGGAGGGTATCTCTGTGTCCAATCCTTCGGACAAAGTACGGGAGGTAACGGGTGTAGATAGTGTGAGTGAGAGTTGTGCCATAGCAGCCGGTAAAGGACGGTTACTGATCCCGAAGCAGAAAGGGGTACTTACCGAGGGAAGCCATTTCACCTTTGCCTTGGCCGATGATTTGGATATGAGAAGAGAGGGCCATATTGAGATCGTAGGTGCTGGCCCGGGGGATCCTGACTTGGTTTCGGTGCGTGGAAGGCAATTTTTGGAGCGTGCCGATCTTATTCTATATGCTGGCAGCTTGGTGCCGATAGCCCTAACAGAGTGTGCAAAAGAGGGATGTGTGGTGCGTAGCTCGGCCAACATGAATTTGGAAGAGCAGTTTGAGCTGATGTACCAACATTATCTCCGTGGTCATTTGATTGTTCGTTTGCATACGGGGGATCCTTGCATATACGGAGCTATTCAGGAGCAAATGGCCTACTTTGACCGTTTTGGCTTGAGCTACCATATTACACCGGGGATCTCCAGCTTTCAAGCTGCTGCAGCAGCTCTAAGGTCTCAGTTCACCATTCCCGAGGAAGTGCAGACAATCATACTTACCCGTGGCGAAGGGCGTACGCCTATGCCAGAGAAGGAGAAGTTGCATATGCTTGCCAAATCCCAAAGTACGATGTGTATTTTCCTCTCGGCCGGTATTGTCGAGGATGTGCAGAAAGAGTTGCTGATGGCTTATCCTCCGGAAACGCCTGTGGCTGCCTGTTATAAACTGACTTGGCCGGACGAAAAAATCTACAGAGGGCGATTGGATCAATTGGCACACATTGTCAAGAGTAACGGCCTTACCCTTACCACTATGCTTGTGGTTGGTAAAGCAATTGATAATAGAGCAGGCTTATCGCGCTTGTACGCCGATGAGTTCAAGCACCTTTTCCGGAAGTGACCTTCATACCACAATAAGAGACCATTGTTCAGATACTCAAAAGATTCCGAAACAGCTTTTTGACTGAAGTTCATAAGATGTAGCAATGAGCAAGAATTGAGGGAGTCGGGTAAGAAACTAAGTCCGAATGCCGATAATAACACGGCGAACACAATAACTATCTCAACAAAAAAGTCTGCCCCTGAAAACTGACATTTGTGGTCAATTTTAGGGGCAGACTTTTCAATTTAGGACTTTCGTCCTTGCAGCCGAGAGTGTGTGTTTACTCTGGTTCTTTTTGAGGCTGTTGCTCAGGCTCTAAAAGGCCTTTTAGTAGCCCTTGCCAAATTTGGCAAGCCTATGGCAGCAGACTCTCTTTCGAGATCTCTCTCTGAAAGAATGGATCAGCTTAGACCATCTATAAATCCGTCTACAACATCTATGTGTTCTGCCTGTGGTGTTTTGGGAAGCCCCGGCATACGCATGATCTCACCCATGATCACAACGATCATTTCAGCACCTCGATTAACAACGACATCTGCCACTTTCAGCTCGAAATCTCTCACATCGCCATAGCCCTTGGGATCAGCTGAGAAAGAATATTGCGTTTTGGCAATGCAAATAGGGTAGTGAGACATCCCAAGCTCTTCTATACGCTTGATTTTCTTCGTTGCCTTGCTGCTATAGGTTACGCCAGAGGCAGAGTAAATCGTCTTGGCTATGTGGTCTACCTTTGTCTGTATGTTTTCTTTCAGGTCGTAGGTATAGCGAAGAGGTTGGGAAGGGTTGTTCTCCACAGTCTCCACTACCAGCTTGGCCAAATCTATGGCACCGCTGCCTCCTTCTCCGAAAGCACTGTTAATTGCAAATCCCACTCCGAGACTTTTTTCGCAATGCTCACGTACCAGCTCAATCTCTTCCTCCGTATCGGTGGCGAAACGGTTGAATGCAATGACTACAGATTGCCCAAATCGTTTTAGGTTGGAGATGTGTCTGTCGAGATTTTTCAATCCTCGGCGTACTCCTTCGGGGTTGGGTTCTTTGATTGCTTGTTCGGGTACATCTCCGTGCATCTTCAGACCTCCGAGGGTTGCTACAATGACTGTCAGCGAGGGATTTAGTCCTGCATGGCGACATTTGATATTGTAGAATTTTTCAGCACCCAAATCTGCACCGAAACCAGCTTCCGTGATAGCGTACTCCCCGGTCGTAAGTGCCATTTTGGTAGCAATGATAGAGTTGCAGCCATGGGCAATGTTGGCGAATGGTCCTCCGTGTACAAAAGCTGGCCCATGCTCGATGGTTTGCACCAGATTAGGCTTGATGGCATCATACAGGAGAGCTGTGATAGCTCCCGCAATACCCAAATCTTTCACTGTGAAAGGATCTCCCTTACGCGTGTATCCCAGGAGGATTTTCTCTATGCGTCGGCGCAGGTCATCGAAGTCCGAAGCAAGGCAAAGAATAGCCATAATTTCGGAAGCTGCGGTGATGTCGAAACCGGCTTCTCTGGGGATGCCGTTGGAGAGGCCTCCCAAGCCTGTTACGATGTTGCGCAACGAACGGTCATTGACATCCAACACTCTCTTCCAGAGTACCTCAGACAGACCATCGCAAGTATTACGGTTTTGGTAGATGTAATTGTCCAGCAAGGCGGAGATCATGTTGTGGGCAGAGGTAATTGCGTGGAAGTCTCCAGTGAAGTGGAGGTTGATTTTCTCCATTGGCAATACCTGTGCATAGCCTCCCCCGGCAGCCCCCCCTTTCATACCAAAGCAGGGACCGAGAGAGGGCTCTCGGAGAGCCACTGTGGCTGTCTTTCCTATTTGGCGGAGTCCCAAAGCCAAGCCGATGGATACGGTTGTTTTACCGATACCGGCTTTGGTAGGCGTGATAGCTGTCACCAATATGAGGTGATTTTTACGCACCTTCTCTTCATCGATTTCTGATAGAGGGACCTTGGCTACAAAACGCCCGTATGGCTCAATTGTTTCTGTATTGAGTCCGGCTTTTTCTGCTATTTCAGTGATAGGTTTTAGCTCAGCTTCGCGAGCGATCTGAATATCCGATTTCATTTTCTTAGATCTATTGAGGGCTTTTATGTTGTTGCTCTAAACTAAAGAAGGAAGTCTTGCGACAGAGCAATATCTCTCTGTGAATCTGTTCCTTTCTCAAAGGTATAATCATATTAGCCCCTTCTTTGTTTTGAGTTTGTTGTTTTGCTCCCAAAAAACATTGTTTATTTTTGTTCGGAGAGGGTTCTTTTAGGGAAGAATGAAGGGTGAAAACGCTGAAGATTCGATCCGAGAGCATCCTCCATTTTAGCAATACTTTATGAGAACGAAGAAATTAGCCAAACTGATTGCAATACTGCCATTGACAGCTCTGATGGCCTCTCCCGTTTCTTTTGCTCAAGGCCGGGGAGCCGTGGCAGATACTTCTATCATCCAACTTCACGGATATGTTCAGACCGATATTCAAGGGGGGGAGCGAGATGCAACATTGGATGTCGGAAAGCCTAACAAGAACGCGGAGAAGTTATTTGGGCGTATGGGGATCAGGCGAGGGTATTTTACTCTATCGGCCAGACATCCCAAATACCGAGATTGGTCTGCGGTGGGTACTGTCGATATAAATGATAGAGGAGTTTTTCCTTTTCAGGCTTATGTGAATTATCTGCACCAGTTCGATATTAGTGATACCGAACTTAGTTTGCTGGAGATTGGAGGGAAAGCTGGTCTGGACATCCCTTCTTTTGGCTTGGAAGAAAGAGAGACTTCGGATCAAAGACTCAGTCCGGAGCGAGCTGCCTATATATCGAATATGTATCCTGATGTCGTTGATTTGGGAGTTGGTATGCATTTCGGTATTGGTTTCGGTGGCTATACGCCAACCTATCTGCAACACTCCTTCGGCCTTGATATTCAGGCTTTGTCGGGCAATGGGCTTGGCAAGATGCGTAAGGATGTACCGGATGTTTTGTTCGATCTTCGGCATTCGATGAGTAATATCTATTTGGACATCCTGTATGGAGCTTCCTACTATTGGGGATATGTACCTCAAGGGAATGAGCTAGATAAGAAAGTGCGTCGGGATTATCTCTCTGTTTTTGCGCGTTTTGGTTTCAGTACCGTACTCGGTTATACTCGCCTGAGTGCCGAATATATCTCCGGCAATCAGCCGGGAAAACGGCAGCTCTCCCATGTAGTAGGGCAAAAGATCGGAGATAAGGAGTACTACGATGATAAGGCGATATTCTCCAGAGGCTTCCAAGGAGCAATGGGAGAGGTCTCTCACCGATTTTATTTTGCTCCTATCGGCTTGCTATACAAATACTATTACTACAACAAAAGAGATCTCATTACCAATGATAAGGAACTGTGGCAGATGTATCTCGATCAGTTTTTAGCCTCACCCGAGGCTGACGGCAAAGAGCAGGTCCATGGTTTTGGTTTGCAACTATTCCTTCTGGATGATGCACTGCGCCTGACTGCTTATTACGAAATGCCTCATAGCGAACGAGTGCCCAATCCAAAACATCCTCTCTATCGTGATCCGTCCGACGATAAACTCACATTGCGACTACAATATCGTTTCTAACTCAAATCAATAACAAACAAAATGCAGAAGAGTAATATCATTACAGCTGTCATCGTGGGGATTGCTTTTGTCGTTGGCCTCGGTGCTTTGGCTAATGGTGTAGGCAAGGTAAGACGCTCTCCCGAGCCCCTTATCAATGTAACGGGGATGGCCGAACGCAATTTTACGAGTGATTTGGCTGTATGGAGTGCCAGATATGAAGTGATGAGGTTTGATATGCAACAGGCATTTGCCGATCTTGCTGGAAAGAGAGCTCAGGTGAAGAAATTTCTCCAAAGCAAAGGTATAGCGGAGGATAAGGTCGAGTATAGCTCTGTGAGTATTGATCGGAGATACGACAAGGAGGGTTATTGTGATCAGAAAGTTTTTGTTGGCTTTGCTCTCTCTCAGAGTATCACTATTACGTCTAATAATATCGAAGAGGTGGAAAACCTCTCTCGCTCTATCACGGAGCTTATCAATGAGGGAGTTGAGATTTATTCCGAAAGTCCCCAATTCTACTACACCAAGCTCAATCAGCTTAAAATAGAGATGCTCAAAGCAGCATCGGAAGATGCCTACAACAGGGCAGCTGTGGTAGCCGAGGGAGGCAAAGGATCTTTGGGTAAGTTGGTGAAGTCGGATGTGGGAGTATTCCAGATCGTGGGGCTTAACTCCAACGAAGATTACAGCTGGGGTGGCTCGTTCAATACATCAAGCAAGGAAAAGACGGCTTCGGTCACTGTCCGCTCTTCTTATAGAGTGAAATAAAAAGTAGAGGGTAATCAGATTGTTCTATTCAACCTCTGTCCGAGGAGATGTCATTTTACTAACTCGTGTAAAGGTTTTCCAATAGGCAGGAGCTCCTCCAAAAAGAAAGTCACCCGATCTGGCAAACTCCAGATCGGGTGACTTTCTTTTTTTTAGTGCAATCCGATATTACCCTTTGTGAACTTCAAAATCGTCCTTGGTTGCACCACAAACTGGGCAAGACCAATCATCAGGAATATCTTCGAAAGCAGTACCCGGTGCTATTCCTCCATCCGGATCCCCTACTGCAGGATCGTAAACCCAATCGCATAGTGTGCAAATGTACTTTCTCATTGCTGTTTCTAATTTTACTGTAAGTGATAAATATGTAACTCCTAAAGGAAAATCAACCTGTCGGTCTTTTGCAGAACACAAAGGTATGGATATTGTTCATTCGCTTCAAGCATAAGGTCTCTCCGGATACAAAAAATAAGCCCTGACCATCTGCCGGTCAGGGCTTGAGGGAGTGTTTAGAGCTGATAACGAAGCTCTACCACTTGCCAATCTATAATTCGCCACACTTCATCAAGATGCTTACCTCTGTCGTTGGTGTAATCCAAGTAGTAGGCATGTTCCCACAAGTCTATCCCCATGAGAGGCGTCAAACCTCTACGCACGGGGTTGTTTCCATTGGCCTCGGTTACAATTGAGAGGTTTCCTTTCTCGTCCGAAGAAAGCCAAGCCCATCCGGAGCCGAATACTCCCATGGCTGCCTGCTTAAACTCCTTTTGGAAGGCTTCGAAAGATCCCCACTGTGCTGTTATTCGTTCACCGAGTTTTCCTTGTGGCATACCTCCTCCTTTGGGAGAGAATTGCTCGAAGTAGAGGTTGTGATTAAGCAATTGCCCTGCATTGTCTGCAATGCTACCTGTTGCATATTTGGCTATCATCCGAACATCAGATACGGAAGCGAATGGAGTACCTTGGATCAGCTTGTTCAGCTTTTTGACATAGCCGGCAAGATGTTTGCCATGATGCAATTCCACAGTTTGTTTGCTGATTACCGGCTCCAACGCATCTGTTGCATACGGCAATTTCATTAGTTGGAACTGAGCTGAAGCGGAGGAAAAGGAGGCCAGCACAAAGACTGTGGCCATGAGTAGGTGTTTTAGTCTATTCATTTATGTATCAGTTAAGGTATTAGAAATATGATTCCAACACATTAACCGGAACGATGTGCAAAATGTTTAGCAAAGGCCTTTATTCAGAAACTTGCTGTAAAGCGGAGGTTCCACTGTCGCCGGGTGAGATAGTTCGGGACTGCGTACTGCTGATTGAAAACATCGCTGATCCAATAGTAGGAGTTGACATTACTTATGTCGAAGAGGTTGAAGAGGTCTATTCCTAATTGTATCTTCTTGAATGCAGACCACAGGCCGGTACGGAACTTCTGTTTGCTGTTGTCAAGCAAAGTGTACTGCATACCTATGTCTATCCGCTTGTATGCACTGCCTTCGAATGCGGCAGAGGAGAATCCTTTGGCAGGGTTGATTTCCGGCAATCCTCCCGAGAGCACACCTCTGAGGCTCAAACTGATTTGTTTGTATCCAGGGAAGTAATCCTGAAAAAATAGCGACAAGTTGTATTTCGGTGCGTTCATCAAAGGAATCTTGCCTATTCCTTTTCCTAGATTTTGTTCAGCCGAGAGAAGCGAACATGTGAGCCAAGAGTCTATCCCCGGCACAAACTCTCCGAACAGTTTGAAGTCTATCCCGGTTGCATAGCCACTGCCGATATTGCTTCCGTAGTAGCGGATTTTTACATTTTCCCTTATGTATGGGTTGATCCGGTAGAGACGCTTGTAGTAAAGCTCAGTTGTGAACTTGAATTTGCGGTCGGCAATGAGAAAATCCAAATCCGATCCGAGCAAAATAATTGCTGCTGCTTGAGAGCGGGTCTCTTTGTTGAGTGCAACATAGCGATTGTCGTGCTGGTCTTTCTGTTCCAATCGTAGCTCCTTGTAGAATGGAGCTTGATAGTACAAGCCACCCGAAAGACGGAAAATTAAATTCCGGTTGAAATCCGGAGCGAAGGAGGTGTTCAATCTGGGACTGACAGTGAACTCTTTGTTGAAAGACCAATAAGAGGCCCTGACACCGGGGGTTAGACTAAGCACTCCGTGAGATGTCTGTAGGCGAATATGATCTTGTAGGAATGCACTTGCCCTCATTGATCTCATCCGAATGTCGGAGTATAGATTTCGCCAAACAGCCAATATCTCCTCCTTTCGAGGCAAGGTATAGCCCATCGAGTCTCTTTTCTCCCATTCGTTGATATGGTCGTTTACTTGTTCCAGCTTCAGGTTCAGCCCTGCTCTCCAGCGTTGTGTCTCACTGACATTCAGGTCTGTGCGATAGACCATATTGGCAACTGTTGCATAGAGGTGATTCCGGGCATGCTCATGATTATTGCCAATGCCTAATACTCCAGATCCTGTCCCCGATTCTATAGCTGAGGGGTCTTGTGCTCCCAAATCATTGAGGAAATAGGAGCCAGAAATATCGTATGTTTCTTGCTCTCGTGTGCGGAAAGCCGAAAAGGTGAGGGTTTGTCGGAAATCGGTTGATGGGGTATGTTCCAGACTTACGGCTCCGAAGGCTGTGAGGAAAAGGTCTTGCTCTTTCCCCGAGAAGTATATCTTGAACTTCTTGATATTCTCCAATGTCCCAAAATTCGTTTCTCGGGTCTTAGGGACAAAGCGATAAGAGGTGTAGGAGACATTGGTGAGGAAAGAGAGTTTGAGTTTTGTGGAGAAAGCGTAGTGCAGGTAGGCCTGTGCATCGAAGTAATGTGGGTCGTATTCGGCTTGAGTATCATTGAGAGATTTCAGCAGAGTATTGCCGGCTTTGTACCTTAGCCCGGTGATCATTGACAGCCTGTTCATACGTGTGCCAATGTATGCCGAACCTCCCATCATCCCTCCTGTGATGGAGCCTTCTGTTTCTTCCGGTCGTTTGTATTTAATATCCAATACAGAGCTGATCTTGTCTCCATAATCTGCGGTAAATCCTCCTGCGCTGAATTGTACCTGATCGGTGAGGTCGGGGTTTACGAAGCTAAGACCCTCTTGTTCAGCTGACCGGATCAAGAGAGGGCGATAGATCTCTATCCCATTTACGTAGACCATGTTTTCGTCATAGCTACCCCCTCGTACCGAATATTGAGAACTCAACTCGTTGTTCTGGCTTACACCAGCATAAGTGCCAATTAAGCTCTCGACACCGGCCGTCGGGGATACATTGGCCTTTATCAGATCTGTCTTTACGGCCTGCATCGTACTGGTTTGTTTGCGACCCTGTGCGCTTACCACCACTCCTCCGAGATCTATGGCCGATGAGGCCAGACGAATGTTGATTCGTTGGTTGGAAGCGAGAGAGCTTAGCTTCCGTTCCTCCGACTTGTATCCCAGACAAGAGTATTCTATTGTGATAGAATCTTTGCTTGCAGGCATACTGAAGCTGTAGAAGCCTTTCAGATTGGTATAGGCTCCTATGGCTCGCCCCTGAACTCGTACGTTCGCCAACTCTATAGGCTTGTCATCCCTATCCAATACATAGCCCGAAATGGTATATTGTTGGGCCAATACAGGCTCCAGAGTGGAGAGAGCCAGCAGCAAGAAGAATACGATTCGTAGGCCGAGCGTTTTCATAGACGGCTGTAGTCGGGGTTATCCGTTACATCTTCTATCAGCTTCACGAAAGGAGGCAGGTGTATATCTTCCTCTTTTCGTCCTTTTATTTCCAGTAGTTGGAACTTGAGTTCCGGTTCCAAGAATGTATCCAGCTCGAAGTACTGTTTGTCCCACACAAAGCTTTTGCGCAGTTTGTGCACGATCATCAAGTCGGATCTATCGACTCTGTTGAGCATGGATATGTATTCATTGGGGTTGATCTGTCTTTCGGTAACGATAGGCGCTCCTTCCTGTGGATGAGGGAGTGCCTGCACGCTGTGAAAGTAGACATAATTGCCAGGGTAGCCTCTCTTGCGTATACGCACTGTGGAGCCGTCCTCCGCAGGGATATATGCCTGATAGATCTCGGCTTCTACTCCATAGGGGATCTCTCCCGATAGCTCTACAAGGTATTTGCGACGTATACCCAATGTGCCGGGTTCTCCCAAAATGGAAGATATGGTATCGATTGTTTGCAGGATTTTGTTTTCAAAATCTCCATCATTCTCCACGATTCGAAGATTTTGGTGGCCTGTCCAGGCGGCTATGACTTTGGCATCCAACTCTCTGGCCTCATCAAGGGTCTCTCTGCGGAGGTCGTTGTTGTCTGTGGTATAGTGCTCTTCGGCTCCATTGGCTGCTGTCACCAAATGTATAACAGCATCATACCGGGCATTTCGCAGTTTCATCTGAGAATATCCCAACTCGTCTATCATGGCCTGCCAAGCAGTCGGATCCATGTAGGCGGATATATCCATCGTACCTCTATCGGCAATGAGTAATACCGGCTGCGAGGCTGTACGGGCAAGTTCGTAGAAGGTATCCTCCATTTGTATTTGGAACTTGAGTACGGCTTTCTCTATGTTGTAGAAATACTGTTTGTCCGAAGTTGAAAAATTGACAGAAGCAGCATTGAATAAGGTTGGAGTCTCCGGCAAAGCATATACCAGATAGCCCATGTCGGTAAATCGCTCGATGATTTTGACCATAGCTGTAGTTTTGCCTGCGCAAGGGCCTCCGGTCATTACAATGCGAGTGATATTTTTGTTCATGTTACAACCTCCTGCTTATTGTAGCAACAACTCTTCGATGTGTTGCTTTAGCTCTTGTTTTCCCATTACACCTAGCATGAGGTGAGGCTTTTCGTTTCCTGGTTTTGAGAAAAGAAGAGTAGGCACAGTACGTATGCCAAAGAAAGCTGTGAGTTCCTGATCTTGGTCTACATCCACCTTGTAGACTTCTATTTGGTCTTTATATTCCCGAGCTATTTCTTCGAGTATGGGGGAGAGGGCCTGACAAGGACCGCACCAAGTGGCGAAAAAGTCTACTAAGACGGGTTTCGATGACAAATGCTGCCAGTCATTGGGAGTAGATTCGATATTTGATACGAGCTGTATAAATTCTGATTTGTTGATTTGTCGTGTATTCATCTTTGTTTTTAATGCTTTAGTATTATGTACCAAACATAGCCGGAAAGGCTTTTGTTTGGGAAGAAAGTGTTCTCAGTTTTCACGCAATCCCAAGGCTTGATACAGTTTGTCGAAGTTCGGATTTTCTTTTCGCCAGCGTTCTATTCGCTCTGCATTGGTTATCGCATCTTCATCCGAACTCACATCTTCTATGCTCAGTTTCATCCGCAATTCTGTGTTTCTCAGTCTGCTTCTGAGAAAAGACATGAGAGATATTTGGATCTCTTCCAACTCCTCTTGCTGCGCGGGATTGTAGATTTTTACTTCAAAATCGGCCTTGTCTAATAATTTAGGCAGGCATAGCTGCATGGTGTTGCGTAGGTGAACCTGATCGGTGAGAACCTCTTTTGTATATGCCAACCAAGCCCGTTGCAACTCATTCTCTGTAAAGGATTCGTGCAAATCATCCTCAATGAGGTTGTTTGCCTCTTTCGGAGTGTTATCCCGGCGAATACCATGCACGGATAATCTGTTTCCAATGAAATTTCGATTGTTTTCTCCTGTTTGGATCGGAGCTTGTCGTGTGCTCGGTCTGGGAGTTGTATTCGATAGCTGTTGCGCAGGCTGTATAGGAGTCTCAGGAGTCAGATTTGTTTCTGTTGAAGCAAGCGGAGCGGGTGGCGTTTGCCGTGGTTGTTCAGCCGGTTTGGGAACTTCGGTTGCTGTCTCTGCAGTCGTGTTGTGATTTGTGTCTGCTGTTGTTGGGCGGGCAGGTGGCGTGCTTGTGACTTGTGTTTTTGTTGCTTGTGTCACAGCCTTTTGCACTCCCGACTTCAGCTCGTTGCTATACAAAGCTGAGATACTCATTAAAGCAAGCTCCACAAGTAGCCTTTTGTTTGAGGCTTGTCTGTATTGTTGATCGCAGCCGACGCAGATACGTATGGCCTGGTACAAAAAAGCTGAGGAGCAGGTAGATGCGGTCTGTACATACTTTTTGGCAATGGCTTGTGGTTTTTCGAGCAAAATAGCTGTATTGGGGTCTTTGGCCATCAATAGATCCCGGAAGAACGACGCCAATCCATTTACGATCATTGCTGCATCGAAGCCTTTGGCTAATAGCTCATCCAAAGTGAGAAGAACTCCCTTGTAATTGCCCGAAACAAATAGATCGATCAGCCGGAAATAGTATTCGTAATCCAATACATTGAGCCCTGATACGACATCTTGATAGGTAACTCGACCGCCCCCGAAATTGGCTATTCGATCGAAAAGAGAGAGAGCATCGCGCATCCCTCCATCGGCTTTTTCGGCGATTAAGCCTAAGGCATCTTCCTCATACTCAATGTTTTCCGTTTGGGCTACATGGCTCAAATGCCGGACGATCTGCGGTACGGCAATGCGTTTGAAATCGTATACCTGGCATCGTGAGAGAATAGTAGGTAGTATCTTGTGTTTCTCTGTGGTTGCCAGAATGAATATCACATACTCCGGTGGCTCTTCCAATGTTTTGAGAAACGCATTGAAAGCTGCTTGTGAGAGCATGTGCACCTCATCTATGATATAGATTTTGTGCCTGCCGATTTGTGGTGGGATTTGTACCTGTTCTATCAGTTGCCGTATGTCGTCTACTGTATTGTTTGAGGCTGCGTCTAGTTCGTATATGTTCAGGGAACGTTGCTCATCAAAGGCCTTGCAGCTTTCACATTGGTTGCAAGCTTCTCCCTCAGGAGTACGATTTAGGCAGTTGATTGTCTTGGCAAAGACTCGTGCCATGGAGGTTTTACCTACTCCTCTGGGGCCACAAAAGAGGTAGGCATGAGCAGTCTTTGCACTGTTGATAGCAGCCTTGAGTGTAGAGGTAAGGGCTTCTTGCCCTACCATGGTCGCAAAACTGTCGGGGCGGTATTTGCGAGCCGATACTATATATTGGGTCGTATCCATCACGGACAAAAATACTCATTAAGAATGGGACGATGAAGCATTTTATTTACACAATTGTTCTCTCTGAAGTTTTCCCCTTTCGATACCTATGGTAGGGATTTCAGAACACATCACAACTATTCCGATACATATCATTTTCGTACCATAATTCTGTTTAGAGTTAAGAATACTACCACATTGCTCTTGGAGAGGAAACAAGGCCTGTGTTCCACTCGTGAGGCGCAACGCTTTCGCCCGTGCTCATCACCACGTTTGCTCCGTTGATGGTGATGCGACAAAGGCTTGCCGTTGTACCGTCTGTTTTGACTTTATTCTTATTGATGTAGAATAGGATTTTGAATGTACTGCGCATAAGTTTTTCGTGCGCTATATGATGGTTTGACGTGTGTTATGAGGTTATGAAAATATTCTCTCGATAGTCTCTCAAAATCTTACGTCACTTTTGGAGGCAGATTGTATTCCTTTCGGAAAACGCCTGTTTTATAGCTATTAAGGGCTCTTCCACTCCCAAGGTGAGATACACATAAAGCCCCCCATGTGTAGGCATCGGTAATGAGAGATAAGTAGGCGCCCCCCCATAGGAAATGTAGGTAATATCCGCTACAACCAGTTCCCCGGGACGTTTGGGCACGAAATTAGGCTCCGTATTGAGCAAATCTTCGTACCGATGAGTTGTAAGGCCCTAATTCTTTCGGCCTTGTTTTGAAATAACAAGTGAGGATAAGTGTCTGGCTTTTTGATTAAACGAAAGAGACTCGTTTAGGTTTTGGGTCAGTGATCGGTGGAGATGTTCAACTGCTGCATTCCGATCTGTATGTACGGACGCTCCATGTCGGCCGGTTTGCACACTTCTGTATTCCAGATGAGCAGGTCTATGTCTATTGAGATGCGCGACTCTGTTTTAGGGTATTTGAGACGACCGCAAGATTGTTCTACCTGTTTGAGTATTTGTCGGCAGTCTTCTTTGCCCAAATCGGTGTGGATAATGCCGAGACAGTTGATAAAATCGTGACATTTCACCTCGCAATCTACAGCTGGGTTGAGGATAGGTGGAGAAAAGCAGATCCTGGGAAAATGTTTGGACAGTAGCTTTCTGGCTTTTTTGATGCGTCTTATGGCGTAATAATTACTCCCCAAGCTGATAAGTATCCTATTGCTGTTCATCATCTGAAACTCTGTGTTGTATCCTTACCGACTCTTGATGTATATGGGAGAAAAGACCGGAAACGAAGTCCACATCAAGTTGCAACTCTCCGGCTTTTTGCTCCAATTCTTGTAGAATGGATTGGTAGCGATCCGTTTGTAAGACAGACAGATTGTGGCGACACTTGTAGTGTCCGATTTGGGCCGAAAGTTTCATTCGCTTGGAAAGCAGGCCAAGGATATTTTCGTCTATCTGATCTAGTTCGGTGCGCCACGCTTTGAGTACGGGTAGGGGGTCGCGCACCTGCTTCGATACATGCAGGTGGCTCAAAATATTTTGCAGGTCGTGGGGAGTTAGTTGCTGAGCTGCATCACTCAAAGCTGTCTGAGGGTTGATGTGTGTTTCTACGATCAATCCAGCATAGTGCATATCCAGAGACTGGCGACACAGGGCCGGTACGAGAGCACGTTTACCTGCTATGTGGCTCGGGTCGCCCAGTATGGTCATTTCCGGATATCTTCTCATCAACTCTATTGGTATTTGCCATTGTGGCGGATTGCGATAGATGCTGTCTGTGTATGTGCTGAATCCTCTGTGTATGGCTCCCAAGCGAGTTACTCCGGCTTGATAGAGACGCTCAAAGGCTCCGGCCCAAAGTTCGACATCAGGATTGATGGGGTTTTTGACCAACACAATGGGAGGGGTGCTCAAATGAGATAGCGTGTGGGCTATTTCGGCTATCAAGAAGGGATTGGAGGTCGTGCGTGCTCCTATCCACAAGATGTCTACACCGGCGTGTATGCTTTCCTCCACATGCCGGCTGCCAGCCACCTCCGTTGCCACAAGCATTCCCAATTCATGCTTTACTCTCATTAGCCATGGAAGACCTTTGCTTCCCATACCCTCGAAAGAGCCGGGCAATGTACGAGGTTTCCATAGTCCGGCACGAAAAATCCCGATCCCGGCCGAGCGGAGTTGCCAGGCCGTCTCCATTACCTGTTCTTCACTCTCGGCACTGCAAGGGCCAGCAATCAGGACAAATCCTCCCGACTGGTAGATAGGTAGATCTAATGGTTTGATTGATACGGACACGAACGTATATTTTTCGGATTATCGAGTACTTCATTGAGTAGTCGGGCAAAATCTCCGACCTGTCTTTTGCGAGAGAATAGCTCTATTTCTTCCTGTTCTCCCAATACGGCTGTGTAGCCTTGTCTGATCCAGTCTTTGTGACACGAACGTACAAAAGAAATGACATCCCGGACAGAACGAGCTGCACATCCGATCCGAGTGTGCTTGATAAGTTGCTCCATTACAGCTTCGTCACTTCTTACCAATAGTACCGGCTTACGTACCGCCATGGCTTCAAATATTTTGGTAGAGACCATGCCGTGCGGTCCGCTTTCGGATTCTCGGTTGGAGAGTTGCAGGAGAATAGCTGCCGATTGTATCATTCGAGCCATTTCCTCTCTTGGCAGCATTTCGTGAAAAGTGTTGATTGTCTCCAGTCCGTAAGAAGAGATCACAGGGCGTAATAACCGTTCGCTCTGCTTGTCTGTATACCAATGGATGTGCAGCTTCGATGAGCTTACCAGTTCGGACAGCTCGGGAGAGGCCAAAGCTTGAAACAAAAGGCTTGGGTCTCTCATAGATAAGCTCAGGAGACGTCCAGTGTATATGATGTCGAAGTGAGGGTGTGGCTCTAATCGGGGGGAGAAAATCTCATGGTCGTAGCCGTTGTATATCAAATGACAATCGGGGTTTACTTTGGCAAGTAAATTCCTATGCCAGGGGGAAACAGTGATGACTTTGTTTGCCTGGGATAGGTACCGGTTGCGTTGACTGATAATACGAGCTCGGATACTTCTCATCAATTTGAGCAAAGGGTGCCCCCAAAGAGTGATGGGGTGGGGGAGGAAATCTCCATCGGTATATTGTTCCACAATGTCTCTGCAATCGGCAATCCAGGGTATGCCCCAGCTTTTTGCCAGACGTGCAGCCGTACGCAGAGGAAACTTGCGGTAGGCGAAGCATAAGATGACATCGGGTTTCTCTTTCAGGCTCTTTTGCAAAGCCTTTTCCATGCGTCTTTCCCTCCTTTCGTAGACAAGGTCGGCCAGAAAGTTCAATTTGTGTCTCAATGTCCCGACTTCGTTCTTCCCAAAGTCAATCCTGTATATAGGTATATCTTCTTTGTACCGGCTATCAGTTGCCGTGTGTACATAGTCGGCTTGGTGTCTCACTAATTCGGTCGCTACCACCGGTTCCCAGCCATAGGTCGGTAAGTATTTGGCTACTGCTTGTATGCGAGGAGCAAATACAGGGGGGAACAGATCCGACAGAATCAAGACACGACGCTGTCTCATGGGTCACTCTTTTTTTCCATGAATGTGAATATTCATTGTTTCTCGTATGATGTCTCGATATAGATTGTCCAGCCACTTCTGTTCTCCCACAGCAAAGCTGACATTGTGCCAGAGTAGGTTCAACTCTCCGTGGTGCAGAGCTGTCTGCTCTATTAAGCCAAATGTGTAGGATTTGGCTTCGGAGTATTCCAGCCCCATATAATTAGGACGGTTCAGAGTACAATCCATTACGGTGAGTGGGTGTAACAACAATTCCGTGAGTACTCGAGTGCAGGGGCGAATGAAACGTACTACCCGGCAGGTACCCAACCGAAACCCGGCGACATCAGCATAACCCATGGTGTAGTCGTGCCGTATCCCCGCACTTATCAGGGCTTGCATATCTTCGGGCTCGCGTGCAGACAGGTAGTGATGGCGAGAGATATCAATCGAATGACTACATGTTTTTTGCAAGTGTTCTTTTTCTCGCAGTATCTTATCTGGATCCAAACCGGAGGCATAGGAGCAGTGCAGACCATAGCGTACCTCTCTTTTGTTGCAAAGATCTGTGAGAGGAGTAAAGCAGGCCGAGCCGAGATTGTAACACGGAGCATCGAGCGGATGTGTACCCATGGATTTGAAAAAGAAGATTGTATCGCATATCTCTTCTCCTAGTCGATCTCGCAGTTCTTTGTTTCGCTCAAGTATCCCGGCGAAGGTATAGTAGCGATCTTGCCATGGGGGGCGGAAAGCTAGATGAAAAGCCTTGAAGGGTGATTTCTTCTCTTTAATTATGGCACGCATCATACCTCTCCATCCTCTGTATTCGAAAGGTTCATCTACATCGTGTGTCAGATTGATATGAGAGAAACCAAAGGGAGGTTCGGGAATATCTGTTCCTTCGTTTCGGAGTATTTTGCGCAACAACACCCCATATTCGTCTACGATCGGGCGATGGATAAATCCTGCTCGATATGGCAACGATTCTTTGCCGGGAAAACGACCATGTTCGTCTCGTATTTCTCGCTTATACATCTCTTCGTAGCGAGATATGAGGAAGAATGTAGAGGCTACCAAATCGGCTTCTATGATCAAAGGCCCTCCATCCGACTCCCGGCTTACTCCGGGTTTTCCAAACAAGACAGGTACACCCTCCCATTCTTCCAAGGGCAAGGTGGGGTAGGCGGCTTCGGTACCATAGCAGCCAGTTCGGAAAAAAGAGGAAGGGCGAATCACAACCCTATATCTCTGCATTTCCGATTTGTCTGAAGTATAGCCAATAAGTCGATCCATCCGTTGTTGGGGTAGAAGATCTCCGCCCAGCATAAACTGGATAATGTAGTTGGTTACTTCCGTATTCATCGCCTTTGTTCTTGTTGGAAAACACGACTAATGTAGCACAAAAGTAAAGGAATAATCTGGTCTTAGTTTCACGTCTGATGCGAACAGGAGCAATCCATGGGAGAGGTCTGGGTCGGAGCTCTCGGGTTGCTTCCTTGTGCACGGATAAATCTGCCTACTTTTGCAGCATGAAAAAGGTACGTATCGGTCTCCTCGGGCGCATACTGATAGCTATCGCTTTGGGGATTGTCGCAGGATTGAAAGCACCGGAAGTATTGGTGCGAGTGTTTGTTACTTTCAACTCTTTCTTCGGTAACTTCTTGGGCTTCGTAATCCCTCTCATTATTCTAGGCTTGGTCAGTGCAGCTATTGGACGAATGGGTAGCGGTGCGAAGCGTTTGCTTCTGATCACGGTAGCATTGGCTTATGGCTTTACGATCTTTTCGGGTTTGATCTCTTATGGGACCTCCTCCTCAGTTTTCCCTTCTTTGATAGACCCCAGTGCGAAGACGCATATCACGGAAGGAAACGAAGCTATCAACCCTTTTTTTGTTGTGGATATGCCTCCCCTGATGGGGGTGATGACAGCTCTTGTATTAGCCTTTATTCTTGGTTTGGGGATGTCTCATATACGGGGAAAAGCCTTGATGGAGGTAGCTACTGACTTTGAGGAGATAATCGGTAAAATGATTTCCTCCGTCATTATCCCCTTGCT
The DNA here is from genome assembly GCF_900167225.1 of Porphyromonas crevioricanis. Taxonomy (GTDB): domain Bacteria; phylum Bacteroidota; class Bacteroidia; order Bacteroidales; family Porphyromonadaceae; genus Porphyromonas; species Porphyromonas crevioricanis. The sequence goes on from NZ_FUXH01000001.1 coordinate 63,741, forward strand.
TCCTCTCTATATCTTCGGAATTTTTCTGAATATGACTTACATGGGGCAGGTAGCCGGTGTAATGCAGGTGTTTCTCAAGATCATCGGTGTGATCTTCGTGATGCATATTCTACTTCTGTTGATTCAGTACTCTATAGCGGGTGCGGTAGTGAAGCGCAATCCTCTCACTCTACTCAAACAGATGTTGCCGGCCTACGCTACTGCTCTTGGCACCCAAAGTTCGGCTGCTACAATCCCTATTACCCTAAAGCAAACTCGAAAGAATGGAGTGAGCGAAGAGGTATCGGGTTTTGCTATTCCTCTATGTGCTACGATACACCTTTCTGGGTCTACACTTAAGATTGTAGCTTGTGCCGTTGCCTTGATGATGATGCAAGGGCTGAATTATGATTTTGGCCTATTCTTTGGTTTTATACTCATGCTCGGTATCACTATGATTGCAGCTCCAGGGGTGCCCGGAGGGGCCATCATGGCTTCGATAGGTATTCTACAATCTATCTTGGGCTTTTCCGAGACAGATCTCGGATTGATGATTGCCCTTTACATCACAATGGATTCATTCGGTACCGCCTGCAATGTTACGGGTGATGGAGCCATTGCATTGATAGTAGACAAATACTATAAACGCCTCTAATACAATGGGTTTAGTGTTCTATATCCTATTGTTCCTATTTGGGATTACTTCCCTATTGCTTTACTTACGTCTGAGGAATATTCGCCATATGGTAGATCAGGAACGCATACGAATGCAGGAGCAAAGCGAAAGGTTGGCTGCTGAGGTAAAGACTAAAGAGGAGAGCATATTTGCCGAAATAAACAAACGTATCTCTCTGGAAACCAGCTTAGCCAAACTTGATACAGAGCGTAGTTACTTGCAAAAGGAGGTGGAGAAGTTGCAAAATCAGTCTGAGCATATCAGTTTGGAATTGAAGCAAGAGTTTGAGTTGCTTTCTCAGCGTCTTTTGGATAGTAGTGCCACTCAGTTGGCCGGTAAACAGCGAGAAGAATTGGGGCTTCTGTTTACCCCTCTTAGAGAACAGCTCAACAGCTATCGGGAGAGTATGGAAAAAGCTTGCATCGAGCAGCAAAAAGGGCAAATACAGATGGGGGAGCAGATCCGTCTGCTGATTGAGCAAACTGGAAAGATCGGTCATGATGCTTCAGACTTGGCCAAGGCATTAAGAGGGAATAGCAAGATACAAGGAGATTGGGGAGAGGTTGTGTTGATGAGACTGCTTGAAATCAACGGTCTTAGAGAGCATTGGAGCTATGAAAAGCAACAAACCGTGCGCACAGCAGATGGTCGTTTGCTGCGAAGCGAAGAGGAAGGGAAAAGTCTCAGACCGGATGTGATAGTAACTTTGCCGGAGAATCGACAACTCGTCATTGATAGTAAAGTTTCTCTCACGGCCTACAGTAAGTACTACGATTGCGAGGATGATACAAGTCGCAAGCTCTATTTGAGCGAGCATATCAAAAGCTTGCGAACTCATATCAGAGAGCTTTCCTCAAAGGCCTATCCAGCCCACCTCAGGCAGGCCGGTTATTCCGATGTTTTGGACTTTACTCTACTCTTTGTCCCTATCGAAGGGGCTTTGCAGACTGCTATCAGTTACGATGATAAGCTTTGGGAGGAAGCATACAAACAGCAAGTTATGCTCGTGAGCCCTCTGCAACTCATACCCGTACTCAAACTTGTGTCAGATATGTGGGCTATGCATAAGCAACAGCAAAATGTGCAAGAGATCATGGATCGGGTAGCTAAGATGTATGACAAGCTGGTGCTTGTAGATGAGTCTTTTTGCAAGGTAGAGAATAGTATAGAGGTGGCCCAAAAGCAGATATTGGAAACCAGAAAGCGTTTCTCCCGAGGGAAAGATAACTTACACAGACAGTTTGATCAGCTTGTAAAGTTGGGAGTAACTCCCGGAAAACGTTTGCCTACAGCTGTTAATAATGATGTTGAGGAAGAGTAATTTGTTCCTATAAGGCCTTAATTTAGGTTCTAAACCTATCATCCAGAACTAATAAATCATAAAAGAAAGGGATAAACAGTGGTTATAAATAACGATTTGTAGGTATTTAGTGGAGAAGGGAGGAAACAGACCTTTGCCATCGCTACGGAGGAGTAGTGTTTCAGCCTTGACTTAATACATACAGTAACCGATAATTTTATAGCGACATGAGTAAAGTCAGATTAGTTCTTTTGGCTCTGGCAGCTTTTATGGCAGTGGCCGTTGGATGTGACAAGAAAAAAAATGAACCCCAAGAACCAGAACGGGAAAAGCAAGGGGAGAAGAAAGTAGAATATCTCAATGCCACAGCTTACGGCAAATGGGTGTATTTCTCTTTTGAGCAAGGCAAAGTGGTAGATGTGACAAACCCTGCCGAGAGCAAAGACTGGGATATAGCATTCCATCGCGAACACGTACAGCTCAATGGTGCTGACGGATTCTCTGGCAAAGCCGACATGGCTGAGACCGGGGAAGAAGACTTCGACAAAGTAGATGGGAAAGGGAAATATACATTCTCGGGTAACAGAAAAGAAGTTATTCGCTGGCAAAATGTCGGTGATATGGACTTTGTAGAAGCTGAACAGATGGTGGCAGCACACAAGACTTACATCGTTGATATGGACAAGATGATGGAAGGCTCAGCTGCCATGTATCAGGCACACAAGACTGTGTATCTCTTCCACTCTGCCGATGGTAAAAGACTGTACAAACTCAAAATAACCGGTACTGTCAATGCTAGAGGCAAGAAAGGTGGAACACTATCTTTCCGCTACAAAGAAATCTAATCATCATATGTAGGTAGGGGCTGTATCAAAATGGATGTTTTGGTGCAGCCCCTTAAGGTGCGTCAGAATAGGCAAAAAGTAGGGGCTAAAGGACGAAGAAATACATTTGTGGTGTGTTGTTTAGCCTTGGGAGGTCGAATGTAATGCTGCATTGCATATTTTATGATACATCGCCTTTCCCCCAATCTGTCGAGGTGGATGCTTTCGACAGAAAAATCAATATCACATTCAACGATTCATGAAGGTAGCAGGGAGAGTGAGTGCTTTGGTATGTCTGTTCCTTTTGGTGGCAGACATAGCTTTCGCGCAAAGTCGCAACATACAAATATCCGGTAGAGTAACCGATATATCCGATCAACAACCTCTGGCCGGAGCCAATGTGTATATCAAGGGAACTACACAAGGCGGAGCAACGGAGGCTGATGGCCGATTTCGGATCAATTGTCGTATAGACGGCAAGCGCAGGCAAATAGTGCTTGTATCAAGTATGCTCGGCTATGCTGTAAGCGAAAAGAAAATCGATTTGGATAAGAGAGATCATATACAGGTGGACTTTGCCCTCCAAAGCGAAGATCGATGTCTGGAAAATGTGCTCGTTACTGCTACTCGTGCTGAGCACGCTTTGGTGCGTACTCCGGTTGTAACACAGCTTATCAAGAGAAAAGACATTGAACGCATAGCGGCTCCCAGCATCAAGGAACTTCTGGAGTATCAGATTCCGGGAGTGGAGTTTTCCACCCATGGTGGCAATATCTCTGTGCGTATGCAGGGGTTTGAATCAGGTTACATCTTATTCCTTATAGATGGAGAGGAAGTTTCCGGACAAAATAATGGGAATATAGACTTGACAAGGCTTACCCCGGAGCAGATAGAGAGGGTAGAGGTAATCAGAGGAGCCGGTAGTGCTCTCTATGGCTCAAATGCTGTAGCGGGAGTGATAAACATCATCACCAAAAACAGCAACAAACCTATATCTGCATTGGCCTCTGTTGGCTATAGTGAGCCGAATCATTTCACAACCTATGGGGAATTGGGCTGTCAGACGAAATTGATACGCAGCACTACCTCTCTCTCCTACGGAAATGCAGCGGAGTACCGCCTTTATGACAAGGATAAGAAAGACTTTCAGCGGATCCCTCGTGATCAGACATATCGTGTTGGGGAGAAACTGCAGTGGACACCATCGGATGTTCTTCGTATTAAAGCTAATGCCTCTTACTCCTATCGACTTCAATACATCAGCGACTATCAGAGAAATACTAATGGTAGTATTTCCGGCTATTTGTCTGCTTGTTACAAGAAAGATGAGGACAACAGCTATACCTTCACCGCTAACCAGGACTATACTAAGAGGGGGGTTGCTTTCCCAAAGGATTCTTCTTCGGACTCCACTGCCTACACCAACTCCCTGACTATGTTCAGGTTGCAGAATGACCGTAATATTGCTGACAAGTTCAGCCTCAATCTCGGAGCCGAATACCACTTGGAGGGTATGCGCAGTTTCCAGATAAGCAATTTTGCTGAGAATAAATACATTCATTCTGGTGTGGCATTTGTACAGCTCTCTCATCAGGCAATGGAGAGTCTGACTCTTCTCTATGGTATTCGTTCGGATCTCCATTCTGACTATGGTGTACATATATCGCCTAAAGTAGGTTTGATGTACCGCATTGGAAAAATTAATATTCGTGCGGGTTATGCACATGCTTTCAAAGCCCCAACAATAACGGAGCTAAATTTCGATTGGTTTCATGAGAATGGTCCCGGCTTCAAGATAACCGGTAACAAAAATCTCAAACCGGAGACGGCTAATCAGTTTACTTTGTCGGGGGAATACAGCCGTAGGGATTTCTCCGCATCTGTGACTGCTCATCATACCTCTTTCAATAGGAAAATCGTGATGCTTCAAGACAAGTCTGGAAACTTGCATTACGACAATATCTCCGGAGTGAGTCCCCTTGGAGGAATAGAAGCAAACATGATCTGGAGGCCAATAAGCAGTTTCCGTCTTTCGACAAATTATGCTTATGTGTATGAACGTTCTACTGTGAAGGTAAAAGACCAGGATGTGAATGTCTCCAGTGTGCGTCCGCATAGTCTTACAGCTCAGCTATCCTATACCTTCTCCAGGAGAAATTATCAATTGGACGCCTCCATTATGGGGCGGTACCACTCTCGCCTTAATACATCTATCGTATCAACCAACTCGGAAACACAAGAACGCATAGCCGAACCCATTAGCTATGAGGGCTATGCTATACTGCGCTTAGCTGTAAACCAGCGTTTTGGGGAACGCTATAGCTTAGTTTTCGGAATAGACAATTTGCTCGACTATGCGACAGACAAGGTTTCTTCTTTGGCTCCTCTCAGCCCCGGTCGCAGCTTCTTTGGTAAAGTTTCCATAACGCTGTAATATCACATCATCTTTTACTTAGTCATCATTTCTATGAAAAGACTTTCTTCCAAAGCTTATGTCTTCATCTTATTGGCCACAATAGTTGTGGTCGGTTTGGTTGTTTGGCTCTATCCCCGCAAAACGACCGTAGCTTTAGTCAATTTCCCGACCTACCAGGTCAGTGCCATGGCCAAGTCGGTGGCGGACGATCCTATACGTATTGTAGAAGTTGGAACGGACGAATTGGATAAGTTGCAAAACTGTGATGCTGCCCTCATTTTTGCTATGGGCATTCGACTGACAGATGAACAGCGAGAGCAAATCCTCAAACTGAAAGAGAAAAACATCCTTTTTGCTTCGCTCATGCCTATAGACCCAAGCAATGACCTCTCCAACATAGAGGAAAGTAAGCTTGAAATTCTAAAAAAGTATCTTCTCAAGGGAGGACGAAGCAATTACCGTTCCGGATTGAATTTTATTCGTCATGAGCTTCTTGGAAAGTCTATAACCAGAGATGCTATTGTTGCTGCTGTGGATATTCCGGATAATGTCTTTTTCAATGAGTTCGATGAACGTATAGATACAACACTCACAGATTACACTAATTTTCTCAAAAATAAAGAACTGTACCAGGAAGGAGGAAAGCGCATAGCTCTTTTTACCGGGAATTTTGGGCCTTTCAATTCCAACAAAGATCAGCTCGACGAATTGATTAAGGCTCTTCGGGAGGCTCATTTTAATGTTTATCCTCTCAGTTCATTCAGCAGACGCATAGAATTGCTCGAGGAGATCAAGCCCGATGCAGTTGTATATCTGCCACATGGTAGGTTTTCCATGATGCAGTCAGATGCAGCTGTCGATTATTTCCGCAGAAATAATATCCCTGTCTTTGCTCCTTTGGCTGTTACAGGTACTCACGAGGATTGGCTAGCTGATTCGAGAGGAATGAGTGGAGGAATGTTGAGCCAAAGCATTGTGATGCCTGAGATAGATGGAGCCTTGATGTCCCGTGCATTGATCGCACAGTACGAAGGAAAGGAAGGTTTCCATGAGTTCCATTGTATCCCCGATCGTCTTTCTGTTTTTGTTTCCTCTATCAAACGCTATCTAAGTCTCAGGGACAAACCCAATGCAGAGAAACATCTTGCAATCTATTACTATAAGGGGGCTGGCAAAGCTGCTCTTTCTGCAGCCGGGATGGAGGCTACGACATCTCTCTACAACTTGCTTTTGCGTCTCCAATCGGAGGGCTACAACGTGGCAGGCTTGCCTGCCTCGGCCAAGGCTTTGGAAGAGCTGATACAGCAACGTGGCAGTTTCCCTGCCGGATTTGCACGGACGGAGGTGGAGAAATATTTGGCTTCAAATGTACCTTTCTGGTACACCGCTTCTGAGTTTTCCAAAGATCTCAAGAATGATTTCCCAGAAGATTTGGTAGACTCCCTCGCAAGGATATATGGAGAGGTTCCAGGTGGCTATATGGTACGAAATGGGAAGGGAGAAGGTAGTATAGCCGTGAGTCGGATAGAGCTTGGCAACATTGCTCTGCTTCCTCAGCCCGGGATGGGTGGAGGCGGAGAAGATGACTTCCGCTTGACACACGGTTCCAATCCTTTGCCTCCTTATCATTACTTGGCTTCCTATCTGTGGACCAGACATAAATTCCAGGCAGATGCCATCATCCACTTTGGAACACACGGTAGTTTGGAGTTCATTCCCGGCAAGCAGGTTGGGCTTTCCGAGAGAGATTGGACCGATGCGATTGTGGCTGATATACCACATTTCTACCTCTATTCAATAGGTAATGTGGGAGAGGGCGTAATAGCCAAACGGCGCAGTTATGCCCAGCTTATTAGTCACCTTACTCCCGGTTTTATTCATACCGGTTTGGATGCACAAGCTACGCCTATCACTGAGTTGACAAGCCATTATTTGAGTCATGATCATGACGAGTCCTCTCTCAATGCCCGTATCAAAGCTCAGGCAGCAAAAAACGGGATTTTGAGAGAATTGCGGATAGATACTACCCTCTCCAAACCTCTTAGTCGCGATGAGATAGAATTGATAGACAACTTCGCAGCTGAATTGGCAGATGCTAAGATCAGTGGAGGAATGTACACCTTGGGAGAAGCCTTTGATGCAGGAAAGATACGGTCTTCGGTTGTGCTAATGGCCGTGGATCCTATTGCCTATTCGGCTGCGGAAGTAGCTAAGTTGAAGGGTCGCATAACGGACAAACAACTCAAAGGCTCTTTCTTTTCTACACATTTCCACCGTCCAGCCATGAAATTGGTATCCTCGATACTTGCTTCTGGGCATATTGATCTCTCATCGGCTTTCAGACAGATGGGTATTACAGCTGCGGATTTGACTTTGTCTGAGGCCGTGGAGAGTCAGCAGAAAAATGCTAAAATGGCTATGATGGGCTCCATGATGTCCGTAATGGGTGGAAGTAAAGGAAAAGCTCCAGCTGGTATGGGTAGCATCGGAGGTAAGTCTGGGCAGATGCCACATATGCAGGGCAAGCCTCAGGGGATGGCCGGACACCCGAATATGGCAAAAGGGAAAGTCATGGGTAAAGATAGTAAGTCGCAAAAGCCTTCTTCTACGCCGGAGAAAACGCAGGCTGGAGCTAAGCCCACTGCATCCACCGCTGGAAAGACCATGGGGCAAATGCCTCCCGTTTCTTTACCATCTTCCAGACATCCTCAACAAGGGATGTCTATGCAACAACAGTTGCAAGGAAAGGATGTGGAATACAGCAAGCAAGATGTACAGTTGGCCAATGCCATAGCAAAACTCAAAGAGACGATACAAAATGTTCTTCTATACCGCTCTTATTTGCAGGAGAGCCCCTCTAAAGAGTTGGATGCGATGGTCAATGCTTTGGCAGGTGGATATACATCACCCTCTCCCGGAGGAGACTTTATAGCTAATCCTAACGCCTTACCCACAGGACGTAATCTCTATGCGATCAATGCTGAAGCTACTCCTTCAGCGGCAGCTATTGAGAAAGGAAAACAAATGGCAGAAGAGATGCTCGCTGATTATGTCAGACGTCACCCAGGGAAATATCCAGAGAAGGTTAGCTTCACTCTTTGGAGTGGCAGTTTTGTAGAGAGTGAAGGAGCTACAATAGCCGAGATATTCTATCTTCTTGGAGTTCGCCCCATAGCAGACCGTTTTGGTCGTATCTTGGATTTGGAGCTGATCCCGGCTTCAGAGTTGCAAAGACCTCGTATAGACGTAGTTGTGCAGACTTCAGGACAGCTGCGGGATCTAGCTGCTTCCAGATTGGAATTGATACAAAAAGCCGTAGAGATGGCTGCCGAAGCAGGAGATAAAGATGGGGACAACTTTGTGGCTAAGGGGAGACAAGCTGCCGAGCGAATTTTGCTTGACAAAGGCTTTGCTCCGCAAGAGGCCAGAGATCTCTCTACACAGCGTGTGTTTGGTGCACTCAATGGAGGTTATGGAACTAACATTCAAGGGATGGTAGAGGCCGGAGATAAATGGGAAGACGAGAGTCAGATTGCCCAGGTCTATCTCAACAACATGGGGGCTGTGTATGGTAGTGGAAAAGACTGGGGAGCATTCCGAGCAGGTGTTTTCGAAGCTGCTTTGCAGAATACAGATGTTGTGATTCAACCCAGACAGAGCAACACTTGGGGAGCCTTGAGCTTGGACCACGTGTATGAGTTCATGGGAGGACTTACTCTCACTGTGCGTCAGGTGACTGGTAAAGATCCGGAAGGTTATCTCAACGATTTGAGGAATCGGCATCGCGCACGCTCACAGGAAATCAAGACGGCTATCGGTATAGAGGCTCGTACTACAATTCTCAATCCTACCTATATCAAACAAATGATTGCCGAGGGCGCAGGATCGGCTGATGCTATTTCCGAAACAGTGCGCAATACCTATGGCTGGAATGTAATGAAACCCAATGCCATAGATCACGAACTTTGGCAAGATATCTATGATGTGTATATCGAAGACAAGCATAATCTGGGAGTGGCGAACTTCTTCGAAGATAAAAATCCCACAGCATTGCAGGAGCTTACGGGTACAATGCTTGAGACAATCCGAAAGGGATATTGGCCTGCCAGTGAGGCTCAACGCAAGAAACTTGCCGAAATCAATGCCGAAATGACAAGTAAATATGGAGCGGATGGTGCATTTACAGGTCAGAATCATAAGTTGCAGTCTTTCATCGGAGAGCAACTGGATGCGAGTCAGCGCAAGGCTTTTGAAGATAAGTTGGCGGAGCAGACAGGGCGGAGCGATCGGGAAGCTGTTGTCCTGGAGAAAGACAAAGCTCGACAAAATCTGACCAATGGGGCAGATTATACTCGTTATCTCGTGCCCATAGCAGCTGTCCTTTTTGTCGTGGTGCTGATCATTATATATGTGTTGCGCCGGAAAAAGAAGGCGGATGAGTAAAAAACTTACGTCACATCACTATTATATCAAAAAACAGGTAGAGCTGTCGTTGCTCAAAACAGAGGCAGCTCTCCCTTGTGCGAATACTTATATGATATGAATACGCTACTGCTCTTTTTGGTAGTTGTCGTTGTTTGCAAGATGATGCTACAGATGAGTTTTTACTCTGTGCGGGTGTCTCTCATCGTTGCTTTGGCCTATGCAGCTGTTCCCTTGTTTATGCATGGTACGGCCCTTATGTTGAATAGACTGGAAGTGGAGAGGATGCTCTCTTCATCCGAAGCGATTGGTAATATCTCTCTGCTCATTGTGATCGACCTGATACAGACAGTCTATTTCTGTATTTACCATCAAAGAGAATTGCCTACTCATCGTCTTAAGCGTGCAGTCGCCATAGTGGTCAGCTTTTGCCCATCTCTACTGGTGCTACCTGCTATTGCTTATATACAGTTGCACCTCTTCTTTTCAGCTTTGGGCGTTTCTTTCCTTTCCCTTTCGATAGGTCTATCTGTTGTGATATTCGTTGTCTTTGCTGTTTCCGGACCGTTGTTGCGACAGATGTTGGGGAGGGGAGGTTCTCTTCGTTCCGAGTTGGTAATACTCCTTTCTCTGCTCATTTTTCTATATACTATAGCGATGGGTTTGATACGCCACAATGCTTCCGTGGCAGCTCCGGAGATGAAGGAGGGGTATAAGTTGCAGGATTTTGCTTTCACACTCGTAATACTATTTCTGGGCATTGCCATGGGCTTTATTTATCATCGCTTGAGAGAGCATTGGCAGAGACGGCGTTCCAGTCTTTACTAACCACATTACAGATCACTTACAACATTTAATTCAAGTATATGAAGTACGTTTCCGACATCATGTTTTGGATCTCCAATGGCTTGCTTATACCAGTAGTCGTGGGGCTCATCTTTCTTTTTGCCAAATCACTGCTCATTTTGGGCAGTCTTTTTGCAGCTTATCAGGCTCGCAGGAGCAGCGAACAAAAACTCGGACCCTTATTTTCTCAGCTTGAGTCTCACAACTTGGGGAGTTTGGAGGGCTATTTGGAGGGGGTAAAGAATCCGAGTCTTTTCCTTCGATATACCTCAATGCTCCTCTCTGCCGATAGACCCAGAAGGGAGTATCTCATTGGTGAGTATGAGCTGCAAGCTCAGAAAAGAATGAGTTCAATCTCTTTAGTGGCCAAATTTGGCCCTACTTTGGGGCTTATGGGTACCCTTATTCCTATGGGGCCAGCTTTGGTAGGGTTGGCTTCGGGCGATATTGCCTCCATGGCCTACAATATGCAGGTAGCATTTGCTACAACGGTGATAGGGCTTTTTGCCGGAGCTGTGGGTTATGCCGCCAAACGACCTGCCACAGCACAGATGCAAAGAGATATGAATCGTCTTTTGTTGGTATCCGACTTGATGGAAAATCATAACTAACACGATATGCCATGAGACGTAATCATAGGAAGAAATACGCAGTAGAAGAGGAAGATGAAGACCCCGTATCGCAAGTAGCCAATCTTTTCGACGTGGCTATGGTGTTTGCGGTAGCTTTGATGGTAGCTCTTGTGACAAAGTACAGCATGAACGAAATCTTTAGCCGGGAGGATTTTACCATGGTAAAAAATCCGGGGAAGGAAAATATGGAGATTATCACAAAGCAAGGAGATAAGATTGAACACTATACTCCATCAGAAAACAAATCCGATGCTACCGGTACCAAGGGACGAAAGGTAGGGATAGCCTACGAATTGGAAAATGGAGAAATCATCTACGTACCGGAATAGAAAAGGTCAATACCGCTCTTTCTAAGTCTTTCCCTCGAACGAAGTCTGTCGGATGTTGTTCGAGGGATTTTCATTTCGCTGTTGATTGTGTCGCATTGGTATTTCTTTTGTGAGCATTGCGTTGGCTCTTTTTTTTCGGGATTTATGGATGGCTTTTGGTTACGATTTTGTTTGATCAGAGAAGGATTGAAAATTATATCCAACGTGGGAAAACATACTTTCCAACGTGAGAAAGCAAAACTATCCACGGTTGAATTCTCTTTTTGGATACTTCCTTCCATCCTTAACAAGCGCATCGGTCAAAATCCTCCCATATATGGAGATTTACTTCTACCCATTACATGGTTTATTTTCCTCTGATGGAAAACAAACTTTCCATAGGTGGAAAATATACTTTCCAATGGAGGAAAATATACTTTCCAATGGAGGAAAATATACTTCCGTATATCCATAGATGGTTTTTCCTTTTATGCGAAAATCTCAGTAGCTACCTGATATGATTTAGAATTTCTCGAGATGCAGATGAATAGGTTTTTTGGGTATTCTAAAAAGAGGATTTAAAAAGACTGATTTTGACTCGATTTCGTCGGGTTGTTGTGACTAGGGAGAGGAACCTTTCGTTCTCGAACCGAAGAAGGAATATTCCTACCTTTGTAAGGCCGTTTGCGTAGCATTGCTCCAAAATAGGTAGTAGACAAAAGGGAAGTTGTGTAATATGCACCTTGTGTTTTCGGACATAGCCGAAAGTGGGGAGTCACAAGCCAATTAATTGCCGGCTTGGGAAAGTCTTTCCTTGATTGATAAAGTGACAATTATATGCTGGCAGCTCTTATTTTTTTTACTCGTTTGCCATGGTGGAAGTTAGGTTCTCCTTCACGAGAGGCTTTTGCCAGAGTGATTACCTTTTTCCCCTGGGTGGGTTGGATCAGCGGAGGTCTTATGGCCGGTTGTTATGCTCTGGGAGATACGTTGTTTAGTCCAATGGTAGGGATTATTCTTGCTATTATCTCCAGATTGTTGATCACGGGTTGTCTGCATGAAGATGGATTGGCGGACTTTTTCGATGGCTTCGGTGGAGGTACGGACAGAGAGGGTGTCTTACGCATTATGAAAGACTCCCACATCGGAACCTATGGGGTAGTCTCTCTGATTGGATATTTCCTCCTCTTATCTTCTTTATGGTATGAATTGGGCAGGCTGTTGCCACTCTCTTGGTGTCTCTTTGCTTTCGATCCTATCGGAAGGAGTTGTAGTGCCTTGGTTACTATGACTTTGCCTTATGCAAGGGATGTGGAGAGTTGCAAAGCCAAAGTCCTCTACAGCTCTCTCTCTCTCTCGGAGACTTTCATCAGTCTCGCCGGAGGGTTGCTTCCGTTTGCTGCCCTTTGTATCTTCGTGAATCCTTATGTGGCTATCGGATTGATAGGACCGGTGTTGATCACCCTCCTGCTTGTCCATATCATGCTGCGACGGATAGGTGGCTATACGGGAGATTGCTGTGGAGCGGTATTTCTTTTGTCGGAATTATCGATTCCGGTCATTCTTATCCCTCTGCTGCGCCTTTGGCCGATTGGGTAAGGACGTAGATTGTAAAAGTCGGCTTGGCACGAGCTTTGCAATGCCTTTATGATAAAGGAGCTGATGAGTGTAGAACACGAAGAGCAGTATCCGAGAGTACTTCGGGAATGAACCCGATAAGACAACGTGACAAAACAAAGTATGCTATGACAAAACAAACAGCTATAGATAGAAAAAAGTCGATAAGTCTCCCCCAGACAATCGATCCGGTAGATCGTTCACTATTCATCAGAAATGGATTCGATCCTAATATGGACGATATCTTCGATTTCGATAAGGATAACAAAAACGAGGACGACGATAATAACGATTCAGATGATGATGGTGAAGATATGGAAGATGCTTCCGATTCTTTTCGTGGAGATGCTACACCTCCGCCTGCTCAGGGAGGTGAGGATAAAACTTCCGCTTTGGAATCTTTTGGTACCGACATCACTCGTTTGGCCAGAGAGGGCAAGCTTGACCCTATGGTAGGGCGAGAAAGTGAGTTGGCCAGAGTGGTGCATGTACTCAGTAGACGTAAGAAAAATAATCCTGTGTTGATAGGAGAGCCGGGAGTTGGTAAGAGTGCTATCGTGGAGGGGTTAGCTCAGAATATTGTGGAGCGCAAGGTTAGTCGCGTACTCTATGACAAGCGAATTATTAGCCTCGATTTGGGCTCTTTGGTGGCTGGTACAAAGTATAGAGGGCAGTTTGAGGAGCGAATAAAAGCCATTTTAGATGAATTGCGCTCACATCCCGAGATCATATTGTTTATTGATGAATTGCACAATATTGTAGGAGCTGGTTCAACACAAGATTCCATGGATACAGCCAATTTACTCAAGCCTGCCCTGGCAAGAGGTGAAGTGCAATGTATCGGGGCAACCACGCTTGATGAGTACCGTAAGTCGATCGAGAAAAACGGAGCTTTGGAGCGTCGTTTTCAGAAAATTATCGTTGATCCTACCACGAAGGAAGAGACGCTTACGATTCTTGCTAACCTTAAGCCTAAGTATGAGGACTTCCACCATGTTACATATACAGATGGAGCTATCAAGGCTGCAGTGGAGCTGACCAATCGCTACGTTAATGACCGATTTTTCCCAGACAAGGCCATAGACGCCATAGACGAGGCTGGAGCGGGCGTACATGTAGCACATGTGGAGGCACCGGAAGAGGTGGAGGCTTTGGAGGAAAAACTGGCAACAGTCAGACAGAAGAAGCTCGATGCAGTGAAGGCGCAGAATTATGAGCTGGCAGCCTCTTTTAGAGACAAAGAGAGACAGTTGCAGCAGCAGGTAGAGCAGGCTAAGACCGATTGGATGAAACAGATGGATTCTCAACGACAAATTGTAGGAGAGGAGGACATCGCCAGAGTGGTTGCACTGATGACCGGTGTGCCGGTGGAACGTATAGCCGAGGCTGAGAATGAGAGACTACGTGTAATAGCTGATGAACTCAAGAAGAAGGTTGTAGGTCAGGACGAAGCTATTGAGAAAGTGGCTAAAGCTATCCAGCGAAATAGGTTGGGGCTTCGCAACGAAAAGCGTCCCATAGGTACGTTTTTGCTTCTTGGTCCTACAGGGGTAGGGAAAACCTATTTGGCAAAGAAACTTAGCGAAAAGCTCTTCGGTACTGAAGATGCCATGATCCGCATAGATATGAGTGAGTATATGGAAAAGTTTTCCGTGAGTCGTCTCGTGGGAGCTCCTCCAGGCTATGTCGGATACGAGGAAGGAGGGCAACTCACCGAACGAGTACGCCGTAAACCTTATTCGGTGGTTTTGCTTGATGAGGTGGAGAAAGCCCATCATGACATATTCAATATCCTTCTACAGGTAATGGATGAGGGATGTCTAACTGATAGTGAGGGGCGAAAAGTAGACTTCAAGAATACCATCGTTATTCTTACCTCCAATGTAGGAACACGTCAACTCAAAGATTTTGGCTTTGGTATCGGGTTTAAGGATGCTGGCAACGAATCTCTCAACAAGGAATATTCCAGATCTGTGATACAGAAAGCCTTGCACAAGACTTTCAGTCCGGAGTTTCTCAACCGTCTTGATGAAATTATTCTTTTCGATCAACTCTCTCCGGAAAGTATCCGAAGGATTGTAGATATAGAGCTTGTCGATATTCTTCATCGAGTGGAGAAGGCCGGTTATCGTGTGCAGGTAGATGATAAAGCTCGAGATGCAATTGCCAAGATCGGCTTCGATGTGCAGTATGGAGCTCGGCCTCTCAAGCGAGCTTTGCAAACAGAGATAGAGGATAAGTTGACGGATCTTATTCTTTCCGGTAAAATCAAGAAAGAGCAGGATGTAGTCTTTTCTACTGACAAAGATGATAAGATCAGTTGCAAGGCGAAGACAGCGAAGATGGTCAAATTTCGGCAAGCAGTAGAGAAAGATGCCCAATAAGAGATCTTTCGTTACTCTTCTAAGATTGGTGGAGATCGAGGTTCAGAGTGGTTTTTATACCTTTGTCTCCGGGGTCGTAGTGGTGTGTAGCTAAAACTTCGATCCGGGATTATGATAGTGGTAGATTGAAAGAGTAATAAAGTAAGTAAGGAATAACCAATGAAAAAGTTAGTTTTCATTCTCGGCATGATGCTCCTGTTTTGTGGAGTAGCAGCTGCACAAAACAGTAAAGCCGAGATTTCGGCAACACAGGCAGAATACGATTTCGGTACAATCAAGGAAGCCAATGGCAAGGTATCTCATGTGTTTACCATCAATAATACAGGGAAGGCCCCTTTGGTGATTACTCGTGTGGTAGCTTCTTGCGGCTGTACGACACCGGAGTATGAGCAAGAGCCTATTGCTCCTGGAAAGTCGGGTAAGATTACTGTAACCTATAACCCGGCGGGTAGACCCGGTTCGTTTGTCAAAACGATAGCGGTGTATAGTAATGGCAAGGATGGAGCTTTCACTCTTAAGATCAAGGGGAAGGTAGAATAATCTGTCTCGAATGCTTATGATAAACAAACATATACGGAGCTGCCTTTTGGTGGCTCTGTTGCTTATAGGGAGTAGCTTGTTTGCCCAACAAAGAGGCAAGGCTGAGTTGTCGTTCCAAGATACGATACATCACTTTGGCAACATTGCTGAGGAAAAAGGATCTGTCTATTGTGAGTTCCTATTTACCAATACAGGGACAATTCCTTTGGTGCTCACACGTGTCAATTCCGATTGTGGTTGCACAAGTCCTTCTTGGCCGGAGGAAGCCATTGAGCCGGGTGCAGAGGGTAGAATCGTAGTATCTTATGACCCAGCAGGCAGACCAGGAGCTTTCGTTAAACGTGTATATGTCTACAGCAATGCTACAAAGACCAAGCAAGACCTTCTCATAAAGGGTTATGTGACTACATTGGGAGGAGGAGAGAAAGGTCAATTTTCTGCTGAGGTAGGGCCTGTCAAGTTGAGCCGAACAGAGCTTCTGTTTCCGACAACATCTCGAAACCGGACTTCCAGTGTACGTCTGATGCTTCTCAATACATCTAATGGCGGAAAAGTCAAGGTGTCTGTACAGTCTAAGAACAGTCTTATAGAGGTCAATCCAGAGGTAATAGAGTTGTCGCCTGGCGAACCTGCAGAGTTGGAACTTTCGCTCAAGGTTTTGTCCGATACAGAGATCGGTATGCATAACGAACCAGTAGAACTTATCATTCTTGACAACGAAGGAAAAGAGTTTCGTGGACGGGTCTTGACCCGATCTACTGTAGTGGAAGATTTCTCTTTTTACCAAAATAGAGAGGAGATGATCCGCACAGCCCCGAGGATGGATCTCAATACTTATTTTGACTTGGGGACTTTGCCTGCCGAAAGTCCTGAACAACAAGTAGAGGTAGAGATCAGAAATACTGGAAAGGGCCTCCTCAAACTAAGAAATCTTAACTGTGATAATCCGGCTGTGCAGATCTTGGATTATCCCGAAGAAATAACCCAAGGAACCAGTGGAATATTGAAAATACGGGTCTTACCTTCTACTTTGAAAGAAAAAGGGTGGGCATCCATTGCTCCTAATATCAATATTGTATGCAATGACCCTTATGCTCCGCTTAGGCGAGTAAAGGTCAAACTCTCGATTAAACATTGACATTATTATACCTATTCGTTTTTTCTCGCTTTATTTGATCTGAGATATGGCCAATATGCATGATGAACACGAAGAGTTTGCACATCCCGAGAATGAAGACATATACAAGGGACTGAAAGTAAACAAAGGAGTGAGGGATGTGCCTATAGTCAACCCCTACTTCAAGCGAATCAAACGAGCTCGTCTTGAAGTCGATGATTATGTGCGCGGAATACTGGCTGGAGACATTACTCTGCTTAGCAGGGCTGTTACTCTGGTAGAAAGCCAGCTTCCTGCTCACCAACAGATGGCGCAGCAGATCATAGAAAAGTGTCTACCATACTCTGGTAATTCGATGCGTATCGGGATTACTGGTGTGCCGGGGGCGGGCAAAAGTACTTCCATAGATACACTTGGGATGCATATCATCAAGCAGGGACACAAGTTGGCGGTTCTGGCTATTGACCCCAGTAGTGAAGTCTCTATGGGAAGTATACTTGGGGATAAAACACGAATGGAGCAATTGAGTCGAGAAAAGAATGCTTTCATCCGTCCTAGTCCCTCTGCTGGTTCTTTGGGCGGAGTCGCTCGTAAGACACGCGAGACAATTATTCTGTGTGAAGCTGCAGGATTTGATACCATTTTCGTGGAAACCGTAGGTGTGGGGCAGAGTGAAACAGCTGTTCATTCGATGGTAGACTTTTTCTTGTTGATACAGTTGGCAGGTACGGGTGACGAACTACAGGGTATCAAACGGGGAATCATGGAAATGGCAGATGGCATTATCATCAATAAAGCTGATGGAGATAATATAGACAAGGCAAAGTTGGCTGCCTCCCATTTTCGTAATGCGCTGAGGTTATTCCCGAAAAGCGAATCGGGTTGGGAACCGAGGGTCTTGACTTACTCCGGTTACTATGGAATCGGCATTAAGGAGATTTGGGATATGATAGATGCCTATCGACATCATGCACACGATAGTGATTATTTTTTGCACAAGCGGCAAAAACAGGCCAAGTGGTGGCTGCGAGAATCAATAGAAGAGGCTTTGAGAGATTCGTTTTTCAGAAATGAAAAAATCTCTGAGCGACTTCCTCTTTTGGAAGGGCAAGTTCTATCCGATAGCATTACCCCTTTTCAGGCGGCAGAAACTTTGCTTGAGTCTTATTTCTGCTGGATAAGGCAACATACAGGACAGACATTGCTTTGATCTTCCTCTCAAATTGACTACCTTCGAGGCTGGTCTGCCTGATTGAGGCAGTAGTGCGAGGAATATAACCAAGAAAAGATAAACAACAATACAAGAAATGAAACAGACTCCATTTACAGATAAACATATCGCTCTTGGAGCCAAGATGCACGAGTTTGCAGGTTACAATATGCCCATCGAATACAGTGGCATCATTGACGAACATCTAGCTGTAGTCAATGGTGTGGGTGTGTTTGATGTTTCTCACATGGGAGAATTTTGGGTGAAAGGGCCAAAAGCCCTTGAGTTTGTACAGAAAGTTACTTCCAATGATGCATCTAAATTGGAGGTCGGCAAAGTGCAATACAGCTACTTCCCCAATGATAAGGGAGGGATTGTAGACGACTTCCTGGTGTACAGATATGAGAGCGACAAATATCTTTTGGTTGTGAACGCAGCCAATATAGAGAAAGACTGGGCTTGGTGTCAGCAGCATAACGAAATGGGTGCAGAGCTTGAAAATGGCTCGGACAAGTGTGCACAGCTAGCCTTGCAAGGCCCCAAAGCAACAGAATTGCTTCAGAAATTGACAGATACAGACCTTTCTAAAATCCCCTACTACACCTTTGCTGTAGGAGAGGTAGCAGGTTGCCCCAATGTGATTATATCCAATACTGGCTATACCGGGGCTGGAGGTTTTGAGCTTTATTTCTACCCAGATTATGGAATGAAAATCTGGGATGCTCTTTTTGAGATAGGGCAAGTCTATGGCATTAAGCCTTGTGGTTTGGGTGCTCGAGATACTTTGCGTTTGGAAATGGGCTTTTGCCTCTATGGTAATGATATAGATGAGACAACTTCAGCTATTGAGGCTGGTTTAGGTTGGGTTACCAAATTCGTTGATGGCAAAGATTTTCCTGGCAGAACCCTTTTGCAGCAGCACAAGGATGGCGCAACAGAGCGCAAGCTGATTGCTTTTGAACTCAAGGATAAAGGTGTGCCTCGTCAGGGATATGACATACTTGATGCCAATGGAGATAAGATCGGTATCGTAACTTCTGGTACAATGTCTCCTTGTCTGAAAAAGGGTATCGGTATGGGCTATATACAGAAAGAAGCTACCAAGATTGGCAATGAAATTGGTATAGGCATACGCAACCGGATATTAAAAGCCGAGATCGTAAAGACTCCCTTTAGAAAGTGAGAGGAATGTATACCGAGCCAAGGATTGCTCGGAATACGATACGCTATTCCTTTTTGTAGATATTGTAGGGGCTGTGTCAAAATTAGATTTTGGTACAGTCCCTTTTTAAGTATGTCAGAATTCGTGAAGAGCTGGATATTTGAATCCGAGAAGCAGGAGGAAAGCAATACTGCCGTTTATGTGTTATAAGATTCTTCCCTTGCAAGAAATAACTCTTTCCCTTTCCTATTATGCGTATAGATCTTTGTTGTTCTGCCCCTCAGTTCAAGGCTTATTTCCGAAAAGAAAATCCACAGATCGTATTAGTCATAGATGTATTGAGAGCATCTTCTTCTATTTGTGCTGCTCTTGGTAATCGAGCTCATGAAATTATCATTGTGGCTCAGTTGGAGGAGGCTTTGCGTTACAAGGAAGCCGGTTGGTTGGTAGGAGCAGAGAGACATGCTAAACGTTGTTCGTTTGCTCAATTCGGCAATTCGCCTTTCGATTATAAGATGGAGCAAGTGCAAGGGCAAAGCATAGTATTTAGCACAACGAATGGTACCAAATGCGTGGATGTTGCTTTTAAAACAGGAGCAAAAGAAGTGTTGATAGGTGCTTATGTGAATTTGCCGACCATTGTGCGCTACCTTTCCGATAGAACAGAAAGAGACGTATTGGTTCTGGCTGCGGGTTGGGAAGATACAGTCGGAGCTGAAGATTGTCTTTTTGCTGGTGCTCTGGCTTGGAATATGGAAAAGATCGGCATTTGTTGTTCATTAGGAGATTCGGCACGCATGATGCGTGACCTATGGATTTCTGAGTGTGCCGAGGGAGAGAATTTGTTGGACTATATACGTCAGTCAGAACACTACCAGCGAATGGAATGTGCAGGTGTAGCACAGGATGTTCCATTTTGTCTTGTCCCGCAACCAGAAGCAGTGCTTCCAATCGTTCGTTCCGTGGATGGTAGATATATCTGTACGAGTAACTAGATTGGTCGGATCGATAGCAAATCAGCAGGCTTCTTAGTTGGATCTTATGTCTATTTGTCGAATTGTGAAGCAAGTGTTGCGGATGTGGCAAAGAGCAATGCTCTTCCTTATTGTTGCTTTGCAGGGTTTTTGTTTGCTTCAAGCTCAAGAAACAGAATCCTCTTTATGGCTTTCTGAGATAATGGACAAGGTCGAGCAAACAGACATGAGTGTAGAGGAGGCTGAACTGATTATTCAGAAACTTCATTTGCTCATCGCTAATCCTATAGATCTAAATCAAGCCTTGGAGTCAGATCTTAGGGAATTACCTTTTCTGAGCGATTTTCAGATTCGTCAATTTATTGCTTATATCCACCGTCTTCCCAATGGACTAAGTAGTATATGGGATCTGAAACTTATTCCGGGTTGGGATCCTCATACGTTGGACTTGGTGCGTCCCTTTGTAATCGTAGTTCCAAAATTGCAGAGACAAACTTTCTCGGGATTATTGCAGCAAAAAGGGAGTTCAATGTTGAAAATTGGTTTCAGGCAACCTTTGCCTGTGGAGGACAAACAATCCGATTACCTCGGCTCTTCCTCGGCTTGGCGATTTAAGGCTGCACATCGTATTGGCAATCGTCTCTCTGCTGGATTGGTAGGCGATTTAGATCCGGGAGAGCCTTTTGATATTCGTAGATTTGGTGGATTTGATCACTATTCTGCTCATTTAATGCTTTCCGACTTTGGCAAATTACGCAAACTTGTGTTGGGAGATTTTCGCCTCTCTTTGGGTTATGGATTGGTATGCAATCAATCTATTGGATTTCTTTCATCTCGATCGGATCGTATAGGACGAGGACTAGTTCATTCCTTTTCTGCTTCGGAGAATAGTTATCAACGAGGCATTGCTATCTCATTGGGAAGCAAGCAGCTCTTTTTAACTTTGGCTGCTTCACGGACTGGACTTGATGCTCGAGAGGAGTTGCATTCAGATGGTAAGAAGATAATTCAGAGCTTTAAGTACAGCGGACTTCATAGAAACAAGGTAGAGTTGGATACACGGCATAATGTGAATATGCGCAGTTTTATAGGTAATCTGCATTATGCCGATACTCAGGTGGAATGTGGTTTCCTGACAAATATCTATGACTGGGGTGGTTCTGCTTTATTGCGACCACCGGGGCGTAACCGTCCTGAAAAGTGGAAAAATCCTACTCTTTTAGCCAATTCTTCTTTTTATTATCGCTACAGTCCAGGTAGTGGCCGATTGTCTGTATATGGAGAAGCTGCTTTAGATCGATTCGGATCTGTGGCTTTCTTACAAGCTATGAGTTACATAGCTGCGAACAATGGTCAGTATTCTTGTCTTTTGAGACATTTTGGAAAGGAGTATTGGGCTTATTTCGGGAGAAGTTCGACACACTTTACAGGCATTGGCAATGAACAGGGATTACTCTTGTCAATGGCTGAAGAGATTGGTAGGTTTCGAGTTTTTTCCGAAATAGACCTCTATAGAACTCTGGTACCTCGTTATCGAAGAAAAGAAAATAGTAGTGGTTATAGATTGCGTTTGGAACTTTCTCCTGTGAAATCATCGGTTTTCAACACCAAGTTTCGAGCCTCTTTTCTTCGAGAACGGAAAGGGCAAAGCAACCTCGGTCTTTCATCTGTTTTCGTCTATAACCCAGAAGGAGAGAATTGGAATGCTTGTTTAGAGGGTCGATATCTCCATGGAAGTAAGAAAATTGAGAGAGAGCAAGTTAGGTATAAGCATAGTTATGCCGTTGGGATTCGAGCTAATTGCTCTTTTTTTGATAACTCACTCAGATTTTGTTTAGGAGGAATCCTCTTTCATTCGGAGGTTGGTAGACTGTTCTTTTCAGAGCGACAGATCGAGCTAATGCCACAGTTTACCGGAGTTCATGGTAAGGGGGGAAGGTGTTACTTATGGGGAGAGTTACGAATTGGTCGAGCCTTTAGGTTGCAACTCAAGGCCGAACACAATAGGGTACGACAAACTCCGACAGATACAAAGGCCCAATCAGCCATTACATTGAGTTTGAGTTATACTCGAAACTCCGTGCTCTAATTAGGATTTACACTCTCCTTTCTTAATCTGGCAACTTTTTTTGCCCTTCAGAATAGCTTTTGACTCTTTTGAAAAGGAGAAGTAGAGAGGTTTTCTATAGGAGTTAGAGGAAGTCATATTTACTTCTGAGGGATCTGTGCTCCATAGTTTCTGACCACACCAAACAGTTTGTGTGCTTTCTCCCATGGATGTTTATTGACAAACATAGGGTTGAGGGAAAAAATAAAAAGACAAATGAACAGTATTCGTTGCATGGAAAAAGGTATTAATGAAAGAAAGGTTCAATGAGCAGGCACGAGGAGCGAAAAAGTTGCCCTCATATCAAGTTATTTTAGGAAAGAAAGTAGAAAGAGAGAAATTCCCGAGATATGAGAAGAATATCATGTTCTCCTCATACCTAGTCTATGCTTAATACTCCCAGCATATCGAATCCTCTCATTCACACATTCACTCCGATAGACGTATTTATATTCTCTCTGTAGAGGTTAGATACCGTCTTTTGGGAAGAGTTGCTTCTCTTTGGCTGGATATTTAATATCGATTGTTTTATCGAACCAAAAGCTCATCCTTTGGCATTACCATTATCTGGATCTGTGACGTATAATGATGTTTGGCAGTCCGAATCTTCTTCTGTGACTAGATCTTTGTCCACATCTATAAAGAATAGCTTCTTCTCAATCCACTGTGGAGCAACCGATTCTATCGCACTATCCTTGGATAAGGTTCATTGATTACTTCCATCCGTATCTGCAATGCAAAGAGGATCGTGTGTCAAATCAGATAAAGAGGAGGTTGCTACAACGTAAAGACCCATCAGGAGAGAGTATCATTTGTTTATACTCTATTTTGTTCATTCCAGAGTATTTGTACCCTTCCAATTTCAGATTTAGCTGGTCAGTCAGACTGTATTGTTTCTCATTTGTTTGGTAAATCAGTTGATCGTTCCGATGGATGAAATGCTCGTCAAGAGTCTCATTCGATCCCCCAAAAAGCTCTCTTACTTTGTCCGGGAGTCCTTGGTTATTGTCAGACTATTGTCGGCAAGTGTATAGATATTGTAAGTATGAATCCATATATCTCCCAAATAAAGCCGCTGTGCAACAGAAGTTTTCCTCCCTGATATTCCAAAGGATTACAACCTCCACATAGGTTTTGGAAATACATTTTTCCTTCGGGATGTTCAGATTTACAAGGTCTTCGAGTGTCACCCCGTCTCCTTAAAAGGAGGCCTTACAAAAGCTTTGCTGCAGCAGCGCATAGGCCAGAGTTATTTGTTTATAGTAAAATGAGACTTCTCCAAGGGAAGCCTTTTCTTTTTGTTCTGCAGTGAGTTGGATTGAAAGATATGCGGATACTAGGATCTCTCTGAAATCCTTGACTGATTCCGAGATAAGCGTCTTTGAGTAACTTTTGTCTCTCTAACCGATATACACTAAGGACGGGAGGGCTGATTGTTTCCTGCTGACAGGATACGAATGGCTTCTTGATATTCTCGATCTTGCTGATTTATTAGACTGTAGAATGTGTCTTCGTCATATATGCTACGAGCGATATAAGCCTTTAGCATAGTAGTTATTTCCTTTTCCCGTTCAGCAAAAAGTTGCTTATTCCACTTCACTCCGTTCTCTTCAGCTGTTTTTTTTAGTAAGTCGATGAGGGTATTTGGGAGGTTGTAATTATCTACGAATTGAGCCGCCTTGGGGTAAGTCTTTAGTAGATTTGCTCGCTCTGTATCCAAATAGATTGGGATAACTCTTATCAGAGAAGCTGTATTCAGCAGTTCTTTTTCCAAGGAGTTGAAGCGAGTTGTATCCAAAGGAACAAATATATCGGGCATGATGCCTCCTCCACCGTAGACGGAGCGATTTTGGCGAAGCGTTTGGTAACGGAGAGAATCTGGGAATTTGATGCTATCAGCATGCATGAGTTCACCGTGTTTGAGCCGTGCATATATATCCTCTTCGTAGGCTTGTGCATTCCCCTTGATGTAGGGTTTTTGTATACTCCTTCCCGATGGAGTGTAGTATCGAGCCACTGTTATTCGGATAGAAGAGCCATCGGATAGAGGCACGGGACGCTGTACCAATCCTTTACCAAAGCTACGTCTGCCTATGATTAATCCACGATCCCAGTCCTGTATGGCCCCACTGAATATTTCACTGGCCGATGCTGAGTATTCATTTACAAGTACGATGAGAGGGAGCCTTTGCAAATTGATTTTTTGTCGTTTCTCCACACGTAGCTCTTCATTGAAGAAAGGCTTCCTATTATTTTTCACTGTAAGAAGCTTACTTCCCACCGGCAAGAAATAGCTTGCCATCTCAGTTGCTGCAGACATAATACCACCCCCATTATATCTCAAGTCAATAATCAAAGATTGCATACCAGAAGAGAGGAGTTTATTTATCCCTTCTTCAAATTCTTCCACTGTATTAAGACTGAAGCGACTAAATCGTATATAGCCAATATTCGTGCCAGGGATTATGTATGCAGCCTCTCGACTGTGGATGGGTATATCTCCTCGTGTAATGACGTAATCTTGAATTCTTTTCCCTCTAAGCACCGAAAGTCTCACCAATGTTCCTTTGTCCCCTCTAAGTTTATGCATCACCGTAGAGTTCTTGATCTTAACCCCCGCAATGTTTTCTCCATCTACAGCTAAAATACGGTCTCCCGGCATCAATCCTGCTTTTTCTGAAGGCCCCCCCGGAATTACTTGTACCACATACAGCGTATCGGTCAGTAGGTTGAATTGTATACCAACACCGCTAAATTTCCCTTCGAGAGCACTCAATTCATCTTTATTTTCTTCTGCATTGACATAGACTGAGTGAGGATCCAGTTTATCCAACATCCCTCTTATTGCATCTTCTGTTAGTTTGTCTGTGTCCACGGAGTCTACATACAGCTCTTGTATCAACCGAATTGACTGACCTATTTTACTCATGGAGGACAGCATTTGTTCTCTATACTGACTCCAAGCATGTGGGCAAAAAAGAAGTCCGATAAAAAGAAGCAGGGAGATGCGTTGTGTGTTTTTCATGGAAGATAGATAGGAGGTTTGTATAGTTTGTTTACTCGCAGTTCAGATCAAATCCATCGGGCAAGAAGTCGGCTACATTATGTCCGAAACGCAATAATTCTCGTACAACAGTCGAGCTAATATGTGAGAGTTGTTGAGATGCTGGCAATATTACTGTTTCCATTCTGGCAATATGCCTATTTAAATCAGCCAAAGAGCGCTCTAACTCCATATCAGCTCCGGAGCGTACACCTCGAACCAAAACAGAGGCCCCAAGCCTGGAGGCAATATCTACTGTGAGTGTATCGTATTCAATTACCTCTACTCTGGGTTGTTTGCTGTAGTATCTACTGATTTGTTTCACACGCACTTGTGGGTTGAAAAGACAACGTTTGGCATCATTGATGCCTACTGCTATGATTACTTTGTCGAACAACGCCAAGGAACGTTCCACAATATCAGCATGTCCACGTGTAAAAGGGTCAAACGATCCGGCGTAAAAGGCTGTAGTTTGCATGATTTAAGCAGGCGAAAGAGGAGATATAAGGTGATGTGGTGGATTAGAGCATCTCTTCATCCACTACAAGATTATCTATAATAAAGTCTTGTCTTTTGGGGGTGTTCTTGCCCATATAGAATGCAAGCAGGTCAGTTACATTGTCTTCTCGCTTCATACGTACCGGTTCCAGCTTGATATTCTCTTCTGTGATAAGTTCCTTGAATTCATCAGCTGATATTTCTCCAAGACCTTTGAATCGTGTGATGTGAGCTCTTTTGCCAAGAGTACGCAAGGCATGTTGTTTTTCAGCTTCGGAGTAACAATATATAACAGAAGAAGTATCCCGATCTATACTAATCGTCTTGCTTTTTCGCTTCTGGCTTTTATCAGAGAAGCTCCTTCCTTTTAGTCCCTCTTTGGGGAGTGCAACCTTGAAAAGGGGTGTTTCTAACACAAACACATGCCCACGGCGTACTAAGTCAGGGAAAAATTGCAGAAAGAAAGTGATTAGTAACAGTCGAATGTGCATCCCGTCATTGTCAGCGTCGGTAGCGATAATTACCCGATTGTAGCGGAGTCCTTCTATTCCGTCTTCTATGTTCAGAGCTGCTTGTAAGAGATTAAACTCTTCATTCTCGTACACAACTTTCTTTGTCAGTCCAAAACTATTGAGAGGCTTGCCCAAAAGGCTGAATACAGCTTGATATGCAGGATCTCGACTCGTGGTGATTGATCCACTTGCCGAATTCCCTTCGGTGATAAATATTGAAGTACGTTCCGGTTCCTTTGCTTTCGGATCGTTGAAGTGAGTCGTACAATCACGTAGCTTACGGTTGTGCAGGTTAGACTTCTTAGCTCGTTCACGAGCCAATTTTGTCACTCCACTCATCGCTTTTCGCTCACGCTCGCTCTCTTGTATCTTGCGTAGCATCGCTTCACTATCCTCGCTATGGATATGTAGGTAATTATCCAGCTCCTTCTTTAAGAAATCTCCAACGAATTTTTGTATCGTGGGGCCATCCGGATACATATCTCTTGATCCGAGTTTAGTCTTTGTTTGACTTTCAAATACGGGTTCTTCCACCTTGAGACTGATAGCAGCACTCATCCCGGAGCGTATATCCGAGTACTCAAAGTTTTTTGCAAAAAACTCTTTAATAACCCTAGCTACCGCCTCTCTAAATGCGCTGAGATGCGTACCTCCTTGTGTTGTGTTTTGTCCATTGACAAAACTGTAAAATTCTTCCCCATATTGCTGTGTATGGGTTACGACTACCTCTATGTCAGAGTCTCTCAGATGAATGATTGGGTAGAGGGCTTCTCCTGTCATATTTTCCCGGAGAAGATCAGAGAGTCCTTCCTTGGAGTAATACGTTTTTCCATTAAATGTGACTGTGAGACCGGCATTTAGAAAAACGTAATTCTTGACCATTGCTATCACATATTCGTCTCGATAGTGGTAGTTCTTGAATAGAGAGTTGTCTGGCGTGAAACGAACCTCTGTCCCGGATTTTTCTTCACTGGGAAAGGCTTCTGTCTCTTCTAAGAGCTGAGCCTTCGCGTAGGTTACACTCTTGCTACTACCGTCTCTCCAGACCGTTACTTTGAAAAGAGAGGATAGTGCGTTCACCGCTTTTATACCTACTCCATTCAGGCCAACAGATTTTTTAAATGCTTTGGAATCTATCTTCCCTCCTGTGTTCATTTTGCTGGTTGCATCTACCAGCTTGCCCATAGGGATACCGCGACCGAAGTCTCTTACCACAACAGACCCATCAGCTATATCCAACCGGATATGCTTGCCAGCCCCCATTACGAACTCGTCTATTGAGTTGTCTAGAACCTCTTTCAGTAACACATATATCCCATCATCTGGGTACGTTCCATCACCGAGCTTGCCAATATACATGCCAGGCCGGCGACGGATATGTTCATCCCACTCAAGGGTCTTGATATCGCTATCGCTATAAGAGACTGTACTCATCTATCAATGCGTTTGATATATGCTCGTCTCGTTTTGTGGTGCTTACGTTCAAAATAATTCCACTGCATCTGTACCGCCATATTGGTTTCCAGCTCAGGATTACTCTCTGCATACTCTACTTTGTTTTTCCTGAAAATAGGAATCAGGTCATCAAAAAGTAATGCATTGACCCCTTTGTTTTGATATTCGGGTAATACCCCCACCAGATAGAGGTCTACTACCTTAGGTGGCGATTTCAGAGCTTTGAGCAGATGTGCAAAGCCCAGTGGCCACAAGCTCCCTTTGGCTTTTTGTAGAGCTTTACTCAAATTTGGGAGAGTGATAGCAATACCAACTACTTTATCATCAGTCTCGCGTACGATCACGGTAACAAAGTCAAGACGTACCATTGGTAGATACATCTTGATGTAGTAGTCAATCTGGTTAGATGAGAGTTCCGAAAATCCGTACAGATTGGCATAAGCTGCATTGAGTGTTTCAAATATGCGTCTGCCGTACTGCATTATATCACTTCTAGTCTTGAATTTGAGAGTTTTCAGTCCGTATTTCTTGCGGACCAATTCAGATATTCGGATGTGCTTCTCCGGGATTTCTTCTGGTACATAAATTTTGAACTCCTTCCAATCCTGATCTTTCACAAATCCAATGCGCTCTAATTGCTTGGGATAGTAAGCATAATTGTAGATCGTGGCCATAGTACCGAGCTGATCAAAACCTTCGATGAGCATGCCTTCATGATCCATATCGGCAAATCCCATAGGACCATGTAACATATCCATTCCTTTGGATAGAGCCCAATCCTTTACCGCAGAGAAAAGTGCATCTACTACGTCATCATCATTTATAAAATCGACGAATCCGAATCGGGCATGAGTTTGATTCCAAGCTTCATTAGATTTATGATTGATAATTCCGGCTATGCGACCTACTATTCGATTGTCTTTGTAGGCTAAAAAATAGGCCGCCTCACAGAATTCGAAAGCCGGATTGACACTTTTGTCGAGTGTCATCATTTCATCATTGATCAAGCCTGGTACATAGTAAGGGTTGCCTTTGTATAAGTCCAAATTGAACTTGACAAATTTCCGCAAGTCCGCTTTTTTTGTGATTTCTCTTATTTCTACACTCATATGATCAAATCCTCTTTGTTTTCGTAGGTCGAATCTATATTTTCTTTTCGACCAAAGCTTGAACTACATTCAGCACATAGTCTCCAAACTTTTCACATTCATCTATGATGTCCATGTAATACACGGCATCTTGATATTCATATAACTTGGCCTGCATATCTTCGAGGTTTTTCACTTTGAGACTGTCTCGCAAGTTATTGATTTCGTTCTCAATATCGTAGGACTCTCGCATATCATCCAAGCTGTATTCATTTTGCTCCAGGATTTCATTCATCCTGTCGATTGAGCGGTAGCACAAAGCAAACATGGCTTTTACCTGTTCATTCAGCTCATTGGTAAATACAGACTTCCCTTCGTTTCGTCTCTTGATACTTCTGGCTATGTTGTAGCAGGCATCGCCAACACTCTCAATCTCTGATATGGCTCTAATCATTACTCGAACCTCCTCCTTGGCTTCAGAGCTGAGACGTCCTTCAGAGAGCTTATTAAGATAAGTGGCGATTTCCACCTCCATACGGTCAGAGATATTCTCGTACTTCTCGATACGATTGTAAATGGCCGAAAATTCGTTACTGTCTTTCTCTTCTAACAGTTGCTCGTTCATGTTTAGCATTCTCGCCACACGAGTCCCGAATGTACGTACTTCTCTCCTGACTTGTACTAAACTAAGCTCTGAAGTGGAGAGCATACCGAATGATACAAAGCGCAAATGAGAGTCTTCCTCTTTTTTTGCCTTTGCTGGTAGTAGTTTTGTGCAAATATTGACATAGATATTTACAAACCAAACCATTACTGCGACATTGCATACATTGAAGAGGGTGTGAAAGAGGGATAGAGCAAAACTCACCGAAACGCCCATTGTTGCCAACTCTGCATGGATAGCTGCATACTGAGGATTACTTATTAGAGTACCAGTGGTAATTCCATTCATTGTCTCAGCATCATACATACGGGAGAGTTCGTCCATCCTATGGAAAAGAGCGTTGGGGTCACCTCCTCCTGTCGACTCCAGAATAGAGCGTATCAAACCATTCAAAGGGTAAAATAAAATTAGTGCCCATACCACACCAAAGACATTAAACATCAAGTGTGATAGAGCTGCCCGTTTAGCATTAGTATTGGCATTGATAGCAGCCAAATTGGCCGTGATCGTTGTACCTATATTTTCCCCCAATACCATGGCTGTCGCCATTTCGAAAGGTATCCATCCCTTGGAACACATAATCAGAGTTATCGCAACCATAGCACTAGAGCTTTGTACAACAACTGTGAGTATGGTTCCTATCCCCAAAAAAAGGAATACAGACCCATAGCCCATTTGAGTGTAGTTCTGTAGGAAAGATAGTATTTCGGGGTTGCTTTTCAAGTCTGGCATGGAGCTTTTTAGGAACCCTAAACCAAGGAAGAGAATAGAAAATCCTAAAATAAATTCTCCCCAGTTTTTCCATTCACTTTTCTTGGAGAAGATAAGAGGTATCGTGAAGGCCACCAAAGGTAGAGCAAAGGTGCTCAAATCTACCTTGAACCCGAAGACAGAGATAATCCATGCTGTTATCGTTGTGCCAACATTGGCCCCCATGATGACCGAAACAGACTGTGCCAAAGAAAGGAGACCGGCATTCACAAAGCTCACCACCATTAGGGTCGTGGCACTGGACGATTGTATGAGTGCGGTGATCAACAGCCCGGTGAAGACTCCTAAAATGCGATTTGAGGTCATCACAGACAGGATGGAGCGCATACGTTCGCCTGCTATCTTTTGCAGGCCCTCACTCATTAATTTCATCCCATACAAGAAGATTCCAAGGGATCCGATCAGGGTCAAAAAATCGAGAAATGTATATTCCATACAATCGTGTTATGAGGTTGAGCTTACACTATGCAGCACAAAGGTAATTGAAATATTGCACTAAATATTTGTATACATACGTGCTCTGTCAAGACTCTCTACAGAGGTTTTTCCGTCACTACTAGGTAAATAAAGAGTAACAGATATGGGGTAGTGGTCACTGGTTTTTATCGAATTGTCTACTCTGCAATTCCTGCTTTGTAAAGAAGGGGAGTGTAGGATGTAGTCGAGTCTGGCTCTTAAGAATCGACTGTAAGAAGAGTGAAAAGATATTCCCAAGCCATATCCACTATCCTTGAATGCATCTTTGAGCCCTTGACTCATGCAATGTCTGGTGTAAGAGTGTGGGGTATCATTGAAATCTCCACAAGAAATGATTATGACATCTCGGTTGTCTGCTACAAATTTGGCTACACGCTCAGCTTGGGCAGCTCGACTAGAGAAGGCTGGGATGAGCTTTCGTACGACCTTGAGCGATAGCTTTTTTGCCTCTCCTTGTCGGGCCAGATTATGGTAAGACTTTTGGTCATTGCCTGTTATTTTGAAGCTCTCGAGGTGATTGTTTATGACTAAAATATCTCTTCCTTTGATTCTCAATCGATAAGCCATAGAACCATTGAATCGAGAAGGGTAAGCAATTCGTTGTGTACTCATGATGGGCCATTTAGACAAAATTGCCAGTCGCGACCCCCTGTCTGGTTGTGCATGTGTTGTGTGGATATACTTGTATTGTGGGAGATAGGCTTTTAAGTCTCCGATACTTAATGTCGCTAAGCGTGCTTCTTGTAGACAGACGATATCTGCGTTGTTTTCTTTTAAGTAGTGGAGTATCGGATTCGGAGAAGACTTGCTGTGTTCCACAAAACCAAAAGCTCCCACATTGTAAGAGATAATTTGTATAGAGTCTGTTGCTGGAATGGGTTGTATTCCATTCATGGGGAATATGGTGAGGGTTGCGTCGTAGGCCAGAAGTATCAGTGCAAAATTGATTGTAGCCCAAATCCATTTTCGTCTTAGAAGCCAAAAAATCAAAACGAACAGCTGGGCTAATAGGACTAAGGGAAAAGCCAGACCTAAAAGGGCTGGGAAGACTAGGCGGCCTGATATGTAGGGGCTGCATACAGAGAGGAGATAGAGTAGATTGATGCCTATACAGATGCAGAGTACAACTTTCCCGGTTGCTCTAAATAGATGGTTGGCTATTTTTTTGCTATGACGTTTTTTCGAAACCATCTTTTTTATCCTTTAATAGAATCTCCTTTTCTTCTTTGTTCAGGCTACTGTATCCAGAATGCCTTATCTTGTTCAGTATATCTTCTTTATCTCTTTTTTTTACAGTTCTTCGGATTGTGGATGAGGATCTTATCGTTCGACGAAGGAGCCAAGCTGGTAGTAATCCTCCTAAGCAGCCTCCCAAATGTGCCATGCCTGACCCCAAGTGACTGCTGGTAGGATGCACAATTCCCCAAATAAATTCCAGTAAAACCAACATACCTGCAACATAGCCTATATGTTTCAACTGGGTCCTACCCCAAAAGGGAATGTGTATGGAGAGAGCCGGTTTCCCAAATGAAGCTGCGAAGAGCAGAGATAAGACAGCAGCTGAAGAGCCTAACAATGGCTGTGAAAGAAGCCCCATCCCGAGTCCCAGATGAAGAAGGTTGTACCCCAGTACATAGAAGCCTCCACCGAGGATCCCTCCGCATGTGAAACTTATCCACAGATATTTGCTGCTGTATTGGCGTATAAAAAGCTGACCAATGAGGAATAACAGGCAGCAATTTATACCCAGATGCCACAAACTGTTGTGTAGCCACATATAAGAGAATAGTCCCCAAAGTCTGTGGCTGAGAGATTCGAAGTCAGGCAGTAGCCCCAACCATTCTCCAACCCATTTTGTAGAGCCGATGATTAACGAAAGAACGAGCATCAGCAGCCAAATAAGGCACTGAATTCCAATCAAAGCCTCAAGTTTGGTCCCGAAGCTTTTTCTGAAGCGGTCTTGTATACGAGACTTAGAAATAGGGACCATTGATTTTCCCCTTTCGTCGCCAGAAAAGGATGAGTATTAGACCGCCTATCATACCTCCCAAATGAGCGAAGTGAGCGATACTATCCGAACTGCCAGGGATGGTACTGCGTACACCAAAATACAGCTCCAACAATCCATAGCCTATGACAAAGTATTTGGCCTTGATTGGAATGGGGATGAAAAACAGGTAGATAGCAGCATTTGGAAAGAGCATCCCAAATGCCAATAGCAGACCGAAGACAGCTCCGGAAGCTCCCACAGCCAGAATGCGGTTGAGATATTCTGCTTTTGGCTCAAGTGAAAGGCCAAAAGTATCAGAAAAAGCCAACATCTCTGGTAACTCCCGGCACTGGAAGTACCAAACAACTTCTTGTAATAGAGAGGCGGATAAGCCACATGCTATGTAGAACAATAAAAAGCGTTTACCTCCCCAGAAATGCTCCACAGCTCGTCCGAACATCCAGAGAGAGAACATATTGAAGAATATATGGGTAAAACTCTCTGTGCTATGCAAGAACATGTTGGTTAGTAGCTGGAATGCATAGAATTTACTGGCCCCTACATAGTGTAATCCCAAGGTATCTATTAGGTCCACTCCAAAACGTGGCATAACAATCGAAGCTAACCACATTAGGAGATTAATGAAAATTAGATGCTTTGTGAAGGGTGGTATGGCTCTATCTATTCCGGAGAAGAAATTATTCATGCGAGTATATAGTACTATGATTTATTGCTAAGCAAAAATACAAAAGATTGAGATGTTTTTGCTCTCCTTTCTTACTATCTGTAGGTAGACTTGAACTACAAATTTGAATCTCTCTTCCTTACCTATGGAGGCTGTATTAGCAGTTTCGTCTCTGAGAGGAGAGATCGTCTCTGAATATTTTTGAACTGTTTCTTTTTCTTGCTCCAAAAAAGAAATACTGCTGGCAAAAGTATCAAAACTCTTACCAGCAGTATTAGACAGACTTCAGGAGAGCAAAAACTCGTCCTTCTTGCTTATCTATTCTCCTTACCCTTGCGAGCCGAATAGTTTACATTCAACACATTCGCCTTACGTAATTGCTCCTTTACATCGGATACAACCTTCATACTGATTTCCTTATCCCCCTTTATGGAAACAGTCATCAGCTTGCGACGCTCATCGCGAATCTTACCTTCTTCTTGTTTTACATAAGTATAAACGGCCGAGGGGTCAAGTGTGATTTGGTCATTCAGCTGGATGCAAGGCTTGGTTCCATACTTCACCTGATAGGGAAGAGTTGGCTTTCCTATGTAGATATATGTCACCAAGGATTTTTCTTCCAGCTTTGTGAGTTCAGTTGCATTCGGTAGTTGGCTGTACTGTACCTTAGGAGAAACTTCTCGTATCGTTGTCACCATCATGATGAAAAATAAGAATGCAAACACCAAGTCTGGTAGCGAAGATGTGTTTAGTTCGGGCATCTCGCGTTTACCCGCTTTGCTAAATTTTCCCATACCCTGTGTTAGTTCTTATTTACTAAGGTTAGACAGTGGCATTTCCGATATATGCATCGGATAAGCCTCTACGATTGCTTTCTGCTTAGCAGCAGACAATTCCTCAAATGACATCCGGAACTTTTCCTTAGCCAATGCATCCCACACTTCATTGTAGGCTCGGAGAAGCTCATTCTGTACATTGATATACATCTGGTAACTTGTCTCTACCTCATTTTTTAGTGAGATTGCATAACTACTAGTTGTCACGTTCATCGTCCCTAAGTAGGGAATTTCACGGACTTCCTTCTCCGGTAGATCAGGGCTGTTGTTAGGATTCGTGATAAAACGAACCGCGATGTCTTTGAGATCTTCCAGTTTGACGGGTATAGTTCGATCTCCCGCGGCACCACCACCTCTCTTGAAGATCACGATTTTATCTTGGCGATTGACCAAAAGGCGCATAATATTGCGGTCGTTGATCTCCACATCGGGCTTATTCTGTTGCTTTTCGGAGAGAGGAGGCAGGCGCCTCTTCAGACCTTTATCTGTATCCATTGAAGTCGTAATCAGGAAGAAGATAAGCAACATAAAAGCAATGTCGGCAGATGACGATCCGTTAATCCCCGGAGTTTTTCTTTTCTTTCGAGCCATAGCTTTTTGTTCTTAGGTTATTCTAGATTACAAGGATCAGCGGTTGAAAGCCTTACGCACAGCCCCCCAAACAATAGATAACAATACGAGAGCTCCCATGATATAAATCGTGAAGAGCCACATATCGGTAAGCTTGAGCATCTCCGGAGTGTTGTACACTGCAGAGTCTGAATTCAGCTCTAATGGATTGGTCCCTCCGATAGCATAGGATATGATCATTACAACAGCCAACAACACGACACTACCGACAGACAAGAGAGCTTTCTTTGCATTGGTCTGGAAAGACTTTATAAGCCCTGTCAGAGCAAAGATGATGGCAGCGATAGCCGTGATGAAGAAAATGGCGTAAGTCCAGTACAGGAGGCCATCCGTGAAGTTGTATATCTTGTGAGCTCCTTCCATAACGCTTCCGCCCAGAAAGAAGGCCAACAGAACGACCACAGAGATCGCCATGAAGGCCAAAAGCGTCCAGCTGGAGAGCTTTCTGATTTTTGTTACAGCCATTACAGAGATGGATTTTTATTTGTTGTACTTCAGATTATACTTGATCACATAGTCGATGAGAGAGATAGAAGCATCTTCCATTCTGTTCAGAATACCTTCTACCTTAGACAGAATATAATTGTAGAAAATCTGAAGGATCAGTGCTACAACAAGCCCCCCGATAGTGGTGATAAGAGCCACTTTCATACCACCCGCAACAACTGTTGGGCTGATGTCTCCGGCACGCTCAATGTTGTCGAAAGCAAGCACCATACCTACTACAGTACCCAAGAATCCGAGAGATGGAGCCATGGCAATAAAGAGAGTGATCCATGAAAGGTTCTTCTCAAGAAGACCTCCTTGTACACCTCCGTAAGATACAACCGAGCGTTCTACAACGTCAATGCCTTGTTCGATACGCATCAAGCCTTGATAGGTAATAGACGCAATCGGGCCTCTAGTATCTCTGGCAATGTCCTTAGCTCCTTCTACATCTCCACGATCAAGAGCTGCTTCGATTTCAGCGAGAAATTTTTCGTAGTTGGTATCGGCGAGGTTGAGGTAAATAATACGCTCCAAACAGATTGCCAAACCCAAAATAAGGGCGATAGCTACGAGTGCCATGAAGTCAGGACCACCCTCGATGAATTTGGTTTTGAGAGCTTGATGAAAGCCCACTTGCTCTTCGGGCTGCATCTGGGTAGCAGCAGCTTCTTCTTCAACCGATTCTACCGTCTCTACCGGAGCGGTGCTGTCAGCTTGGGCTGCACTCTCATCCTGAGCCAATGCCGGAGCACTTATCCCTGCCGACAAGAAGGCTATGCATACGATACTTGCGAAAAACTTTTTCATCGTGATTTGAAATTTGAATTAATTGTTTTTTTATTCTTTTCTATGCTTGCGGAGAGGGCGGGATTCGAACCCGCGAAACGCTTTCGGCGTTTACGCACTTTCCAGGCGCGCCTCTTCAGCCACTCGAGCACCTCTCCAATCTTTTTCACCGTGTATACAGGCTCTTCCTGCTAACCGTAAATCGCATGAACGCGTGTTTGCGAGAGATATAAAGACTCTCCAAGGCGACAGATCCCAAGCGAATACTCCGCAAATCTATGTTTTTTTCTGCACTTACACTGCATTTGTCTCTACTTTTTTTTGAAGAGGCGAAATAATCGGATGGCATTCTCTGTCGTTTGTTGCGCTATATCACTGATTTGCACTCCAAAGATTTTCGACAAATGCTCAAGAATATAAGTACAATAAGCGGGTTCATTTCTCTTACCTCTGCGAGGTACGGGAGCAAGATATGGAGCATCGGTCTCGACAAGTAGACGGTCAAGAGGGATTTTGCCTATGAAACCGGACAAAGAAGATTTCTTGAAAGTCAGTACACCGTTGATCCCGACCATGTAATTAGGTAGAGCCAATATGCTATCCAGATCTTTTTCTGTGCCGGTAAAGCTGTGGAATACGCCCGAACTTTTCCCTTGAGAATCAGCTCTTCGGATGCAACCTATTGTCTCTGCTATGGCATCCCGACTATGTAGAATGAGAGGTAAATCCAACTCTAAAGCCCAAGAAATTTGTTTTTCTAGGGCTGCTCGCTGTTGTATGATATAAGATTGATCCCAATAGAGATCCATCCCCACCTCTCCTATGGCTACTAGGGGGAGTTTGTGAAGATATGTATAGATGGAGTTTAGTTGATCCTCCCAATCTTTGTCTACAGAGGTCGGGTGCAGGCCCATTGCAATGGAGCAAAAGTGAGGATATTGCATCGCAGTTTGGCATACACGATCCACGCTTTGTAAATCGATATTGGGTAGAATACAGTGCTCAACCCCTACTTGCAGAGCTCTCTGGACAACATTGTCCCGATCTTCATCAAATTCGGGCTCATATATATGGGTATGCGAATCGATAATCATGTCTCAGTAAACCGATACTTCAGGCAGATCTGCGATCCATCTTATCGAGCAAAATTTTTAGAGCTTCAATATTGCGTCCCATACTTTGCAGTTCAGACAAACAATCATTGGCCTGCGTGTGGTATCGTAGAATGAGTTCTGCCGAAAGCGCCGGAATGTGCAGCCGGTTATAGAGATCGGTTACCCAAGAAATTTTTTCTTCATTCGTTTCTGTCAGTTGCCCATTTAATCTTTGTGTAAGCAGGTTCTTATCCTTCTCCTTTGCTCTGTTCATAGCCGAAATGAGAAGGAAGGTCTTCTTGTTGTTTATGATGTCTCCTCCTATCGGCTTACCGAATACAGAAGTGTCGGCATAAACATCGAGGTAATCATCTTGCAACTGGAAAGCCATCCCTAATGCAATGGCGAAACGGTATATCAGATCTATCTCCTTGCGAGAGGCTGCACGAGAGCAGATAGCCCCTATTTTGGCAGCATAGGCCGGTAGCTCGGCCGTTTTTAGTTGTATCATCTGCAGATATTCCTCTATGGTAACATCCTGTCTTGTTTCAAATTCGATATCGTACTGCTGTCCCTCGCAGACAAGGAGAGCCATGCGAGTAAACAGAGGTAGAATTTCTGCCAATAGTGCTCGATCTTCCATTTTATCTAGGTATTCGTAAGCTTTGAGTAACATCGCATCCCCGGACAATATGGCTTGCTCTTCTCCCCATCTACTATAGACAGTAGGGAGTCCCCTACGTAGAGAGGAACGATCCATGATGTCATCATGTACAAGAGTGTGATTGTGGTAAAGCTCTATTGCAATAGCTGGAATCAGTGCCAACTGGTAGTTCGCAAAAACTTGTGCACTGAGACAACAAAGTACTGGTCTGAGTCTTTTGCCACCAGCCTTGAGACTATAACTAATAGGTTCGTAGAGGTTAGTAACGGTTGTTTGTTCTTCTGTTAACTGAGCTATACAGCTTTCTATGTCTTGGAGAATATGAGTTGTGTCGACCATGATTTAGAGAAAACAAGTGAGATGTAATATGCGGTGTATAATACGAATGTACTCTTGAGAGGGTTTTGCTTTTGATGTAGCTGGTTCTTGAGGAGCAACAGAGAGACAAGAAAAGGGACCACCCTTACTCATTGCTGAGAAAGGGTAGTCCCTCTTTTTGAGACAGATTTATAAGATGAAGTAATCTGCCAAAGTATGATTAAACCGGATAGACGGCTTTAATTTCTCAACTGGAATGCTACTGGCAAAGTAAAGCGAGTACGAACCGGTTTTCCACGTTGTTTACCTGGAGTCCACTTGGGCATGCTGCTAGCCAGTCGCACAGCTTCCTTATCCAGCGCGGGGTCTACACCTCTGACTACCTTGACATCTGTTGTAGAACCATCCTTCTCCACCACAAAGCTCACAATCACGCGCCCTTGTATGTTATTCTCTATGGCAATCTCTGGATAACGAACATTCGAGCTAAGCCACTTCATCAAGGCAGCTGTACCTCCTGGAAACTCGGGCTGCTGCTCCACAATCATGAAAACCTTATTTTCATCATCTTCTTCTTTTACTGGAGCTGTTATCACCGGAGCAGGAGGTGGCAACTTGCGATTTTCATCAGCAGAAACAAGTGATATTTTCTCTACTTTCTGCTCGTTGTCTACTACCTTGAACTCTTCGGGCAACTGTACTTCCTGAACCTTAGTTTCCTCGGGTTCCGGTTGCTTTTCTTCCTCTTGAGGATCTTCCACAATGAGTGTGTCCTCAATGTCGGCAATGTTTAACTTGTCATTCTCCATGGCTTCGGCCTTATCATAAGAGCGAAGCTCCAAAAAGACATATAACACGGAGAGTGCCAATACCAGCCCTAGCAAGAAAGATAGTCCCTTGCCTTTTTCCAGGTTCGCTTTCGGCGATTTCTTGATTTCCATATATGCTTTCTACGTTTTGATATTTCTTGCTTGGAACAAAAGTACAAAGTTTTTTTATCCCAGCTATCTATTTCTGTAGATATTTTTGCCATCCTTGGAGTCATCCTTGCACGAAGCAGAGTACAAAAAAAACACTGTACCCGAAAAGAGGTACAGTGCTTCATAATCCTGTAGTGACCCCGGAGAGGCTCGAACTCTCGACCCAATGATTAAGAGTCATTTGCTCTACCAACTGAGCTACGGAGTCTACGACTGACAAGCAGAGAAGAGCGATCTTCACAAAACAGAGCTGCACAATGGCGAATTCTCATGGATCTGTGACCCCGGAGAGGCTCGAACTCTCGACCCAATGATTAAGAGTCATTTGCTCT
This sequence comes from Porphyromonas crevioricanis, assembly GCF_900167225.1. GTDB lineage: Bacteria > Bacteroidota > Bacteroidia > Bacteroidales > Porphyromonadaceae > Porphyromonas > Porphyromonas crevioricanis. Next base: position 103,567 of record NZ_FUXH01000001.1, read on the forward strand.
ACCAACTGAGCTACGGAGTCTACTCTTCTGTTGCTTGTGTCTCTTTAGACGGCTGCAAAATTAGGCTTATTTTTTGAATGCACAAGTGTCTTTATCTAAAAATTGCAGAATTGAAAAGCCTTCTTCTTTCTTCACGTTATCTCGGAGGACATACCAGAGCCGGCATCCTCAGAAGACAACAATGGGGATGGTGAGATTGTAGATAATTATCCAGATAGTCATAGGTGTCTTGCTCTATCAGTTTATCTGCTGAGGGGTATTCATTATATATAACATACAGTACTTCCACTCCCCTTTGGTAACAGAGCTCCAGACTCATTAGTGTGTGATTTAGGCTTCCGAGTCTTCCACTGGTTACCAGAGCTAAAGGGTAGTGTCTGTCTGCTATAAAATCCAGAGTTAGGTAGTCTCGGTGAATTGGAACCATCAATCCTCCGGCACCCTCTAATACAATACTGTCATATCCCTTTTGTAGGAGACCTTTGGTACATTCGTCTATATGAGACAGGTCGATTGTTCGTCCGTCTTTCTCTGCTGCCAGATGTGGAGAAGCAGGGTAGCTGAATATATAGGGGCAGGTGAGACCTTCTTTGTCTTCCGGTAAAGTTGATTGACCAAGCAAGCGTCGGTGCTCAAGGATATCTTCACTCTCCTTTATGCAGCCTGTTTGGATCATCTTTTGGGTAATTACCTTGCTGCCTTCGGAGGAGAAGCGTTGTGCCAAAAAAGCTGTAGCAAAAGTCTTCCCAATGTTGGTATCTATACCTGAGACGAATAGAATAGGAGGTATTGTCATAACGAATGTTTCAATGATTTGCAGATACTGTTTTGCTGATGCCCTTTATAGGGGGGTCACTCTATGATGCGGCCGATATTCTTGATAGCAGTGTCTTTGCCCAATGTCTGGCATACACGGTGTACATCCATTACACTGTGTACAAGTAACTTGATCTTACCACTGAAGATGCCGTCTTTGGCTGTCAAATGAATTTCACGCACATTGATTGTGAGTTCTTTCTTAAAAGCCTGAGCAATGGCATTAAGGATGCCATTGGAATCTATCCCCTTGATAGAAAGAGTTGCCTCGAAAGTACTCTTGACGTGTTCGCTCCAGCGAGTGGATAGAATACGGTCTCCATAGCTGCTCTTTAGCCTCATTGCCACAGGGCAGGAACGCTTGTGTACAATCACTTTGTTATCATCGCTGATAAAGCCAAAAGCATCATCTCCCGGGATGGGTTTACAGCAAGGTGCGATTTCATAATTTGGTTTAGCCAAGCTGTCGCTCAACACATAGATCTCTTTGGGGTTGAACTTGTGTTCGTGTACCTCCAGGGGTTGACTAGCTATGGGTTGAGAGGATTTATTTCCCCCGCCCAAGGCAGAACGGAAAAATCGCATAAAGATATTCCCACTTTTCCCATCAGCAGAGATGGCCGGTAGTTTTTTGAGAGAATCCGGTAGGGTCACGCTTCCGCTACCTACGGCATAGAAAAATTCCTCTCGAGTGGAAAATCCGAAATATTCCGCCAGCTTATCCAGATTGGTTATGTTGGAAGAGACTTGGTTGTTCCCGATAAGAGTTTCGACTTTTTCCTGCCCTAAAGCAGCTATATCACGATGCTTTTTTCTCAGAAAAGCGTCTACTTTGGACTTCGCTTTGGCCGTCGTTACAAAGGCAATCCACTCTTCCGTTGGCTCCTGAGTCTTGCTTGTAAGAATTTCTACTTGGTCTCCACTACTCAATTTGTAAGACATAGGTACTAACCTGTGATTGGCTTTAGCCCCAATACATTGATGTCCGATATTTGTGTGAATGGCATAGGCAAAGTCGAGAGCTGTGGCTCCTTGTGGCAATTTCACAATTTCTCCTTTGGGAGTAAAAACCATGATCTCACCTGAAAAGAGGTTGAGCTTGATCGTATCGAGAAAATCCATCGCATTGGGGTTCGGATTAACTAGAATTTCCTGGATAGTGCGAAGCCATTTGTCCAACTCCGAATCTTCTTCCACATTGTCTCCTTTGTACTTCCAATGAGCGGCAAAGCCTTTCTCTGCTATCTCGTCCATTCTTCGGCTCCGGATTTGTACTTCCACCCATTCGCCATCTGGGCCCATCACTGTGAGGTGTAATGCTTGGTATCCATTGCTCTTTGGCTCGGAAACCCAGTCTCTCAAACGCTCCGGTCTACTCTTGTATATATCGGTGATTGCGGAGTAGATCTCCCAACATCGATTCTTATCCGACTGCTCTGGTGAAGATTCAAAAATGATCCGTACAGCAAAGAGGTCGTATATCTCCTCAAAGCTTACTCCTTTCTTTTGCATCTTCTTCCATATGGAGAAGATGCTCTTGACACGTGCTTTTATCTCATACTTAATTCCCAAACTGTCCAAAGCAGAGAAAACCGGTGCGGCAAAATGGTCGAAAATTTCCTGTCGGTGTTCATCTGTATTCTTGATTTTGGCTTTGATACTCTCAAATTCTTCGGGATGCTCATATTGGAAACTCAAGTCTTCCAGCTCACTTTTGATAGCAAATAGCCCCAGACGGTGAGCCAATGGAGCGTAGACATACATCGTTTCAGCCGCAATTTTGAGTTGTTTGGCTGGATGCATGGAGGCTAAGGTGCGCATGTTGTGCAGGCGGTCCGCCATTTTGATGAGGATGACTCGGATGTCATCGTTCATTGTGAGAATGAGTTTGCGGAAGTTCTCTGCCTGAAGAGAGGAGTTGCTGAATACCTCTCCTGATATTTTTGTCAATCCATCTACGATTTGGGAAACCTTGTCGCCAAACATGTCCCGAATATCCTCAACCGTATATTCGGTGTCTTCTACGACATCGTGCAACAAGGCACAGCAAATGGAGGTAGAGCCTAATCCAATTTCCTGCGAAACAATCTGAGCGACCGCAATAGGATGCAGGATGTATGGCTCCCCCGAACGGCGTTTGGCTCCCTTGTGAGCTTCGTTGGCCAGACGGAAAGCCTTCTCGATCTTATCTACTTTCTGTCTGTGATTGGACTGCAGGTAGGTCTTGATCAACTCTCCATAAGCCCTCTCCACAATTTCTTCGTCTGTCATCTCGGAGGTCGCAGGAGTCAAGACCCGCACATCCCCCCCGGTTTGTGATGTTTGTGCCGAAGAATCCAATATCGGGTCTGAAAGCTCGTTTTCGTTATGATTATTCTTGTCTATCTCTGTTGCCATTTGTCTATACTTTATCTACCAACAAATTTAGCAATAAAAGAGGTTTCTATTACTTCCTTTTGCCAAAGTAAGACTGTCGATTCTTCTCTTTGCAAAGGGGGGATTTCTCTAACTCCTGGCAAAGAGCTAGTGCGAATTTTCTTGTACTCTCTTGGAATGCTTTTCTGCATTTGTATGAAAAAATACTGTTTACCCATGTTTCTGACGAAAGCTATATCTCGCAAAAACAATCTCTCTGTTAAGGATATTTCTGGTAGATCTCTCGTACATTTGCGACTCATGTTTCTAAATAGCGTATTTGTCGTATGAAATACTTGATACAGATATTTTACATACTTCTTTTCTATGCTTTGGGAGAGGGAGTGAGCCTATTGATAGGACAGTTTGTCCCCGGAAGCGTGTTGGGTATGATGCTGCTATTCTTGGCTCTTCGAATGAGAATTATCAGACCTCCCAAAGTTGATGCCACTTCTAATTTCCTCACCGAGAATATGGGGATCTTTTTTGTCCCGGCCGGAGTTGGACTTATTACACAAATCGACCTATTGAAGCAGTATTGGGCTGCTATCGTGATCTCTATGATTGTAAGTACAGCAGTTGTCCTCTGGGTGGTTGCTTTTTCTCAACAGCGAATGGAAAACCATTCTGCGAAACGACACAAATGACTTAAAATATGTTACAGACAATCCTTTCCAATCCTCTATATTGTTTACCTCTGACAATCGGGATCTATCTTTCGAGCAAGAAAATCTATGCTAAGTGGCACATAGGTCTGTTGCATCCTTTAGCTGTGACAATTGCAAGTATCATAGGTCTGTTGCTTGTGTCAGGGGTAGATTATCAGTCTTATCAGAAGGGAAGTCAAATGATCAGTTTCTTGCTCGGCCCTTCTGTAGTGGCACTCGGCTATGTGCTGTACGAGCAGTCTTCCCACCTCAAGGGGCGTGTTCTCTCTATTCTTAGTTCTGTTTTTATGGGGGCCGTTGCCGGTTTGATAAGTGTGGTCTCATTGGCCTACCTCTTTGGAGCCAATGATGTAATTGCGGCTTCAATGCAACCCCGTTCGGTCACAACTCCTATTGCCATTGCACTGTCGGAGCAATCCGGTGGTATCCCTGCCCTGACTGCTGTGGTTGTCGTTGTAGCCGGGATCGTTGGAGGGTTGGTCGGGCCACCCCTTTTTCGCCTTTCGGGTATAGAGAGTAGTATCGCCAAGGGTTTGGCTTTGGGGGCTTCGGCTCATGGTGTGGGTACCTCGGTGGCTATCCAACTGGGGGCAATAGAGGGAGCTTTGTCCGGGTTGGCGATCGGAATCATGGGGGTATTTACCTCTATCCTTATTCCTTTGGTAAATCTTGTGATAGATCTGTTCCGATGAAAGAGAGGCGTTATTTCGTTTGATGTAGGAGTACCTGCCATATTCAAAAAGAGATAAATGCTTTCCCTTTATCCACTCTTTCTCGTTGAAATGGATAGTGAAAACATCTGTCTACCTTTGTCCCCCGATAAGTTTTTAGCAGAAGAACCGTAAGCAAATTAGATGTTGCCGAGTCGTATCGTATATATGGGAACTGCAGATTTTGCAGTCGAACCTCTTAAGGCTTTGATCGAAGCAGAATTGAATGTCGTGGCTGTAGTCACTATGCCGGACAAACCAATGGGAAGAGGACACAAAGTGAAGTGTTCCACAGTTAAGCTATGTGCTCTGGAGCATGGAATCGAAGTGTTGCAACCGGAAAAGCTGAGTGATCTGGCCTTTGTAGATCGTTTGAAGCAGTTAAAGCCCGATCTGGGTGTTGTGGTTGCATTCCGTATGTTACCAAGGGAGGTGTGGAGCCTTCCGCCTTTAGGGACTGTCAATCTGCATAGTTCGTTACTTCCACAGTATAGAGGAGCTGCACCGATCAATCATGCTGTAATAAATGGCGAATCACTCACTGGGGTGAGTACTTTTTTGCTCAAACATGAGATTGATATGGGAGATGTGCTGGACCAGGCGAAGACAATTATAGGGCCGAATGAGACAGCCGGGGAGTTGCATGACAAATTGACCCTTTTGGGTGCAGATTTATTGCTCAAGAGTGTCAGAGATTTGCTCTCGGGGAATAGTAAACCGATCAGTCAGAAGAGCCTCGAAACCGGAGAGTTGCGTTCCGCTCCGAAAATATTCAAGCCCGATTGCGAAGTAAATTGGGGGTGGACAGCAGTGCGTTTGCACAACTTTGTACGTGGTCTAGCTCCATTGCCTACTGCATGGAGTGAGCTTTCCATAGAGAATCATCCGGCACAGACTTACAAGATATATGAACTTGATCCCTGGGCTGAACCGCCTTCCGGGATCCCTTCTCGTTTGAGACCCGGTACGTGCTATGTGCATCAGGGAAAGGAGCTTTGGGTGGGTTGTGCAGACAGAGCGGTGCGAGTGACACGCTTGCAGCCTCCCGGCAAGAGGCCAATGACAGACCGAGATTTGCTGAATGGTCTTAGATAGTTCCCCCTCCACTTATGAATGCTATATACCCTCCGTTTAGCGATAAGATCTGGCTGGATGTTCGTTCTCCCGAGGAGTACGAAAAGGGGCATATTCCCGGAGCTAAAAACTTGCCACTCTTTAGTAATGAGGAGCGAGCAGAGGTCGGGACGGTCTATGTGCAGCAAGGTCGAGAGGAGGCTATTAGCTTAGGGTTGAAATTAATCGCCCCCAAACTCTCCCTCTTTGACTCTCAAGTATTAGAGCTTTCCGGAGGGAAACGAACACAGCCATTGATGCTCTACTGTGCCAGAGGAGGGATGCGAAGTGCTTCCCTGTCTTGGCTTTTGCAGCTCTATGGTTATGATGTGACTGTATATCCTGGTGGATATAGAGCTTTTAGGCAGCAGCTTCCTTCTCTGCTGGATAAAGCCGAACGTATTGTTCTATTGCATGGAGCTACCGGAGTCGGGAAGACTCTTTTGTTGCAAGCTCTTGCCGAAAGACAAGTACAAGTCATAGATTTGGAAGGACTTGCCCGGCACAAAGGATCAGCCTTCGGTTATTTGCCAAATACCTCCCAGCCCTCTAACGAGATGATGGCCAATTTTATCTTGCTGCAACTATTGCAGATGGATCTTTCTCGGCCGATTTTTTTGGAGAGTGAGAGCAAGAAGGTCGGATCTGTAGATATCCCGGATGCTTTGTTTGAAAGAATGAAACGAGCTGACTATATCACAATAGAAGCACCCATAGAGAAACGAATAGAACGTATTGTGGCAGACTACGCAACTTTGCCTTTTGAGATGTTGGTCAGTGCTTTTGAAAAAATATCCAGACGTCTCGGTTCCGTACAAACCGATGCTGCAATTTGTGCGGTGCGAGAGAAAGATTATCCCAAGGCCATTTCTATTGCTTTGCATTACTACGACAAAGCTTATCAATCCTCCTCTGGTAAATTGTTCAGCGGAAAAGAGCTGGCACGCCTCTATTTTGATCATGAGAAGAACATCTCTGAACTGCTCCAACAGCTGGAGCGAATTGTATCCTCAAAATAAACTGCATTGTAATCTATCTTCGCACGATCTCTCTTGTCAAGAGATTCTCTCTTGGTGGTTCCCCCTCCTTCTTTATTTTTTGCATTGTTCCTTGTACCAATTTTCGGCCAAAGCCGAAGCTCGGGTTCGGTCTATTTTGCCATTGGATAACAACGGTACTTCGGAGCGAATAATCAATTTGGGAATGTAGTATGGATTGATTGGCCGAAGCCACTCATCCAATAATTGAGGATCCCAGTCGGATGGGGAGAGTAGGGCTACACATTGCCCCAGAGAAGGGTGGGGAGCCGGACAGATACAAAAAGCATGAGAGCTATGTTGTGATAAGAGGTCTTCAATCGCTTCTATTTGTAGCTTCACTCCTCCGCTATTGATTGTATTGTCTACTCGCCCTTTGATGCAAAAGCCCTTGTCCGGGAATTGCTCTATCAAATCATTGCTATGTATTGTTTGTCCCCATGGTAAGTCTATTATGGCTCTGCAATCGGAGTCTTGCCTTACGTGATAGCCGGGCAGGGTGTAAAAACGTTCTGAAGCATCTACTCCCGAAAGTTTGCGAATAGCAACATGAGAGAGAGTTTCGGTCATGCCATAGGATAGGTAGATTTTATTTGGTGCTGTCTGGAGCCGAGCTAATAGATTTTCTGGTACGGGTGCTCCTCCGAGAAGTACCTGTTTGCATTGGAGTAGCCTTTCCCAATCTTCGCTTGAGCGAGCGATGTGGCTGAGTTGGTGGGGTGTCAGTGAGACAAAGTCAATGCCTTCGCTTGGTGGTAAATCACAAAAAGGATTTGTCTGAGGGCGGGTGCACAAAAGCCGGGCTTTTGCAACGATGCTGCGCAACACAAGCATACGAGCTGCGATGGTATGCATGGGCAAACAGAGCCAGACTGTATCCTGTGGTTGAATATTAAAGTAGCGTACGGAGATGGCTGCACTTTGCAGCATATTCCTCTTGTCGATATGTATGAGAGAAGGGGAGCCGGTGCTGCCACTGGTATAGGTTGGTAAGTCCTGGCTTGGAGAAAACCATAGCGACAGAAAGTCTTCCAAGTCTTGCTCTATAGAGGTCATATGGGGATATTCCTTTTTTGATCAGACATAGGATGAATTCTTTTCGTCTCTCCGAAGGTAGCAAAAACGGTCAGAAGTCAATTGTTCTTGGCATAGAGGTTTGCTCTCTTTTTCCTTGCTAAAGGAACCCTCTGTGCAATACGGTGGTTGATGTATTGTTCGTCGAGACTTGGAGCATATTCCCTATGCTTTTGTCATTACTGTACCCTGTGAGTCTCATCCTCCAAGACTGCCAAAACAGCCTTGCGGAGAACTTGTGCAATGCTCTATAAGGGTCTGAAAACTTTTGAGGTAGGAGACCCTATAGACCGTATATAAAAAAACTCTTCCACTGCATAAGTGAAAGAGTTAAAGTCTAACAGAGCGGAAAACGGGATTCGAACCCGCGACCCCAACCTTGGCAAGGTTGTGCTCTACCAACTGAGCTATTTCCGCCTGGATTTTCTTGGGGACTCCGGTCTTGAGTACCCGGAGCGGGACTTGAACCCGCACAGCCAAAAGATGGCCAAAGGAGTTTAAGTCCTTCGTGTCTACCATTCCACCATCCGGGCATCCTCTTGTCGAAGGTCTGATCGTATCACGAGAGAGCGGAAGACGGGGCTCAAACCCGCGACCCTCAGCTTGGAAGGCTGATGCTCTATCAACTGAGCTACTTCCGCAAAGACCGTAGTACCGCCGTACTACCAAAGTCTGTATTTGCACTGTAGGAAAGTGAGTGGGCAGTGATGGATTCGAACCACCGAAGGCGTAAGCCAGCTGAGTTACAGTCAGCCCCATTTGGCCACTCTGGTAACTGCCCTTTTCCCTAAAGGCGATGCAAAGATATTACTATTTCTCGTAATAGCAATAGGGAGCACACATTTTTAGTGCAGTAATAGCAGCTTCAGCTCCCTTATTTCCCAATTTTCCTCCGGCTCTCTCCTCGGCTTGCTCCATTGTATTGGTGGTCAATACCCCGAAGATGACAGGGATTGGGCGACAAATTTGTTTGTCTGTCAAGCTGTTGAGAGAAGAAAGGCCTTGAGTTACCCCCTGGCAGATATAGTCAAAGTGTGGCGTATCGCCCCGCACTACACAGCCTATGGCAATAACGGCATCGGCAGAACCTTCTCTCACGATTTTTGCACAGCCATATGTCAGCTCGAAAGTCCCCGGGACTTGTGTGACGGATATTTCTTTCACTCCTTGTTCTTGCAGGGTTTCTACAGCTCCGTCCAAGAGAGCTTTTGTTATCCTGCTATTCCATTCGGCCACCACAATCGCTATCTTGCGCAGGTGGGCGTCCTGTATGGGGCTTTGTAGGAGTTCGTCGCTTTGTATATGAGCCAGTGTTGCCATTTTTATTTTTTCAGCGATTCTACCCGTATGATGTCAGCAGCTACAGTATTGGCTTCCGGTGCCATGTAGTATTTTTCCTTGATTGTCTGATAGGTCTTGAGCGCATTGTCGTAATCTTTCAAACTTTCGTATACACGGCCGGCTTTGAGTAGGCAGAGAGGAGAGATAGCTTCGTTTGAGGCATCTTTGGCTGCTTTTTCAAAGCTTTTAATCGCTTCTTGTGGCTTATCTAATTGTACATAGCAGTCCCCTTTGAGCCGTTCGATAGAGGGAGAAACTATTTTTTCAGAAGCAGAGAACTTTTTCAGCTCTTGCAAGGCTTCTTCGTATTTGCCCATGTCGTAGTAGATAATTCCTATGTAAGCATGGCTTAGATTTCCCGAAGGAGTGGATGAATACTTTTTGGCAATTTCGAGCAAACCTAAGTTGTTGGTCGATCCATTCAGGGCCAAAGAATCTCTTTCTTCCATGAATGCACTTTCTGCCATGTAAAGCTCTGTCGCAGCTTTCTCTGCCTTAGGCTTTTTTACGAATTGCAGATAGGCAAATACACCAGCCACAATGGCAATCAGAGCCAATACCACAACGAGGATCTTAGAAATGTTTTTTTCTACATAACGCTCGGATTTCGATGCGATCTCCTCGATCACTTTGTCGTTTGGAAGTTCTTTTTTAGACATAGCTATGTTTAATTCTTAAGATGTTTTCTTGCTTTTGAGAAACGAAGCAAAGATAGTACAATTGCAGCAATAACAATAACTATTTCAGGCCTGAAAGGAACATTGATAAAGTGAGCAACAGGCATACTAAGTTGCATGGCCAAAGCCGGAGAAGATGGGGAACAATCTTCGAGGTAGTACTCTTGAAATAGAGTCCTGTTTCTTCCCGTCAAATCTGGCATGATTTGTAAACTTTTGCTCGGGGTAAAATCCGGAAAATAGGGGGAAAAGGGCTTGCCGTAGGCGGACAAATCCAATCCTCTTTTATCGGCTTTTTAATGCCTCCCCAGAATGCCTATGAATAGGGCGTTCTGAGAGGGTCGAATTTCTCTCCTGAGAGAAATTTTGCTAACACAGGAGAAAAAGTTTGCTCTCACGGGAGAGAATTTTTGCTCTCTCCCGTGTCAGCAAAAAATGTCTCCTGTCACCTCTCAAAAAGGAGTAGAAAAACACCGCCTCAGACCCCCTTATCTGAACAGAAAAGGAAGTATGTAGAGGAAACATAAAAATGCAGAAATAAACGAAAGTGTGTATTCTGGGGCGAGGAAATATATTTCAGAGAGTTTCCTCAGAATGTTTAGGGAATACTGTTTGTTCTATTGCGTGCAATGTGTTTGGTGTCGGGCAAGCATCGATAGATTTATGCCCATTCTCTCTCTCTCTCTTCAGAAGTTTCTCTTTCAGGTTTGTGGGGAAAATAGTGTGTCGATTTGCGGTAGTGCCTATTCAAAGTTGAATGTAAGTGTGACCATCCGAGTCACAGCCTTTCCTATCGTCTGTGTATAGATCAGATCGGGAGACTCGGCCAAGTCGGGTCGATCAGGTTGCAGTACATTGACGAACCCCCAGGCGAAGGTTAATTCTGGACATAATTTGAAGAAAGGCATATAGAAGTCGCAGCCGATGCCTATTTTTAGCCCGAAATCCAAGGGTTTCATCTTGAGATAGGCACCCTCTTTTTGTCCCAACTCCAATGCAGCATAGCCTCCTCCGATGACATATGGGCGCATGTTGTTTAGTCTGCGAGAGCTGTATTTAAGCATCAGAGGAGCTGACAGATAGTTCGACCTTTGGGAGAATCGTTTGATCTCCGTTTGCCCATCACTGTAGGCAAAACTTCGATCTCCGAAATGTAGAGCCGGTAAAAAACGCAAGTCAAGATCTGGAAGAAGATTAAGGTTGGCTATTACTCCTACGATGAAGCCGGGCGAATAGGAACTAATATCTGCAAATAAGCTCCGTCCCTGCTCATCCACAAATCCAGCGTTACTGATCTTGAGGTCTTGGAAGTCCGAACCAATGAAAAAGCCCAAATGGTACAGCTTCATATCTGCATATGGTCTGTTCTTGGGAACTTCCCGTTGTGCCAAAGCGTTACTCGTCTGTCCTACAGACAAGCTAAGCAGGGTTAGTAGCAATCCTAATATATGTAGCTTGGTAGACTTCATCTTCGATCAATAAAACACCGAAAGTAGCCCAATTATTGTCCTCGCTCCCAATTCGGGGTAATGAACGGGCAGTGTCGGGCTATGAGGCGGTCAGTCTCAGCACGGAAATCTTCTCCAGATATTCGCTGCAGGTAATCAGTTGTTTGCCGGAAAATCTCTGTGATGTTAGTTGCTATTGTATCTAATGTTTCTTGTGTTTTGTTTCCTGAACGAACCGATTGGAAATCTTTTTGGCGTGCCGATATATCTCCATCTATCCCGAATCCAACTTGCATGGATGAGGCAAACTCTTTTTGTGCATCCTCATAGATATAGCCCGACAGTTGAGCCAAGGAGCGTAGTCCGGACCTCAGTATATTGCAAATAAGAGGAGCACGGAGGTTGGGCTGATCAATTCCTTTGAAAAGTTTGAGAGCTGTGGAGTACCATGCCCATTCAAATGAATTGTAGGAATGATGCAGTCTTTGGATATATAGATTGATTTCTTGTAAAGTTGAGCACTTATCCGACAAAACAAAAGAGATCAATTCCTCTACTGCTGTCTGAGGTAGCAGCAAGCCGCAGAGGTCGCACCACTCATTGCCGGATTGAGGTGATGGTAATTCGATTGAAATTTGCCTGTCCGGATGCTCTATGCCCTGCAAGTACTTTAACAGTACACGGAGAAGGTAATAGTCGGAAATGAGTGTGTAGAGTTTTATCCCCCTTTGTTTTGCTTTTTCGGAAACGGATAATTGGTTGGAAAGTCTCTCTGTTTTAGTTTCCCTAAGCTTGGTAAGCCCTTTGGCAACTTTCCCCATGGTGTAGGGGCTTAATACCTGATAAGAGATAAAGTCTTGCAGTTCACCCTTGCGTTTGTCTCTAAGAGACCACTTTTGAGCATCACGAAGCAGACCTATGCTTCCGAGCATATAGCCGGGTTTGAGGTCTGTATGGTCATCTTGTCCTATCAAATAAGAAAAAGGGAAGTCTGCGCTGTCGAGTCCGGAGCCATGTCGCCCCTTTATCAGGCTGAATGCTCCGATGCGGGAGGGCCATAGGAGGTAAGAGTCGCTTGCCAGTTTCCCTCCTCGTTCTACAATACCATGGTGTATAGGTCCAAGCCGGTAGTAATGATTGCTTTGATTGCTGCCACTACCACTGTTGCTAAAAGAGAAATAGCCACCGATCAATAGGTTAGCCTTGTGCATGGATATCGAATGCGGACCGAGAAAGGCTGCGCAACTCTCTCCATTGTGCATGACTGAATTGGCAAAAAAGAGAGAGTTCTCAGCACTGAAGTGAGCTGAAATATGGCAGGCCTGCCCCACAAAACAGTGAACAATATGCGCTCCATCGTCTACGCAGGCTCCGTCTGCTATGACGGTCTTTTTTATTGTTGTGCCCGATCCTATCTTGGTCGGACTTTCTGAAGAGCTGACAATACTGCAATCTTCGATAAGGGTGCAGCCTTCCAATTCGGCCGAATTTCCTATAAGTACATTCTTTATTTGTGAACAGCTGAGCAACCGGCATCCATTCCCGATTTGCCCTAAGGAGCTTTGCTTCTGTTCGGCTCTTTTCTTTGAGAGTTGTCGGAGCTTTTTCTGCAACTTGGGTCGGTCTCGGTACATAGCCATCAGATAAGCTGTTTGTGCCGAGAGTAGGTCTGTAAGCAAGATTTCTCGACCTCCGCTCTCATTAAGTACTGCTATCTCTTCTCCTTGAGCAAAGGAGCTTTCTTCGTTTGTCTCTAATAGAGAGCAGTCTGAGATGAGACAGCTTTCTCCGATTTGGTAGTTAGAAATATGTCTTCCTATGTTTGCGATGCGACAATTGTCTCCTATGTGGCAGTTGTATAGCGAACAGCGATAAACCCCGGCAGGAAGCCGAAGTCCGGAAGGGAGGATGACGTGGCCCTTATTGGCCCCAAGTGAACATTCTCCTGCGAAATACACATCATACACATGATCTGTCTGGAAGTCCTCGCTCGTGATTTTAATCAAAGACCAATCTTCTGCAAAGCAGCCATTGGTCTTTAGCTGAGCTATCTCATCATTTGATAGTTGTCTGTAAGGAGTTGTTTTCATCGCATGACGTTTTAGGCGTTATCCAAAACAAAGCGTATTGCCGACAGGGTCTCCTGCACTTCCTTTTGTCGATTGTCCTCCAAGATGGCAATTTGGGCCTGGATGTATTTTCTGTTTTCGGGAGATATTGTGGCCATGCGCTCTAAACATAGAAGGGCTGCCTTAGGTCTATAATGTTCTGAACTGGCTGTTTCTGATATGCAGTTTATGCAGATGTCGGAGAGACAGTTCAATTCGATTTCATTAGGCGTGTATTGACCCCTCAAAATAGCTCTGGAGAGAGTGTTTAGAGCAATTGATTGCACTGCCAAACCGGAGCATAGCCATTGCATAGCCCAAGCCGGAGCTTTGGGGCAGCGATCGAAGAGAAGGGCAATTAGTTCGTCGGCAAGCTCAGCTTTTCCTTCACAATCTACTGCAAGGCGAAGAGCTTCATTGGAGCTAAGTTCTTCGGCTGGCCATAGTCTCAAAGCAAGGAGTTTTAACTCCCTTACGGAGCGTGACCATAGGTATGTTGCCAAGTTTACAGATGGTTGCTCCGAACGAGCGAGTTGAGATAGATGATCGCGTGTAATGCCGAAGTTGATTTTATACTCCAAACCGTGTTTGCGCATATGAGAAGCCACTTCCCCATCCATACGAGTGCGCAGAGCTTGGCGTATTCTGCGGGCTGCCTCTTCAGTTTGTGTGTCGGGAGCGATAGCCTCAATATCTTGGAGCTGTTGAGAGTATAGGCTGCCTTGTCCGTTATAGGTGCGGCTATAGCGGAGCATTTGTTCGTCGAAAGTTTCGGTGTAATCGGGGTATATATCCGTTATATTGCCGTCCGTGTCCTTTCGGCAGTATAACCGAGGGTTGACAAAGCCTTTATACGGAGGATTATTAAGCTGAGAGTATAAATTCAAGATGTCTTGGTGCAATTTTTGAGGTACTTCGATGCCATAGGTCTTGACAAGATCTTTTGCAGCAAGGGCGTCTCCGCAGCTTTTGATACGTTGTATCTCCTTCAGCAAACTACCGAAAGCCTCCCGGATGGGTTCGTATTTATGTATGATTAGATTTGTTCCCTCTTGCTCCAGAACTTCTTTTGGTAAAGTATCGATCACCCAGCGAGAGATCAAAGCCCGATTCCTCATGTGAGCTTCCTCTATGCGTTGTCCAGACCGGATACGTACCAACTGTTTGATTAACCCATTATGCAGATATCTGTAGTATTCTGCTTTGTAGGCTTCTTGATTTGGCAGTAACCCTAATTCAAGCATTTTGGGATCAGCAATAAAGTACAAAGCAAAAAGATCAGCTCTGGCCTCCTCTATGGTCGAATGCCACTGGCCTAAGGCATCGGCCGATACTCCGGGGGCAAGTTGTCCTGACCCATGTCCAAGGCATTCGTGCAGGTCTGTATGAAGTCGGGAGGTTTGTGATTCGTATCTCTCCAGCATTTGACGTACTTCTTCGTTGGGAATGAAAAGCTCATCCTCTTTTCTATGCGAAGAGGCGTTGTCGTAGGCTGCATGTATATTTTCGATACGAATACTTTTTGAGCCGTATTTGGTTCGTATGGCATCGGCATTCGGTAGGTTGATCCCTATAGGAGGGGCTGGATAGGAGTCTCCTCCCAGCATTGCCACATGTACAACCGTGGCGGAGATACCGCAAGGGTTGGGTTTGCGATATGCCTCATCAATAGGGGCTCGTTGCTCAAACCAATCTGCATGTTGAGAGAGCAGACGGGTCTGCTCTGAGGCTTTATGGTCTATGATCTCTACCAAGCCTTCCCAACTGCCTTTTAGTCCGAGTGGATCTTGGTAGGTCTCTATGAAGCCGTTTATGAAATCGATGTCTGAATCTGTATCTTGAGTCCATGCAATGCAGTAGCGATCAAAGATGCGAAGATCTCCTTCGACATAGAAGTCGATCAGTAATTGTATTATCTCTTGTCTTTGTGGTGAGGTTTCTTCCTGTTTGGCTTTCTTGAGATTCGCTATGATTTTCTGTATGTAGCTTGCATACGGGCCTTCCTTGCTTGTTCTGCGTTTTTCTACCAATTCTCCCGTTTCTTTCCTGTCGAGGAATGTATTGAGACCGATAGAATGAGGGGCTCCCGGTTGGGATGACAGATCTTTGTAGAAAGCCTCGACCTCGGAGCTGCTAATACCCTCTGCATAGAAGTGTACAGATGAAGATTGTATCGGATCTTGCTCTCCACTCTGTACAGTGCGACGAGCTACTACATCGGGAGAGTAGAGCAACTTGCATATCATGTCGAGAGAAACTTTTTCTCCTTCTCTGGGAGATGGTAGCAAGTCGAGGTACCCCTCTTTTGCACAGCTCTCAAATAGTTGTCTGAAATAAGTTTCATCGAAAGACGGCTTGAGTTTGTCTTCTCCATAATGGTGGTGCAGACCATTGGAAAACCAAACACGACGTAGGTAACAGACAAAATCTTTGAAAGAAGAGGTCTGTCTATCTCCTTTGTAGTGCATATAGATCCGTTCCAACACAGTCCTTACGAGCAGGTTGTAGCGACAATTCTGGTCTGTATAGATATCCCTCCCGGCAAGAGTCGCTTCTGAGAGGTAGTAAACGAGTTTTTTGAGATTGATAGGAAGCCCGTCAAAATAGCTTGGTAGGGTATATCTCAGGACTTCTACGTCTGCAAATTTGCAGACTTGCTGCCCTGATATTAGCTCGCTCTTGTCTTCCTGATGTTCTGATATATGCTCTGTTGAAATCATAGCTTTTCGAGTTCGGAGGATGCTCTCTCCCAGTTTATCATTGTCTCGGCAAGATCTTTTTTTGTTTTCTCGTACTCTTTGTAGAAAATTTCGTCATACTGAATTTCCGGAGTAGACATCTTTCTCTCCATGTCGGCGATAGTATTTTCCAGCTGGTCTATTAGATCTTCGGCTTCAGTTATTTCTTTTTCTATTTGTTTTCGTCGAGCACGTATTTGTTTTTGATTTTGGTAGTCTTGTGCAGATGCTCCAACTTCTTCGGTCTTTTCTGGAGTGGATATTTGTGTATCATGTTGTATAGCGATAGAATCTGAGAAAGAGGAATGCTCCAGATAATCCCTCATTCCACCTAAATACTCTTTGACTCGTCCATCCTTAAACTCATATACCTTGCTTACCAAACCATCGAGGAAAAATCTATCATGAGAGACGAGTATCACAGTTCCTTCAAATTTGTTGATCGCCTCTTTCAGGACTTCTTTGGAACGAATATCCAAATGATTCGTGGGTTCGTCGAGAATCAACAGGTTGGCAGGGTGAAGAAGTAGTTTGATGATGGCTAATCTCGCTCTTTCTCCCCCACTTAGCATCCCAACTTTCTTTTCGGATTCTTCTCCTCCGAACATGAAAGCACCTAATAAGTCGTTGATTTTGGTCCTAATCTCTCCTGTTGCTTCTCTGTCTATAGTGTCGAAAACGGTAAGTCTAGGATTGAGTTCTTGTGCCTCATTTTGCGCAAAATAATTTAGCTCTACATTATGTCCGATCGTTAGTTTTCCCGTATAGTCAGTGTATTGCCCCATAATGCAGCGTATCATTGTGGTTTTTCCTTCCCCATTTCGTCCGACAAAGGCTACTTTCTCTCCTCGCTCTATTGTGAAAGTAGCATGGTCGAAGACTTGATGTGCTCCGAAGGCTTTACCCATATCTTCTACTATTACGGGGTAGGCTCCGGAGGGTTGAGCAGGACGAAAACTGAAATTCATGCTGCGATTGTCAGTCTCCTCTATGGTGATACGCTCTATCTTATCCAGTTGTTTAATTCGGCTTTGTACTTGTACCGCTTTAGTCGCTTTGTAGCGGAATCGTTCAATGAAGTCCTCTGTCTCTCGGATCTTTTTCTGTTGATTTTCAAAGGCCCGCCGTTGTTGCTCTATTCGTTCTTGTCTGAGAGAAAGATAATTGCTGTAGTTCGTTTTGTAGTCATACAGTTTACCCAGCTCAAGTTCTATTGTACGAGAGGTCGTGTTGTCTACAAAGCTACGATCGTGAGATACGAGTATAAGAGCTCGCTTTGAGTTTGCGATGAATTTTTCCAGCCAGCGGATGGATTCTATATCTAAATGGTTGGTCGGTTCATCAAGCAATAGTAGGTCAGGACATTTTAGCAAGATGCGTGCTAACTCTATACGCATACGCCACCCTCCACTAAAAGAGGAAGTAGGTCTATCAAAATCTGATCTCTTGAATCCTAACCCTATGAGCGTTCGTTCTATTTGGGCATGATAGTTCCCTCCTTGTCTGGATAATTCGAGAGCTTCGGATTTATTTGAGAAGCGTTGCAGTAGATCTTGATACTCTTCGGATTCGTAATCAGTCTGCTCTTGTATCTGTTTAGTCAGGGCTTCTACTTCCTGCTCTAAGACGGCTATGTGCTCAAAAGCACGCTCTACTTCCTGATAGACTGTACGTGTATCATCAAGTTGCATGACTTGTGGCAAGTAGCCTATTTCGTAATCTCCGGGTATCGATATAGTTCCAGCTGTAGGCTCTTCTTTTCCTGCAATTAGTTTTAGCAGAGTGCTTTTGCCAGCTCCGTTTCGCCCCACAAGGGCTATATGTTCGGAAGCTGATATCGAAAAGTTAACATCATCGAACAAAAGTCTTTTGCCAAAATCTACGGTTAGCTTGTTTACGGTGAGCATTTATTTGTTGAATCGCTTGATGATACTGTATACTTCGTATAACCCAAGTTCCCCGGCTTTACTCAAGTCGGCTATCCCTTCGGAGGCTTTACCTACAGATAGCAAGAGCAACCCTCGATTGTAGTATGCGTCAGCAAATTTCGGGTAGATCTCTATTGCCGAAGTGTAGTCAGATATGGCTGAAGCACTATCTCCCTGCTCAGCTAAAATCCAAGCTCTATTGTAGTAGGCGATAGCAGAATGAGGTGATAGTAATATCACTCTGTCAAGGTCGGAAACAGCCTGTTGAAGTTGCCCCCTTATGAGAGATGGCTTTTTTAAGCTTGGCTGGGGCGTATTTGAGGAGGGGATACTACTGCTTTCAGATTTTAGTGGAGATTGTTCTTCTCCGATGTGATTGTCGCGGTCTGCCAAGGCTAATCTGGATCGGGCTATTGACCGGCCCAAATAGGCAATGGCAAAAGAGGAGTCTTGAGCAAGGATCACATCGAAGAGAGTGATTGCTTGCTCATGATTTTGCATCTGCAAATAGGCTAACCCTTGCCTTATCCGAGAAGAGACGAGCGTGTGTCCAGATGTTGTTTTGATTTCCTGCTCCAGAAATTCTATTTGTCCTGTATTAATAGGAGTATTGGTATTGCATACAATCAGCCTGAGAGGGAGTGAGCTTGTAGCATTAAGTTGTTCAACAGTATTATCGAAGTAGGAGACGGGCAAGTTTTCTTCGTTTATCCCACAATAATAAGTGAGAGTAAACAGTTCCCTGGTATTGATGTTTACATCTTTGTTTTGGATGCGTCCCCTCAGTTTGCTTGCATATTCGCTGGAAGCTTTGGATCTATCCGAAGACATCACAAGAAGGTTGAACTTTTCTATATTCCTGTCTCGTTCGTCTCGACTTTCTTCCTTGTTGTCACTCTGCTTTTTCTTAAGTGTCGGTAGATTTGGGTTTCTTTTGATCTCTCTCTGTTGTTTCTCTTCCAGCTTGATTGCTGTTAGGTAGTCTCGTTCGGCATCTTTCATTTTACCCAATCCTCTCTTGGCCTCCGATCGTGCCAAGTAACAAATGGAGAAGTCGGGGTAGGCAGTCAATACTTTGTCGAAGTCTTTGATTGCTTCGTTGTAACGGCTATTGCGACTAAGGATCAATCCTCTATTGTATAAGGCGAAATGGTTATCCGGTTCTTGACGGATTACCACATCAAAGTCGGATAAGGCCTTACTATAGCTCCCCACATAGGTTTTCAGAAGGGCTCGATTGTACCGTGCCAAATGATGTTCTGGATCTTCTTCTATCACATGGTCATAATCGGCCATTGCTCCTCGAATATCATTGTTTTGATAGCGCATGATCCCTCTGTTGACATAGCTGTTCAATTCCTCGGGAGCGATTGCTATTGCTTGATCCAGATCTGTAATTGCTTCTTGTAATTTTTCGTTTTGGTAGTATATCTTGGATCGGCTGAGATAGGCTGGGGCAAAGAGGGAGTCGTCTTTGATGATAGCTCCGATCAGGTCTAATGCTGTAATGCTGTCTTGGAGTCCCCAACGAGCTTCGGCAAGCATGAGTTTCCCGGCTTGAGATTGAGGATGATATTGTAGAAGATCTCGTGCAGCAGTGTCTGCAGCTCCGTATTGCTCTCGGTAGAGGAGTAGGTTTGTTAGATTCAGGCCTAACCCTTCATTATTTGGAGCCAGTTGCAGTCCTTTGCGGTAGTCTGCTTCGGCTTTTTCATACTGTTGGGTGTTTTGTCGGGCAATGCCTCGTACCAAATAGGCCCCCGGTATAAATCGATTTTGCCTCAGGGCAGAGTCGGCATCACCGAGAGCTCCACTGTAATCTTCCAAACTGAGCTTGGCAATGGAGCGATAGAAATAAGGTTCTGCTAGCCAAGGACGAGTCCCTATTACCTGATTGAAGTAACCGATAGCCACCACATAATCGTTGTAATACAGAGCATTTCTGCCAATACGCATCACCCGGTCGGCATCTATTTGCGCCAATAGGGTTGCAGGCATAAGTAGTAAAATGCATAATGAAAATAGGACAGATCTTATGTAGAGGCTTCTTTGCATGGATTATGATTTTCTGGTCATTTCACCTACCAACCGGAATGCTACGGTAGGTTGTACGAACCTGTCCTTTGAGAATCTTATTGAGCTTACTCTTGATCATTTGCTTGCGCAGCGAGTTGATGTGATCGATAAAAAGCTTGCCCTCCAAATGGTCGTACTCATGCTGTACAACTCGTGCTGCAAATCCGCTGAGCGTTTCTTCGTGAGAGTTGAAATTCTCGTCCATATAGCTTATTTGTATGGAGTAAGGGCGAGATACCTTTTCATTGATGCCAGG
This sequence comes from Porphyromonas crevioricanis, assembly GCF_900167225.1. GTDB lineage: Bacteria > Bacteroidota > Bacteroidia > Bacteroidales > Porphyromonadaceae > Porphyromonas > Porphyromonas crevioricanis. The sequence goes on from NZ_FUXH01000001.1 coordinate 123,972, forward strand.
TAGGCTCAAACAACCTTCGTTTTCTGTACAAGTCTCTTCTCCCATTTCTTGGATATGGGCATTGATCATACATCGTTTGAACCCCTTACACTCAGGACATTCTTCTGCCAATACATCAGCGTCTATTACTAATAGTCGGATAGATTTTCCGATTTGAGGAGCAGCCAAACCAATGCCATCGGATTCGTACATAGTCTCCCACATTCGGGCTATCAAGGAGGATAGGTCGGGGTAGTCGGGGGAAATATCTTCAGCTACTTTTCGCAGTACAGGTTGGCCATATAGGTAGATAGGTAGATTCATGCTATTGTCATTTTTATTTTGGTCTATGTTCTTGTTAGAAAGAAGAGCGATAATCCTTCCGTTCTAAGTAGGATTGTAGTATGATCACTGCGCTTACTTCATCAACCAATCCCTTATTCCTCCTTTTCATTTTGGGGATCCCGGCTTCGATGATAGACCGCTGTGCCAAGACGGAAGTGAATCGTTCGTCTTCGTATTCCACAGGTATATCTGGGTATTTCTTTTTGAGTTTTTCCACAAAGGGACGAATCTTCGCCATGGACTCAGATTCTTGCCCGTTCATTTGTCGTGGGTAACCGACAAGAATGAGGTCTATTGGCTCTTTGGCAATGTAGTCGGATAGAAATTTCTCAAGCGTATATGTTGCCACCGTGCATAATCCTCCTGGGATCATGCCGAGCACGTCCGTCACAGCAATGCCACAACGCTTCAATCCATAATCAATGGCTAATATTCTTCCCATTGCCGGCAAAGTTAATGGATTAGTATGGGATGAATAAAACCAGTTCGGGGCATCTTAAAGTTCCGTGAGAGCAAATAACAAGGGGAAAAGCTCTTTTCTTTTTTGCTAAGCCCAATTGAGTCTCATTTTTTCATCATGGGGAAACATAGAGAGGGTTATGTATCCACATGCCAACAAGAATTTAAGAGGGTAGACAATTCAGAAAGGAGTATGCGAGTTCTCTCGTTTCTTTATCTGTGTCAATTAGATCTTCTAGACATGGGGTGGTGATGTAAGAAATCTTTGTCATGCAATACTCCAACAAAGAGGACATCCTGGTAAAGCTCAAATCTTCCTTGAGAAAAGCCTCCACTGCTACTTCATTGGCCGCATTTAGGATACAGGGTATATTCCCTCCCTGACGAATGGCTCGATAGGCCAACTCCAAGTTTGGAAATCTTTTGGTATCGGGGGGAAAAAAGGACAAATTTTTTCCGAAGAAATCAACCCGAGGATAGCTGTTTGGTATTCTGCGAGTGAGCCCCAAAGCGTAGCTAATGGGCAGACGCATGTCTGGAATACCAAGTTGGGCCTTTATACTTCCATCTGCAAACTCTACCATAGAGTGGACGATACTTTCCGGGTGTACCAATACTTCTATTCTATCTACGGGGCATCCGAAGAGCCAATGGGCTTCAATCATTTCAAACCCTTTGTTCATAAGAGAGGCTGAATCTATTGTCACCTTGGCCCCCATTTGCCAGTTGGGATGTTTTAAGGCATCAGCCGGACAGATTGAGTTGAAAGTATCTCCTGGTCTGTGCAGGAATGGCCCACCTGAGGCTGTGAGTAAAATCTTTGCTATCGGATTGAATTCTCCCACCAAACATTGGAAAATAGCCGAGTGCTCCGAGTCTACCGGGATAATGGATGCGTTCCCTGTGTGTACTTTTTCCATCACAAGCCTTCCTGCAACAACCAGCGTCTCTTTGTTGGCAAGTGCAATTGTTTTTCCGGCATCGGCAGCTGCAAGGGTGGGGAGTAGACCTGCATAACCGACCATGGCTGTGAGTACGATGTCTACTGCTTCTAATGTTGCAGCATCAGCAATGGCATCGGCTCCACTCCAGACTTTGATAGGGAGGTGTGCCAAAGCTTCTTTAACCTTGATGTAGTGGGTCTCATTAGCCACAACAACTACCTCCGGCTCAAATTCGATAGCTTGTTTGATTAGTAAATCTGCATTATTACGCCCGGTAATCACATACGCCGATAGGAGATCCGGATTATCTCTTATTATGTCGAGAGCTTGGGTACCGATAGATCCTGTAGATCCTAGTATTGCAACATTTCTTTTTTTCATAGATCCAAGATGCCGGATGGGATATTCAGTTCGATAGTTTTCTTGGAGTGATCTATCTCGATAATGAGCTCCTTAGCTGCCGGGACAAGTACTTTTTTGTCTTTGGAGGATGATAGACACAGTTCAAACAAAGGGTTGATGGTAGATTCATCTACCGATACTATTTCTCCTACCTCATTCTTTTTTTTGTCAATAATATGGTATCCAAGGAGTCGGTTTGGGTTGTTCAGTTCAGCTTCGTCTTCGATGTACTTTGACTGTATATAAAGTTTACATCCAGATATACGGAGAGCTTCGTCGGAGTTGTTTACTTCTGCGAAACGGAGTAACGCCAAGTCTCTTTTAGATCGATAACTTAATACCCGAAAAGGGATTGGAAGAGCATCCAATTCTATGAATAGGAAAAATCTCTCGCTCTCGTCTTCAAGCAGAGCGGACGGGTCTATATCCAACTCACATGCGATTTCTCCAGAAAGGGCGTGCGGCTTGAGTGTTCGACCGACTGGCAATAGATCTGACTGATTTATTGGATCAAGAAAGGCGAGAGATGTGTGCTCCAAGTGCATTGAGTCTATGTTCTATATTTTGGTATCCTCGGTCTATTTGATCAATGTTGTGTATGATGCTGGTACCTTCCGCACTCATAGCAGCTATCAATAGGGCTATACCGGCTCTTATATCTGGGGATGTCATTTGTGCAGCCCTGAGACTATAGCGTTTGCCCAGCCCTATAATTGTGGCTCGATGTGGGTCACAAAGAATAATTTGTGCCCCCATGTCGATCAATTTGTCTACGAAGAAGAGACGGCTCTCAAACATCTTTTGGTGTATCAACACAGAACCTCTTGCCTGAGTGGCAACAACCAGAAACACGCTGAGTAAGTCTGGAGAGAGTCCTGGCCATGGAGCGTCGGCAATAGTCATGATGGAACCATCCATAAAGGTTTCTATCTCATATATCTCCTGCTCCGGTACAAGGAGGTCATCCCCCTGCTCTTGTACCTGAATTCCGAGCCGTCTGAACGAGGGAACAATAATTCCTAAGTCTGGCAGACTTACATCCTTGATCGTGATGCTGGAACCGGTCATTGCAGCCATACCAACGAAACTGCCAACTTCAATCATGTCTGGCAAGATACGGTGCTCAGCGACGTGAAGTGAATCAACGCCTGTAATAGTAAGCAAATTGGATCCGATGCCTTCTATTTTCGCACCCATAGACACAAGGAGTTTGCAAAGCTGTTGCAGATAAGGCTCGCAGGCTGCATTATATACTGTGGTAACCCCTTCAGCCAGTGTGGCTGCCATGACGATATTGGCTGTGCCGGTTACAGAGGCTTCATCCAGCAGCATATAGGTGCCACGGAGTTTTCCAGAAACCTTTAACTCATAGCTTTGCTTTGGCTTGATATACTCACAGTCAGCTCCCAAGGCCATGATACCTGTGATATGGGTGTCCAGACGTCTACGCCCGATTTTGTCTCCTCCTGGCTTGGGGAATATGGCATAGCCAAAACGAGCAATCATTGGACCGACGAGTAAGACAGAACCCCTCAGCTTGCGACTTTTGAGTAGAAAGGATTCGTCTTTTATGAAATCCCAATTGATGTCTGAAGCACAAAAAGAATAGCTACTGCTATTTAGCCGATCCACTTTTACGCCCATCAGACGCAATAGGTCTATTAGATTATTGACATCCAGAATGTCCGGTACATTGTGTATTGTTACCTTTTCACTGGTCAGAAGGGTAGCCGAAATGATTTGCAGTGCCTCATTTTTTGCCCCTTGAGGAACAATCTCTCCTTTCAATTTGTATCCACCTTCAATAACGAATGAGCCCATAGTAAATAAAAGATTCGTTGTTCTACTTAATTGTTGGCAAGTCTGCTTTTCTCTCACGATTGTGAAAGAGAGGACCGATCCGGTCTCTTGTCACTTCTTTTTCTTTTTCTTGTTGCCCTGTTTTGTGGTATTGTCTTGCTGATGTATTTCCGGCTTCGACAAGATGTGCCTATCCTCCGAGAGTTCTATTTCTCCGTCTGAAAATTCGTATAGATCCTTGAATATTCTAAAGTCGGTTACTTCCGGTTTATTCCAATTGGCATAGGAGCGTTTCATCTGATTTGCGATCATTAGAGATAGGGCTTCCCGCTCCTCTCCCGGTTTCATCTCAGATGCTTTCTTGATGAGCTCTTGCACGATGTGACCATAGTGTCGATAGATGATGTCATTGTCGGGGTAGGGGACTTTTGTCGGCTGCTTCTCCAGCTGATCTTTGCGAATAACCTCGCAAGGATAGTCTATATCGAGCTTGAAGTCGGCCATGATAGCAAGATGATCCCAATAGACATTCTCATTATTGCCATTGTTTACCTTAAATTCTGGAAACATACCGGACATGATCCGAACGATGGATCGTGCACAAAAGTTTCGCTCAACTCGGTCTGGTATTGAGAGACAATGGTTCACCATGTTTTGTATGTTTCGTCCATACTCTGGCAGAGCCAATGCCGGTTGTTTGCTGTATTTCATCATAGTGTGATTCTTTTTCTTTTTGGTTTCTACGGATAATTAGTACCCGGGCCTTTTGAGTAGCCTAAATGTATTGACTTTGTAGGCCTCCACTCCAGGTTGATCGAATGGATTAACCTTCAGCATGAGACCTCCGATAGCCACCACAAACTCGAAGAAGTAAAGGAGTTGTCCCATGCAGTAGGCGTTTAGCTCCGGTACACTGACTTCAAGTATTGGCACCTCTCCCTCGGTATGGGCCATCTGGCTGCCAATGAGGGCCTGTCGGTTGATTTCATTGGGGCTATATCCTGCAATGTAATTGAGTTGATCGGTGTCCTCTGCGTAGAGAGGAAGAGTGAGGTTGTTTCTACATTTATCTACAGTGACATAGGTTTCAAATATACTTCGCTCCCCTTGCTGTATCCACTGTCCCATAGAATGGAGATCGGTAGTGAGCGTAATGGCAGCAGGAAAAAGACCTCGTTGCTGCTTCCCTTCGCTTTCGGCAAAGAGCTGCTTCCACCACTCAGAGAAGAAATGCAGTTTTGGAGTGGAGGTTGCCAAAATTTCGATTTTTTTCCCACTCATGTAAAGTGCATATCGGGCCGCCGCAAAGCGCATGGCCGGATTTTTGTCAAAAGCCACGGACAGACATTGCTCTCTCATCCTTTTTGCACCATTGAGCAACTGGCGTATGTCTATCCTTGATATAGCCATGGGTAACAATCCCACAGCTGTTAAGACGGAAAAGCGACCTCCCACATTGTCCGGGATGTCTAATGCTGTGAGTTTTTTTTGATTAGCCAGAGTGCGTAAAGCTCCTGAGAAAGGGCTGGTTATGACTACTGTAAGCCGATCGGCTTCTTTCTCTCCGACCTTTCCTATCAAGAGGTCTCGCAAGAAACGAAAGGCAATAGCCGGCTCTGTGGTTGTGCCACTCTTTGATATATGTATGATGCCAAAACTTCTATCTTGGAGCAGCATCATGAGTTCATATAGATAGTCCTGACAGATATTCTGCCCGGCAAAGAGGACTTGCGGATGCTTATGTGTTGTTCGATAGCTTTCAAAGCTATGCCCGAGGGCCTGTATTACGGCCCTCCCTCCCAAATAACTCCCACCAATACCGATGCATATCACAAAATCGCAGCCTGAGAAAGTAGAGGCTGCTCGTTCTATCCGAAGGAAGTCTTCTTCCTGCATACTGATGGGAGTATCTACCCAGCCTAATACATGATTTTTGTCTTCCTTCTTTCGTTCCAGTAAAGTCTTGCCGGACTGCACAGCCAATCTTTCTATCTCAGCATCATACAGAGCTTGGATGGATTGTAGGTTTATGTACAGGTCACTCATAGTGCCAATTTGCCTTTTTATTTGAAATGCCGAGTAAGTGCTGTAATAGCCTCATTCGGGACTCGTTTTTCATACAGAATTTCGTATACAGTATCCATGATAGGCATATTTACACGGAAACGTTTGTTTACCTCACGTACACACTTGGCCCCATAGTATCCCTCTGCGATCATCTCCATTTCCATCTGAGCTGCTTTCACGCTGTAGCCCTTCCCTATCATGTTGCCAAAAGTACGATTTCTGCTGTATTGCGAGTAGGCTGTTACCAACAAGTCGCCCAGATACACAGAATCCGTAATATCCCTATCGACCAAGTGCACTGTATTGACAAAGCGATTCATCTCACTGATTGCATTCGACATGAGTACGGACTGGAAGTTATCTCCATACTGTAAGCCATTGCAAATTCCTGCAGCTATGGCATAGACATTTTTCAGAACAGAGGCGTACTCTATCCCCACCACATCATTACTCACAGCACAGAAAGTAAAGTCCGTGCGTAGAGCTTGTGCAAAAAGCTCAGCCTTGGCCTTGTCGAAGCAACCCACAGTGAGGTAGGATAGCCTGTTTTTTGCCACTTCCTCTGCATGACACGGGCCGGCAACAGCTCCTATCATATGTCGAGGAATTTCCATTTCATGTTCCAGATAATCCGATATGAGGACATTTTCATCCGGAACAATTCCTTTAATCGCATTGATGATAAGTTTGTCTTTGAGGCTGGATGAGCGAAGTCGTTTGAGATAGGTCTTTATGAAAGGAGAGGGCGTTACCAATACGACAGTGTCAGAAGCTCGGAAAAAGGCATTCAGATCCGAGTCGCTAAAGAAACATATTCGTTTTTTATCGAAGTGTACGGATGTGAGGTAGTCGGGGTTATGACCGGTCTGTTGAAAGGCTTTGATTTTTTCCGACCGACGCACAAACCAATTGATTCGGGTTTGGGTCCCTAATATAATCTTAGCCAAAGCCGTAGCCCAACTGCCACTGCCTAGTATCCCTATGACGCCTAAGCTGTCCATTCGAATATAGTTGATGTACAGAAAGTAAAAAGGATAGTTCTCCTGGCATACCACACTCTAATCGTCTCTGTGGCAATACTATCCTTTTACACTGCTTATTTTTCTACAGAACTCCAAGAGCTTACGTCTTCTAAGTGAAGTGCCGGCAAGCCTAATTTGTACTTCTTGTTCAGGTCAGTAAGGAGTTGGAGTATCTTTCCCGGGCGTTCTTTCTTCACAGCGTCTACAGTCAAATAGCCAGCCTTGTATAGCACTGGTACCCATTCATCGGCAATACCAGCAGCTGCGAAGGTTTCCCGACTGTCTCGCTGAACCCTCTTTTCAGGCCTCATTTGTGGAAAGAACAGCACCTCTTGTATACTCTCTTGTCCGGTGAGCAACATTACCAAACGATCCATTCCAATACCCATACCACTAGTAGGAGGCATACCATACTCCAACGCACGCAGGAAGTCATGGTCGATATACATTGCCTCATCGTCTCCTTTTTGAGACAGTTTCAATTGCTCTTCAAAACGTTCCCGTTGATCTATAGGGTCGTTTAGCTCACTGTAGGCATTGGCTATTTCTTTGCCGTTCACTATAAGCTCGAAGCGTTCGGTGAGGTCTGGGTTGGATCGGTGTTGCTTGGTTAGCGGAGACATCTCTTTGGGGTAGTCGATGATGAATGTCGGCTGTATGTACTGACTTTCGCATTTTTCCCCAAAGATTTCATCTATCAGCTTTCCTTTACCCATAGCTTCCGAAACCTCTATGTCCAAATCTTTGCACGTCTTGCGTAGTGTATCCTCGTCCATACCGGTGATGTCCACTCCGGTGTATTCTTTTATGGCATCTGTCATTGTGATGCGCTTGTATGGAGCCTTGAAGTCAATGACTTTTTCTCCAACCTTGACCACTGTCGTGCCCAAGACTTCAAGGCATATCCGCTCAAGCATTTGCTCTACGAATGACATCATCCAATTGTAGTCCTTATAGGCTACGTATATCTCCATACACGTAAACTCTGGATTATGAGTCCTGTCCATCCCCTCATTGCGGAAATTGCGACTAAACTCGTAAACACCATCAAAGCCCCCTACAATGAGCCTTTTCAGGTACAGCTCGTTGGCGATACGCAAGTAGAGGGGAATATCCAAGGCATTGTGATGTGTGATAAAAGGTCTGGCAGAGGCCCCTCCGGGTATCGGCTGTAGTACGGGGGTATCCACTTCCAGATATCCATGCTCATTGAAGAAAGAGCGCATTGCATTGAATATCTTGGTGCGTTTGATGAAAATATCTTTCACTCCCTCGTTTACGATCAAATCTACATACCTCTGACGGTAACGCATCTCAGGGTCACTGAAACTATCGTAAGTAACTCCATCCTTCACTTTTACCACGGGTAGTGGCTTGAGACTTTTTGAGAGGAATGTAATCTCTTGAGCATGGATTGATATTTCTCCCATACGGGTGCGAAAAACAAAGCCCTCTACTCCTATGATGTCACCAATGTCCATGCTTTTCTTTACAACCACATTGTAAAAAGTTTTGTCATCTTCTGGACAAAGGTCATCACGAGTGGCATAGATTTGAATCCGCCCTTGTTTGTCTTGCAACTCAATAAACGAAGCCTTACCCATGATGCGACGACTCATCACCCGTCCCGCCACACGAACCTGGCGAGGAATTTCTTCCGTGTCATCGAATGTTGCTTTTATGTTGGCCGAGTCGTCATTTATCACATATTCGGCTGCCGGATAAGGCTCTATCCCTATTGAGCGAAGTTCTTCCAAACTATTACGTCTGATAATCTCCTGCTCATTGAGTTCTAATATATCCATTTTTGTTGCAAGTACTTGTTGTATTCGTAGCGAAGGTAGCTATAAAAACTGAAAGGAACTAAAATAATCTTGACTCCAAATATGCTATCTCTCGGATGTGAGGATGAGAGAGGTCGGGAGGGGTGATAAGGATCCAAGGCTATGGTTTCGAATATGTTCTGACTATGCGTTTTGACAAGTCCTCAATACCGAACAATAAGCATCACTAAACTATCGGGGATTGTGCCTAATGTTCGTTCTATAACAACGAGAGTTCGACATGAGAAAACGATGAATAAAACTACCTCACCAACTGTATTAACTACCTAATATTGCTGGTGTTATGATTGAAAAGATAGCGAATTAATTGTTTCTTAATACTTGACGGTCAGTAAAATGTGAATAGATAAAATGTTGCTTTATCTTTATAGAGACAAATGTAGTTGTTGTTTTTGACCTATAGACCACAATTTTGTCACCAACCTGATCTCGGGACTTATCGCTTACAACATACTGCCTAAAAAGCCTGAACTCAATATTGAAATCATCAGAAATCCAACTTCCCTATTTACGCTTAGTTGGATAGAACAATGTTAAAGCCAATGTTCCGAAGCTGTGGAAACCAACATGGTAGATCAGCGGAGTGCGAATATCACACGCCAATTTTACGGCTTTGAGGTGAGTAATTTAGTTTCCCCTTGCTCATCGTATCGGGAAATACCTTGTAATCTCCCTTGCTCTTCTCCTTTGTGTAAAGTGAGATTATCAACTCCACTATTCGGATATAACGAGGTATCAGACTCTCCACATCCGTTTTTTGTCTTGCCTTGCGGATATACCGCTTCTCCTCACTGTTCGTTTCGACTTGCGAAGCTCGCAAACTTTGTAAGTCGGAAAATGCAAACCCGTAAGGACAGATGAGATAAACATTCTTCGACTTACTTCCATCCCTTTCGGCCTGCAATGGGAATGTCAAGAGCTTTGTCACATCGCCTTTGCTTAAAAAAGAGATTTGCGCTCCACGGCTTCATACTTCGCCTCTTCAAACAGATTGAAGCGTATTGCTCCCTGACACTGACGGCTAGCTACATTAGTCGACTCAACCAATACAAATGCCCATTTATCGTTGCAGCGGTGTGTAATCCTCCTTCTTAAAAAGGAAACGGTAATCATCAAAGAAATCTATCGTAAGAGCCGTTAGGGGAATATCATCCTCACCACTCCTTCGCACAAAGGAGTTAAGCTGTTTGTCGGAATTTCGGTTGTTACCATACGTTCCTTCGTTCTTGCTTTCTTTGTTGGGCTTTGAGTTTCTCTGTACTAAGGGAAACAAGTGTCATTGGATCTCTCCCGATGTCTTGCAGGTAGTTCTTCAGAAGTTCGGCACTCACTGCTCCATACTTTTGGAGTAGGGTATTATGTCCTTACTCAATTTTTTCCCGAAAGCTTTGCAAGCGTTGATTGTCTTCTTGTTTGTTGTTTTCCCTAATCATTGGGGAGTGGTGCTTTCCCCAGTGGTTATCACTACGTTCGCTCCGTCTATGGTGTACGGCAAAGGATTACCGTTGTTCTATTTGCTTTGGTCTTGTTCTTATTAATTATAGAGTAGACCTTTTGAAGGTCCTGCACATAGTCTTTTCGTGTGCTATATGAATGGCAATAACTTTTTCTCTCAAAGCACCTAAGCTTTCGATAAACTATACTAAAGGCGTTTTATTTCATCGTTGGTAGTGTTGCCCTTGTACTTCTTGCCACTGATGAGGTTTGACAACTTGTAGGAGACATATATCGTGAATGTGCGTGTCTGATAGTTTCGGCTATAATCCATGGTGATGTGTTCGCCATCATACGCCCGTTTGCCGTGTAGCGTGGAGAAAATATCTGCACATTCGAGATAGATATTTAGGCGGTCTGAGAGCAGAGACAAGTTGAGAGCGACATCGAGATTCCACGCTCGAGGTATTTTGAACAAACCATTTTCGCTTGCGCTACGATAAGCACCATTGATAAAACATTGGACATGATTGCCGAGACTAATGGTGTTGTCGACTTTTAGCATATATCCATCGCCTCGCTCTCTTGTGAATCCTGCGACATGCATCCATTGTGTTTGGTAGTCCATTCGCAGCGCACATTTCCAAAAGTCGCCCCAGTTGATTCGTTGACTGATAGACAACGAGAGATATTTGTTTACACCGTGGTTGTCCGGTCTATAAAGCATGATATTGTCGGCATAAAGCGTGGGTACCTGTATGATTTGGTCCACGACTGCTGTATAATTGATCATCAGAGAACTCTTCATATACCTATTCAAGAGCGATAATTCATGTCGTGTCTCTGGACGCAAGTCGGGATTACCTCCTTCGTATAGATAGGGCGAACTGTAATTAAGACCTGCTCGCAGCTGATTGTATGCTGGATATTCCGTCTTCATAGAATAGGACAACTGCGACTGAAAAGCCTTTTTGCTCATCGATATGGAAGCAGAGGGATATAGTCGAGAGCGAGAGAAGAGCTTGCGAGCACCCAGCTGTGCTTTGTCCTTTCGTTTGATGGACAATGCCTCGTGTCGAAGCCCCACCACAAAAGATAAGGGTTGGAGGGCATATTGCACTGTAGCGTAACTGGCATAGCGATGCTGATAAGTCCTTATATCAAATGGGCTTAGTGTAGCATGACTGCCACCGACTTGATACGTTTGTGAAACGGATGTATAAGCGTAGTCTGCACCGAATTGGACATTTATGCGATCCGAGACTTTATAGCTCGCTACGGCTTGGGAATAGGTGAGGAAGTTGCTACCCTCCGAATGCGTATTGACATTTGGCTCTACCGTATGATCCGAACTCATAGAAGTCATAACGTTGGAATTGTTTCCTCGATAGAGATCAGTATTGAAGAGTAGGTCCCAACGCTTGTCGGAGTAGTTGTAAAACAGGTTTCCCGTCCACTTATGACTTGGACTCTTAGAGTTCGATTTTTGCTCAAACTCTATGTTGCTCACTGCATCTGTATAGTGCAATCCATTGACGATATCTGTCTTCCAATGCGCATGACTGTATGTGAGTGAGACACCCAAACTATTGCTCTTGTTGGGAGAATAGACCAAGCTATTGCGGAGAAACAGATTCCTATAGAGTTGCTCCTCCGTACTATTGTACTTCACGGACGAAGATTGGTTTTTCGTCATCAACTGCACTATATCGAGCTGGGCACGTGTAGGGTCATAGTCATATGCGAGCGAAGACTGCCAGCTGAGCGTAGGTGTGTTGTACGAGAACTTACCCCTATTCCAATACTCTGTGCGTTCGCTATGGATCACACTACTTGCGATCTCTGCACCTATTCCGGCTTTCTTCCCTTTTGTGCGGATCTTGATCACAGCCCTGACGTCTGCATCATAGAAAGCCCCTGGATTGGGCAATACATCGACCGAGAGCACGTCTTCCATTTTGAGCTCTTTTAGTTCTTGTAGGTCTTCGAGCTTTCGATTGTCGATATAGACTACAGCTGCACCTCTGCCGACTACAGTAAACCCACTACCAGACTTTTCGACAAAAGGTAGTTGCGCAAGGTAATGTGTGATGTTGGGTAATGCTTTTTGTAGCCTTGTAGGCGAGAACTTGATACCATCATTTGTGATTCTGCTTGAGCTTTGTCCCGTTACCGTGACCTCTTCCAGTTCTAAGGGGATCTCCTTCATCTTTATGAGTAGTGGAGAAGAAAAAGGAGCTTGTAAGACCTTCCTCTCAAATCCGATATACTGCACCCTGATGATGCGTATCTCTTTTTCGGCAGAGACATAAAACTCTCCGAGATGATTGGTGATAATAGTCTCAATAGGTGCTGCACTTTCTGACACAAGCAATTCGATATAGGCTCCTACTAGGGCATCCCCCTTGTCATCTATCACCTTTCCCAAAAGTGAGAAAGCAGACTGAGCGCAACACCAATGCACCGTGCCCAATAACATCACAACTGTGATAAGGACTTTATTGCATGATATAGTCATAATAGTTTTTAACGAGAGTTCAACGTAACAAAACGGTGGATAAAACCACCTCACCAACTGTATTTACTACCTAATATTGCCGGTGTTATAATTGAAAAAGAAGCGAATTCATTTTGATTTATTATTTGATATTCAAAATGAGATATGAAAAGAACTGCTTTATTTTATGAAGACAAATATAGTTGATGTTCCTGAATCGTAGATGATTTCTCCAAGCTTTTTGATGAAACAATCAGGAAAAGAACTTCAATGAGGCAGGCAAAAATGCAGGAATAGAAAGTTTAAGATGTCGTACAGTTAGGTCGTGATGGAGCTCATGCAGATCGCTTCAAGAGTAGTTGTGTTTGGCTCAAAATGCTCTGTTGCGATGTGCTCTATGCATGATGTAACCCATCTAATGATGCTTGAAGCCTTTTGCATGGGTTCCAAAATGGCAAGTAGAACTTATTACTTTATTGATTTGCAGAGTAAGGTGATCTTGAAGACATTGGGAATAAGGGCACAAGAAATACTTTATTATCGTATATGGCCGAGCCTGAATATTGAATGAAGATAACGCTTCGAAAGTCATGTTATGCAACAGCCCTCGATATAAATTCTTAGGTCTCCTCTTTTATAGGCACCTAGGATTATATGTATATTTATATATTTCTGTGCTGTTTTGTTTCCTTTTTACTGCAGTTTTTCTTCTCGAATTAGGGCTATTTGACCGTGTTTTTCCACTCTTTTTGAGGCCTATGGGAGGCGTTTTTTGCTGACACGGGAGAAAATAAATTCTCACAGGAGAGAATTTTCGCTAACACAGGAGAGAGCAAAAATTTACACAGGAGAAAAAATACCCCCTCCAGAACGCTCTATTCATAGGCATCTCAGGAGGTGATCATAAAGGCCTCAAGGAGGGGGGATTCTCTTGTTTTCAGAACCTTTTTTCCTGTTTTCCCAGTTTTCTCTGCAAGCGAAATTTTACAAAACATATCAGAATCTCTTTGCCGTATACTGGATGTTTGTTTGCTTCATGTAGATCATAGGGCATCCACGTGAATGATTCTTTTCGTGAGGTCTCAGAAATGAGGCCTTTTCATTGGATGATTTTCTTTGTTGTGACATCGTTTTGTGACATTGATTACAGTATGGACAAAATCCAGATGAGAAGCTATGACAGAGAAAAAATAAGGAGTTTCTATTTGTTTGGGTACTAAACGGAAGATATTTGTTGCAATGTTGTGTGATTTTCACTCAAACGAAAAGAGAATATCGCTATTGTTAATAGCCTTTACTATAATATGTTATGGTTATATAGGAAGTTCTTTTGATCGGATTCTTTGTGCATGTTGTTTCTGTTGCAGGGGAATAAATATCAGATTTCCTCATTCTATACTATTGTAAGTTTCGAAAATCCTTGTACCTTTGCGCTGTGTTTCCGAGAGGTGCTCCTCGAATTGAGAGTGCGGACGTAGACGCAGACGACCACAATTAGGGCCTATAGCTCAGCTGGTTTAGAGCATCTGCCTTACAAGCAGAGGGTCATAGGTTCGAATCCTATTGGGCCCACCCGCGGTTGTCTATTGCTGTCCTTCTACGGAACAATTGGGGCCTATAGCTCAGCTGGTTTAGAGCATCTGCCTTACAAGCAGAGGGTCATAGGTTCGAATCCTATTGGGCCCACTTAAGAAAATGAAATTGTAAAGCCATGAACCCTAACTAGGTTCGTGGTTTTTTTTTATAATCATTGAGGAAATGAGACTGAAATATGGCTCCTATGAATCTGTACTCACCATCCACAGATTTTATTTTTCTCTTTTCATAATCTTTTTTGTGGGCAACGCCGAACAAAAGATGAACTTCTGTTGTTTCTTGCCCAGTGAGAGTTGTCGTTTCTCTACTCACTGCAAATCGTGACAGTTGAGGTAGAAAGGGCACCAATTAGTATCGGTAACAAACCGGAGTATTGGAGTATACTCCTCTTATTTTTAGAAATCCTATGAAAAAGTTAGCATTGATCATTATCACACTGAGTTCCCACTTGCTTGTTTCTCATCTTTATGCACAAGACACTACCAAGAATTGGACTGTTTCCGGAATTACGGGCTTGAATCTTTCGCAAACCTCCCTCACTAATTGGGCTGCCGGGGGGGACAATACTGTTGCCGGTAATGTGTATCTCAACATAGGAGCTAAGTATGAAAAAGGACGTTTTAGCTGGAATAACACACTTAACACAGATTTTGGGATGAACTATACCCAAGCCAATGATTGGGTAAAGACCGTAGACAAATTCGAGCTAAGTACAATGGCTGGTTACAAAGCTACGGAGCAATGGTTGGTGTCGGGTATGGCTTCCTTTTTGACACAGTATGCCAAGGGGTACAAGAAACCCTCCGATCCCAAGGAAAACTATATCTCCAACTTCTTTGCTCCTGCCTACCTCAATTTGGGGCTTGGAGCAGAGTATCGTCCACATAAAGTTGTATCCATATTTATGTCTCCCCTTACCGGTAAATTGACTATCGTGGATGATAAGAGACTTTCTGATGCTGGGGCCTTTGGAGTGAAGAAGGGCGAGAAGCTTTTTGCTGAGCTTGGAGCTTCTACTGTGGTTTTAGCCAACTTTTCTCCTATGAAAAATATCAATGTAGTGACCAAACTAAGCCTTTTTTCAGCTTACACCCACGACTTCGGAAATATTGATGTCAATTGGGATTTGGCTGTTGCAGCGAAGATCAATAAGTTTTTGTCGGCTACAGTTACCACGAACCTTATCTATGACGATTATGTAAAGATGATTGATAGCAACGGGGTAGTAACTGGAGCCAAGGTGCAGTTTAAGGAAATTGTAGGATTGGGTCTGGCTTATAACTTCTGATTTTGCCGGAAAAATATAACTCAAAGGGGGTGTTGCAGAAAAAGCAACACCCTCTTTTTTTTGTGCCATATTTGAATTTCGGAATGCCAAAGAGTCTATACAATAGTCTCTGAGGTAATAGACCCAACTTACCCCTATTGGGGGGAAAGAGTTTTAGCGAAACTTGTCGTAGAAATGCTCCCCTTTCTTTTTCCCCTTGCTGTTCCTTCCTTTAGCCTTTGTATCACTATGTCTGCTGCTCCGTTTATTTCCACTCGATCGGTCTTTATACCTACTATTTCTGCGTGTGGATGCCCTGCGGGAGTGTTGCTCATCTTTTGAGAAAGGCTTGGCATATTCTACTCGTATCAGGCGACCATTCACCTCGTAGTCGTTCATCATGGATATTACCTTGTCGGCAATATCTTCCTCAACCTCGAAATATGCTTGACGTGACAGTAAGTCGATTTTGCCAATTTTGATGCGAGGGCCGGGGCAACAGCGGTTGATCAGCTCTATCAGCTTGTCTGGGAATAGCTGATCTGCCTTACCGAAGTTAATCATGAGTCGGCTCATCCCTTCCTCGGCTTGTGCATTTCGTTTGTTGCGGCGCGTTTCGTTTGTTTCAGTTTTTATACGCCCTTTTTCATCAGCCTCGTCTATCGTTGGGGCCGAGCGATAATACTCCAGCATCCGACGGAACTCCAGACTTACAATACGTTTGACTAAGTCCTGCTTGTCTATCCATTCCAATTTGCGCATAATACCGGGTAGAAGATCTTCAATGGCGGAGTTCTCTTCCGGTACTTCTCGCTCTATTTTGTCGGCCAGGTGGTAGATCTGCTTTTCACAGACAGCTTTTCCGTCAGGCAGGTAAGCTCTTTCGAAGGATTGCCCTATGCGCTGCTCTATTCCCTTTATTTTTGACTTTTCACGACTGTGACACAATGCAATGGACAGGCCTGTGCGACCAGCTCTGGCAGTACGTCCCGACCGGTGTGTATAGACCTCTATTTCGTCCGGTAGTCCGTAGTGGATGATGTGGGTGAGGTTGTCTACATCCAATCCTCTGGCTGCCACATCTGTTGCCACAAGCAGTCGAATGTGTCCTATCCTGAATTTCTGCATTACATAGTCTCGTTGGGCTTGACTAAGTTCTCCATGCAGAGAGTCGGCATTGTAGCCATCCTGTATCAGTTTGTCTGCTATTTCTTGGGTTTCTGCCCTTGTGCGGCAGAATACGATGCCATAAACATTAGGGTAGAAATCCACTACACGTTTCAGGGCTGGGTATTTATGCTTGGCGGCTACCAAATAGTATTGATGTTTGATATTGGTATTCGCCATATTTCGGGAGCCAATGACGATCTCTTTCGGATCGTGCATATATGATCGTGCTATCGCATTTATTTCTTTCGGCATTGTCGCTGAGAATAGCAGCATATGCCTTTCTTCCGGCACGTGGCTTAATATCTCGTTGAGACTCTCGGTGAAGCCCATGTTTAGCATTTCATCAGCTTCATCAAGTACCACTGTATTGGTATTTTCCAGTGAGACGGCTTTCCTGTTGATCAGGTCTACTAATCTCCCCGGGGTGGCGACAAGTACCGAGACTCCATTCCGCAGAGAGCGAATCTGAGCCTCGATAGAAGCTCCGCCATATACGGGCACAATCTGTATTTGATCAAGGAGCTTGGAGTAGGAGATCAGGTCGTCGGCAATTTGCAAACATAGTTCTCGTGTAGGGCTGAGTATGAGAGCCGCAGGTTTCTTTGCTTCCGGTTTCCGGTTTGTGTTTACTATTTTCTGGATCAGAGGTAAGCCGAAAGCAGCTGTCTTACCTGTGCCGGTCTGTGCTAAGGCAATTAGATCTATGTCATCACCCAATAAGTAGGGTATTACAGCCTCTTGTACAGGCATGGGATGCTCGAAGCCTATTTCTGTTATGGCTTCTATCAAGGGATCGATGATCCCTAATTCTTGGAATGTATTCAAAATGAATTAGTTTTTTGTTGTTGCGATGGCAGCTTTCCACAGCTTGGTCGCACAAGGTGAAATATAGCAGCGTATACCGAATTTGCAGGCTTGTCGGAGAAAGTCGGATTAGTTGCTCAAAATATTTTGTCTAAGACGAGCCTGATCTTCCGGGCCGAAGCCAAGCTCTTGGGTGAGGTAGTTGGATATGCTGCCATATCGGGATCGGATGAGCTCCATTACTTCCAGCATAAGATCATCGTGAGCCGTAATCAAAAAAGTGAAGGCCTCTTGCTGTTCCTCATTCATTTGTGCAACAAGGTTTTTCCAGCGGCTAGTTTTTTTGATCTTGTGATTAGGCTCTGTGTAGAGCTCTACGATAGCTTGGTCTGATACACCGCAAGTGCTCAAGATGAGCATACCCAGATAGGACAGCCCCCCCAGTGGGTAAGGTGAGCAGAATAGTATCGGGTACATATCCGGATCGGATGCCAGAAAGAGAGCTTGCCGTATTTGCTCATTGTTGTGATCTACATAGGAGAGCAGGATTTGCCTGACCGTAAGTCGCATTTCCTCATTTGTGTAAGGTTCGCTGACCAGACGTTGCAGTAAGCTATCCAGATGAAAGGAGTCATTGCAGGGTAGGTGGATTGTGGCGTCTCGTGTTTCTACTTCGGGTTTTTCCTTTTCGTTGCACAATGCAATGATGGAGTGTAACCCCATCGAATTGATTTTTTGCATATCCAAAGGGCTGAAATCCTCGAAATTTTGGGAGAAATATATAACCCCCCAGCGAGTATTTTCTCCATCGGTATTAGTCACTCCTCCTATATCCCACAGAGATTGCAGACTGTCAAGTAACACTCTGCGAGGCCCCACTACATACTTAATACCGGGGTCAAGAAAATCCAGTTGGAAAAATTTGGGGCTGAAATTGTCTTTTGTGACACAGGTAGCCGATCCGGAATTTGCTTCGACTTCAAACACTTGACTTGTGGATTGGCTCTCCGGTCTGTCTAATACCGATATGCGCACTTTGCCTCTTATGTCCGGGTCTGTTTCCCAGCAAATCTGATAGTTGCCTATTTCTGTTCGCTCGCACATGGCTGCTACTCTGTAGGCTTTTTTGCCGGATGCACAGCCGAGGAGGAGTAGTAGACATATGGCAATACCTATGGGAGGCAAAGTATGCGAAAGAGATGTACAAGTCATGGACGAAACTATCTTGTGCTCAGATCTCTACTTTTCGAGCCAAGGTATCCTCCGTGATGACGCATGGCATAATCTGCATATCCGAAGTTGATAGCCTGCATAGTACGCACCACCAGTACGTCACCGATTACAGTCATCACCGTGGTACTTGTAGTCGGAGTCAAACCCAGAGGACAGACTTCTGCCGGATTGCCGGTGGAGAGACAGACATTGACCATTTGGGCTAGCTCACAGTCCGTATTTCCGGTGATGAGCAACATAGGGATGCCTTTGACCAACCCTTTTGCCAACTCGACCAACTCCAGAACTTCTCTGGTGCGCCCGGAATTGCTGACCAACAGAAGGATGTCATTTTTTCGTATAATTCCCAAATCTCCGTGTTGAGCTTCGCTGGGATGTAGAAAATATGCAGGAGTACCGGTAGAGCAAAACGTTGTAGCCATATTGGCTGCTATTTGTCCGGCTTTTCCCATACCGGAGGTGATAAGACGTCCTCCTCGGCTGTGTACCTGCTCGATAATCATGGCCACGGCCTTGTCGTAGTCGTTGCTTTGGGGTATCCGGCTTATTGCATCGGCTTCATGCCGCAACATCTCCTCTACACTGTAGTGCTTTACTTCTTCTGCCATTATCTGTTGATCCGTAACAATCTCGGCTGCAAAAGTATTTATTAAATTTGATGTCTCATTCATATTTGTAGATAATGTCTTATCATATACGCACGCTGGGTTGTGGCCTTCGCCTGGCTTTTATGCCCGAAGACGAGAAAGTTACGTACATGGGGTTCGCAGTGAGAGCTGGCACAAGGAATGAAAATATAGCCTCTTATGGTATGGCCCACTTGGTTGAGCATATGCTCTTCAAAGGGACTAAAAGCCGGAGCAGTACCCATATCATACAGCGAGCCGAAGAAGTCGGAGCAGAATTGAATGCCTATACGACCAAAGAGGAGACTTTTATCTACGCAGCTCTTCCTTGCGACTACTGGCAGCGTATCTTTCTGCTGTTGGCCGATGTTGTACTCAACAGTCGTTTCCCCTCGGAAGAGCTCATCAAAGAAAAGACTGTAATCATAGATGAAATCAATTCGTACCGGGATAGTCCCTCCGAGTTGATTTATGACGAATTTGAAAATATCCTTTTCGCGGGCACGCCTTTGGGGCATAGTATTTTGGGTAACGAACGTTCCGTGAAGCGAATTTCTGCAACCATGGGGCGTCGTTTTATGGACGAATACTATCGTCCATCGAATATGCTGTTTTTTATCAAAGGTCAAGTAGACGAGGAGCGTCTGGTGGAGTTGGCCGAACAAGTCTTCGGCTGTTTCCCGAACGAGTTACCACTTATCAGCAAGCCGGATGTGTCACAAAAGCCTCCGGTAGTCAAGCAAATCCGAACAAGGCGGAATACCTACCAAGAGCATGTACTCATGGGGAGCTCTACATTCTCCATGCATAGCGAGAAGAGGATACCGCTTGGTCTTCTGCTTAACATTCTGGGAGGGCCGGGAATGAATTCTCGTCTGAATATGGCTTTGAGAGAGAAAAAAGGGTGGGTGTACAATGTAGAAGCCTCCTACAATGCCTATTCCGATGCTGGTATGTACAGTATCTACTTTGCTTCGGCCCGGGAGAATGTGCAAAAGGCAATGAGATCCATAGAAGAAGAGATGCTCAAACTGGTAGAGCAACAACTTCCCGAGCGAGATTTGTTTGCTGCCAAAAGACAAGTGAAAGGGCAACTTCTTATCGCCGAAGATTCGAGAGAGAGCGTGGCCCTAAATTTTGCCAAGAGCCTCTTGCATTATGATCGCTATGATGATATGCAGACCGTTCTTTCTCGCATAGATGCCATTACTGCCGAGCAAATACAGCAAATAGCAGCCGAGACTTTGCGCCCTGAACTAATGACAAGGCTTATCTATTGCTAAAAGAGCCAATCCGGATTGACTTTTTATCAATATTACAGCAGGATTGTAGCAATGTTATGCAGTAGTCACATTGGGAAATAGGATGAAAGGAGTGAGCTTCCGACAAGGGGTTTTTCGATATCGACAATAATATCGTGAGGACTGTTGGGGACTGTATTGTTCGTAGTCCCATTGTGGGCCTGTTGTTTTCTGTGGCAGGCCCTATTTGTTTGCTTGCGGATGAACGCTGAAACTACATGTCTGATACTACGATCTCCGACAAAATCGCAAACGTCTGTCGGTGAGCTTTTGCGCAAATAAATTCGGTATCTTTGGGCTGTAACATTAGAATTAGTAACGAGTACATTTAGTAGAAATGACAACGAAAGAGTACATCAAACAGAACGAGGAGCGCTTCCTCAACGATTTATTCGAGCTTATACGTATCCCTTCGATCAGTGCCAAACAAGAACACAAGGCTGATATGCAGCGTACAGCGGAGCATTGGCGTGATCACCTGCTCAAGATAGGTGCAACCAAAGCCGAAGTCATGCCCACTATCGGAAATCCGGTGGTCTATGCCGAACGAATCATAGATCCTCAAGCCAAAACTGTGTTGGTATATGGTCACTACGATGTGATGCCTGTCGAACCTCTTGAGCTCTGGAAGTCCGAACCTTTTGAGCCGGAAATACGTGATGGACACATCTGGGCACGTGGAGCTGATGACGACAAGGGGCAGTCCATGATACAGGCCAAGGGCTTCGAGACGGCTCTTGCCTTGGGCTATGTAAACTGCAATGTGAAATTTATTCTCGAAGGAGAGGAAGAGATCGGCTCCGGCTCTCTGTATCCTTTCTTGGAGCAAAATAAAGAATTGCTCAAAGCTGACTTTATACTTGTTTCCGATACCTCCATGCTGGCTGCAGACATTCCGTCCATGACCAGCGGTCTGCGAGGTCTTGCTTATTGGGAAATAGAAGTTACAGGTCCCAATAGGGATCTACACTCGGGTATCTATGGCGGAGCCGTAGGTAATCCGATCAATGAGCTTTGCAACATTATTTCCAAGATAATAGATGAAAATGGGCATATCACCATACCGGGTTTCTACGATGATGTGGTGCCTCTGAGCGAAGAGGAGCGTCGTATGATAGCACAGGTTCCTTACAACGAAAAGGAATACTGTGATGCTATCGGTGTGGATGCTGTGACCGGAGAAAAGGGGTATGTAACCCTGGAGCGCAATAGCTGTCGCCCCTGCTTCGATGTCTGTGGTATATGGGGAGGATATACCGGAGAAGGAGCTAAAACGGTTCTCCCATCCAAGGCTTTCGCCAAGGTCAGCTGCAGATTAGTGGCTAATCAGGATCACGAGAAAGTTGCCAAACAACTGGTAGACTATATCGCTACATTGGCTCCGAAGCACGTAAAAGTAGAGGTTCGCCCACATCACGGAGGGCAGGCTTATCTCTGTCCTATTGATATGCCCGCCTATCGCACGGCTTCCGATGCCATAGAAATTGCGTTTGGGAAACGTCCTTTGGCTGTGCGCAGTGGAGGTAGTATCCCTATTATTGCTGGGTTTGAACGTATACTCGGCTTGAAGTCTATTCTCATGGGCTTTGGTCTTGGCTCCAATGCCATTCATTCGCCCAACGAAAATATGCCGCTTGATATGTGGTATAAGGGGATAGAGGCAGTGGCTGAGTTTTATAGACTGTTTAAGTGATTGTTCTACGGAGACCGAGGTCGAAATGAAAGAACAAGCAAATAAAATCCTGATACAAGGGGCAATCCTCGATGGGCAGGCTACAGACTTGCTCATTGAGGGTAACCGGATTAGTCGCATTGCTCCCAAGATAGAGTCGGGAGTCGATATGCGGCTCATCGATGGCAGCCACAAAGCCATTGTGCCCGGTATGTATAACTGCCATACTCATTCGGCTATGACCTATTTCAGAGGTTATGGAGATGATCTCAATCTAATGGATTGGCTTGAGGGGTATATCTGGCCGGTAGAGGCGCACTTGACTCCGGAGGATGTGTATTGGGGCTCCAAGCTGGCTTGCCTGGAGATGATCAGGAGTGGTACGGCGGCTTTTCTCGATATGTACACCTTCCCGTTGTCTACTGCTCAAGCTGTCGAAGACATGGGGCTACGAGCAGTGTTGAGCTACACTCTCTTCGATAGGGATGATCCCGAACGAGCGGCTTTGGATAGGGAGCAGAGCTATGTCTATCTGGAGAAATTCAAGGCCTTTTCGGATCGTATCACATTCTCTATCGGGCCTCATGCTATCTACACGGTGAGTGGGCCGCAATTGCAGTTTTGCCACCGGTTTGCCGAGGAGAATGATGTCTTGATACACTTGCATCTTTCTGAAACGGAGGGTGAATGCCGAGATGCCATGGAGAAGTATGGCCTTAGCCCTGTTCGCTATCTGCACAAGTTGGGAGTACTCAGTCCTCATTTGGTTTTGGCTCACGCTGTGTGGGTGGACGAGGAGGAAATGGATCTATTGGCCAAATATGGATGTAAGGTGGTGCACAACCCCGCTTCCAACCTCAAATTAGCTTCGGGCTACCAATTTCGCTATGAGGAAATGCGTCGGCGAGGCATCCTGATTGGTTTGGGTACCGATGGAACCTCCAGCTCCAACAATTTGGATATGTACAGAGCCATGCACTTGGCAGCTCTCATGGGCAAAGCTTGGAGGAAGGATCCTACAGCAGTAAGTGCCCGGGATATCTATCGCACAGCGACAGCCGATGGTGCAGCTATTATGGGTATTGATGCCGGAGTGATAGCTGAAGGAAAACTGGCAGATCTATGTCTGGTAGACCTCAAAAAACCCGAAATGGTACCTTGTCACAACCTTGTATCAAATCTTGTTTATTCGGCCTCCGGCTCTGCCGTCGTCGACACGACAATTGTAGATGGTCGGATTTTGATGTTGCATGGCAAGATAGAAGGAGAAGATGAGATTATAGATAAGGCGGCTGAGGTTGCCTATAAGCTGATTGCAAAAGCCCGGCAAGCAAAATAAGCCATGGCTATGCTAATGAATTGATAACAACACTAAAACCAATACCTCAAAGATTATGCAAGAACAGAATTATCACGAGGCGGCGACTTACATAGCTTCCCGCTTGCCTCAGAAAGCACAAATAGCAATTATATTGGGCAGCGGGTTGGGTGAACTCGGAGAGGCGATAAGCAATAAGACTGTGATCCCTTACGGAGAGATTCCTCATTTCGCCAAATCTACGGCTGTCGGCCACAAGGGCAATTTGATTTGTGGTGAGTTGGGCGGTGTGCCTGTGATAGCCATGCAGGGACGTTTTCACTACTACGAAGGTTATCCGATGGAGATGGTTACTTTCCCTGTGAGAGTGATGAAGTTGTTGGGAGTAAAGACCTTATTTGTGTCAAACGCTGCCGGAGGGGTGAATACCTCTTTCAAGGTTGGTGATTTGATGATCATTACCGATCACATCAACAATATGCCTAATCCCCTTGTCGGGCCGAACATGGAAACTTTTGGGGTGCGTTTCCCCGACATGACTCGGGCTTACGACCGAGAGTATGTGGCAAAAGCGAAAGAGATAGCCAAGGAGCTGAAGCTCGAACTCAAAGAAGGTGTCTACGTCGGCCTTACGGGACCTTCCTACGAAACACCAGCCGAATATAAGTTCTGGGGATCTGTCGGTGGCGATGCTATTGGTATGAGTACTGTACCTGAAGTGATTGTAGCTCGCCATGCTGGACTTCGTGTGTTCGGTATGAGTGTGATCACGAATGAAGGCTATCATTTTGCCGATGATTTTGTGAATGATGCCGATGATGTGATCCGTGCGGCTAAAGCTGCCGGTGAACGCATGGAGAAGCTCTTTATAGAGTTGGTAAAGCGCATTTGATTTGTCGTATTTCCCTCTGAAAAAGGAGGGTAAGATAGGAGATACCATTGTACCGGTTCTAAAAAGACTGTTTCAATAGCTCCAAGGTCAAGGTAATGATATTGGGGTCGTCTGCTTTAAGAGTGGGCGACCCCATTTTTTGTCTGTATAGTAGCCTTGAGTTATGGTCCACCAGTCGCTATTGAAGTTGATGTATTTTGTAAAAATACACTTGCGGTAAAAACCGAAAAATAGGGGGAAAAGAGCCTCCTTATAGGATAGGCCAATGCAACTGCTTTTTGACTGCTTTATGCACCTGCCAGAATGCCGATGAATAGGGCGTTCTGGAAGGGCCGAATTTCTCTCCTGAGAGAATTTTTGCTAACACAGGAGAAAAAAATAATTTCCTCAGGAGATAATTTTCGTTCTCTCCCGTGTTAGCAAAAAACGACTCCCCTCGACATCAAAAAAGAGAGGGAAAACAGGGGGAAAATAGCCCTGATTTAGGGCAAAATGCAAATAACGGAAGATAACAATACAATTGTCAAATAAACAGAATAGAGCAATTCCCAGTTGAGAAAGTTTCTTCAATTTAGAATCAAGCCTTGTCGGACTTTTTCTCCATTCATTAAGGCAGATTGTCATATTGCACAGTTCTTGGTGCCTACTTGTCCGAGAATCCTTGGATTGTTGTCAAAATAAGGAGTTTCATATGGTTGGTATGTTATTTGTATAGAATTCAAGAAAGAAAACCCAAAATACATAGTAATGAGCAATAAAAAACACAGTCGGACAGAAGCCGGAAAAGCCCCGGAAATGCCGACCGAAGAAGTACAGGATACAGCGCAACCGGATACAGACAAAGAGGCAACTGCCGAGATCCCCGAGGAGGATGAGCTGACAAAGCTCAATCGGGAATTGAACTCTCTTCGAGATGACCATTTGAGGCTGATGGCTGAGTTTGACAATTATCGCAAGCGTACCCTGAAAGAAAAAAGTGAACTGATACGCAACGGAGGGGAGCGTACCCTTCGAGATCTACTTCCCGTAGTGGATGACATGGAGCGTGCCATATCCAACCTGCCGGAAGAGGAGCGCAAGACACCTTTCGCAGAGGGTGTGGAGTTGATCTACAAGAAGATGACCGACTTTCTTACAGCCCAGGGTGTGAAACCCATAGAGACTGTGGGAGAGGTGTTTGATGATGAAAAGCATGAGGCAGTGGCTATGATACCCGCTCCCAGCCCCGAAGAGGCAGGCAAAGTGATAGACTGTACACGCAAGGGCTACACCTTGAATGATAAGGTGCTTCGTTTTGCTGCAGTGGTTGTAGGCCAATGATTTACTTTCGGAGGATTTGTATAGATGGCAAGTAAAAGAGATTATTACGAAGTCCTCGGGGTGGCCAAGAATGCCACAGAAGAGGAGCTGAAAAAGGCATATCGTAAGCTGGCAATCAAATACCACCCGGATAAGAATCCGGGGGACAAAGAAGCCGAAGAGAAATTCAAGGAAGCAGCCGAAGCTTATAGCGTATTGAGCGATGCGCAAAAGAGAAGTCGCTATGACCAATTTGGCCATGCAGGTGTAGGCGGAGCTTCCGGTGCCGGAGGTTTTGGTGGACAGGGAATGTCTATGGAAGACATTTTCAGTATGTTCGGCGACCTTTTCGGTTCCGGTGGGTTTGGTAGTTTTGGTGGTTTTAGTTCGGGCTTTTCATCCGGCAGAGGATCTGCTCGTCCGGTCTCCAAGGGGTCGGACTTAAGAGTACGTATCAAGCTGTCTTTGGCTGATATAAGCAAAGGAGTGGACAAAACCATTGCACTGAACAAATATGTCCCTTGTAAGGAATGTTCCGGCGTAGGCTGTAAGGAAAGCAAAGACAAGCACACTTGTCAGACCTGTCATGGGTCGGGCGTTGTGTCCTCTGTACAGGATACCATATTCGGCAGAATGCAAAGCTCCACGACCTGTCGTACCTGTGGAGGAGTGGGCGAAGTAATCGAAAACCCTTGTTCCCACTGTGGAGGCTCCGGAATTGTGCGAGACAAGGAGTCTATAGATATTCACATTCCGGCCGGAGTGATCGGAGGAATGCAGATCTCTCTCTCCGGAAAGGGGAATGCAGCCCCCCGTGGTGGTATCAATGGCGACTTGTTGGTTGTTGTTGAGGAGCTGCCGGATGAGAATCTTATCCGCAATGGCAACGACTTGATATATAATTTGCTCGTTTCCGTTCCTTTAGCTGCTAAGGGAGGGGAAGTTGTGGTGCCTACATTGGATGGGAAAGTCAAGCTGCGTATAGAGCCGGGTACACAACCGGGCAAGGTGTTGCGTTTGCGTGGCAAAGGCATTTCTGTTTATGGCTCTCGATATGGCAAGGGAGATTTGTTGGTTCATGTAAATGTCCATATCCCTCATTCGCTCAGCTCCGAAGACAAGAAGTTGCTTGATCAATTGGAGAGATCGGAGCATTTCATTCCTTCCGAGAGCGACAGGAAAAATATTGATAATGACTACCGCAGGCGGATGATGGACTAATAATATTTGCCATAGGCTTGCATATTCGTTATAATCATTTATTTTTGTGCTGTCCTTCGGAGTGACATTCTTTATGTTTGTTTCTTCGTGATAAAGAGTAGTAATTAACTAAAGAACAGGTACCTTATGTATTGGACTCTGGAATTGGCATCTAAGTTGGAGGATGCACCCTGGCCTGCAAGTAAAGATGAACTTATTGACTATGCACAACGCTCTGGTGCTCCGCTTGAGGTGATCGAGAACCTGCAAGAGATAGAAGATGAAGGGGATATCTACGAGTCTATCGAAGATATTTGGCCTGATTATCCCAGCAAGGAAGATTTCTTTTTTGACGAAGATGAGTACTAATCTCTGTTTTTGATTACATACTAAATCGGAGATCGGAAGCGTTGTAAAAAGACAAGGGACGGCAGAGGTGAGCTGCGTATTGTGCCTCACGTGTGCCGTCCTTTTGTTGTTTGTATGGGGAAGATCATTCGTTTGTGCCTTTGCTTTTTCGGGGGGCTTATACTCCGGGGTGCTGCTTTCAGCCTGTCGGCACAGTCCGATTTGTCGCTCTCTCAGTACAGTCATGCCATGGGGTATTACAACCCTGCCCAATCCGGCCGTAGTGGAGAGGTCAAGCTGACAGCTTTGCACAACAGGCAATGGGAGGGAATGCCCGGGGCATCAAAGAGTTTTGTATTGATGGCGGATGCGCCTATACCTATTTGGGGGCAGCAACACGGAGCCGGTATCGTGCTAACCAATGAGACAATAGGGCTTTTTACACAGACGGAGCTTGCCGGGCAGTTTGCCTTTCGGCAACGTCTCAAATCCGGATTTTTGAGTATCGGCGTAGAAGGGTGTTTTTACAACAGTAGTTTCGATGGCACAAAAGTAAAACTCCCCGAAGGCGAAGGGAGCGGAGGCAATGACCCTGCTATCCCTCTGACCAAGGTGGGTGGAAAAACATTTGACTTGCGTGCCGGGCTCATGTATATACACCCTAAGTGGTATGTCGGTGTGGCTGCCAGACATATTTTGAACCCACAGCTGAAGTATGATCTCAATCATTACATAAGATTAGTACCTTCGTACAACTTACTTGCGGGATACAATATAAAGCCCGTGGGTTCGTTATTGGCTTGGTACCCTTCGGTCTTTGCGCTTACTGATGGGTATTCATATCGGGTGGACGTGAATATGGGGATGAGTTATGCAGACAAGTTCTATGCCTCCCTGATGTATCGTCCGATGGCAGCTGCAGGTCTCTCGTTCGGTATGCGTTTGGGGAGTGTGTTTGCTACCTATGCTTTTGAGATGCCGACCTCTTCTTTGGCGCATCGCAATTGGGGGAGCCACGAACTACTTTTGACATATAGCTTTCCGCTATCGCAAACCAAGAAGGGGGATGTCCGATACAAAAGCGTGCGTTTGCTTTAGGAAAATCCAGGCCCGGTTTTTTGAATTGAGGTGTAGATATATTATTAAGACAGTATAGATGAAGATATCGAAGTTGATATATGCGACGGTTTGCTCGGTGACTTTGGGAGTTGTCGGGTCTTTCTTGTCCTGTGCCTCCGGTCGTTCTTCGGTTGGAGGTGAGCTTACCGGAGCTCGGCTCAGCAGTTGGAATGAGCCTCAACCCTACGGTATGATACAGATACCTAGAGGTACGATTGTGTTGGGCTCCAAAGATTCTACTGACTCGATTTGGGGAAGCCCTTCCATCACCAGAGCGATTTCGGTGGATGCTTTTTGGATGGATCGCACGGAGATTACCAATGCGCAGTATCGCCAGTTTGTGTACTATGTGCGAGATTCTATAATCAGAGAGCGATTGGCCGACCCTGCCTATGCCGGTCTTTCCGAGTTTAAGATCACGGAGGATCGGTATGGAGATCCTGTGACTCCACATTTGGATTGGTCTAAACCTATCCCCTCTGGCAAAAGAGCTTCCGAGAGCGAGTTGGAGGCAATCAATAGCGTGTACTATACCAATCCGGTGACCCGAGAGCGCAAATTGGATGCCAACCAGATGCTCTATCGATACGAAGTCTATGACTATCGCTCTGCGGCTCTTCGCAAACATCAGTTGGATGCTGCAAAGAGAAACCTTAACACCGATATTAAACCCAATTTGGACGAACAGGTGCTTGTTTCCAAGGATACAGCCTACATAGATGACGCCGGAAAAGTAATATCGGAAACTATTACACGCCCCTTGTCCAGTGAATATGATTTCCTGAATACCTATATCGTGCCGATCTATCCCGATGAGACTTGCTGGATAAATGACTTTCCCAATGCTCAGAACGATACATATATGAAGCTCTATTTCAACCACCCGGGTTATGACGACTATCCGGTTGTAGGGATCAGTTGGGAGCAGGCTTTGGCTTTCTGTGCTTGGCGTTCGGCATCTTTCCGTCAAGGGTTGGATTTGCCTGCCGGGCAGGTTATCGAGGACTTCCGTTTGCCTACAGAGGCCGAGTGGGAGTATGCTGCTCGCACAGGAAACAGCAATAATAAGTACCCTTGGAGTACCGATGATCTGAGGAGTGGCAAAGGTTGTTTCCTGGGCAACTTTAAGCCGGGCGAAGGAGACTATACTTCGGATGGACATTTGATTACCTCTCGTGTGGGATCTTACTCGCCGAATGATTTCGGACTCTACGATATGGCAGGTAATGTGGCTGAATGGACCAGCTCGGTGTTTACCGAGAGTGGTTTGATGCAGTTTAACGACATCAACCCTGAGCTTTCTTATACAGCCGATCTGCAAGATCCCTACATCTTGAAGCGGAAAGTGGTACGTGGCGGTTCATGGAAAGATGTAGCACGATTTATCCGTAGTACTACACGTAGCAGTGAATATCAGAACGTGCCCCGCTCCTATATCGGTTTTAGATGTGTGCGCACGACTGTAGCTTTTAAATAAACGAACAATAAGACTCTACCGTCATGGGAAAGAAATATAGACGATACAGAAATAGATTGGAGCTCTTTTTGGCTAGTAGAAAGGGTAGGCGTGTACTCAACTTTTTCTACAGCTGGGGAGCTGCGGTTGTGATTATCGGGGCATTGTTTAAGCTCCTGCATTTGCCATTCGGCAATCAAATGCTGTTTGTTGGGATGATGACCGAGTTTTTCGTTTTCTTCATCTCTGCTTTCGAGAAACCGGCAAATGAATATCATTGGGAGAATCTGTTCCCTCAGTTGGATTCGGATAACCCTATGGATAAGGAAGAAATGGAGGCTCGCAAGGAGTACTTTCAGGAAAAAGCCCGGCAGGCGGCTCAGAGTGGAGATGGGATACAGGGCTTCCCCTTCCCCTACACGGCTCCTCTTGCAGGGGCACCCGTGGTCAACACAGCTTCTGTAACTTCTGCTACTTCTCCGTCTGCAGCAGGAGTGCCACAATCTCCCTTGTCCGACATCTTGCCCGAAGATCAACTTGCCAAATTGAAAGACGGAATAGAGAAGTTGGCATTGGCTTCCGAACAACTTGCGCGTATAGGGCAGATGTCCGAAGGAATGGTGCAGACCTATGAGCAATTACAAGGAATGACCGAGGCCTCTGCAGGCTATCAGAAGGAAATGGAAAATCTCGGGCGTAACATTGCTGGTCTGAATACCATATATGAGATACAACTCAAGGGTATCAGCTCTCAGATAGACACGATAGAGCACATCAACCGAGGCTTGCAGCATATTCGGGATATGTACGATGGTACGGTGATTGATAGCTCTCACTTCCGTACCGAGAATGAGCGCATGGCAGCGCAGCTTACCAAACTCAATGAAGTGTATGCTCGTCTGCTATCCGCTCTTACGGTGAATATGAATGTTCCCAATATGGGTGCTGGAGCCCCAAAGCAATCCGAATCGTGATATACGAATCTTGGGTCGTGTTGCTTCTAATGTTTAGAACTTGGATATAACCTATTAAAACGATATGTCTGTAGGATCGGGTGGCAATGTCAATAGGCAAAAGATGATCAATCTGATGTACTTGGTCTTCATCGCCATGATGGCCCTCAATGTCTCTTCCGAGGTGCTTGAGGGGTTCCAGAAGGTAGACCGAGGCTTGGATGCTACTATCGGTGGTACTGACAGACGCAATTTGCTTCTGTTGGAAGAATTGAGGACAGCCTATGCCTCCAATCCGGAGAAAGTCCGGAAATGGCTTGAGAGAGGAGAGCAGATCCGAAAAAGCTCCGAAGACTTGTGTCTGTTTATCGAGAAGATCAAATCGGATATTGTTCGCAAATCCGATGGATCCACTGCCGATGTCAAAGATATCAAGCACAAAGATGATCTGGAGGCTGCTTCCTATGTCTTGCTCAACCCCATCAATGGCAAGGGAAAAGCTTTGAGGCAGAAAATAGATGACTTTAGGGCCTTATCGGGCAAGCTGGTATCGGATACGGCCAAATTGGCTACAATAGAGCGTATGTTGGATACACAGACCTCAAATAGGGAAAGCTCTTGGGAGGCTTCTCTGTTTGAGAGTATGCCGGTGAGTGCTGCCATAACGATGCTCACCAAGATCCAGAGTGATGTGCGATTTGCCGAAGGAGAAGTCTTGACAAACTTGTTGAAGTCTGTTGATGTCGGAGACTATCGAGTCAATTTGATTACAGCCCAAGTGATCCCCCAAAGCCAAGTGGTGATGAGAGGAGATACCTACCGTGCTCAGATTGTGCTGTCGAGCGTAGACTCCACATTACAACCGGATATTTATGTAGGTGGACGTCAGTTGCCGGCCGAGAGCAAAGGTCTTTTCACTTCTGTTGCCGGAGCTCCGGGTACTTATCCTGTGCAAGGCTATGTAGAGATGAAGCGTGCCGACGGTAGCAGTATGCGCAGAGAGTTTAAGAGTGAATACTATGTTACCGAGCCAATGGCATCCGTGGCACCGGTCTTGATGAATGTTCTTTACGCAGGTATAGAGAACCCGATCAGTATAGCAGTCCCCGGGGTTCCCTCCCAGAATGTGTCTGTCTCTATGACCAATGGGCAGATAACCAAGCGTGGCGAACTATGGATTGCCCGTCCGGCCAAAGTCGGCACGGAAGTGGAGATAACCGTTTCCGCCAAGATGACTGATGGGCGAGTACAGACAATGACTAAAAACAAACTGAAAGTCCGAGCCCTGCCGGATCCTACTCCTTACATAGAAATCAAGGATGCGCAGGGCAATCCCACTCGTTTTAAGGGAGGGCGCATTGCCAAGTCTCAACTACTGTCTGCTGGAGGCCTCAAGGCTGCCATAGACGACAATGTGCTTGATGTGAGCTACAAAGTGGTGAAGTTCGCAACAAAATTCTTCGATTCGATGGGTAACACGATACCCGAAGTCTCTAACGGAGCTGAATTTTCGGAGCGACAAATAAGACAGATCCGTTCGTTGCAACGAGGGAAGCCATTCTATATTACCGATGTACAAGCTATCGGACCGGATGGAATCACAAGGCGTATCACCCCTATGGAAGTAATAGTAAACTGATTATGAAACTGATCTCAAAAATATTGTTGGCTGTATCTGTCGTACTTGTTGCTGCTCCTTCGGGGATGGCTCAAAATGATGTCCCCGATGAGGGGGGCGTGACAGTGAGACGGGCAGCTGGAGCCAAATCTCGCGGACAGAAAAAGAGCGATCCTGCAAGTTCTCTGTCGAACCGGGCGAAGAGTTTCAATGAGCTGTTATCTCAGAAGACGGACGGGACTCCGTGGGAGCGTGTAATATACCGCAGATTGGATCTTACCAAAGATTCCAATGCTCCTCTGTATTACCCTGTACGTGCCAGAGATGGTATGAGGAACTTATTCTCTACGGTCTTTGATTTGCTCAATCAAGATGCCATAGCCGTGTATGAGTATATGGATGGCTACGAGGCTTTCGATGAGGAACATCGTTTGCAGTTCAAAGACTTTTTAGATCGAACACAGATCATGTATGCGGCTGCTCCAAAGGAGAGCGGAAGGCTTTTTAAGATAGAGCCATCCGATATCCCTTCCAACAATATCAAAGCCTATTACATCAAGGAGCTGTGGTATTTCAATCCGCAGAATAGTGCCTATGACCTGAAGATATTGGCTCTATGCCCAATCCTCTCCGATGTGGGGGATTATGGAGAAGAAAGCAATACTCCTCTGTTCTGGATTCCATACGAGAATATCAGGCCATACATCGCACGGCAAAAGGCGATGCTTAGCAGCTTGAATAATGTACATTCGGCTACTTTGGACGACTTTTTCCGGATGCGTATGTATCGTGGGGACATCGTGATGGCTTCTAACCTGCTTGATCGGTCGATTGCTCAGTATTGCAATACACCGGATTCGATCAAAATGGAGCAAAAGCGTATTGAGTTGGAGTTGAAAAACTTCGAGAAAGGCCTCTATGCTACACAAGACACTACGTGGATGAATCGCAAAATGGAGGGTAAGACTGGTAAATCAGCCAAATCGATAAACCGGAAACGTACCTCTCGCACCAAAGAGACAGCGAAGTCTGATCCAAAACCTAAAAAAGTAAAAGCGGCAAAGCCTGCCAAGACCTCTGCAAGCAAGAGCAAATCGTCCGGGCGTTCGAGTCGCAGGCGATACTGATCTTCTGTAGGAGAGAGTATGAAAGAATTACTAACCCTCTTCCTTACGTTTTTCCGAATTGGCGGATTTACGTTTGGGGGAGGGTATGCTATGTTGCCCCTGATAGAGCAGGAGTTGGTAGATCGGAAGGCTTGGATCGACCGAGAAGGCTTTCTCGATCTGTTTGCCATGGCGCAGTCCATGCCGGGGATATTTGCTGTGAATATCTCCATCTTCATCGGGTACCGCCTTCGTGGAGTATTGGGGGCGGTGTTTTGTTGTTTGGGAACTATTTTGCCCAGCTTTGTAGTGATCTTGGGTATCGCTATTTTCTTCGTTGAGTTTAGGGATAATCAGATCATTTCTCGCATTTTCATGGGGATCCGTCCGGTTGTTGTGGCGATGATTGCAGCCCCTGTATTACGCACTTGGCAGGCGATGAAGATGAAGCGTTCTGCTCTTTGGATACCAATTGTGTCTGCTGTTTCGGTTTGGTATTTTGGGGTTTCTCCTGTGTTTGTGATATTGCTTTCCGCTTTGGGAGGGCTTTTCTATACATTTGTTATCAAGCGGGCATTGCAGAGAAGGGCAGAAAATCACTCGTGATACATTCTCCTGCTTTGTAGTTCTTTTTTGTTCGATGTTGTACCTCAAGCTATTTTTAGTCTATTGCGAAATCGGTCTTTTCGGTTTTGGAGGGGGGTATGCCATGTTGTCTCTCATTCAGGACAAGGTCGTTAATCAATACCATTGGCTTTCTGCTCAAGAATTTGTAGACATTGTGGCTGTTAGCCAGATGACTCCGGGGCCGATAGGAATCAACAGTGCTACCTATATCGGATATAAGGTGACTGGCTCTGTTTGGGGAGCTGTTGTTGCAACCACGGCTGTTAGTTTGCCCTCTTTTATATTGGTGCTTATCATCTCGTATTATTTCAGCAAGTTCAGGAACAATAAGTATGTCGAGGCTTCTTTCCAAGGTATTCGACCAGCTACAGTAGGCCTTATCGCTTCGGCTGCTTTGCTCTTGTCCATTCAGAGCGGATTTATTTCGGAGTTGATCAGTCCGGCTTCCGAACAGCTATGTTTGGATAACATTATCGTTCGCGAAAACTTCGTGGACTGGCGGAGTTTGTTTCTCTTTGCTTTGGCGTTCGTAGCTACGATCAAGAAATGGATACATCCTATTTTGATGATTGTTCTGGCAGGATTGGTAGGGTTTGCCCTTTACTAAGATTGTTGCATAACACGGTACTCGCTGTGTTATCTTCGACATTCGGGCTTGGTCATAATGATAAGTACACTCACTGTTCTCCCTCAGTCTCAATATCTTGCGATTACTGCATCCTGTAGAGTCAATAAAAAGGTAAGTCGCAAGGGCTTATGCAAAGGTCTCGAGAGGGGCAAACCTGGAGAATAAATAAAAGGCGATGCCGATTATCGGCACCGCCTTTTTATTCATTCGGGTAATTAAGCCTTCGGTTTACTCAACCGTAATATTATCGATAAGGAGATTGTAAGTTGCAGTTCCTCCTGTCTTAAGAGTAAACATATTTGCTGTTGTAACCTCATTATTGGAGATCTTTGAGATATCCAGAGAAACTTTTATCCATTTGCCATTGGTATTGACTTCTCCCTTATATGCATTTTCATTCGTTGGGCTTGCTTCTACGAGGATATCCTTGTCTTTGATGTCTCCCATGTTAAATACAGGGAACTGTTTGTACTTATCAGATTTTTGGTAGATGTTGATTGACAGACTCCTCCCATCAGATATAGAACCCTTTACATAGAAATTGATACGAGATTTCCCTTTCAGGGAGGCTAGAATTTCCGGTGTGGACTTGACTGTGAAGAGATAAGGATTCTTTTCTATTTTCCCCTTTATTTGAAGGGCTGTTTTTCCATCCATGCCAAGGCCTTCTGCTTTGCTTGCATAATCCGGTATTTTGGGGTTCGTTTTATATTGAGCCAAAGCATCCATGAAAGTATCCCAATTCTCGAAGTCGGAGCCAGGGAAAAGCAGATTAGAGGCTGGTTGTGGGCCATCTTCTCTGCCAGCTTGTTTGATCGTGATAGTTATCGTTTTGCCGGTAGTAGACTTGGTAGCAAGAGATTTGATGGTGAGATCGGCCGTGCGTTCGCTGGTCGTTTCGTTGGCGGTTACTTTGATTTCTACGTTTGTATCTCCGCTTCCACTTGCAGGAGTAATGGTGATCCAGTTGGCAGCTTCGGGCTTGCTGATTTCAAACTTACCTGTTGTCTTGAGCGATAACGTTTTGGTAGAGGCTGTCTTGTCGAAGTTCAGTGTTGTTTCACCTTCTATGGTGATGTCGGCAGGAGTATCGCCTCCTTCGGCATTGATTTCATATTCACCACCATCGATCTTATCCCAGTCAGTGATTGTACCGCCGGGGTTGAGAGTTTCGACTGTACCATCAGGCATGAGTTTTACCTTGAATGTGTACTTCTTACCGGCTTCGACTTTTTTGAGGTCATCTTTAGGCTCCCATACATAAGTCTTCCCTCCCACGACGAAGTCTACATTGCCGATCTTGGCGTTTTTCGGTATGATGATAGCTTCGGCTTTGGTGTCTTTGACGATGGCTGCAAAATCTTTTGTTCCCTCTACATTAGTCAGGGTACCATCCGAAAGATTGAATTTGGCTTTTGTTTCAAAACCTTTCAGTGTAGTCGACATATCACTGATAGCTGAACCGTCAGACATGCTTACTTCAAAAATAATCTTTGACAGCATATGACGGAAGCCAAGTTTGATCTGGTCTTTGGGGGTAGAGGCACTTACGTTTTTCAGATCATTGGAGTAGAGCAGGTCAATATTCGACAACGGAGCTTGTTTGGCGATGTCTACGTTGTAGATGTTCCCACTCAGAAGAGTCTGGGTGTAGGGATAATAAGCGATAATATCTACCTTCTGATCGGCTCCCGGAAATACGATCGTGTTTTCGGCATTGGCGGGTACAAACTTCCCATCGGCTTCGGGAGTAATGTATTGTTTGTTGGCAGCCGGAAGAGTACTTACATTGCTGATGTTCGAGCCGGAGTTGAACATGAAGATGCCAATAGCATCATTGTTGTCCCACTTTGTATCATGAGCACGAGTAGCCAGGCCTCGAATGTTTGTCTCGAAGTTTACTGGCTGATCTCCATAGCCATTTTTGTAGTCAGGTTCGTCTGTGCTGTTGCAAGCCGTAAAACCTATGAGAGACAAGGCTGCTAGCAGCGTAAATGAAATCCATTTCATTTTCATATCAAAAAAGATTAGTGAGTAATTAGGTTATTTCCTTATCTGTTGTTTCAATTAGCGATTCCAGGCGTTTAGCTGCGTAGATCGTTTGTATTGGTTCGGGATTTGAGGGAAGAAGGTATAGCCAGTACGTTTCTCAAGTTCTTCCACAGAGATGGCGTAACCCTCATATTTTTGTCCTTTCAGGTCTTTGTGTGGGAGACAGAAGGCTAATGTTCGGAAGGTCCCATTTGGCAGGCGTCTGGCCAAGGCTTTGTAATAATAAGCTGGTCTTGGAGCTTCTTGTTGGTCATTGTCATAAGCTACAGGAAGTTCGGGAGAAGGCTCCATACCTGCGTATGGCTCGGGCATTGCACCGGTTACTACGTATAGAGTGTCGTAGCCGGTTGGTGCAGAAGAAATAGTATTCATCACTCCTCGTACATATTTCTCTAAGTTTTGCCATATACCTTGGTTGAAGGTACTCCATTGAGGAGTGCAGTTGGCAGAAGTCATGGTTGAATGGCTGTAAGCAGCATTCTTGTTCCTGTCTGCTGCCGGAAGCTGATGTCCTCGGTCATACACTCTTTTAGGGGGGGAAGAATAACCCCTTTTTATGTTCACTTGTATCTCTTCCGGCAAAAAACTGTCTTTGTGCCACTTGTCTTCTCGGTCGTAATTCCCTATATAACAGTGATGGAGAGGGTAGGCGACCCAGCGTGACATCTTGTTCGCTACATCGTAGAGGTAGGTATAGTTGCGCACGTTGGGGTTTTCCGGGCTATCGTTGGAGTCATTCAGAGGTTCGTTGTGGAAGATGAGTGTGAAACCCTCTTGCTTGACGATTTTGGGCATTTCCAAGTAGGGGTGGATATCTGGTTCGGGAGTTGGGTCATCCGGATTCTCTTTTAGCTTGAAAGTGTAGCTGTATTTCTTCCCTGCTTCGTAAGTTATGGCAGGCAGTCGGTGTTTGTATGATTTTCCAGAAAGTTTGATTTCGCAATCAAGCTCCTTGTTCCCTTGTGTCGGTATGAGGTAGGCTGTTAAAATCCGGCTTTCGCCTTGCCCTTCTACATGCATTGACAGGGATTTTTCTTGACCAACTTCCTTCCACGAATTTGTTGGGATATGGTATTTCGCTTCTACGGGAAGAGACTTCAACAGCACTTCTGGCGTCATGGACTGAGCTTCTGCAGGGATGTTTTTCACATTGATCTCTACCAGAGCCAAACGATGGAAAAAGTTGAGTGTATAATGGTTGTAGACAGAAATGTTCTTCAGATTGTCAGCTGTCAGTAGGTCATATTCTTTGTGATCAGTCTGATTAGAAAGATCTATATCCAGTTCACCATTCGGAGACGTTTGAGCACTGTATGGGTAGTAGGCATAGAGGTCTACGGCCTGCCCCTCAGGCAGTCGTAGCTTGTCTTCTTCTCCCATGGGCAGGAATCGGGCGGTATTACCGGCCACGGAGTTGTTGTACCGAGCATTGGGTTGGAGTACTGTCGATGTGCTATTGGATAACATATATATTCCGATGGCCTCACGTCCTTCCCATTGGGAGCCGAGACGTGTATAGGAATCATCCACATGGACGGAAAAGAGAAATTCTCCCTCTGGATTGTCTTTTTCGGGAAAAGGTTTGTCACTGTTTCCGGAGCAAGATGGAGATACCAACGAGAGAGCCGAAGCCAAAATGATAAGAAAGGACAGTTTGCTTTTCATCATCTTATTCTATTACGTGTTATTCCTTAAATCGGAGAGTCGGGATTGGAGTATGTGCGCCAAACCGACGTCTGGGAGGCAAAGCTTTTGGCGCACGAGATTGCTCTCATTTGGATGCGAAAATCCAAAGACAGTTTTTGTGTGCTTCATGGTTTGCAACCGAGTTTTCCGTTGCAAAGTTAGGATTTTCATTTACATATGAATTTTTGATTTACACCAGAGCTTCGATGTGGGTGTTTTTCGTTTGATGAGAAAGTTATACTTCGTAACGAAATGGGTGAAGCGGGAAGGAGCAATGTGTCTTTTTTGTTGTTGAATTTATAGACTTGGATGCACTCCCTACAAAGATGTATACAAGAGTTTTACAAAGGGCTTGTTTATTGTGCCTTTCGATTACCTTTGTTCAGTAATCAGAATCGTAATGGAAATATCTTCTCTGGTCTCTACAAATAATAGAGTATGCTCATTGTCATTGGGGGCATTTGCTCTTTTGTTGTGGACTTTTGTTGTGGTGGGCTGTAACCCCAATCGAACGACAGATCGGACCCAAATTGAATTGGATTCGATTTTATTCAGTGATGAGTTGTCTTTGCGCGTGGACGCAGATACGCCAACAATGTTCGTGAGTATCAATTATTTCTATCCTAAATCTGACAAGAAGCTGCTCAGGCGTTTCAATGCTATTTTTTTCGGTGACTCCTTGGCTCATTTGGAGCCTGCCGAAGCCATGCAGGTTTATATCAAGTATTTGCAGCAGACATATCGGGCTGACAATTATTCCTACTCGGAGCTGGCGGATAACCTGCCAGGGGAACTCTTTGATCAGGCTTTCGAATTGTCGGATTCGGTTGCGTATTCTGATTCTCTGTTTGTGTGTATGCGAGTTAGTCAGTACGAAGAGAAAGGTGGAGCACACGAGTCTACTTCTCAGACGTACTACAATGTAAATCGAGAGAATGCCGAAATACTTTCGGAGCAGGATCTGTTTGTCGATGGTTATAGGGATGAACTCTCCGACATTATTGTGGCTTGTTTGTTGGAGCAGTTGGGTAAAAAGTCTCCCAGAGATCTGGAAAATGAGGGTTATTTCAATGCTGAAGAAATTATGCCTAATGGCAACTTTGCTATCGGAGAAAAAGGCCTTACCTACTGCTTCAATGAATACGAGATAGCGGCCTATGCCATGGGGACGATCTATGTATTTATACCTTACGAAAGATTGCAATCCATTCTAAAACCGGATGCTCCGATCAAAAACTATTTGCCTTGATAATAGATAAATATTTTCCCAGCCTGACTAACGAGCAGCGAGCGCAATTTGCGCAGTTGGACGAATTGTATCGAGAGTGGAATAGTCGCATCAATGTGATCAGTCGCAAAGACATTGATCAGCTCTATTGTCACCATGTACTTCATTCTTTGGCTATCACTCAGATGCTTCACTTTTCCCCTAATACCAGGGTGATAGATTTGGGCACCGGAGGAGGCTTTCCCGGCATACCGCTGGCTATCCTTATGCCCGAAGTGGACTTTTTGTTGGTAGATAGTATTGGCAAGAAGATCAAGGTAGTTACGGCTGTAGCTCTGGAGCTGGGCCTCAAAAACGTGTGCGTGCAACATGCTCGTGCCGAGCAACTCAGAGGAGAGAAATCTCATTTTGTTGTCAGCCGGGCAGCCATGCGATTGCCGGAGCTGGTGAAACTTTCTACCCCTTTGATAGAGAAAAAAGAGCAATTCAATGCTTTGCCCAACGGTCTAATTTGTCTTAAAGGAGGCGATCTGACTTCCGAGTTGCACCTTTTTCGTCAAAGAGCTTTGGTAGAGGAGCTTTACCCGGCTTTTGATGATGAATATTTCAAAAATAAGAAAGTCGTTTACTTGCCCCTATGATAGAGATACAGAAGTTTGTCTTTAACGAAGTATTTGAGAATACCTATGTGGTTTGGGATACAGATACGTTGGAAACTGCCATTATTGACTGTGGCTGTATGTATCCGGAAGAGAAGACTCGATTGAAAGACTTTATCCAAAGTCGCAAGCTCAAACCTACTTTGCTACTCAATACTCACATGCATTTCGATCATTGTTGTGGGAATAGCTTTGTGGCTGAGGAGTGGCACTTGTTTCCCCAAACACATCGAGCTGAGATAGAGCAAATGCCTACTCCCTCCCGTCAGTTGGAGCTATTCGGGATGCAGAGCGATTGTCCCGAAGTGCGAGTGCAGTACATTGACACAGACAGTCCTCTCAAGCTGGGCAAGCACGACGTGCGAGTTCTTTTTGTACCAGGACATTCTCCCGGACATTTGGCTTTTTATATCCCGGATGCAGCTTCTGTATTCGTGGGCGATGTCTTGTTTTTGCTGGAAATTGGCCGTTGCGATCTTTGGGGTGGCAGCTTACCCACTTTGTTACAGTCTGCACGGACACAGCTATTTGTGCTCCCTCCCGATACAACCGTCTATTGTGGGCATGGTCCCGAGACAAGTATTGGATATGAGATGGAGAACAACCCCTATTTTCGTTGAAAGTTCAAATTACACATCAAATCATTTTAGTCACAGATATGGATAACAGCCAGTTTGTAAATCGTCATGTAGGTATCTCGGACTCCGATCAGAAGCAAATGCTTTCCACCATAGGAGTTGCTTCTCTGGATGAGTTGATAGACCAGACTATTCCGTCAAATATCAAACTTCCTGCCGAGCTGGATTTGCCG
Source organism: Porphyromonas crevioricanis (assembly GCF_900167225.1). Lineage (GTDB taxonomy): Bacteria > Bacteroidota > Bacteroidia > Bacteroidales > Porphyromonadaceae > Porphyromonas > Porphyromonas crevioricanis. The sequence continues at coordinate 165,434 of NZ_FUXH01000001.1, forward strand.
GAAGCCATGACCGAAAGAGAGTTGGAAGAGCATATTGCAGAGCTGGGCTCTAAGAACAAAATCTACACTTCCTACATCGGACAAGGTTGGTACGATACCGTTACTCCGGCTCCAATTCGCCGTGGAGTGCTTGAGAATGCAGTTTGGTACACTTCTTACACACCTTATCAGGCCGAAATATCTCAGGGCAGATTGGAAGCTCTTTTTAATTTCCAGAACGTTGTCACCGAACTGAGTGGAATGGAGCTGACCAATTGTTCTCTACTGGACGAGGCCACGGCTGGTGCCGAAGCCGTTATGATGCTCTACAACGAACGCAGCAGAGCCAAGGCAAAAGCCGGAGCCAATGTCGTCTTTCTGGATGATCAATTATTTGAGCCAACGAAAGCCGTTATCCGGACTCGCGTATTGCATCAAGGGATGGAAATTGTTAGCGGAGACTGGCGCAGCTTCCAATTCGATGAACGCGTGTTTGCTGCGGTGATACAGTACCCCGATGCCTTGGGAGAAGTTCACGATTACCGCTCCTTTGTAGAGAAAGCACATGCTGTTGATGCTCAGGTAGCAGTTGCTGCCGATCTGATGAGTTTGGTATTATTGACCCCTCCGGCCGAATGGGGTGCTGATGCGGTATTCGGTAGTACGCAGAGATTTGGTATCCCAATGTACTATGGTGGACCGTCAGCCGGTTATTTGGCTGCCGGAATGAAATGTAAGCGCACGATACCGGGGCGTATTATCGGTGTCTCCAAAGATGTTTATGGACACCCGGCTTATCGATTGGCTTTGCAGACCAGAGAACAACACATCCGTCGGGAGAAAGCAACCAGTAATATCTGTACGGCTCAGGCACTACTTGCTACAATGGCAGGTTTTTACGCGATATATCATGGCCCGGATGGTTTGAAAAGAATAGCCGGGCGGATACATGCTTATACCGGCTATATAGCAGAGCAATTGAAGCTGCTTGGCTATACCGTTTGCAATACGAACTTCTTCGATACACTCACAGTGGAGTTGCCTGCCAAGGTCTCCACCGAATCTTTGAGAGCTTGTGCCGAAGAGTGCTCCGTCAACCTATTCTACCGTCGTGATGGCAGAGTAAGTTTGAGCTTGGATGAAACAACGATGCCTTCCGACTTGGGTGTTCTGCTCTATATCTTTTCTTCTGCGCTGGACACAGAAGGAGAGAAGACCATAGAGGAGGAAATATCGCAAACAAGGCAATACTTTGATTCTTCTTTTGCTCGACAGAGCTCTTTCCTTCAGCACGAAGTATTCAATAGCTATCATACCGAAACCGAACTGATGCGCTACATCAAGCGTCTGGAGCGTAAAGACATCTCTTTGGCTCACTCCATGATACCGCTGGGTTCGTGCACGATGAAACTCAATGCTGCATCGGAGTTGATCTCCCTTTCCATGCCACAGTTCGGCAACATACACCCTTATGCCCCGGCCGATCAGACGGAAGGATACTCTGAATTGATCGATTCTCTTAAGCATTACCTTGGGGTTATCACAGGCTTGCCAGGCGTAACTATCCAACCTAATTCAGGGGCTTCCGGTGAATATGCCGGACTTCGTACAATCCGTACTTATCTAGAGCGCAATGGTAAGGCTGATAGAGACGTGGTTATTCTCCCTGCTTCAGCACACGGCACAAACCCTGCCAGTGCAGTACAGTGTGGATTCCAGACTGTAACGATCAATTGTGACGAGCGAGGAAATGTAGACATGGATGACTTTATGGCCAAGACCGAGGAGAACAAAGATCGGATTGCTGCCATGATGATCACATACCCGAGTACGCACGGGATCTTCGAAACCAATATTGTTGATCTTTGCCGTCGTATCCATGACTGTGGTGGTCAGGTGTATATGGATGGGGCTAATATGAATGCCCAAGTGGGTATTACCAATCCCGGATTTATCGGAGCGGATGTATGCCACTTGAATCTCCATAAGACATTCGCTATCCCTCATGGAGGTGGAGGGCCCGGTATGGGACCGATCTGTGTAGCCGAGCATCTTATCGATTGTTTGCCGGATCATTGTCAGGGACATCCAGGTTTCGATGCTACACAGGTAGCAGCCTCTCCTCATGGCAGTGCCGGAATTGCGGCTATTACGTATAGCTATATTCGTATGTTGGGGTACAGCGGTTTGCGCCGAGCCACCCAAGTGGCGATACTCAATGCCAATTACATGGCAGCTCTGCTCAAGGATACATTCGGTATTGTATATACGGGAGCTACCGGTAGGGTAGGGCATGAGCTTATTTTGGAATGTCGCAATATCAAAGAAGCCAGTGGAATAGATGAGGCCGATATTGCCAAACGTCTGATGGATTTTGGCTATCATGCTCCCACTCTATCTTTCCCGGTGCATGGGACATTGATGGTAGAGCCAACCGAGAGTGAAAGCAAGGCTGAATTGGACCGCTTTGTGGATGTGATGAACTGTATCTGGAAGGAAATACAAGAGGTGGTAAATGGTACAGCAGACAAGACAGACAATGTACTGAAAAATGCTCCTCACCCCGAATACGAGTTGGTAGCTGACGAATGGAATCACAGCTATCCTCGCTCCAAGGCTTGCTACCCTTTGGATTATTTACGTAGCAACAAGTTTTGGATCAATGTAGGTCGTATTGACAATGGCTATGGAGATAGAAATCTGCAGCCGACTTTCTGTGCTTGTGAAGTTCATCTGTGAGACCATTTTGAGGAGCTTCCCGGAAGATTACTTTAGCAGCCTCTGCTTTGGAACATACACATACAATGCTGTAGTATGCAGTAGTTTCTTGTGTAACGGTCTTTTTAAGAAGAAGCTGACAAGGTAGGAGATCTTACAAAGTACCTTCACTGCTACTTCGGTTCTTCCACTCCTATAAAATAGAATCCGAAAAGATGCGAGTAGATTGTATCTCTGAGTTCAGTTCTACTCTCGTTTTTTCGGATTCTTTTTACGGTTTATTGTATGTATTCCTCCTGTTATTGAGACTCATTGTACAACACATCTCTTGCTGCGTATTTTTAGACACTCGGACTGATTATGAAAATAAGTTGTTCTCTGTGTCCTCGTCTCAAAGCCCTTCATGATTACAGCATTCTGCAATATCAAAAAATAGCAAGTTCGATTGTCATTTTGGAGCTTCTGTAAAGGGGGCATAATTAGAATCAACGATCCCCGGACAAAATTTAGGTGAAAATTTTGTCCGGGGATACGTATTCTTAATTTTGGGTTAAGAGGTTCTTTTAGCCACAACGAGAAGTACCACAGTTTGTACAGATGAGACAACCCTCTTGATAAATAAGAGTTTCTTCCCCACAGTTGGGACAAGTTTGACCATTGATCTTGGCTCCATTAGGTAGGTATCTTTTCAAAGCTCGCTCGACACCATTTTTCCACGTGTTTATACTCTCGTCGTTCAGAGACATGCCTTGCACTAGATTCACCACTTGGTCAATAGGCATTCCATAGCGTAGCACACCGCTGATGAGCTTTGCGTAGTTCCAATACTCAGGATTGAATTTGCTATCCAAACCTTCTATAGTTGTTTTGAACCCTCGTTTGTTGCGGAATTGGAAGTCGTAGTGTTTACCGCCATCTTCGTCATAACTCTTGATGATCAACCCCTTATTCACCGATTTGGGTACCATGATTCCCTCATCATCATCGGCAATACCAGTGAATATTTCGTAAGGCTTACCGTCTCTCAACCCTACGAAAGCAATCCATTTTTCCTTGTTGTTTTGGAATCGTAGGATTTCAGCCTCCAACTCACGAGGGCGAGAAATAGGCTCTGCCGGGGGAGTCGGAAGGGTCGTGCCCCTTTCTGCCCCTTCTGTTTTCTTCTCCTTGGGCTTTTCTGTGCTGATAAGCACACCGGCACGAGAGCCGTCCCTATACACAGTACAGCCTTTGCAGCCAGAACGCCAAGCTTCAACATAGAGGTCGGAGATGAGTTGCTCGTTCACGCTATTCGGCAAGTTGATCGTCACACTGATGGAGTGATCTACCCATTGTTGGATCCGACCCTGCATACGCACTTTGGCGAGCCAATCGACATCATTTGAAGTAGCCTTATAGTAGGGAGATGCTTCGACCAGCTTATTGATTTCGTCTTGTGTGTATTTCTTCTTGGGGTCATACCCCTTGGCTTCCATCCATGTGACAAACTTGTGATGGAATACAATATACTCCTCGAAACTGTCTCCAACTTCGTCTACAAAGTCTACCGTTACGTTCTTGTCTCCGGGATTTACTTTGCGTCTGCGTTTATACACAGGCATGAATACCGGTTCTATGCCCGAAGTGGTCTGTGTCATAAGGCTGGTAGACCCTGTCGGTGCTATAGTTAGACAGGCAATATTGCGTCTGCCGTATTGGCACATATCGCGGTACAGTTCAGGTGCATGCTCACGAATACGCATCATAAAGGGATTTTTTTCTTCTCGTCCGGCATCAAAAATCGGGAAGGCTCCACGTTCTTTGGCCATCTCAACTGAACTGCCATAGGCTGCCAAGCATAGAGTCCGTTGCACCTCTACAGCAAATTCTGTGGCCTCTTCTGAGCCATAACGCAGGCCCATAGCAGCCAGCATATCTCCTTCAGCTGTAATTCCAACTCCAGTACGTCGCCCTTTGAGTGTCTTGTCTTGAATCTTTTTCCAAAGCTGGTATTCGCAACGTTTGATCTCGTCGCTCTCCGGATCACTCTCTATTTTGCGTAGGATTGTATCTATCTTTTCGCTTTCCAGATCTATTATGTCGTCCATAATACGCTGGGCAAGACCTACATGACGTCGGAAGAGATCAAAGTCGAAAGAGGCCTCATCCGTGAAAGGATTCTTTACGTAGGAATATAGGTTTATAGCCAAAAGGCGACAGCTGTCGTAGGGACAAAGCGGTATCTCTCCGCAAGGATTGGTAGAAATAGTACGGAAGCCCAGATCCGCATAGCAGTCGGGTAGGGATTCTCGTATAATGGTATCCCAGAAAAGGACGCCTGGTTCGGCACTTTTCCATGCATTGTGCACGATCTTGCGCCATAGCTCCTGTGCATTGATCTCTTTGCTGTAGCTGGGGCTATCTGAATGGATAGGATACTGTTGGATGTAGTTGTTGCCCAAAACAGCAGCCTGCATAAATTCATCTGTAAGGCGTACCGATACATTCGCTCCGGTCACCTTCCCTTCAGTCATTTTCGCATCAATAAATGACTCTGCATCGGGATGCTTAATGCTCACAGAGAGCATCAATGCTCCTCGCCTGCCATCTTGAGCCACCTCGCGTGTGGAGTTGGAGAAGCGTTCCATAAATGGAACGAGGCCCGTGGAAGTGAGAGCAGAGTTTTTTACCGGAGATCCTTTCGGACGGATGTGAGAGAGATCGTGTCCGACCCCTCCACGCCTTTTCATTAGTTGTACCTGCTCTTCGTCTATTTTGAATATAGCACCATAGGAGTCGGCAGGTTCATCAAGCCCGACAACAAAGCAGTTAGACAAAGAGGCCACCTGATAATTGTTGCCGATGCCTGTCATGGGGCTACCTTGCGGTACAACATATCTGAAGTGATCGAACAGCTCAAACAGCTCTTTTTCACTCACCGGGTTGGGGTACTTCTGTTCGATGCGGGCAATCTCCGAAGCTATACGCTGATGCATATCTTCCGGGCTACATTCGTAGATATTACCCGCACTGTCTTTTAATGCGTATTTCCCAGCCCAAACTTTGGCTGCCAGTTCATCCCCTTGAAAGTATTCGAGCGAAGCTGCATAGGCTTCGTCGAAGCTATAAATCTTTTTATCCATTAGATAGAAAGGTCGTTACATTAGATATTCTGAAAATATAACTTATCGAAGCAAGGGATACTTGTCTCCAATTTGTTTCGCAAAGTACGTGTTTTTGTGGGTTGTAGGAAATGTTTTGGTGAATTATTTTTGAACAGTCAAGATGAAAGTTTTCCGATTTTGGATATAACTATCTGTATATTAGTTTAATATGTTTGTTTTGATTGTTGGAAGTTTTCCGAAATACAAATCAATTGTATTGATGGTTTGAACCAAAAGAAGAGATTTGCAGACACGTAAGAAAAAGAAAGAAGAGATTCTTTGGCTGATTTCTCTTTAATTGAATGGTAAGTTCGAATACAGAAAAAGGAAGGATAAAGAGGAGTTTGAAAATGTGATGAAAGGAGGGTCTCTCCGATAATTCGTTAGATATGATGTTGTCTAAACATTGTATTTATCTGTTTGCTTTTATGTTGTTTTTGTGAATTGTTTAGAGCCTTTTTGAGACTCAGAATGGGACTCATTTTCTTTCTTTTTTCTCCCACTTTTGCTCCCTACGGGTTCTGTTTTTTTATGGTATAGGAGGGAGCAAAAATTCTCTCCTCAGAGAATTTTTGTTTTCTCCTGTGTTAGCAAAATTTCTCTGAGGAGAGAAATTTGACCCACTCAGAATGCCGATGAATAGGGCTTTTGGGGAAGTGTGTTTGGAATGCCTGAAAAGGGATATGTCAGGTTGAGTACTCGAGCCCTTTTTCTTGGATTTTTCTCGCTTTGGACCTGGAAAAGGTTTTACAAAAGATGTCGACTTTCTAAGGAGTAAACCAGAGAGATGATGTACTTCTTACTCGAGATGGCTATGCTATTTGCAACTGTTGCACAAAAGGATTATTTCGCTTCTTACTCCTAAAATCAAGAAAGGGCTGTGCCGAAACTTTATTTCAGCACAGCCCTTGTGTTGTGACCCGGGTGGGATTCAAACCCACGACCTTCAGAACCGGAATCTGACGCTCTATTCAGCTAAGCTACCGAGCCATTTGCCACTGCTCCTAAGAGGAGAGCTCTAGCGCAGCAAAGGTAATCACTTTTTCGTTATCTGTCTATTGGCAGGCATGTCTCTTGGAGGAGTTGTGAGATCAGCTTCATGCCTATTTGACTTCTGAATAGCGATCTTTCTTCTTACTGCTTTTGAATTAGTTTCTCAAAATTGGGAGAAAAGACTATGCGAGTGTTTTCTCCTTCTGCTGTACAGATGAGGAGGTACTCTACCTCTTCTATCTTTTTTGCCAACTCGGAAGCCTTTTCAGACCCTACGACCATAAATGCTGTGGCCAAAGCATCTGCAATCATGCAGTTGGGAGCCAATACAGTGGCACTCAGCACATCTGTTTGCACCGGATAGCCTGTGCGAGGATCTATCGTGTGAGCATACCGTTGGCCATTTAGTTCGTAGTAATTGCGGTAATTACCACTGGTCGCCAGTCCGGACTTATTCTTTGGTAGTCGTACCAAACACTGTAGGTCGCCACTGTTGTTGCGGTTGTTCTCCGTAGGACGGTCAATACCAATCTGCCAAGCTTGTCCCATCGGATTGGACCCCGAATAGGCTATTTCTCCCCCTATTTCCACCAGGTAATTCTTCACCCCTTGTAATTCCAATGTATGGGCAATATGGTCTGCACCAAGCCCTTTGGCTATGGAAGCAAAATCCAAAGTCATGCGAGGATCCATTTTGCGGATACTATCATTCTCCAGACTAATTTTGCTGTAACCTACAAACCGGAGTAGGCTGTCTACTTTATATTTATCCATCTTTTCCCGGTGCTTAAACCCAAAACCCCAGGCATTGAAGAGAGGGGAGCATGTGGGGTCGAAAGCTCCGTCGGAGAGCTGTGCTATACGTTGAGTTTCCTCGAAACAAAGACGAAAGAGAGAATCTGTATCAAACCCTTTGTTTTCGTTTATTCGGCTGATGAGACTGAGGCTGTCGAAAGGATTGATAGAACGATCAAGCTCGGAAAATGCCCGGGCAATGCGATTGGTTAGGACGGAGTCGTGCTGGTAGGTGATATGGTAGTAAGTTCCCCAAATGCAGCCCTCTTGTCGAAAATATGGAGCTGAATGATCTTGACAGCCCCAAAGAGCGGAAAGAAAGCCTAAAAACAAAAGAGTTTTTAGGCTGCTAATCCGTGAGAGATAGAAGAAATAAGCTCCTTTCATTTTCTTATGGGTTGTGAAAGGTATGTCCGCTTATCATCTACGTGTCCTGTAGAAAGCAAATAGCGATTTTCGCTATTGATCATAGCCACTATTGTTTGCAGTCTTTGTCTCTTTGCATAGGCTTCTGCCAAAGTAAAAGTGTCTATGAAATCTGCCAGGTGAGAATTGTCGTAATTCACACCACGAGCAACTTCCTGCCCTTGGCTGTCAAGAAAGAGGACTTCAAGGCTCTGTTTTCGATCATACATTTCTCTCAAAAAGCGAGCCAACGAATCTATGATAGTAGAAGGGTAGCATACGATTTCGTATTTCATACCAGAAGAACCATAGCGGTAGTTGAGAGCTTCGTCATAGCGCATATGCGGAGTGGAAAATTTTTCTCCCGTTTCTTTGTTGCGTAGTCGTAGGGCCGTGTGTTCTATTGCTTGTTTGCCTATATATACAGAGGTGAGTTCTACGATACCCAAACTATCAGTGGCAAGTCTCAAATGAGGAGCCGATTTGTTTTTGCTGGGAGCCAGCGAGGGACGAGAGAGACGGACACGAGACGAGTGTTCTTTCTCTTGTAGAACCTGAAACCCGGGTGCAAGTTCTGTAATTTGTTTGGAGAGAAGCTCCATTACATTCTTGATACTATCCAGCCGTTGCATATTGAACATCCATTTGGCTTGTCTCCTTAATCTGATTGCCTGTTGTCTGGAGGCAGTGTCGGTCAAATCCAAACGGTCGATGTTTTTGTAATACTCGACTGCCGAGCGGTAGTCTCCCATGATCATGGCCGAGTCGGCTTGTTCGAGCAAACGGTTCTGCTCTCTCAATGTACCTGAGCAGGCGGAGAGAAGGAGGTAGCATAGGGGGAGAAGAAGCATCTTTTTACAATAGTACATAGCAAGTCTTGTCTGTTGAGTAAGGATAAAAGACAGAGGGGCCACCACTGTCATTATTGCTATGTACAGCAGTCGGCCCCTCTGAGATTATTTCAAGGTCTTGAAGGTAAAAGGTTTCTGAAAGGGTATTAAAGACAACGTCTGTCGCATCTTTCCTGATTCGGCATTTGAGCTATGGTCTTGTTGTCTTTCATCAACTTGAGCTCTTTTACCAAATGAGGAGCTTTGCCCCATCGGTCGATCACGAAGAGTACATAGCGAATATCTACCGATATGGTACGTTGCATATTTTTGTCGAATTCTATATCCCCACTCATTGCTTCCCAGTTGCCGTCAAAGGCCAACCCTATCAGGCGTCCGTTCTTGTCAAACACCGGGCTACCGGAGTTCCCTCCGGTAATGTCATTGTCTGAGAGGAAGCAGGTCTTGAGAGTTTTCTCACATCCGTAGGGGGCAAAGTTTCCTTTCTTGAGTAAGGACAGGATCTCCGGTTGTACGGCAAATTCCGTGCTTTCCGGATTTTGTTTTTCCAGAATACCACGTTGTGTGGTAAAGTGGCTGTACAAGTGTCCGTCTTTGGGAGAATAGCCTCCGATTGAGCCATAGCTCATACGCATTGTCAGGTTGGCATCGCTGGGCATAGGTGTGTTCGGATCCATTTCGCGTCTACCGGCAAAGTAGAGTCTGCGTCCTCTCTGGATCGCTTTTTCTGCCTGCTCTCCTTCTTCGCGAAGGGCTCTATATTGATCGAATACGGAGGTGCTAAGCTGTATGGCAGGATCTTGCTTGATAATGTTTTCGCGTTCTTTGGCTCCAAGTTCACAGGTGTGTTGCATTTTTTCGTAGCTGATAGTTGCACTATTCTCGAAGACATGCTGTGCATAGCGTTTTATGTCACCTCCAAAGTCTCTATCCACAACTCGGTAGATATCCGGCAGTCTTTCTTGTGAAACACGATCACGCAATAGGGTCATCATGGCTACCAGAACTTTCTCATCAAGTTGTGGCAGGTAGTCTTTGTAATAGTTTGATTTCAAAGACTCGAGCTGTTGTTTCCCTTTTTTGCCCAAGCGAATGGCTTCTTCGGCTTTTCTGCTGATACCTATGATCTCAGACCCATAGACAAGTGTTTCGTATAGGTAGGTCAGATCTTTTGTAATAGCTCCCTTGTCTTCATAGGCTTGTTTGGTTTCTTTCAGCACATTGGCGTAGTCTGCTTTGTTGGCAGCCCACTGAGCAAAACGCTCTTCTTCCATGCGTTTGTTCTCTACCACTCCCAGCTCTTTTAGAGCCTTATTCATCCCGATAGAGTTTTTCCAGAAGTTGGATGAACGGGCATATTTGCTTGCATATTTGATGCGTGTAGCCTGATCGGCATTCATGGCACTGCGCCAGATAGTCTGCTTTGCTCCACGAACTTCTATACGAGGAGCATTCTCGTTGTTCATACGATTTTCCACACCCCAAGAGGTAAGGTAGCGGTCTGTACTACCCGGAAAACCGATTGTCATGGCATAATCGCCGGGTTGGTAACCGTCGAGCGAAACAGTGGCATAGTATTCCGGTTTGTAAGGCTTATTGTTTTTGTTGTATTCGCTGGGTCTATTGTCTTTGCCAGCATAGACACGGAAAGCACTGAAGTCTCCGGTATGTCTTGGCCACATCCAGTTGTCTGTGTCTCCACCGAATTTACCGATAGAGCTGGGTGGTGCAAAAACCATACGAACATCTTTGAATACATCGTATACGATCATATAGTACTCGTTGTTGGCATAGAAAGGCACAACGATGGCTTCTTGATGCTTCTCGAGTTTCACCGATTTGGCTATTTCCTTACCAGCAGCTCGTGCTTTCTGGATGCGCATCATTTCATCGCTTTCATTGCCTACGAGCATAAGGACTTCCTTTGTCACATTTTCTACCTTACGCAAATAGCGTACTTGGAGTCCCTCAATAGGAAGCTCTGCCGACAGCGACTGAGCTACAAAGCCATCTCTGAGATAATCGTGATCCACAGAACTCTGGCTCTGGATGGCTCCATATCCACAGTGATGGTTGGTCAGTATCAGTCCTTGATCGGACACAGTCACTCCGGTACATCCTCCTCCGAATTGCACAACAGATCTGGTGACAGATGCTTTGTCGAGGTTGTACAGAGAATCAGCAGGCAAAGCAAAGCCTAATTCTTTCATCCGGTCGAGATTTTGCTTTGTAAGCTCACTCAGGATCCACATCCCCTTGTCGGCATAAGCCGTAGACACACAGCCAAGCATCAACAGAGAGGCTAATAGTAGATTCTTGATTTTCATCGTTCTTTTTCTTGTTGTTATACTTAAAACCAAATTTTATATACCCAAAAATCTATCGGTAGATCTGCCCAAATTCACCGGAGTTTTTGCAATAGCGATCTCAGTAATTTTGTTTGACCAGACATTTCACCGCAACTTGAGCAAAGATAGTACCAAAAGCTCGCAAGAAAAAACAGAAAACAGTTTGTAGCTATTTATCTGTTAGCTCTGTAAATCACCCCGATTTGCGTACTTTTGCTTACCTCTGTAGTGGAGAGAGTTGATAAATGGCTACGATATGGATATTAAGACAAGGTTAGTTTACTTGGCGATGCGCCCTCGCTTGAAATCTATAGACAAATATCAAGGGCGAGAGATGGACGTGCAGCTCAAGCAACTCAGACGTATCTTGTCTTTGGTCGAACAAACTGAGTATGGGCAAGAATATCAACTCAAAGCCGATCTCTCTTATCAGAACTATTGCAGACGAACTCCGATTGTCGATTACGAAGATCTTAGACCTCGGATAGAGGCAATGATGCAAGGAAAATGCAATGTGTTGCTACCTGGTAGGTGTGATTGGTATGCCCAAAGTAGCGGGACTACATCCAGCAGAAGCAAGTTTATCCCCGTACCACAAACTCATTTGAGGGATTGCCACTTCAGAGGAGCAAGCGATGCTTTGTGGTTGTATCTAAGGAATAGACCCGATAGCCATTTCTTTGATACCAAAGGCTTGGTGCTTGGAGGGGCCTTCAGAGCTGTGAGTAAGGGAGGAGCTGCCAAGTGTGGAGATTTGTCCTCCATTCTTGTGGAGAAGATGCCCACTTTGGGCAATCTGCTCAGAGTGCCGGCCAAGAAAACTCTCTTGATGGATGAATGGGAGAGTAAACTTGCAGCTATCGTAAAGGAAGTAGCGGATAAGAAAGTTGGGAGTCTCAGCGGTGTCCCTTCATGGATGCTGGTCATGATAAAGTCTTTGCTGCAGTACAAAGGAGCAGCCAACTTAAGTGAGGTCTGGCCAGAGCTGGAAGTGTTTTTTCATGGAGGAGTCAGTTTTGAACCCTATCGAGAATTGTATCGGCAGCTCATCCCTTCGGACAAGATGCAATATGTGGAAACCTACAACGCATCGGAAGGTTTTTTTGCCATACAGGACGAGCCGGAAGAGAGAGCTATGCAGCTAATGCTGGATTATGGGGTTTTCTATGAATTTCTGCCCTTTGATGAGACTTTTGCTTCCTATCCCCGATTGCTTACCTTGGGGGAGGTACAAGTAGGGAAGCCTTATTCAATGATTATTTCTACTCTGGGGGGATTGTATCGCTATAAAATAGGGGATGTAGTTACTTTTCAATCTTTATCTCCCTACCGCATCAAGATAACTGGCCGTACAAAACACTACATCAATGCCTTTGGAGAAGAATTGATGGTGGATAATGCAGATAAGGCTATTTCCGAAGTTTCCTTAAAGATGGGCTTGCAAGTCATCGAATATACGGCAGCTCCTCTGTTGATGGAAGAGAAAGGGAAGGGGCGGCACGACTGGCTTGTGGAGTTTGAAGGAAAGGTGGACGAAACGACTCTCTCTATATTTGCAGAGGAGCTGGATCAGGCATTGAGACGAATAAACAGTGACTATGATGCCAAGAGATACAAGGATATGACATTGCTGCCCCTGCATGTAGCTGTTGCTCCACAAGGGAGCTTCCACCAATGGCTCAGTAGGCAGGGTAAGCTCGGAGGGCAGCACAAAATACCTCGTCTATGCAACGATCGAAAGCATATGGATAGCCTGATCCAAATGCTTCGTGACGTAGAAAAAGGGTAGGGGAAAATTAACGCTTGCGACGGAGTAGGAAATATAAATGCCTGAAAAAAGTGGAGATACAGCCATACTCCTTACTCATGATGTAGTAACGCTCGAGCAGTGATGCCCGGTGGTGCTGGGTTGTGGTTCCCTTGTTCAAATAGCGTGCTAAAATACTGTCTACTTGCTCAATCTTTTCTGCCTTGTGCATACAGCGGATGCACCAATCATAGTCAGCGGAATAGCGGTATTGTTCATCATATTTCCCTGCTATTGAGCGACGTACCACAAATGCCTGATGACAAACAAGCATCCCATTCTTGAAACTCTCTGCATTCAATAGCTTGGGAGGCCTTAGCTTGCGTAAGCCTAATTCGTCTCCATTTTCGTCAATTAGCAGCGTGTCTCCATAGAGAATATCTGCTCCTGCTTTTTCTGCTGCTTGCATTACGGTCTCTACCGTATATCGATTGTAAAAACTATCTCCGGCATTCATAAACCAGACATAGTCTCCTTGAGCCAGTGTCAGGCCCTTGTTCATTGCATCGTAAATGCCCTTATCCGGTTCGCTGTATACCTCGGCATGTGGGCAAATCGCTCTTACTTTTTCGAGAGTGTTGTCGGTAGAAGCTCCGTCTATTACCAAATACTGAACAGAGGAATAAGTTTGTTCTGCAACGGAAATCAGTGTGCGCTCTATGGTCTGAGCAGCATTGTAGCAAACCGTTATGATCGAGACTCGCAGCATTTGTATGGTTGAGGTCAATGCATGGAGCTGTAGAGGTCTTTGGTGATCAGAGAACGAATATTCTCCATCAAGAGAGAGAGGGCCACAGAGTTGAATCCTCCTTCGGGTATAATCAGGTCGGCATACTTTTTCGAGGGTTCAACAAACTCTTCATGCATTGGTTTGACAGTACCAAAGTATTGATCCAGCACAGAGTCTACAGACCTGCCACGTTCTTGTATGTCTCTCGACAGTCTGCGACCCAACCGTACATCGGCATCTGTGTCCACGAAAACCTTTACATCCATGAGGTCTCGAAGTTTCTTGTTTTCGAGGATGAGGATGCCATCCAATATGATCACTCTGGCAGGATGTACCTCCACCGTCTGTGGTAGACGGTTATGCTCAACAAAGGAATATACCGGCCTGGCGATAGAGCGACCTGCCTTTAGCTCTTGTATGTCAGCAACCATGACATCCGTATCGAAAGCATCTGGGTGGTCATAGTTGAGCTTGGCTCGCTCCTCCAAAGGAAGTTCGTCATGGGCCTTGTAATAGAAATCGTGGCAAAGGATAAGCACTTCTTCCTCCTGAAAGGCTTCCTGTAGCTTGCGCACCAAGGTGGACTTTCCGGAAGCCGTACCGCCGGCCACACCTATGATAGTCGTTTTCATGATCAAGACCTTTTTCTTTTTATTCTGAGCTCTTAGGGCAATATACCATTGTTTCTAAATACCTCGTAGAGAATATCTATGGCTTCATCAAGCTGGGCCTTGGTATGCGTGGCCATTAGGGAGAAACGAATGAGTGTATCCCCGGGAGCAACGGCCGGAGCAACGACAGGATTGATAAAGACACCACGATCGAAAGCCTCTTTGGTAATAATGAAAGTTCGTTCATTATCACGCACATAGAGGGGAATGATAGGGGTAGAGGTATTCCCGATTTCAAAGCCCAATGATCTGAATCGACCCAAGGCATACCGGGTGAGTTCCCAAAGTCGCTCTATTCGCTCCGGCTCATTCAGCATAATGTCTAAGGCTGCGTTGGCAGCTGCCGTGGAAGCCGGAGTACAGCTTGCACTGAAAATATAAGAGCGAGCATGATGTCTTAAATAATTGATGATGATTTTGTCAGCAGCTATGAATCCCCCCAAAGAGGCGAAACTTTTACTGAAAGTCCCCATGATCAGATCAACTTGATTGGTCAGCCCGAAGTGGTCACATACCCCTCTGCCTTGGCGACCCATTACTCCAAAACCATGTGCTTCGTCCACCATGATATTGGCGTTGTACTTTTTGGCAAGACGCACAATCTCGGGAAGGTTGGCTACATCGCCCTCCATACTGAAGACGCCATCTACGATGATCAGTTTTACTTTTTCCGGAGCACACTGTTGTAGACGTTTCTCAAGGGAAGCCATATCGTTGTGCCGGAACTTTAGCTTTTGACTGAACGACAGTCTTAGGCCCTCGATAATGGAGGCATGATTCAATTCATCCCAAATGATATAGTCCTCTCGCCCAGTGAGGCAGGATACAACTCCCAAATTCACTTGAAATCCGGTGGAGAAAATGATGGCATCGTCTTTGCCGACGAATTTGGCCAATCGTTTTTCCAGAGCCAAGTGGGAGTCCAAAGTTCCATTCAGAAAACGGCTGCCAGCACATCCCGTCCCATAGAGCTCTGTTGCTTCGATAGCTGCTTGCTTGAGCTTGGGGTGATTAGTCAGCCCCAAATAGGCATTCGATCCGAACATGAGCACACGCCGACCGTCTATTACGACTTCGGTAGACTGCTCACTTTCTATTTTTCTGAAATAAGGGTATATCCCGGCAGCCTGGGCCTCCTGAGGAGCAGTATAGCCGGCTAACTTTTCGTCTAACAGATTCATCATATTTTTACACAAAAAACGCCTCGGGCCAAGTCTTGGTCTACGGATACATCACAAGGATGATTCCCCGTCCAAAGACTAACGAGCAAGTGTATCTTTTCTATAGGGCTACTCACTTTACCCGATATTGTGCAAAAGTAAAGATTTTCCCTAAATAGCATTCATTACCCGCAGACTGTAGATACAGGTAATAATACGTATCAACCTTTTGATTGCTGCACATTAGCTGCTGACTACTGACTGCAAATTATTTCTTTACGAGAGAGAAAGTTCTTTTGCTGGCCTAATCCATTAATTTGCGGTATCGAATTCGCTTAGGCTCTTCATTCCCGAGTCTGCGCTTTTTGTCTTCTTCGTATTCAGAATAGGCTCCTTGGTAGAAATAGACTTGACTGTCCCCTTCGAAGGCCAGAATATGAGTACAGATACGGTCTAAGAACCAACGGTCGTGCGATATGACCACAGCGCAGCCTGCAAAGCCCGTGAGACCTTCTTCCAAAGCTCTAAGCGTGTTGATATCTATGTCGTTCGTAGGTTCATCGAGCAGCAACACGTTAGCTCCACTTTTGAGAGTGAGAGCCAAATGTAATCTGTTGCGCTCTCCTCCGGATAAAACACCACATTTTTTTTCCTGATCACCTCCCGTGAAGTTGAAGCGAGAGAGATAAGCTCTGGCATTAAGCTCTTTGCTGCCTACCTTTATCATCTCTTGACCTCCCGAAATGACTTGGTATACGGTCTTTTCTGGGTCGATATCCTTATGTGTTTGGTCAGCATATCCGATCTGCACTGTCTCTCCAATCTCGAAAGTTCCTTTGTCAGGCTTTTCAAGCCCCATGATAAGTTTGAAGAGAGTTGTTTTACCTGCTCCATTGGGCCCAATTACACCGACAATTCCGTTAGGAGGTAGCATGAAGCTGAGGTCGTCGAATAACAATTTGTCGTCATAAGACTTGGCTACCCCCTGAGCTTCTATCACCTTGTTTCCCAATCTTGGTCCGGAGGGGATATATAGCTCCAATTTTTCTTCTTTTACTTTCTGATCTTCGTTTAGCAGTTGTTCGTAGCTGTTAAGTCGAGCTTTTCCTTTAGCTTGACGAGCCTTTGGAGCCATATTGATCCACTCCAATTCTCTCTCGAGAGTCTTGCGTCTTTTGGATGCTTGTTTTTCTTCCAAAGCCATGCGCTTGGTCTTCTGATCAAGCCAGGAAGAATAGTTGCCTTTCCAAGGAATACCTTCTCCTCTGTCGAGCTCCAATATCCAGCCTGCCACGTGGTCAAGGAAATAGCGGTCGTGAGTGATACAAATCACTGTCCCTGCATATTGCTGCAGGTGCTGTTCGAGCCAGTCGATACTTTCTGCATCCAAATGATTGGTTGGTTCATCAAGCAACAAAATATCCGGTTGTTGCAGAAGAAGGCGACACAGAGCTACACGACGACGCTCTCCCCCCGAGAGAGTGTCTACCAAACGATCTTCCGGTGGGCAACGTAAGGCATCCATGGCTCTTTCTAATTTTGAGTCGATGTTCCATGCATCGGCTGCATCTATCTTATCCTGCAATTCGGCTTGTTTATCGCAGAGAGCTGCCATCTTGTCTGCATCTTCCAATACATCAGGATCCGAAAAAGCTTCATTCACTTGCTCAAACTCTTTCAGGAGATCCATGACAGGTTGTACTCCCTCTTGTATGACCTCTTTTACTGTCTTGCCTGATTCTATGTGGGGGTCTTGCTCCAAATACCCCACACTATATCCGGGGGAGAATACTACATCGCCCTGAAAGTCTTTATCCAAGCCTGCTATGATTTTAAGCAAGGTCGATTTTCCGGATCCATTAAGACCTATGATGCCAATCTTGGCTCCATAGAAGAAAGAGAGATAGATATCCTTGAGTACTTGTTTTTGTGGAGGGTAAATCTTGCTCACCCCCACCATAGAGAAAATTATTTTCTTGTCATCAGCCATAGTTCTGTATTCTCAGTTAATAGCAAAGGGCTGTCCCAGAAGTTTTACTTCCGAGACAGCCCTTTGCTTTTGTGATACGTATTTTCTGGCCACAGTCTGAAATAGAGAGAAGCACTCTGCCCGGGTGAATCCGAGCGTATGTGGCCTGATGTGTATTTTTATTTCGCTGGTGCGATATTGACGCGACGTTCCTTGATACGAGCTTTCTTACCCATACGACCACGCAGGTAGTAAAGCTTGGCACGACGCACCTTGCCATACTTTTCTACTGTCACGTTCTCAATAAAGGGACTGTCTATCGGGAAGATGCGCTCTACTCCGATCCCGTCCGAAATCTTGCGTACGGTGAAACGCTTGAGTTGCCCCTCTCCGGAAATCCGGATTACCACGCCACGGTATTTCTGGATACGTTCTTTGTTACCTTCTTTGATGCGATACTCCACTGTGATGGTATCGCCAGCCCTGAACGAGGGAAGCTCTTTGCCTGCTTTGAATTCCTCGTTTACGATCTTGATAAAATCCATTGTCTTGCTTTTTCGATTAGCTGTTCTTGCCAAACGCAATATACACAGGCCACTCTATTTTCCTGCCAGAGATTACGCAAAGCGAGTGCAAAGTAAGTCATAAATAAGGAAATAGGCAAGAGCCTGTGCTTCCGTTCCGTTGTGTTTTGCCAATTCAACCTAAGCTCCGACTGGGATATAGATTGTAGCTGTCGGTCAAAATCCTTTTCGTGACAACTCTACTCAATGAGATCGCGCCCTATATCATGCCGGTAATTTTTCCCTTCAAAGAGGACTTGTTTGGCTATTTCATAAGACTTTCCAAGAGCTTCTTCCACCGTTTTGCCATAGGCACTTACAGCCAGAACTCGCCCTCCATTGGTTACCACATGATTATCAGCCCAGCGAGTTCCCGCATGGAAGAGCATAATGTCTTCTGGGGGTTCTGGCAAATCCATTGTTATCCCCTTGGTATAATCTCCGGGATAGCCTCCGGATACGAGCATAACGGAGGTGACCGCACGTTCGTCTATTTCCATTGGGTAGTCTGCCACCTTTCCTAAGGCTATCGCTAAAAGAAGATCTACAAAATCCGATTTGATTCTTGGTAAAACAGATTCGGTTTCCGGATCGCCTAATCTGCAGTTGTATTCAATCACGTAAGGATCTCCTTTCACGTTCATTAGTCCGAAGAAGATAAACCCTTTGTAGGAAATGCCTTCTGAAGCTAGCCCATGAATGGTAGGGCGAACGATACGCTCTTCCACTTTGTCCATAAAAGCCTTGTCTGCAAAGTAGACAGGGCTCACCGATCCCATCCCTCCTGTATTTGGTCCTGTATCTCCATCTCCTATTCGTTTGTAGTCCTTGGCTACTGGAAGCAAACAATAATCTTGTCCATCCGTTGCTGCGAACACCGAGCATTCGATTCCGGAGAGAAACTCTTCTATTAGCACTGTATCCCCTGCCACTCCGAACTTGCCACCGAGCATTGCTAAAAGGCTGTCTTTGGCCTCTTGCTCCGTCTCAAGGATTTCCACTCCCTTACCCGCAGCCAGACCATCTGCTTTTAGCACATAAGGGGGGCAGAGACTTTCTATGAATGCACAGGCTTCGTCCTTTTCTTTAGCCGTAAAGCTTTGGTAGCGAGCTGTCGGGATGTCATGCCTTTGCATGAAAGCTTTGCTAAAGTCCTTACTCCCTTCCAATCTGGCTCCATCTTGCCCCGGTCCTACCACGGCAACATGAGCAAGGTCCGGACGAGAGGCGAAATAGTCTGCAATGCCCAGGACAAGAGGCTCCTCTGGCCCTGTCACAAGGAGGTCAATTTGCTGATCCAATACAAAGTCGGCGATCGCAGGGAAATCTTTGGGGTCAAGATCGGGGATGTTGATCCCATAGGTTTCTGTACCGGCATTCCCGGGTGCTATGTATAGTCTGGCACAACGCTTACTCTTGGCTATGTTGTATGCCATCGCACTTTCTCTTCCTCCGGATCCCAGTAGAAGTATGGCTATTGTTTCCTGTCTGTGCAGATTTGTTGTATTTCCTTCCCAAGGCAGGTTTGTCTCGGGTTGAGTTTGTTTGGTGGATTGTTTCTGTCTCATAGTTTATTACTGTCAAAGATGAGTGGTGAAATAACGAGTGATAGTCGTGTAGAGGTGTACACGATCCGGGCCGATTACATTGTGTTTATGACCAGGGTAGACCATATAGTCCGGGTAAGTACCTGCGTCTACGCACGCTTGCACAAAAAGTAGCCCGTGTTGCCAAAGTACGACATTATCTACATCGCCATGGATGAGCAACAAACGGCCTTTCAGTTGGTCGGCCCTTTTGCAGAGATTTGTTCGTTCATATCCATCCGGATTTTGCTCCGGAGAGTCCATGTATCTCTCACCGTACATAATTTCGTACTTACTCCAGTCCATTACGGGCCCTCCAGCTACACCTACCTTGAATACTTCCGGATGAGTGAGCATCAGATTGGTTGTCATGAAACCTCCGTAGCTCCACCCGTGTACGCCCAACCGATCTGCGTCCACCCAAGGTAATGATTTTAGGAATTTGACACCTTCCATCTGGTCTGCCATCTCATTTGTTCCCAGATTTCTGTGTATTACTTGTTCAAAGGCTTTCCCTCTATTGGCTGATCCTCGGCTGTCTACGGTGAAGACGGCATAGCCCAGTTGTGCCATATAGATATCCCAACCTCCGGCCGAACTCCTCCAGCTACGTGTTACCAGTTGAGTGTGAGGACCACCATATACATACACAATGACTGGATATTTCTTTCCCGGTTGCATATTCATCGGCTTTACCAAACGGTAGTGTAGCTGAGTTTGGTTGTCGGCTGCAGTTATGGTCCCCAACTCTATCTCGGGCATTTGGTACCCAGCATCCGGATTTATAGACTCTTGTAGGGTCTGTTGTTTTTTCCCCTTTGTAGAACATAGGCGAGTGAGCCTTGCCACTGTGGGACTCTGGAATATGTCGATAAAATGGCAATAATCCGAAGAAATACGAGTGTGATGGATCCCTGGCTCAGGAGTGAGACTGTCGGGGGTCCCTCCTGAGAGAGAGACGGAATAAAGCTGCCTATCAATGGGAGAAAGCTGATTGCTTTCATAGTATAGTTTTTCTCCTTTGGGGTCTATTCCTTTGAAATCCAATACTTCCCATTCCCCTCGGGTAAGTTGGCGAAGCAATTTACCTTGTGTGTTGTATAGATAGAGGTGTTTGTAGCCATCCCTTCGACTTTGCCAAACAAATAGATCCGGATGTCCGGGAACGAAGTACATGGGGTGTAGAGGCTCGGTGTATGTGTCGTCCGTCTCGGTAAAGAGGGTTGCAATGCGCTCTCCTTGCACAAGTTCATAGGCATTGAGATCACAACGAGTTTGATCTCTGTTTACTTCGGCTATATAGAGGATCTTATTATCCGGACTCCAGCTCAGATTCGTGAGATAATGCTCCGGATCTCCTCCTGTATTGAGGTAGGTTGTGGTACCGGTTTTCAAATCGAATACTCCCACGGTCACATGATGCGAAGCCATGCCGGCCATGGGGTAACGTACCGGAATCTGTTCGGCTTTTCGCTTTTTTATATCCACGAGAGGATAGGGGGTTACCATGGAACGATCCATTCGATAGAATGCCAACTTGCTCCCATCAGGGCTCCAAAATGTGCCTTTCTCTATACCGAACTCAAATTGGTGGACTGCTTCTCCATAGGTCAGAGCTTCGTAACCGTCATGAGTAATGGCCAGTGGCGCTTGCTTGTCGCCATTCAACAGAAGGTACAGATTGTGATCTTTGACTACCACTGCGGCATCTCCTTTGGGGGAAATATCCAGCAGATCGCTTCCGGCCTTGGTGGAAAACGTAGCCTCTACGTTTTTTGTATCCGGGTTGTACACGAAAAGACCGGTAGGGTAGGAGTATAGTAGTCGATCACCATTGACTGTCTGTATTACACTTGGGTAAACAGCCGAACCCTTTTCTTGTGAAAGGCCCATTCTTGTCTGTACCTCTGCATTGGGAACAGATTGTCGAGGAAGGGATTCGATGCCTTTTCCCTGATAAGTCGGTTCGTAGAGTATATATCCGGATTCATTTGTGCTGGTAATTTTGTTACCGCACCATTCTAAACCGGGTAGGTATTGAGGGGATGAGGCCTTGAATTCTTTTCCCCCAGGAATAAGTTGCTCCAAAGAGTGTAGTTTCATCTCTTTGGTCGAGTAATTCGTATTTTGGCCTTCGACAGAGAACCGTGTACCAGAAGTCATTATGCTAATAAGCAGGAGAGAGAAAGGTGCAAAATGTTTCATATCACTGATTTGTGTCTTCGTTGCGGATTATCTGTATTTCTCTGTGAGTCTTCTTGGGAGATCTCCTCTTCTGATCGAGATCAGTATCCTCACCATCATAGATTGCTTTTTTACGGTCTTCCGGCCAATCCGTTTCTTGCTTGCGAGCTTTGCGAATACGCTGTAATCTTGCCATTTCGGTTGTTTGGGAGACTTTGCCGGAGAGATAATCTCCTATACGTTTTCTTGTGCGAGAGATCTCCGGTTTTTCCTCGGTTTTTCCCCTTCGGTAAAATCCCGGTTCATAGGCTCGCTTGTCCAGAGTACCTCCTGCTCTTGTTTTTTGTAGGGTGGGCTTTCGTTCTCCTCGGAAGGATTTTTCCCGGTCTCCATTTTCCGATCTTTTCATTGCAGGCGAGGAGGTTGCAAATTTTCCTTCGTCTTCATGATACCTGCCTCTTTCTTTGGAGGTATAGCTCGTCCTATTTTTCTTGTCCTCAAATCTCTTGTTCTCTCTTTGAGGAGGACGAGTGTAATTTGCCGGGCGGGGTCTTTCTGATCTTTCCTTTTTTTCTCTGTGTATTGTAGCTGTTTGTCCTTTTTGTCTTTGTTCGGCTCGATGTTCGGAAAAAGTTCCTTCAAACAGTTCGTAGCCCCTCAATTCACAGTGGAGAGCTCCATTCATCAGCTCTTCCTTGTACATGGGTTTTAGACCTATGCTGTTGAAATGTTCGGTCTTGTGTGCCAAGATCCAAGCCTTTCCAGAGCCAAAGTTGTGTTTGAGTCGTTCTCCTATCATTGCATACAGATCTTCCCCACTGCGAAGGCCAAGTCGCTCTCCATACGGAGGGTTGGTAATCAGCACGAAAGGAGCTTCCGGTTTGGGGTGCTGTTGCATGGGCAGCACTTGCAGTTTGATATATTTGCCCAGACCGCTCCGGTTGACATTCTTTTGTGCAATCCGTATTGCTTCCGGCAGTATGTCCGACCCGTATATTTTATGCTCCGGTTCGCGTTCCTCCGAGCTATCCTGATAAAGCTCATCGAATAGCTCTGTATCGTAGTCGCTCCACGACTGAAAAGCAAACCGATCTCGATAGATACCAGGAGCGATGTTGGCTGCTATGAGAGCTGCTTCTATGAGTAGGGTTCCGGATCCACACATAGGGTCTATCAGATCGCAATCATCTTGCCAACCAGTTTTGAGTATGATCCCTGCAGCCAGAACCTCATTGAGAGGGGCTTCTGTCTGAGCCACTCTGTAGCCCCTTTTGTGAAGACTTTCTCCAGAGCTGTCCAGAGAAACGGTGACATCTTGGTGAGAGATATGGATATTGATAAGGATATCGGGATTGTGCAGGCGCACCGAGGGGCGTTTGCCATACTTTTCTACGAAGAAATCGGCAATAGCATCTTTTGCCCGGTAACTCACATAGCGACTGTGCCGGAAAGTTTCGGAGTACACCACCGGATCAATTGCAAAGGTGTTGGTGGGGGAGAGTATTGCGGACCAGTCGAATTGCTGCATATGAGCATAAACCTCATCGGCATCTTGGGCCTGGAATTTCAAGACCGGTTTGAGGATGCGTAGGGCAGTCCTCAGCTTCAGATTGGCTGCATAGAGCAGACGTTTATCTCCCTCGAATGCGACCATTCGCTTGCCGGGACGAATGTTTTGTGCACCCAGTTGGCGGAGCTCTTCAGCGAGCACGTCCTCCAGGCCATGGAGTGTTTTGGCTACTATTTCGAATGTCTCTGTCATAGATCAATGGCAGGTAGGTAGTAAGTGGAAAGGCTTTCGAGCAGAGTAATACTATTGTTTGCTCCAAGCCTTTCCTTTTTTAGGTGTGAGTCAAATGTTCCCCAAGTCTTTACGCACTTTCGCCACAGCTTCTTCTGCTGTTTTGTATGCGGTATCCAGCTCCAATTCGTTTGCAACAGGTCGGCGTAGCCCTATGTAGTACTTTATCTTGGGCTCCGTGCCGGATGGACGAATAGATAGCTTGGAGCCATCTTCAGATTTGTATTGCAGCACGTTGCTTGTCGCTGGCATTTCGAATTTTTCTGTCTTGCCACTGCGCAAATCTCTTTTTTCCAAAGATTGGTAGTCGAGTATCTCCACTATCGGGGATCCTGCAATTTGAGTCATTGGCTGCTCTCGGTATTTGCGCATCATCTCTGCTATTTCTTGGGCTCCTGTTCGGCCTTTGCGCACAATGCTGACCCCGACCTCTTTGTAGAATCCGTACTTCACGTAGAGGCTGCGCATTAGCTCGTATATTGTCAATCCCTTGTCCAGAGCCCAAGCTGCCATTTCGGCAAAAATACAGCAGGCAGATACGGAACTTTTGTCTCGGATGAAGTCTTCCCAAAGGAAACCATAGCTTTCTTCTCCTCCTCCTATGTACCTCTTTCCCAATACCTCATTCTTACGCACAACATCGGCTATCCATTTGAACCCTGTGTAGCAATCGAAGAGCTGCACCTGATAATCGTCAGCTATCGCTTTTATCAGCTCTGTGGTTACTATTGTTTTTACCACATAGTCATTGGGGGCCAGCTCTCCTTTTTCTTTGCGTCTGGCTATTGAGTAGTAGGTCAGTAGTGCACAGATCTCATTCCCATTCATGAGCACCATTTCCCCTTCTTTGTTGCGCACAGCTACCCCGATGCGGTCTCCATCCGGATCCGAAGCCAATACCATGTTGGCCTTTGTTTCGTTTGCCCGCTCGATAGCCATTTTCAGAGCAGCCGGTTCTTCGGGATTGGGTGATACAACGGTCGGGAAGTCGCCACTGATAACATCTTGCTCCGGTACGTTGAGAATATTTTCAAAGCCGAAAGCCCTTAACGCTTTGGGGACGATAGTACCGCCAGTGCCATGGATGGGTGTGTACACAATAGCCAAATCCTTATGCCTTTGGACCGACTCCGGCGAGAGGCTTAGGGACTTTACCTTGGCTATAAAGTCGTTGTCCATTTCTTCTCCCAAAAGGGTTATCATAGAACTGTCTCCTTGGAAGCGAATCTCGTCCACAGATGAGATTTTTCCAACTTCGGCAATGATGCTCTGATCATGAGGGGCGATGACTTGTGCTCCATCGCTCCAATATACTTTGTATCCGTTGTATTCCGGAGGATTATGCGAGGCCGTTACCATCACACCACTTTGACAGCCTAGCCTGCGTATTGCATAGCTGACCTCCGGAGTTGGCCTGAGGGCCTCAAATAGATATACGTAAATACCGTTGGCGGTAAAAATTTCTGCCACAGTTTGTGCAAATTGTCGGCTATTGTGCCGGCAGTCGTAGCCAATAGCCACGCTGATGCGATCCGAGGAGGCAAATTCTTTTTTCAGGTAATTGGCAAGCCCTTGAGTAGCTGCACCTACTGTGTAGCGGTTCATGCGGTTACTCCCTGCTCCCATGATCCCTCGCAGACCTCCGGTGCCGAATTCCAGATCCTTGTAAAAGGATTCGATAAGCTCTGTCGTGTCTTCACTATCAAGCATTTCTCGCACTTTGGCTTGTGTTTCGGCATCATATGCCTCCCCTAGCCAACCATTGGCCTTAGCTCTTACTTCTTGTAGGAGTTGGTTTGTATCCATATTGTAGTCTAAATTATTGTCTATGCTACAAAGGTAGCATTTTGGGGCGATGCTTCCCGACCTATTAGCAGCCTCTATCCCTTCCGTATCGTAGCATATTGTGACGGTTTCCCTATCGTTCAATTGCCTGCTGATTTGAATAGAGGTTTTCAAATTGTATTTTTTGGAGGGATGCTATGAAGAGTGTCTTCTTATGACAATATAGTTTATTGTTGTTTTATTGCGTATTGTTTTGTGTTTTCTTTGATACCTTGTTTTTGCTTGGAATAGGTCTTATATTGACCGTTTTTCTCCCTCTTTTTTTCTCCTCATGGGAGCTGTTTTTTTATGACACGGGAGAGAATGAAATTTCTCTCCTGAGAGAAATTTTGCTAACACAGGAGAGAATAAATTTTTTCACAGGAGAAAAAAACGACCCTCTCAGAATGCCGATGAATAGGGTATTCTGGAAGGGCGGATTTAGAGAGATCGGAAGAGAAAATATGGGATTGGATATTTGTGTTCTCTTCTCCTGATTTCTTTCTTTTTTTGATAGTACTGTTTTTACAAAATATGTTGAATTGAAATGATGGAGAGTGCGTGATCTATGACACCCTATGAAGCTTGTCTTTTGTTGATATACAATAGTTTTTCTTTTTTTATTAACCTGCTACGGTGAGTGCCCGGAGTATGATTTCAAGAATAGCCGCATAATACGTTATTCGCTGCGTTATTTTCGATATTTAGGCTTGGTCATATATGACGAGTATACTCTCTGAACCTTTAGTCTCAATGCCTTCAAGATTACCGCAACCAGCAAAGTCAACAAAAAGGCAAGTTTTGATTGTCATTTTGGAGTCCATGTAAAGGTCTCCGCTTACTATTCAAAGGCGGTGTGTCATAATACGCAAACTGCTGTGTTACTTGCGACATTTGGCTTCGGTTACATACTCTAGTATGCTCCCTTCAGCCTCTGTCTTAGTGCCTTGTTTTTGCGCATTCTAATGCAGCTAAAAGGGGCTGTGGCTAATTTCAATTTTGCCACAGCCCCTTCCTCTTGGTTATCCCGAGCAGGTTATTTGTACCTACTGAACAGTATATCTACTATAGTTTGCTGATAAGGCTTTTAAGCGATTCCTTGGCATCACCCAAGCAGAGATATACCCCTTTTTCTCTGTGATAGAGAGGATTCTCAACACCTGCATATCCAGGGTTAAGATCGAAGTTACAAATGATTACTTCAGGAGCTTGATCTACATTGAGTACCGGCATCCCATAGATTGGTGTTCCTTCTGCATCACGAGCAGCAGGGTT
>NZ_FUXH01000001.1:193370-281891 GCF_900167225.1 Porphyromonas crevioricanis
TGGATGGCATAGCGCACACAGGCTCCTCTGCTTTCCAACTCATCTGCCAGCTGTTTCACCTGATGCTGAGCCTGCGCCAAAGCCATACCGTAGCCGGGTACTATGATTACGCTATTAGCTGCTGCCAATATTTCTCCTGCATTTTTTTGAGTCGGTGCATCGGAGGAGCATTCTGCTGTTTGCTGAGAGACTTTCCCTTGCTCTTGGGGCTTTATGCTGCTTTGTTTTGCTTTGGGTTTGTTCGATACTCCCATCAATATGCTCACCAAGCTGCGGTTCATAGCTCTACACATAATTTGCGTGAGCAGCAGACCGGAAGCTCCAACAATGCCTCCTACGGCAACAAGGAATATATCCCCAATAGCCATACCGGCAATAGACCCGGCAACCCCAGATAAGGAGTTGAGTAGGGAGATAGTGATAGGCATATCAGCCCCCCCTACACGAACGGAGAAGTATAAGCCAAACAAACCAGAGAAGATCACGCAACCCAAGATAAGAATGGACATACTTCCATCCTGTGGAATTGCTTGAGAAAGCATGATAAAACTAAGTGTAACGACCAAAGACAAGATCGTAACGACAGAGTGGAAAGGCCAGAAAATAGGCTTTTGCGGTAATAGTCGATGAAGTTTGCCTGCAGCCACCAAACTGCCGACCAACGTGATCATCCCAACCGCAATAGCGAGCATGGATGTAAACCGTATGAAGGGAATATAGCCATCAGATGCAGTATTGAAAATAAAGCCAATCATCGAAGCCGAAAGGATACCTACCAAGGCCGATGCCCCTCCACCCAATCCGTTGAAGAGGGCTACGAGTTGTGGCATCTGTATCATTTTGACTCTCTGTGCCATAACTCCGCCTATCAGAGCTCCCACAATCAGAGCTGGGTAGATAGTCCAAGCACTCAATATATCACTATGGATGATTGTAAGAACAATGCCTACAAGCATAGCGAATGCAGAGATGGTATTCCCCATGACGGCTGTTTTCACTCGGCTCATCATGGCTATACCCAGAAGCACAGCCAAAGAGAGGATTGTGCTAATGATAACGACCGATGTGCTAATCATGACTGTTTGTCTCCTTTCTTCTTCTTGTTGAACATCTGGAGCATCCTATGCGTGATGCCAAAGCCTCCGACCACGTTAATTGTAGCCAATATAATGGCTATGGTGCCGAACAACTGGGAAACGAAAAGATGGTTGCGCATTAACAGGGCTACCCCGGTAGCCGACAGAGCCCCCACGATAGTAACCCCGGAAAGAGCATTCATCCCGGACATGAGAGGTGTGTGTAGCAGACTCGGTACTGTTTTGATGATGAAATAGCCAACTATGGTGGCAATAACAAATACGGCTAATAATATCAGTGGATGTATCATCGTTTCTTTTTCTTTTTTCTGGACATAAAGCTCAAAGGGTGGTCGCCGAGTTTTTCAATTCCACGGTGGCCACCCTTCGGTTATGAGTTAATATTTCGTTGATCTATATCAGATTCCCATTGCCTCACGAGCCCCAGCGTGCACCAACTCTCCGTCTATGCAAACAAGGCTTTTGGCAATTACTTCGTCATTTCTGTCAAGAACTACCTGGCCATCTTTTACCAGATATTTTACCAAGTTGTAGAGGTTGTTCGAGAACATCCAAGTAGAGCTTGTAGGTAACAAGCCAGGGATATTCTTGACTCCCATAAGGGTTACATCGTGCTTCACTACGATGTCTCCAGCCGGAGTCAGAGCACAGTTACCTCCTTGGTCGATAGAGATATCCACAATTACCGATCCTCGTTTCATACCTTTGACCATTTCCTCTGTGATAATGACCGGAGCAATCTTGCCAGGGATAAGAGCTGAGCAGAAGACAATATCCATCTCCTGTATCGCTGCTGTGAGGGCTTTTCTTTCGCGCTCCAGTACATCATCGGGCAGTTTGTTGGCATAGCCACCCTCTGCGATGGCCAGTTCGGCGGGTACTGTGGTGTCGATGACTTTGGCTCCAAGGCTTTGTGCCTGTTCAGCTGCTGCCGGACGTATATCGGCTGCATAGGTGATGGCTCCCAATCGTTTGGCTGTGGCCAGGGCTTGCAAACCTGCCACACCTACTCCGATAACCATAACCTTGGCTGCATCTATCTTGCCCACTGCGGTAAACATCTGCGGCAAGAAACTGGTCACACGGTCTGCGGCCATGATAATCCCTTTGTAGCCTGCACAAGTACTCATAGAGGTCAAGGCGTCGAGGTTTTGGGCTCTGGAGATACGGGGGATCCCATCCAAAGTGATAGCTGTTACTCCCTTGTTGGCAAGATTTTTTACCATCTCGTGGTTGACAGGAGAAGCTGGGTGGATAAAGGTGATCAAATACTGACCCTTGTGCATCATGTCTACCTCGTGTTTCCCGACCTTCTCATTGAAAAGAGGTTCTTTAACCTTAAGGATCATTTCAGCCTCGTTGTAGATTTCTTCGGGCTTGTCTATCATACGGGCTCCGGCTTTGGTATAGTCCTCATCTCGATAGAGGGCTGCATCTCCGGCTCCTCGCTCTACAAGTACAGTAAATCCGTCTTGAACCAACTTTGCCACTGTCTCCGGAGTGGATGCCACACGAGCTTCGTCGTGCATAATCTCCTTGGGAATACCAATAATCATGTCTTTTTGTTGTTTGAGTTTGTATGTTGCGAAATCTTAGGTCTGCCTAAAGATTTCTTTTTGCTTAAAACTTCGCAAATATAAGAAGTATAATGGTAGGATTTGCGACTTTCCTGCTAATTTTTGATACTGTGGAATGAAAGAGGGTATACTACTGGTCGGGTGGGGCTCAGTACCCCATCATGGTAGGCCAAAGAGCCGTTTACATAGGTACGTCTGACACTGTGGGAAAAGGAATAGCCATCAAAGGGAGACCAGCCACATTTCGATAGAACTCGGCCGTCCTGCACCAAAAGAGGACGATGAGGATCTACCAATACAAGGTCTGCCCGATAACCCGGCCTGATGTAGCCACGATCGGGAATGCCAAATAGCTCTGCCGGCTGATGGGCCATTTTGCTTACAACTTGTTCCAGACTGAACTCTCCCATTCGGCTCAACTCCAGCATAAGCAGCAGAGAATGTTCTACCAATGGCCCCCCACTGGCCGCTGTGAGTACGTTGCCTTCTTTCTCTGTCAGTAGATGTGGGGCATGGTCTGTTGCAACAATATCTATGCATCCGTTGCGTACTGCTTGCCGAAGAGCTGCTCTATCGGAAGCGGCCTTGATGGCAGGGTTCCACTTTATTCTGTTGCCCAAGAGGGCGTAATCACTGTCACTGAACCAAAGATGATGCACACAAACTTCTGCCGTAATTCGCTTCTGACTCAGAGGTAAATCGGAGCGGAAGAGCCCCAGTTCTCGAGCCGTGGATATGTGCAAAATGTGGAGTCGCGCATTTGTCTTATCGGCCAATTCGACAGCTTCGGAGGAGGAGCGATAGCAAGCCTCTTCCGACCGTATAAGCGGATGAAAATGAATATCCAGATTTTTGCCAAATTTCTCCGTATAATAGGCCTTATTGGATTGTATAATGTTCTCTTGTTCACAGTGTGTAGCTATTAGCAGATCTGTTTCTCCAAATATCCTTCTGAGTGTTTCTTTGTTGTCTACCAGCATATTTCCGGTAGAAGCACCGAGGAAGAGCTTTAGCCCCGGCACCGTATGTTTGTCTACTCGCTTTATCTCGTCTATGTTGTCGTTCGTTCCACCGAAGAAAAAACCATAGTTCCCCCACGAGCATTCAGCCGCTCTCTCCTTTTTGGCCTGCCAAGCCTCCAGTGTAACGGTGGGGGGCTTGGTGTTCGGCATATCCATAAAAGACGTTATTCCTCCAGCTATAGCTGCCCGGCTTTCACTATAGAGGTCGGCTTTGTGAGTTAGCCCTGGGTCACGAAAATGTACCTGATCGTCAATACAACCGGGGAGCAAATACAGCCCTTGGCAGTTTACGACTTCATCTGCAATAGATCGCAAATGTTCTTCCTTTTCCGGTTCATAGAGGACAGCCTTGATGTCCGATCCTTCTATCAATACTGAGCCTCTCAGTCTTTGTCCCTCATTTATGATAAGAGCATCGGAGAGCAGGGTTTTCATCTTTCAGTTCCTTTCTTTTTGGGGAAGCCTTTGAATAAATGCCAATACCTCAACTTCAAAACACCTAAGAAAGCTTCTCCAAAGATGGATGAATTCATCTTGGATGTCCCCAATACTCTATTGGTAAATGTGATAGGGACTTCCTTGATTTTGTACTTCATGCAATGAGCTGTGTATTTCATTTCTATTTGGAAGGCATAGCCTTTGAAGTGTATCGAATCCAAGTCGATCGAATTCAAGACTTCTCGTTTGTAGCAAACAAATCCGGCGGTTGTATCCCGAACATTCATCCAAGTGATAAGACGCACGTACACGGAGGCGAAGTAGGACATCAAAATCCGTCCCAAAGGCCAGTTGTCTACTCTCCCTCCACGGATATAACGAGATCCTACGGAGACGTCTGCACCTTCTTGCGAACAGGCTTGGTACAGCTCCAGTAGCTTGTCTACAGGATGACTGAAATCACAGTCCATCTCAAAAATATAGTCGTAACCTTTCTCCAAAGACCATTTGAAGCCGGCAATGTAGGCTGTTCCTAATCCCTGTTTGCCTGAGCGTTCGATCATATGCACTCGAGATGGGTAGTCCTGCTGTTTTTGTCGTACGATGTCTGCGGTTCCATCCGGAGAATTGTCATCCACAACAAGAAGATCGAATTTATGAGGCAGGGACATTACCTTGTCGATCATAGAAGCGATGTTTTCTCGCTCATTGTAGGTCGGGATAATTACAATGCTATCCATTGGCAAAATTCTGTCATACGAAACTGTGCTTGAGAGACCAAGAGCGTGGAAAATCTTTCACACAAAGCCCTTGCAGATTTTCCTCGAGATTTGAAAGTCAAAACCAAGACTCGAAGGAGAGTCAAGGTACGAGCTCAACCTCTAATTGTCGGTAATACTGCATACCTCACTGCGCAACATGTTTCAAATGCGTTATTATTGAGGCAAATGTATGCAAAACCCTTTATACATAGTTCAATTTGGAAAAGAGAGCACGAGAGATAGGTCTCGGTCTTTGCAAGTCGATAGATTGACTGAAATAAGAGTCAGAAATGTTGAGGTTGGTGGGGTTTTCGTAAGTTTGTCTATCATGAAAGAATTGGAACAGGTAAGCGAATTTCGTTCATCTCCTGAGCTGGTAGAGAAGCTCTATAAATACAGCATCCTCAAAACTTATGAAGCCGGTAGCGTTATCCTCAATGAGAATGCCTATATACGCTCTATCCCTATCGTAACTCGTGGAGTAATGCGGGTAATTCGTACGGAAGAGGATGGGCGAGAGATTTTGTTGTACTATATCAAGGCAGGGGAGAGTTGTATTATGTCTTTTCTTGGAGGGCTACACAACGAAACGAGTAAGGTCAGGGTAGAAGTGGAGGATGATGCAGAGATCCTTTTTCTTCCGATGGACAAGGTCTCGCTTTTTATGAAAGAGCATCCCGAGTGGCTCAACTACATCTTTCGATCTTATCACAAGCGTTTTGAGGAATTGTTGGAGACGATCAATGCTATTGCTTTTAAGAAAGTGGATGAGCGTATGTTATCTCTCCTTCGGAAGAAATCCGAACTTACCGGCTCATCTACCATTCAGATCACACATGAGCAATTGGCAACAGAACTGGGTACGGCACGAGCTGTTGTCTCCAGGTTGCTCAAACAGCTGGAAGAAGCTGGTCAGGTTCGTCTTGGGCGTAACAAAATCTCTCTTATGTAACCAAAGTAGCTGTACGAGTCTCGGGAGAAGAAGACCTTTGTGCTATTATTTAATCCCGAGGATTTATGTACATAGCAGGTTATTTAGCTTCTGTCTTTATTGGGGTTGCTCTTGGTCTGATCGGAGGAGGTGGTAGTATACTTACCGTGCCCGTATTGGTCTATCTGATGGGAGTAGACCCCATGTTGGCCACGGCCTATTCGCTTTTCATTGTTGGGATAACCAGTGCAGTAGGGAGTGTCTCTTATTTCCGTCTTAATTTGGTAAATATTCGTACTGCAGCTGTCTTTGGCTTCCCTTCCATTGTGGCAGTGTTTCTTACCAGAGCCTACTTGGTCCCTGCTATTCCGTATGAGGTCTTTCGTATCAATGGCTTTTTAGTTACACGGGGGATGCTGTTGATGCTGCTCTTTGCTGTCATGATGCTTGTGACTTCTTTGAGTATGATCCGAACAGAGAAAGACAAACCGAAAGCAGAAACTAATAGAAGTCATTTCAACTATGGACTTATTCTACTCGAAGGAACTATAGTTGGTACTCTCACCGGCCTTGTTGGAGCCGGTGGTGGCTTTTTGGTCATTCCGGCTTTGCTTGTTCTTGGCAAACTTCCCATGAAAGAGGCGGTTGGGACATCTTTAATCATCATTTCTGCCAAATCCCTTATTGGTGTACTTGGGGAGCAAGGGATTGCCTATTGGAATTGGAGCCTTCTTTTGTTAGTTACGGTATTTGCTTCTGTGGGCATTTATTTTGGTATAATACTTTCCAAGAGAATTGACAGCAATAAATTGAAACCGCTCTTTGGTTGGTTTGTCTTGGCGATGGGAGTATACATCATTTTTAGGGAAGTAATCGGTATATGATTTCGATTTCCCCATTTGTGTAACAAAAGTAGCTGTACAGCTAATTGCTTTGGTGGATCTTTGTGTTCAGAAAAAATAGACATCAAAATATTTAGAACGGATGAAAGTAGAACAGATTTATACCGGTTGTTTGGCTCAAGGAGCTTATTACATTTCCTCGGAAGGAGAAGCAGCCATTATAGACCCTTTGCGTGATACGAAGCCTTATTTAGATAGGCTTGCGCATGATGCCGTGCAGCTTAAATATATCTTCGAGACACATTTTCATGCAGATTTTGTGAGTGGGCATCTTGACTTGAGTCATGACACTGGAGCACAGATCGTTTATGGCCCCACTGCCAAGCCTGGTTTTGAAGCTATTGTCGCTGAGGATAATCAAATTTTCAAAGTAGGGAAGGTTTCAATTCGCGTGATTCATACACCCGGACATACGATGGAGAGCTCTTGCTTTTTGCTCACGGATGAGGAAGGGCATGAACACGCCCTTTTTAGTGGTGATACACTCTTTTTGGGAGACGTGGGACGCCCTGATTTGGCACAAAAAGCAGCCAATTTGACCAAAGAAGAGCTGGCAGGTCTGCTCTATGATAGCCTCTACAACAAGATATTGCCTCTTGCGGATGACATTGTTATCTATCCGGCACATGGAGCTGGATCTGCTTGTGGAAAAAATATGATGAAAGAGACGGTGGACACTCTTGGCAATCAAAAGCGTGTAAACTATGCTTTCAACCAACCTTCTCGAGAGGCTTTCATCGCTTCTGTGATTGATGGGCTACTACCCCCTCCGGCTTATTTTGGAGGGAATGTAGCAATGAATAAACTTGGTTATGACCATTTTGAAAAGGTACTTGGTCGCAGTCTTGAGGCTCTCTCTCCGGACGAGTTTGAGAGTAAAGCAAAGTTGTTTGGAGCATTGATACTTGATACCAGAGCTATAGAGGATTTTGCTTCGGCATTTATTCCTCAATCTGTGAACATTGGAGTAGATGGTGATTTTGCGCCTTGGGCTGGGGCTATGATCATAGATGTGCAGCAACCTATTCTTATTGTTGCGGATCCGGGTCGAGAAGAGGAAGTTATTACTCGATTGGGGCGTGTAGGCTTCGATCATGTATTGGGCTATCTTGGCAGAGGCTTTGAGAGCTGGCTTGCTTCTGGCAAGCAGATCGATAGGGTAGAGCGTATCTCTGCCGAGCAGTTTGCCCACACAGTTGATTTAGGCATTGATCTTGTGATAGATGTACGCAAAGAGAGCGAGTTCCTTTCTGAGCACGTAGAGGGAGCTGACAATAAGCCTCTGGATTACATCAATGACTGGATTGGCAAGTTACCACGAGACAGACACTTCTATCTGCATTGTGCCGGTGGTTATCGCAGTATGATTGCTGCAAGCATTTTGCAAGCACGAGGTTATCGCAATTTTACGGACATAATCGGAGGCTTTTCCGCTATTGCTCAGACCAATATTTCTAAAACTGATTTTGTATGTCAAAGCAGAGTATCAAAAAAATAGTATTAACCATCGTATATATATCAATCGTATTTATCATGTTCGGATTATTCAAGAATCTTTTCGGCCAGCCAGATAACAATCGTTTGGCACAGGCTATACAAGAAGGTGCTTATCTCGTAGATGTTCGTACTCCTGGAGAATTTGCCTCTGGCAGTGTGCGGGGAGCTGTAAATATCCCATTGGATCAGATTCAGGCCCAGATCGACAAATTCAAAGACAAGAAGACTATTGTTGTTTTCTGTCGTAGTGGAGGTCGAAGTTTGCAGGCCAAGAGCATACTTGAGCGAAATGGATTTGACAATGTGATCAATGGAGGAACTTGGGAGAATGTAGCCTCTGTCAAACAAATCTGTAGAAGCCAATAAGGAGGCCTTGTTTCTTGATGTGAGGAACAAAAAGGGAGGTCATAGAGAAGTGCACCCTGAAAGTTTTTCGTCCAATTTTTAGGGTTCACTTCGTAGTCCGAAAACTTAAAGTTTGAGTAGTGCTCTCGAATATGAAGATGCTCAAAGTAAATGTCTGATGCAGTTGCGAGTTAGATCATTGCTAAATTTTTTCGATCAAAATAGAGGATCTTCTTTTATGCTTTTACTTTTTCGAGAGGGGGTAGTCCAATTTTCTATATATTTGTCTCGGCTGAGGAATCAAACTCTCTGATGAATAGGGGTGGATTGTTTACGAGAGCGGTCTCTCGTAATATGGTTTAATTCTTGTTATCCTTGTTGTCGAGAGAGGTTGCTTTCTCTTCTTTTGTCTTATCGCCTCGCAATTATCTGAGAAATAGAGGAGCTCTGAGAATTGAGCAGAGGTGGTGATATAATTATCCTTTTGAGTGTGGACTCCTCTATCTAGTGATCGAAGAAAAACTATTCTAAAAATTGAAGTGAGATGAGCAAATCTACAATTTCTCTTGCCAAGTTTTTTGGCATACTGTTGTCAGGCCTGTTCCTGATGACAACTTATTCTTATGCAGTAGAACCAGTAGTAACTTTGACGGTGAACGATACGTCCGGTGAATGGGCATTCAGTATATCTGCTCGAGATGAAGATAAGAAAGATTGTTGGATCGACTGGAACAACAATGGTCAAAAAGATGGTGGTGAGGAAATTGATCAACAAGAATGGGAGGATATTATTAGACGTCCTATTACAAAGACAACAATTAAGCTGCATGGTAAGCTTTCTACTTTTGAATGCACCAGAGTCAATCAACTTTCTGCAGTATCTTTTTCCGAAAGTGAAGATCTGTATGAAGTTCTGATAGAAAATGG
This sequence comes from Porphyromonas crevioricanis, assembly GCF_900167225.1. Lineage (GTDB taxonomy): Bacteria > Bacteroidota > Bacteroidia > Bacteroidales > Porphyromonadaceae > Porphyromonas > Porphyromonas crevioricanis. Next base: position 202,868 of record NZ_FUXH01000001.1, read on the forward strand.
ACAGCTGACAAGTTTAGATGTCAGTCCTCTAAAAAGACTTCAGGCTTTGCACTGCACGAACAATAACCTTTCTTCATTAGATGTTTCTTCTAATGAGTCTCTGGAGACACTTATGTGTCGAAAGAATAAAATAACCTCATTGAAGCTCCCTTCTTCGGATGACTTTACTACACTTACTTGTTCTGAGAATTATCTTGAGTCGATAGATCTGTCAACAGTTCCTTATCTGGAAATTTTTGGCTGCTCCGACAATAGAATATCTGAGATAATTATAGATGGTTTTGAGAGTATGGAGGAACTGGACTTGAGTAATAACAATCTTAGTAAAATAACTCTGAGTAATCTCCCTTCCTTGACAGCTCTGCATATAAGCAAGAATGGACTCGAAAAAATAGATCTTTCCTCCCTTAGCAAGTTGGAGAAGCTTGAGTGTGATAACAATAAGTTGAGTGAGATTGATTTGACTAAGAACCCACAGTGTCGAATCCTTAAATGCTACGGAAACCGAATTGGAGATGCATCTAAGATGGAAAAGTTGATATCTTCTCTTGGAGCTAAAACAGATGATCTTCCCGGTCTTTTTGCAGTTGTGGATACGAAGAATGCCAACGAAGGCAACAGAATTACTCCCACACAGGTACAGGGAATGAAAGCAAAGAAATGGAGAGTATTTGATCATAAGGGAGGCGCAAATGATGGTAAAAATGAATATGATGGAGATGGGACGGAAACACCTAAGTTTAGTGTAACTCTGGATTTTGATCCACAGTTTGCTACAATGCGTATCGAACAGGATGTTGATTTGAAATCAGTTGAGAGAGACACTGAGTTGAGTGTAATTATTGACTATAAGTTCCAAGGTATATATCTGTCCGAACTTACTGCCAATGGTGTGGATATTCGTGATAAAAAGAAATTTGTAGTGAGAGAAAATACGGTTGTAAAAGCAACTTTTGGAAGATTGGTTTACCCTGTAACAACTAAGGTTATAGGAGAGGGGGATGTTGTTGTAAAAGGATTTCATGATCTAAGCAAAGTCCCAGTAGGAGAAAAACTTACCGTTGAGGCCACACCTAAGGCTGGTTGGGCTTTGCAGAGTATCAAAGTCGGTAAAGAGGATATTACCGAGAATAAGGAGTTTCATCTAAAGGAAAAGAGCGAAGTGGTAGTGACATTCGTACAAGGTGGGGCTGCTGAAATCGTAGAAAATCCTTCTTTGAAACTCTATCCCAATCCCGTTGCAAGCTACATAACTCTTACTGGAGCGCGAGCACAAGCTGAGATACGTATCTTCTCGATTGATGGTAGCCCTGTATATACAGGACTGGCAGATACTCAGGGGCACGCTCTTATTGACTTGTCTGGCTTGTTGAATGGATTTTACTTAGTACAGGTGGGTAAAGATATTCAGACCATAGAGGTGCGTCATTGATCTTCCTTCCAATTTTTTAATACTAAATTCAGATAGAGAGTTCCCTTCCCGAGGAGATTAACCTTGGGGAGGGAACTTTTTTATTGTCTCTGTCTTGAGGCTTCTGATTCTTTTGAGACTGTTGCGTTAATGAGCATATGTAATGATCTCTTTTGTTTTTGATTTTCTCTCATGAAACTGCTTGAGAAAGCTGTTTCAACACTCTTTTCTGAGACTAAAGAATAAGTCTTAATAAGAGCCCATGAGTCGAAATAAAAGGCTACTTTTGCGAAGCAAAGGCCGATACAACGTGCCTTAAAACCTAAAACAACAATATGTTATGAAGCTTCCTTTTTCCGAATCTTACCGCATCAAAATGGTAGAGCACATTCGCAGAAGTACCCGTGAGGAACGTGAAGAATGGATCAAAGATGCGCATTACAATCTTTTCCAACTCAAAAGTGAGCAAGTATTTATCGATTTGCTTACTGACTCCGGTACCGGAGCGATGAGTGATCGTCAGTGGTCTGCCATGATGTTGGGTGATGAAAGCTATGCAGGAGCCAGTTCATATTACAATATGAAGTCAGCAATCAAAGATATTTTGGGGTTTGATTACTTCTTGCCTACTCACCAAGGGCGTGCGGCTGAGAATGTCCTATTCTCCACTATATTGAAGGAGGGAGATGTGGTGCCCGGTAATTCTCACTTTGATACGACTAAGGGACATATCGAATTCAGGCGTTGTGCTGCGCCGGACTGCACGATAGATGAAGCTGCAGATACTCAGTTGGAAATCCCTTTCAAAGGAAATATGGATCCTGCCAAATTGGAGAAAATCCTCAAAGAAACTCCACATGACAAGCTCCCCTGTGTGGTATTGACCGTTACAAACAATACGGCTGGAGGGCAACCTGTTTCTATGAAGAATATCAAAGAGGTTGCTGCTTTATGTAAGCAGTACGATGTACCTCTTTTGATGGACTCCGCTCGATTTGCCGAGAATGCATATTTCATCAAACAAAGAGAAGAAGGCTATGCGGATAAGACAATAAAGGAAATCGTAAGGGAGATGTACCAATACGCTGATATAATGACGATGTCCAGCAAGAAAGATGCGATCGTAAATATGGGCGGATTTGTTGCTTTCAAGAGCAAAGACTTATGGCATAGGTGCCAAATGTTCTGCATTATGAATGAGGGCTATATCACCTACGGTGGAATGAGCGGACGTGACATGAACGCTTTGGCTCAAGGATTGGATGAGGGGACCGAGTTCGATACTTTGGATTCTCGCATTCATCAGGTTGCTTATTTGGGTGCCAAATTGGATGAATATGGCATCCCTTACCAGCGACCAGCAGGTGGACATGCCATATTTCTCGATGCAAAAAAGATCCTTACGAATGTCCCCAAGGAAGAATTTATTGCTCAAACATTGGCTGTAGAGCTTTATCTCGAAGCTGGCATCCGAGGCGTGGAGATTGGTTCTATTTTGGCAGACCGTGATCCGGTTACAAGAGAGAACCGTTATCCTCGTTTGGAATTGTTGCGCTTGGCCATCCCGAGACGCACCTATACGGACAACCACATGGACGTAGTGGCTGCTGCCGTGAAGAATGTATATGACAGACGAGACAGCATCAAGAGAGGATATGTGATTACAGCAGAATTGCCAGTGATGCGTCATTTTACGGTGGAGCTGGACAAGGCCAAATAAGTGCGAACTTATCAGTATTACTACATAAAAATAACAGATTAAGTACAATGAAGAAGGACAATGTAATCTTCGACCTGATTGAGAAAGAGCATCAGCGCCAACTCAAAGGTATTGAGCTAATCGCTTCGGAGAACTTTGTAAGTGATCAGGTGATGGCTGCGATGGGTAGCTACATGACCAATAAATATGCTGAAGGATACCCTGGTAAACGGTATTATGGAGGTTGCGAAGTGGTGGACCAAAGCGAACAAATCGCCATAGATCGTATCAAGCAACTCTACAACGCCGAATGGGCGAATGTGCAGCCTCACTCGGGAGCTCAAGCCAATATGGCAGTGTTGCTTGCTTGTTTGGAGCCGGGGGATACTTTTATGGGGCTCAATTTGGCGCATGGCGGACACCTTTCGCATGGAGCTCCAGTCAATAGCTCTGGTTTGATTTATCGTCCTTGTGAGTATAACGTAGGCGAAGAGGATGGCCGTGTAGACTACGATATGATGGAACGTGTGGCTTTGGAGAAAAAGCCTAAACTGATCATTGGTGGTGGTTCGGCTTATTGTCGTGAGTGGGACTACAAGCGTATGCGTGAGATAGCAGACAAGATTGGTGCAATCCTCATGGTAGATATGGCACACCCTGCCGGGCTGATTGCTGCGGGTCTGCTTGAGAATCCGCTCAAATATGCCCACGTTGTAACTTCTACTACACACAAAACACTCCGTGGCCCTCGTGGTGGAATTATTTTGCTTGGCAAAGACTTTGAAAACCCATGGGATAAGAAAACATCTAAGGGGGAAATCAAGAAAATGTCTGCACTTTTGGATTCTGCTGTATTCCCAGGCGTGCAGGGAGGTCCTTTGGAACACGTGATTGCAGCCAAGGCTGTTGCTTTTGGAGAAGCTTTGCAGCCTGAGTTCAAGGCTTACCAACAGCAGGTTAAGCTCAATGCTTCTACCATGGCCCAAGCTCTCGTAGATAAGGGTTATAAACTCGTTTCTGGCGGAACGGATAACCACTGTATACTGGTAGACTTGAGGACTAAGTTCCCCGAGCTGACAGGAAAGGTGGCAGAGAAAGCTCTTGTGGCAGCCGATATTACTTGCAACAAGAATATGGTACCCTTCGACACACGTTCTCCTTTCCAGACCTCTGGGATCCGTCTGGGTACACCGGCGATCACTACCCGTGGGGTGAAAGAAGACCAAATGGGAGTAATTGTAGAAATGATCGACCGTGTGTTGTCTTCTCCAGAGGATGAGAAAGTCATAGCAGCCGTACGAGCAGAGGTGAACAAGATGATGTCGGCCTACGAATTGTATGCCTGGTAATTCTCTCGCAGTAAAGTTATTGCTCAATGAATGATTAAAAGCCCTCGCAAATCGTTTGATTTGACGAGGGCTTTTGGGTATATGAAATCTGTAGATTCTCTATATCTGACCTACAATTTAGAATTAAAGACAGAGGCTTGGCCGAACGAGACTTTGCCTCAAAACATCGAAGCGATATGATGAAAAATGAAGAGCTGAAAAAAAGCGGCTTTGCTACCCGCGCCATCCATGCCGGATCTGTAGAAAATGAGTTTGGTACATTGGCTGCTCCTATCTACCAAACTTCCACTTTCGTGTTTGAGAATGCTGCCCAAGGAGGTAAACGTTTTGCATTGGAAGAAGAAGGTTATATCTATACCAGACTCGGCAATCCCACTTGTACCATGGTGGAAGAAAAGTTGGCCATGCTGGAAGGTGGAGAGGCTGCGTGCAGTATGTCTTCTGGAATAGGAGCTATTAGCTCCGCTATCTGGGTCCTGGTTAAGGCTGGAGATCACATTGTAGCAGGCAAGACCCTCTATGGTTGTACCTTCTCTTTCCTGGAGCATGGTCTTAGTCGCTATGGAGTAGAGGTCACATTTGTAGATATGCGCGATCCAGAAAACGTGCGTAAGGCCATGAGACCCAATACTAAACTTGTGTACATAGAGACTCCTGCCAACCCCAATATGTACATCACGGACATTGATGCGGTAGCTAAGATCGCCCACAGTCAAGAAGGCGTGCAAGTAATGGTGGATAATACCTACGCCACTCCTTATCTCACTCGCCCATTAGAGCATGGCGCAGATATGGTAGTTCATTCGGCAACAAAATATCTCAATGGGCATGGTGATGTAATCGCCGGATTTGCAGTGGGGAAAAAGGAGTATATCGATCAAGTGCGTTTGTTGGGAGTAAAAGACCTGACTGGAGCTTCCATGAGCCCGTTCGATGCTTGGCTTATCAACCGAGGAATGAAGACTCTTGAGGTTCGCATGGATCGTCATTGCAGTAATGCTCAAAAAGTGGCCGAGTTCCTTGAGCAGCATCCCGCTGTGCAAAATATCGCCTATCCGGGTCTGAAGAGCTTCCCTCAATATGACTTGGCTAAAAGGCTTATGGATCAGCCCGGTGCGATGATTGCTTTTGAAGTCAAAGGCGGACGAGAAGCCGGTATTACTCTTATGGATAGCGTGCAACTTTGTTCTCTTGCTGTCAGTCTTGGAGATACTGAAACATTGATACAGCACCCGGCCTCTATGACTCACTCTCCTTATACTCCCGAAGAGCGTGCCGCCAGTGATATTTCCGAAGGTCTTGTGCGGCTTTCCGTCGGTTTGGAAAATCCGGAAGATATCATAGCTGACCTTAAACAAGGGTTAGACAAACTGATCTGATTATATCCCTATTTTCCCAAGCCTCTTTAGGCAGGATTTTTTTAGGACATTTATGTTGCCCCCCAATCGTGCTCGGTTGGGGGGCTTGTGTTTGGGAAAGTGCTCAAAGCAAATTTGTTATCTTCGCAGACAATAGTAATTCCTTTCTGTCTCACTAATCAAAACAACAAGTATGAAAAAAACGCTTTTAGCTTTAGCTCTGTTAGTTATGGTATCATCATGTACACAACGGGCAAAGCAGGGCGAAGAAAATCCCTTGCTCCGACCTTCCGAGCTGTTCATGGGTGCGCCCGACTTTGCCAGTATCAAAAATTCCGATTTTAAGCCGGCTTTCGAAGTGGCCATGAATGAGCAATTGGCCAAAATTGACTCTATTGTAAACAACGGTGAAAAACCAAGTTTCGACAATACGGTATTGGCTTTGGAACTTTCCGGTAAGTCTTTGCGCAGAGTATCGGCTGTCTTTTTTGGCTTGGTCTCGGCTCATACCAATGATGAGTTGAAAGCCATTGAATCTGAAATGATGCCCAAACTCTCTGATCATAGCGATGCGATCTTTCTGAATGAGGCTCTTTTTGCTCGTATCAAGAAAGTCTATGAAACACGCTCTGAGGCATTGGAGGGAGAAGACAAACGCTTAGTTGAGTATTATTACAATGATTTTGTCCGTGCCGGGGCTAATTTGTCGGCTCAGGATAAAGCAGAGTTGAAAAAGATCAATGCTCAATTGGCTTCTCTTTCTACTGAGTTCGGGCAGAAGCTGACTGACGCAACTTATGCCAATTATATTTTGGTTTCAGACAAAGATTCATTGGCAGGACTTACGGACATAGAGATTTCCTCTGCAGCTGAAGAAGCCAAGAAAAAGGGGCATGAAGGGAAATATCTGCTCCAGCTCACTAATACAACACAGCAACCTCAGATGGCTTTCCTCGAAAACCGAGAGGTGAGGCGTCGTTTCTACGAAGCTTCGGTAAATCGTTGCTCCAAAGGGGATGTCAATGATACAAGAGATATTATTCGTCGTATTGCCAAATTGAGAGCACAAAAAGCAAAGTTGCTTGGGTACAACTCTTTTGCCGCATGGAAAGTAGAAGACCAAATGGCTAAGACTCCTGAGCATATCTATGATTTGCTTGGTACCCTTGCAGCCGGTTATAGCAAAAAAGTTAAGACCGATGCAAATGAGCTTCAGAGCTATATGCAGAAGCTCACCGGAGATAAGAGTATGAAGCTCGAAGCCTGGGATTGGGCTTATTATGCCGAGAAGCTACGTAAGGAAAAGTACGATCTGGACGAAAATACACTGAAGTCGTATTTTGTGCTTGACAGCGTATTGCACAATGGTGTTTTCTATGCAGCCAATGCCCTCTATGGATTGAGCTTCAAGGAGAGAGATGACTTGCCTGTATATCAAGAAGATGTGAGAGTTTTTGATGTGTTTGACAAAGGTGGCGAACAGATAGCTTTGCTCTACACTGACTTCTATAAACGTCCATCTAAGAGTGGCGGAGCATGGATGAGCAACTGGCAAGAACAAAGTACAGTGGAGGGAACCAAGCCCATCATATACAATGTCTGCAACTACACCAAGCCGGAGCCAGGCAAACCTTGTCTATTGACTTTTGATGAAGTAGGTACTCTTTTCCATGAGTTTGGACACACCCTGCATGGGTTGTTTGCCTCGCAGAAGTATGTATCTCTGTCCGGTACAGCCGTACCTCGTGATTTTGTGGAAATGCCTTCGCAGTTTAATGAACACTGGGCCGTTGAGCCTTCTGTGCTGACTCATTATGCCAAGCATTATCAGACGGGAGAAGTTGTGCCAGATTCTCTATTGACAAAAATGGAAGAGGCCTCTCATTTCAATCAGGCATATAGCTTGGGTGAAAATCTTTCTGCTGTGACTATCGATATGGCTTGGCATAGCATTTCGGCTGATACGGACATAAACGATATAGAGGCTTTTGAAGCCGAAGCATTGAAGAAAATGGGGATATTGAATGCCCAGGTTCCTCCTCGCTACAAGTCTCCTTATTTCCGCCATATTTTCTCCATTGGCTACGCTGCCGGCTATTATGCTTATTTGTGGTCGGAAGTTTTGGATCAAAACATCTACACATGGTTCAAGGCTAACGGAGGAATGACAGCTGAGGGAGGGCAACGTTTCCGTGAAATGATTTTGTCTAAAGGACATACGGAAGATCTAGCCAAGTTGTTCTCTCTTTTCACTGGTCTGGAAAAGCCTAAAGTGGAAGATCTGTTGAAATCGAGAGGGGTGATGTAGTCAGTCCTTTTCTTGAGCTCAACAAAAACGACTCAAAAAGATAGAGAGAGTCTGCCCGAGAAGAAGGCAGGCACTCTCTATCTTTTTGATAGGAAAGGATTTGTTGGTTCAGCTTTTGGAGTCCGTCGTATGGGCATTCAAAATCTCTTTGCCTCGACTGTTTGATTGTATATGTTTTGTAAACTCTTGTGCCCTGTAAGAATTGGAAAAAGAGAAAAAAGAGAGACCTTTTTTAGGAAGTAAACAGCAGCCTTTTTTATGCATTATATCGACCTCTCAAAACCCCGATGAATAGGCTGTTCTGAGAGGGTCAAAATTCTCTCCTGAGAGAAATTTTGCTAACACAGGAGAAAAAGTTTGCTCTCACGGGAGAGAATTTTCGTTCTCTCCCGTGTTAGCAAAAAACGGCTCCCATGCACATCAAAAAAAGAGCAGAAAAACTCAATGAAGGACCTCTGATTTGAGTAGAGAAAACCTCTCAGATAGGAAACAATAGAATATAAAAATAAACAGAAGGAAGCATCTTGGAAAGAGCCTTGTGGAATGCAGATGAGACGAGAAAAATGCAGCCGAAAATCCGCATATAAAAGATTGCACAATCCGGAAGAGAGTGGATTGTGCAATACTCTCAAAGAGCTATGCGACTTTGAGACTGGAATGCTTAAGCGAATTTCCTTAGTATTTCTTTTTTCGCGAAAGGGTATAAGAGGATTTGTGTAGGATAAACACCGGCAAAATAGAGCCAACTCCCAAGGTGAAAAGTACTGTTACAGCAATAATCATATTCGTTTGGAAGTCTTGCATATACTGAATAGCCAATGCGCCCTCTTTGTGGTGTATCACAAAGCGTACCAAACTCAACACGGCATTGTAGGCATACATACCGGGTATCATGGGTAGAAGAGCTGGAATGTAGAGTACTGTCATGGGGCAGTGGGTCCACCAACGGCCAAATACATAACTACCAAACCCGATAAGGATAGAGGCTAAGAGAGAGGCTCCTACAATATCCACTCCCAAACGGTTCATTAGGAACCAGCGGAGTCCGTGCCCCAAAGCTGCTAATATGATAATTGGAGGAAAAGATCGGCGGGGAGGAACGGATACGGCTGCAAATCCAACTGCAGCCATGCCGGCAAAGAAAGCATCGAGTAAAAGAGGGGTGAGGAAGTCCATAAGCGATTATATTTGGGCTATAGTTCCCGTGGTGATTAGTAGGGTGATGGCCATACCGCAGGCTATACTTAGGATGATGAGAGCACTGTGAATGAGTCGAGAGGTTCCCGAGAGAGTATGCCCCTCCACAATATCTATAATACCATTGATCAGGGGAACTCCGGGGATAATGTATAGGACAGAGGTTGCGAGAGCTGTGCCAGGAGTCGTTGTCGGATATCCGAGATAAAGGGCCAGAGCCGGCAATCCGGAGGAGATCGCAGCGGCTATTGTTATGGCTACATAGGCATTCAAGCCTCGTTTCTCAATCAAATACTTACGAACATAGAAGCCCGCTGCTGTTGCGAAAGCAACCAGTATGCAGGCAAAAAAATCTCCACCGAAAAGAGCACAAAAACATGCATTGGATAGAGAGATCAATAGCCAGGCTTGCCAGAATTTTTGCCTGTTCGACTTGAGCAGCACTTCTTCATACCGCTCCTGCGCCTGATCTATAGAGAGCTTTTTGTCGTGTATTTCCCAGCTGAGTGCACTTAGTTCGGAGTTTAGTACGAATTTTATTGGGAGTGTGGGTATATCGATCACTTCAGTGATAATATCTCCGCTCTCTTGATCACAGACCGTGAGAGTCATGGTTTTCATCGAGAGGTTTAGGTGAACTTCCGCTCCGAGGGCATTCCCTATGCGTTTCGTATTGCGGACTGTCCGTGAAGTATGAACACCGGAGCCAATGAGTCTGGCAGAATATTCAGCCAAAAAAGTGGCGATTTGTTTGAGGTGGTTAATAGTCATTTTGCTATCTGTGCGGTAATTCCATAAAACAGGGCAGGATGTATATAAAATCGTATTACATAGACAAATAAATCCATATGAGGGTTGTTTTGTCGATTATCCTTTTGTAATCTTGGCAGAATAGCTTCCAGACAGGAATTTCTATCACCCAACTCTGAACATCAACACTGACCAATACAACCTCAATTTTACCTACACCCTTCCCAGCCTTGCCCGGGAAATTGATAAAGATTGTTAGGTCTCTTCCCAACTACCCCGACATACTTGTTTGGTGCAGCAAAGATAGCTCCTTTAGTTGTTTGGCAAGCGATCAAATGGAGGACATTTCTCGCACGGAACAGTTCAGACACTGTGAGGTTTTGCTTACTTTTGTAGTGCTCAAAACGAACAGTTAAAAGCAAATACATCTTAATAAACATATCCATAATGAACGTATTACAAGAAATTATCAACCGGGCAAAGGCCATGCCTCAGCGCATTGTCCTACCGGAGGGTAATGAACCCCGTACATTGCAGGCGGCTGACAAACTGTTGGCTGACGGCGTAGTGAAAGTAATATTACTGGGCAAATCAGCCGAGATAAAAGTCAAGGCTGATGAGTTGGGCCTGAAACATATCGGGCAAGCTGAAATCATAGACCCACAGAATAATCCTCACAAACAGACCTACATAGATCTTCTGGTTGAATTGCGCAAATCAAAAGGGATGACCCCCGAACAGGCTGCTAAGCTGGTCGAGGATCCTTTGTATATGGCTTGTTTGATGATCAAGAATGGAGATGCAGATGGAGAAGTAGCCGGTGCCATCAACACTACTGGTAATGTACTTCGTCCTGCCCTACAGATTATCAAGACAGCTCCGGGCTTTAGCTGTGTGAGTGGTTTCTTTATGCTCTTTACCAAGGCCGAAGATTTGGGCGAAAAGGGTATGATCTGCTGTGCTGACTGTGCAGTGATCCCCAACCCCAGTGCCGAGGAGTTGGCACAGATAGCAGTAGCTTCTGCTCAGTCTGCTCGCGTTCTGGCCGGCATCGAGCCTCGTGTGGCTATGTTGAGCTTCTCCACAAAGGGAAGTGCCAAACACGAATTTGTAGATAAGGTGGTAGAAGCAACCAAACTTGCTCAGCAGAAAGCCCCTAATGAAATGATTGACGGAGAATTACAGGCCGATGCGGCTTTGATCAAAGAGGTGGGTGAGCTGAAAGCTCCAGGCAGCCCGGTGGCAGGTAAGGCCAATGTGCTGGTTTTCCCGAGTCTGGAAGTCGGAAATATCGGATACAAGTTGGTGCAACGGTTGGGTCATGCCGAAGCGATTGGCCCGGTACTTCAGGGAATGGGGGCTCCGGTGAACGATCTCAGCCGTGGATGTTCTGTGGATGATATATACAAGCTCGTGGCTATCACGGCTAATCAAGCTATTGCTTTGAAAAAATAATTGATTGAATTTTCTTTAGACAGATATGAAGATATTGGTTCTTAACTGTGGTAGCTCCTCAGTAAAATATAAGCTTATAGATATGCCTCAGGGCAGTGTGTTGGCCGAAGGTGGAGTGGAGAAATTGGGCTTGCCCGATAGCTTCCTAAAGCTCAAACTTCCCAATGGAGAGAAGGTTGTGCTGGAGAAGAATATGCCTGAACATACTGTGGCTGTAGGATTTATTCTTGAGACATTGCGCAGTGAGAAATATGGCTGTATCAAGGATTACAACGAGATAGAAGCTGTTGGCCACCGTTTGGTACATGGCGGTAGCAAATACGCCAATAGTGTGGAGATCGATGTGAATGTGATTACGACTCTCCAAGAGTGTACAGATTTGGCTCCAGCACATAATCCTGCCAATATCAAAGGGATAGAGGCTATTAAGGCCATCCTCCCCAATATCCGCCAGGTAGGGGTATTTGATACGGCTTTTCATCAGACGATGCCGGACTATGCCTACATGAGTACTTTGCCATACGAGATGTATGAGAAACATGGAGTACGTCGCTATGGCTTTCACGGAACCAGCCACCGCTATGTAAGTCAGAGAGCTTGCGAGATACTCAACTTGGATATCAACAAAGTGAATATCATTACGGCTCACATTGGTAATGGAGCTTCTATCGCCGCTATCAAGCAGGGCAAGGTTATTGATGTATCATTGGGTATGAGTACAGTGTCCGGTCTGATGATGGGAACTCGCTGTGGAGATGTAGACCCGGGTGCCTTGACTTTTGTTATGGAGAAAGAAAACATGACTCTGGCTCAGCTCTCCGAGATGATCAATAAAAAGAGCGGTGTCTTGGGTGTAAGTGGTGTATCAAGCGATATGCGTGACATAGAAGGAGCCATCAAGGCCGGTAATCCTCGTGCGATATTGGCAATGAAGATGTATGACTATCGTATTAAGAAATACATCGGCTCCTACGCTGCTGCTCTCGGTGGTGTGGACGTGATTGTCTTCACCGGAGGGGTAGGCGAAAACCAATGGACAACTCGTGAAATAGCTTGCGAAGGGCTTGAGTTTATGGGAGTCAAGATTGACAAGTCCGTCAATACCAATATGCGTGGTGAGGAGAAAGTGATCAGCTCTTCTGACAGTCGAGTGAAAGTGATTGTCGTTCCTACAGACGAAGAATTCTTGATAGCTAAAGATACAATGGAGATATTGGGGTAATGTAAGCCCCTTCCTCTCGAATTTATAGATAAGAGGCGCGCCAAAATATGATTTTTTGGCGCGCCTCTTATTTTTTTGTTTTTATGGAGGACAGTCTTGCAGAAACTGTTGCTCCTTTTTTATGCAAATCATATTCTATGAAAAAAATCTCTCACTACCGAAATACCAGAGATGAGAGACTTTTTGTGGATTGCAGAGCCGATTGCAAACTCACTTATTCCATTCGTACTCCCATTCGTTGTGCAGCCCCATCTGTTCTATCATAGCCATATCATGAGCTACCTGTTCTCCGTCTGTGGTGAGCATATCTCCAGTGATAGCAGCATTGATCCCTATGTATATAGCCTTGCGTTGCTCCTCATCGGAGAGCCTTTTTCGGCCACCTGAGAAGCGTAAATAAGCTGTAGGATTGACAAATCGGAAGTAGGCAATGGTGCAGAAAATCTCATCTACAGACAGAGGGGGTGCTGAGCCAAGAGGAGTACCGGGTATAGGTTGTAGAATGTTTATTGGGATAGAGAGAGACCCGATGGAACGCAAATAGAGAGCCAGCTCGATGCGTTGCCGGGCGGTTTCGCCCATACCGATAATGCCACCTGAGCATATTTGCATTCCTACCCGGCGAGCGGCCTCTATCGTTGCAAGTTTGTCTTGCTGAGTATGAGTGGTGCAGAGTTGTCGGAAAAAGGATGGAGCCGTTTCCATATTGCAGTGATAAGTCTTCACTCCAGCCAAATAGAGCTTGGATAACTGTTCTTCATTAAGCAGTCCGAGCGAAGCACAGCACTTGATATCAGTAACTTGGGCAATGGCTTTGTATGTTGCCGATAGATGTTCGATTTCCCTGTTTGAGGCTTTTCGTCCACTGCCAACAAGGGAAAAACGGCTGATGCCGTTTTGTCGATTGTAGCGGGCTAGTTTGACTGATGGCTCGTCGGACAGTAGAGCATAAGCCTCTGCTTGAGTGCTGTAGTGGGCACTCTGTGCACACCATTTACAGTCTTCCGGACAATTACCGCTTTTGCAGTTGATGATGGAACAGGTGTCAAATCGCACTCCATTAAGACTCCGGGTGATGCGGTGAGAGGCCTCGTAAAGCCTTTCCCGAGCTGCTTCTTTACCTTGCTCCACATAGTCGAGTAGTGCGTAAGCTTCTGACTCTGATATAAGGCCGCCTTCTATAATTCTCGAGGCTAAAAAATCGATCATGTTATTCAGAAGGTATATGAGTTGTATCCTCGATTAATGAGGGTGGGTAATGAATTTGAGTTGATGGGAATTTCATTACCCTTCTCAACTCTCATTGCCCTCTATACGTCGGATACTTCCTGTTTCCGGGTCGAAATAGATCTGTATGGATCCTCCCTTTCGAGGTTTGAACATACGAGGAGCCAGAGCTTCCCTATGGCCGAATTGGACTATCGGAAGTCTTGTCTTGGCTATTTCTTTCCCATCCAGACTGAGTCGAACAATAGCTAAGCCTGGTACATTGTAAACAACCCCTTTGAGCTTTCGGTCGTGTTTGATTTCCTCTTCTGCCCGTGCAAAGGAGGAGTTTTCGACGATTTCCAGATCCAATCGTACCGGTCTGCCACTCAAATCGTCTGAGGTTGTGAGTCCCCATTCTTCGGAATAGCGGAAAAGAACTCTGTTGGAGATTGCATCTCCCGGCTGTATTCTTGCACGGAAATGTTTGTATTCTTTTTTCTCTTGGCCATAGAATAGCTGCATCGATGCTTCTTCTTGCTCGCTAAGGGCGTCTATGGCCAACTTGAGAGATGCTCCGTCTTTGGGCATGCTCTCCACATTCCCTTTCATCAAGTCTATCTTGGCTTCTCGTATCTCATAGAGATACCGGGCTGCAATCTCAGCCTGTCTGGATTGCGAACCTGCAATTGCAAATTCTTGAGGGAGAGAAGGTTGTATGGGGTTTTGTCTTTCTTGATGATTGAGTGAGTTCAAGTCGAAAGGTTCAGATTCTCTCAGAGGCCAATTGTGAATTTCGGAACTGCCGGCGTTGATGGCGCAGATGAGCCCACGATCGTTGAGAATTACGTAGGGGGCGAGTGTTCCCGATCGAAACTCCACCTTGTAGCTGTGGTTCGGGTCGGGTACCCCTTTGGAGGATATTTTGATGTCTTTAATATGGTATTGTTGCAAAGGCTGGGCCTTGGCTTCAGATCCGAGTAAGGATGATGCATAGATTGCCAAAGGACCTGGCTGATAGCTGGTGTGTTCGACTAAGACATCTACCACAATCTCCGATTGAGGCAAGGTATATGTCACTCCGTAGTCGTTGTCCTTTTCTGCTGTTACTTTGCTGACATGAGTTTGAGCCTGCATGGATAAATCCCCACATAGAGACAGGAAAGACAAGCAGAGCCAACTCCATATGATTATGGTTCGTTGCATATCGGTAGAAGTCTTGTTCCAAGTGTCGCAAAGCTAATACAATCTTTTTGGCCTGATTACCCTCTGTCTTTTCAAAGTCCGATTTTGAGAGATCGAGGTATAGGGATTGAGCCTATTTGATTCAAAGGTTTGGGTGAAATTAAACATTCATACCCTTTTGTGATCTGAGGAATAGGCGAGCGATCGTAGTGCTTATTATTTTTCGCTCTATTTGATTGTTTGATAATTGCGATAGATAAAAACTGTAAGTATGAAAGTAAACTTTTGGACACTTCTTATCCTCCTCCTTTGTGCCTTTTCCCCCTGGGGAAATGTATCTGCCCAAAATGACCTGCATACAGCTACCGGTTTGGTGTTGGATATGCAAGGTGAAGCCATTATCGGAGCACACGTACAGCTCAAGAATGATCAGAAAACATACGGTGCTGCCACCAATACTAACGGTTTTTTTTCGGTCAAGAATGTGCCGGCCGGCAAATATCGGCTTTCGGTTTCCTACATAGGGTACGCAACCGTGGACAAAGAGGTTAGGTTGAGCCGGACAAAAGATTGGCAACTGGGAAATATAAATTTGCGGGAAGATGCTTTGCATTTGCAAACTCTGACTGTGAAGGCCTTAGCTGCGGATATGCAGGTGCGAGGAGATACGCTGGAGTTTAGTGCAGCTAATTATGGCCTTTCCGAAGGATCTGTGCTTGAAGATCTCATCAAGAAACTTCCTGGAGCGGAAGTGGATGAGTCGGGGAAGATTAAGATAAACGGGAAAGAAATCTCCAAAATCTTGATAGACGGCAAGGAGTTTTTTGCCGGGGATCCCAAGGTAGCCGGCAAGAATCTGCCGACAAATATGATTGATAAGTTGCAAGTATTGGAGAGACTCTCCGACATGGCTCGTATGAGCGGATTTGATGACGGAGAAGAAGAAACGGTGATCAACCTGACCACAAAGAAAAGTCTCAGGAAAGGGCTTTTCGGGTCTGCTTATGGGAGCTATGGAACGGTCTCCAGATATGAGGCTGGTACTATGATTAATCGTTTCAGCGGAGACAGTCAATTCACTTTCATTGCTGCTGCCAATAATACCAATAATCAAGGCTTTTCTGACCTTGATTTGGATATGTCACAAGCATCCTTTATTAATCCAAATTCTGGAATGGGGCGTCAGAGAGGGGCTGTTGCTTCTCCAATGCAGGTACCTCGGATTGATCCGAGTAAGGGGCTTACTGAGTCTGTGGTTGCAGGAGTCAATGCTGCGACTGATCTGTTTTCCCAACTCTCTCTCAACGGGAATGGTCAGTATGGATATGCAGATCAGTTTGTACGTACAGATCGGTCTATTATCAACATCTTGCCAGACGGAAAGAACACTCATCAGACGGAGCACAGCTTAGATCGGAGTTACAGGCACAATGCTGGGGTTGAGTTACGCTTGGTGTGGAAACCCGATTCGCTCACCGAGCTTATATACAGACCCTCTTTGCGCATGAATATCGGGCGACGGCTTTATGATGTCGATTATCGTACAACCCCCGAGGGTAGTGAGACCTTGATCAATGAGGGACATTACGCAATGAAGGAGGACAGCCGTCTGTGGTCCACATTCCATTTTCTCAATTTCAGTCGCCGGCTCAATAGCCGAGGACGCACGATTTCTTCGATGCTTAGTTTCAATTATAGGGGAGAAGATCGTGAAGCTGATCACCAATCGGAAGGAATGCCTTTCAGGAAAGACAACAATGATATTTCCAGATATGGTTATCGTTTGTGGTTATCCTATGTAGAGCCTGTTTGGAGTAGCTTTTTTCTGCAAGGAACGTATTCGTTGAGGCAGCAGCAACAGGAAAACAATAGAAGTTGGGATCGATTTGTATCCAACGATGTGAAAACATCGAATGGGGAGTTCAGCAACCGTTTCACAAGCCAAAAATTGGGTGTCAATCTGAAGTACATCCGTAAGTTCAGTGATTTTACATTGGGTTTTAGTGTCGATCCGAGCCAGACCCATAGCAAAAGAGTCGGTAGCTCAGAGATTTCTGCTTTGGACACAACTATTAGGGCTCTCAATTTTGCTCCGATAATGAGCTTTACTTATAACCCTCGGAAGCAAACCTCCGTGCGCTTGACCTATAGAGGACGGAGCTTGCAGCCCGGACTTGAGCAGTTGATCCCAATACCTGATGACACCAATCCTTTGCTTGAGATTGTAGGTAACCCGACTCTTAAACCCGGATTTGCTCATAACTTATTTGCTCGCATACAGCACTATAATAGTGCTTCTAAATCTTCTATCCGGAGTTCTCTTTTTGCTTCATACTTTATGAATGCCATTGTCCCTTATTCTCAGTATGATCCTAAGACTGGTAAGCGAACATTGAGCTATACAAATGAAAGTGGTGGCTATATGCTCCATGGCAATGCTTCTTACACCAGACCTTTGGGAAATCGTGGGCTTAGCTTGAGGATGAGTTTGAGTGGTGCCTATTCGCAAAATCCCAGCTTTGTAAACGGACAAAAGAATACATCCAAAGGGTTGAGAACAAATAATCGTCTGACTCTCGCCTATCAAAACAGCTTCCTCTATACATCATTGAACGGTAGACTTGGATGGAGCTATGTGACGAATACGACAGCCGGGAAAAATGAGATCAATACACAAGACTACACATTCAATCACGAAATCACTCTTAATATACCTTGGGGATTGAGTTTAGGTTCGGACATGAATTATAATGCCAACTCCGGATTTAGTCAGGACTTCAGAAATAGAGCTGTTAATTGGGATACGTTTGTGTCTTATAGCTTCCTCGCAGAGAAGAGAGCTACACTTCGTCTCAAGATATATGATATGTTGGATCAGGGAGCAGCTGTTTCCTCAGTCAGCACCCCTTTGACACTTTCCGAGGAAAAAGTGAACTCGATGGGACGGCATGTAATGTTGCATTTTATATATAAGTTCGACTCGTTTAGTGGCGGAGCTTCCCATAAGGATATGAAGCTTCCGGCTTCGACGATGCCCGGTCCTCGTCGTCATTGATTTACCTCCAATAGATTATCTTTGCGAGTGGAGGGTACTAAGTTCGGTACTGCAATGTTGTAATATTTATAAACACAGGAAAAATGGGAAAAGTCTTGATAATAGGCGCCGGAGGAGTCGGTACTGTAGTCGCTAAGAAGGTGGCAATGAACTCCGATATATTCACTGAGATTATGCTTGCCAGTCGCACCAAATCGAAGTGCGATAAGATAGTCGCAGAGATCAAAAATGTACACATACGAACTGCTGCTGTAGATGCAGATAACGTTGATGAACTTTGCCGACTGTTCGATGATTTCAAGCCCGAGCTCGTTATCAATGTGGCTTTGCCATATCAAGATCTCAGTATCATGGAGGCCTGTCTCAGGTCGGGAGTAAATTATTTGGATACTGCTAATTATGAGCCTTTGGACGAGGCCAAATATGAGTATAGCTGGCAGTGGGCATACCACGATAGATTCCGTGAAGCCGGCCTTACGGCTATTTTGGGATGTGGTTTCGACCCTGGATGTACCAGCGTGTACACGGCTTATGCAGCCAAGCACCATTTCGATGAGATTCATTACTTGGATATTGTGGATTGCAATGGTGGCGATCATCACAAGGCTTTTGCAACGAACTTCAACCCTGAAATTAACATCAGAGAAATTACCCAGCGAGGAAAATATTATGAGGATGGAAATTGGCATGAGACAGACCCTCTGTCCGTACACAAGACTTTGAATTATCCCAATATCGGGCCTCGGGAGTCTTATCTGATGTATCACGAAGAATTGGAGAGTCTGGTCAAGAATTTCCCCTCTATCAAGCGTGCTCGTTTTTGGATGACTTTCGGGCAGGAATATCTTACTCACCTCAGAGTATTGCAAAATGTTGGGATGACGAGAATCGATCCTGTGTTGTACAATGGAATGGAGATTGTTCCCATCCAATTCTTAAAGGCCGTATTGCCAGATCCTGGAGAGTTGGGAGAGAATTACAGTGGAGAGACCTCTATTGGCTGTCGTATCCGAGGAGTGAAAGATGGTAAGGAACGTACCTACTACATTTGGAATAACTGTAGTCACCAGGCCGCTTACCAAGAAACTGGAGCTCAAGGAGTGAGCTATACGACGGGAGTCCCGGCTACAACCGGGGCTATGATGTTCTTCCGTGGATTGTGGCGCAAGCCGGGTGTGTTCAATGTGGAGGATTTCGATCCGGATCCCTTTATGCAAGAAGTTGCAAAACAGGGTCTGCCTTGGCATGAGGCTCATGATCTGGATTTGGAGCTATGAGCAAACAGCATACAGTGCTGATCGTAGATCCACAGATTGATTTTGTAAGTGGTTCACTCGCTGTGCCCGGAGGGGACAAAGCACTTGATTGGCTAGCTGTCTATCTCCGGGAGCATTGGGCGGATATAACCCAAGTGGTAGTAACCCTTGACGAGCATACCGCCGATCATTGCAGTTTTTTGTCCCAAGGAGGGGAATGGCCGCCTCATTGCATCCGATATACCGTGGGGGCAGCTATTTATCCTCCTATATCCGATGTCTTGGCTTTCTTTGTTTCCAAGGGAATCCCGATTCTTTATTTGGAGAAGGCGACAGATAAAGATGTTGATGCATACAGTGCTTTTGAAGAGGTTGTCCCGGAATGTCTTCGTCAAGCAAATCGCATTTGTGTAGCCGGATTGGCTGGAGACTTTTGCGTGAAGAAGTCGGTAGAAGACCTGAAAAAGTATGGGCTTGGAGATAAGATAGAGCTACTGCAGCGTGGGATTGCTTATATCAATTCAACAATATTGTAATTATATATGAGAAAGAGACTGTGTCGTAATTGATTTATGGCACAGTCTCTTTTTTTGTTTTCTCGAAGGAATAATATGCTTGATATCAAGACTGATACGGAGGAGAAGATCCTCACCCCGGTTTGTGTGGTTCCACTTGGTCCCGGAAATCCCGAGGATTTAACCTTGGGTTGTTGGCATAAATTGCAGGCAGCCGATCTGATATTCTGTCCCTCTACGCTTTCCGGAGAGAGCAAAGCTCGGCAGATCATGCTTGCTGTAGGTATCAAACCGGAGCAAATACGGGCTTATCCTTTGCCGATGTCGAAGGATAGGACAGCTGCTCTGCGTGCATACGACAAGGTTACAGAGGAGGCTGCCGAAAACTATCGTCTTGGACTTCGAGTGGTAATTACAGCGGAGGGAGACGCCGGCTTGTATAGTAGCTCGGGCTATATCTTTAGCCGACTGGATCAATTAGGGGTGCAGACAGAACGGAAGGCTGGCATCCCAGCTTTTGTGGCTGCAGCAGCCTTGTCGAAGGTAATTCTTACAGAGGGGGATGAATCTTTGTTGATTCTCCCGATTGTGAAATCTGCCGAGAGTTTACTCAATCAAATAGATCAGGGTGCCACTGTTGTTTTGATGAAATGTTCGCAATCAGTGGAAACCATAAAGTCAGCCATTCGAAAAAGACCGGATTTGAATTGGCACTATTTTGAATCTGTCGGATATGCACAGGAGTACTGCACCTCTTCTGTCGAGGAGATAATAGAGAGATCTTTCCCCTATTTTTCTCTTATCATTGTTCGGAGGTGAAGCCTTCTTGAGTGGCTGCAATTTGTTTCTTCTCGGTTTCATAATGGGAGCCGTGTAGTGCTCTTCTCGAGGTTGGTAATACACTTTCTTAAGGGTGTTTACATCCAAATCGCAGGAAAGTCCTCCATCGACTCTCTGGCACAAACTGACTATCGCAAGAGAACTATTGGAGACAAAGCATTCGCTTGAGGGGGATGTTTCTGCTCCATTTAGGTGCCACGCAAAAGAAGTTGCCGAATGGTGGCCCAAAAGATACCGGGCGATCGCAAGATTGCTCGGTATCTTTTTTTCGATTGCTCAGTATCCTTTCTGGGAAACTTCTAATTAGTGCATCAAAAACTCCTAAGCTTTTGATTGATTGCTTGGCACATTTTTTTAGAAAGCACCTGATGAGAGCATCAAAAGCAACTAAGCTTTCGAGCAAAAGCAACTAAGCTTTCGAGCAAAAGCAACTAAGCTTTCGAGCAAAAGCAACTAAGCTTTCGAGCAAAAGCAACTAAGCTTTCGAGCAAAAGCAACTAAGCTTTCAGACAAAAGCAACTAAGCTTTCACGCAAAAGCAGCTAAGCTTTCGAGCAAAAGCAACTAAGCTTTCACGCAAAAGCAGCTAAGCTTTCGAGTAAAAGCAACTAAGCTTTCACGCAAAAGCAACTAAGCTTTCAGACAAAAGCAGCTAAGCTTTCGAGCAAAAGCAACTAAGCTTTCAGACAAAAGCAACTAAGCTTTCGGACAAAAGCAACTAAGCTTTCACGCAAAAGCAATAAAGCTTTTGATTGATTGCTCAGCATCTTTCCCGAAAGCTCCTAATTAGTGTATGAAAAGCACCTAAGCTTTCGATTGATGCCTCAGTAGCTTTTGATTGATTGCTTGCCGGCTTTCTCCAAATTGGTAATACGCTTTCTCGAGATTGGCAATACATAATCTTAAGGCTGCTTACATCTAAATCACAGGAAAATCCTCTATTGACTCTCCGACAGACATCAACTGACTACTGCAGAAGAGCTATTGGAGATAAAGCTTTCGTTCGGGGGATATTTCTGCCCCATTTAGGTGTCGCTCAAAAGAACTTGCCAAATGGGCAACTTGTCCAAATCCTTAGTCCTTCCGTTACAGTTTGGATAACATTTCTAAATTCTTCCCTCAAGAGCTGAGAGCATACCGCAAGCCGCAGCTATGTCTTCTCCTCGTGATTGACGGATCGTTACGGTATGTCCCTTTCGCTCCAACATCTCTTTGAATTGGATTAGTCTGTCTTCATCGGTGGAGGGCAGGTCGACATTCGGTATTCGGTGGTATCGGATCAAGTTGATCAAGGCCGGCAGTCCCTTGAGGAGAGTGGATAATCTGTTTGCGTGGTTGAGAGTGTCATTGAGTTTGCCAAAGACGATATACTCAAAACTTAATTTTCGTTGCCCTCCAAAGTTGTGCTGTCTTAGCAGTTCTATTGTTCGTTCAATAGGGAAAGCCTTTTCGGTGGGCATTATTTGTGCTCGCTCTTCCGGAATTGCATTGTGAATGCTGATAGCCAAATGACAGTTGCATTCTTTGAGGAATGTCTCCAAGGCCTTTGTCACTCCAATTGTGCTGAGAGTTATTCGTTTGGGACTCCAAGCAATTCCCCAATTAGAAGTCAATATGCTTATGGATTTCATAACAGCCGAAAGGTTGTCAAGCGGTTCGCCCATACCCATGTAGACGATATTGGTTAGCAGTGAAGCTTCTTCTACTGAGAAGATTTGGTTGATAATTTCTGCAGCCGAGAGATGACCACTGAACCCCTGTTTCCCTGTCATGCAGAATAGACAATTCATTTTGCAACCGACTTGAGTGGAAATACAGAGGGTATATCGCCCTTTATCCGGTATCATTACGGATTCTACATATTGTCCCTCCTTGATGCGAAACAGATATTTACGAGTACCATCTGCAGATTGCTGTACGTATTGGGGAGCATATCGTCCTACTGTGTATTCTTGGGATAGTTTCTCTCTATTACTCAAGCTCAAATTAGTCATTTCCTCTATCTGAGAAATTCGTTTTACATAAAGCCAATCGGCTATCTGTTTGGCAGTGAATTTGGGCATTCCTGACCGGATAACGATCTCCTGTAATTCTTGTAGAGAAAGGCCTAAAAGAGGTTTCTTATTCTGCTCCATATGGCTCTTGGTGAGAAAGACTTTGTTGTAACCAATGAAAAGATTGAGATGTATATTCTTTACTTGCTTGCTTTGAGACGAGCTTCCAGCTTGTGCAGCTCATCTCTAAGCCTTGCTGCCTCCAGAAAATCCAGCTCGGCTGCTGCATCGAGCATCTTCTTACGTGTGAGCTCTATCAGATCTTTCAGTTTATCAGAGGTCAGCTTGTCTACTATCGGATCGGTAACTCGTCCTGCTGCGGGCTCTACATAGGCATGAAGCCCTCCCATATCTTTGTCGTCTAAATCTCTGTTATCCAGTATGGATTTGAGGTTCTTGACAACTTGTTTGGGCGTGATACGATTAGCTCGATTGTATGCCATTTGCTTCTCTCTCCTGCGCTCCGTCTCGTCAATGGTGCGCTGCATACTTTCTGTGATTTTATCTGCATAGAAGATTACTCTGCCGTTGATATGTCTTGCAGCACGTCCGGCTGTTTGTGTCAGAGAGCGATGAGAGCGAAGAAAACCTTCTTTGTCTGCGTCAAGTATTGCTACAAGAGAGACTTCCGGCAGATCCAACCCTTCGCGGAGCAGGTTTACCCCGACAAGCACATCGTACACTCCTCTGCGAAGATCTTCCATGATACGTATTCGCTCCAGAGTATCCACATCGCTGTGAATATAGGCTGTGTTGTAGTTGTGTTCGGATAGATAGTCGGACAGCTCTTCTGCCATGCGTTTGGTCAGGGTTGTTACCAATACGCGTTCTTTCCGTTCGATGCAACAGCTTATTTCCTCTTCCAAGTCGTCTATCTGATGCTCTGTGGGACGAACTTCGATGATCGGATCGAGCAGACCAGTGGGTCGAATCACTTGCTCCACCACTATGCCTTCGGATTCTCCCAGCTCATAATCTGCCGGAGTGGCACTGATATAAATTGTCTGATGAGTGAGGGTACAAAACTCTTCAAAGGTCAAAGGCCTGTTGTCCAGAGCTGCCGGAAGACGGAAACCATAGTGTACCAAGTTTTCTTTTCGAGAACGGTCCCCTCCGTACATGGCTCGTACTTGAGGGATCGTCACGTGGCTTTCATCTATCACCATGAGGAAGTCTTTTGGGAAATAGTCGAGTAAGCAAAATGGGCGTTCCCCGGCTTTCCTGCCGTCGAAGTAGCGAGAATAGTTCTCTATTCCCGAACAGTAACCCAGCTCTCGGATCATCTCAAGATCATAGGTTACTCGCTCATACAGACGCTGAGCTTCGAGAGCTTTGCCTTCTTTTTCGAGGAATGCCTTTTGAGTGCCCAAGTCTACGTCTATCAGGCTTACAGCTCTGTCTACCTGCTCTTTGGTTGTGACAAAGAGGTTAGCTGGATGTATTTGCAGACTGCTCATCGGGCCGTATTCCTCTCCACTGATCGGATTGAATGAGGCTATATGCTCTATTTCGTTGTCCCAAAATTCTATTCTATAGGCCATTCCCTCGTATCCCTCAATAGCCGGAAATACGTCTATCGTATCTCCTCGTACACGAAAGTCCCCACTGTTGAATTCTATTTTGTCGTTTGTGTAGTAGCTCTCTACCAGTTGTCTCATCAATATATTTCGAGAGAGCTTCTGACCGATCCTCAGATGAATAACTTTTTCTTCAAAAGCCTTTGGATCGGCCATTCCATACAAACAGCTTACAGAAGATACCACTATCACATCTTGTCTGCCACTCAATAAAGCGGCAGTAGCTTTCAAGCGAAGTTTCTCTATTTCAGCATTGATTGCCATATCCTTCTCTATGTAAGTATCACTTACAGGTATATAGGCTTCCGGTTGGTAATAGTCGTAGTAAGAAACAAAATACTCGACAGCATTGTCGGGGAAGAAGGATTTGAATTCACCATAGAGTTGTGCTGCCAAAGTTTTGTTGTGACTGAGCACTAAGGTTGGTTTATTGATTTGAGCTATTACGTTCGCCACAGTGAATGTTTTGCCCGATCCCGTTACCCCCAGCAAGGTCTGTGCAGCGTCTCCATTCCGCACACCTGCTACTAGTTGAGAGATGGCCTGAGGTTGATCCCCGGTCGGGACAAAAGAAGATTTGAGTTCGAATTTCATTTGTATGTAGGGAGGTGTTTATATGGCATCGACATCGAAGTGTATCTTGCACTTTTTGGAGTCTGGAACGGAGATGGAAAGCTCATTGTAAGCTGCGATAATCGCTTGACGCTCGGCATTTGAGTTCATGAAAGTAGGCCTGCGAAGTATAATTTGCCGGATGTAGTAGCGATCTATACGCTCAATGTCGGGAGTATGGATGTCGGTGATCAGTTCATGTGGAAGGTTTCGATTGATAATGGTTGCAAATTGTCTTGCAACATTGGATACAACAGACCTATCCAAGGCTCTTATAACTACTGTTGTGAGTCTGGTAAAGGGAGGAAATTGACAGGCTTGACGTTCTTGAAGTTGCTCCTCAATGAAAAGCCTGTAATCCCCGAGAGACAAGGCCTCTATAAAAGGGTTTTGAGGATCATTCGTTTGCAATATCATTCTTGTATTTCCCTCCTTTACTCCGAAGGAAGAACGGATAGCAAGTTGATACAGAAGTTGATAGGCTTTTTCGTCTGCTCTAAAGTCTGGAAAGGCTAAAATGCTGTCCAAGTTTATCACTCCAATGAGATCGATATCGTGCCAGATCGGGAGAGCAGCCATCATCTGTGTTCCTACTATAATGTTGACATTGCCAGTTTCTATCTGGTTGAGCAGAGTTTCCAGCCGCTTCTTGCTTTTCGCAATATCGGAGTCTATGCGGAGTATTTGGGCCTGAGGGAACAGCTTCTTTATTTCTTCGGCCACCCTCTCTGTGCCAAAACCATATGGCTGCAACTCTTCTCTATTGGGGTTTCCACAGCTCGGACAAATGTAAGGAAGCAGCTGTTCGTACCCGCAGTAGTGGCAGCAAAGTTTTTCACTCTGTTTGTGGTATGTAAGGCTTACGGAGCAACGAGGGCAACAGAGACTATTGTTGCACTTCTTGCATTTGACATACATTCCGTATCCTCGCCTATTTTGTATCAATACTACGCGCCGCCCTTTTTCCAAGATTGATTTTACAGCAGTTTCAAGTTGTGGAGAGATCGTTTCGTCCGATTGAAGACGTCTTTGACGGTAGAGTGTTTTCATGTTTACCGTTTCTATGTCTATCGGTCTGGGCCGGGGTTGTTCTTCTCCTTGTAGGAGATTTTTCCATTTCCCTATTGACATATTGTATAGCGTCTCAGCAGATGGAGTCTCGGAGGTGATGAGCACCTTTGCCCCTTTCAGTTGTCCTAACATGATAGCGGCATCTCGGGCATGGTATCGAGGTGCCAGGAGTTGTTGTTTATAGGCATATTCTTGTTCCTCATCGATAATGATTAACCCCAGACGTTTCATTGGCAGAAAGAGAGCAGAGCGATTTCCAATCACAACAACTGGTATATCTTGTTGAGCAAGTTGCTGAAAAAGAGTGATACGTTGGCTGGTTGTTTGTCGAGAGGAATAGAGCTGACATCTATCTCCATAACGTAGACAGAGTCTTTCGGTAAGACTGTCAGCCGATGGAGGGTATTGAGATTCAGGACTAAGAAGTAACACTTGTTTGCCCTCTGCATATGTTTGGCTTATCTGCTGCTCCAAAAAAAACTCCTTACGCTTAATACTCTCTTGATAGTGGACAGATACGCCCTCCGGCAGGATTATTTTCTCTTTTGGATTTAGTGGAGAAGTAGGAAAGACCGATCCAACAGTTTTAGTCAGTTTTCTTAGTCTTTCTTTTCGGATCAGAATACCTTTCCTGATCAGAGCTCTCAGGGTAGTAGCTTCATTCGCATTATTGCCACAGAGAAGTCGCAAAGGAATTTCTCCATGAGGGAATATGTCTTGAGAATCTAATAGAGCAATCAGTTTTTGCAATAGCTTTTGTTGTTTTGGTGCTCGGTGCAGGAGGTCTATTTGCTTCATCAGAAGCATTTCATCCTCAGCTAACGAGTCTGCTAAGGCAACCGTTTGTTCGTGTTTCCCTTTTGTTCTAATGTTAAGCTCTTCTTTCAGCTGTATGGCTCCTGATTTTACCAAACGTAAAAAAGAAGGTAGGGCAGGGCGACCGATACTTTTCTGTATTTCGGCTATGGATAAGGATTCTTTCCCTCTTTTGATAATGAGATCTAAGATGTTTAAGTCTGCACAAGGGAGAGGCTCCGAAGCTTCGTATTCAGGGTTTGCGATAACTTCTGTATGACTTTCAGGTAAGAGGGCAGAGGGCAGAGCTGTCCGGAGGACTTCTCCTTCAGTACACAAATAGTATTTGGCTATCCATGTCCAAAAAGCAATGTCATCACTACTGACCAGCGGAACTTCATCCACGACAAAAAGGATCGGCTTGATTTCTTTGACTCCCTCAGGTGGTAGTTGATCGATCCTTATAACAACAGCCGTATAAAAGCGTTTGCTGCCCAAGGGCACTGCTACTCGCATACCTACCTTTATCTTTTCTTCCAAATCCTGTGGTATGGAGTAGTGATAGCTCCCGGGGATAGCCAAAGGGATGAGGACGTTGGCGTACATTGTTCTTTGGCTGATTATAGAATGACTCTTTCCCCCAAAGCTTGGGCGAAGGACGCTTTTGTGTTGTTTAGGTCTTTTAACTCAGAGAGAAGGTCCAGTATTTGCTCGGATTCGTTATTTCGTTGGGCGATTACTATTTCTCGTTGCACTTCGTGAATCCGTTTTATTACAAATGCGTTTTGGAAAATCTGTATCGCTCGCACACACTGATCTGCCAAGCGTTTTTGTTCTTTCAAGGCTTCTGCTTCTTGCTCTTTTTCCATATCCTCATCCGATTTAAGCAGGTCACTCAGTCGATAACGATCGGAAATTAGATCCATAGCCAGGCAGTTGATTTCCTCTTGTGGATGGTGAATGAAGTAGGATTGACTGTTGAAGTCTCTATTTTCACGAGTCTTCATTGCGGCCTCCTCCAGTATTTGTCGGACAAGAGGCGTGGTAAAATCCAAAATTCCATCAGAGGCAAGTTCTTCATAGACAAAAGAAGCCAATACGATGCGATTTGCCGGTTTCCCATCCCTATCCAGAAAGAGGATATCTTCTCCTCCATGCTTTACCACAAGTCTGATAAGCTCCAGTTCTTCCTTTTTGGGAGGTTCTTTTTGTTTTGTCTCTTCCCGAGTTTGGAGAAGGGTTTCTTTTTCATTTGTCGTATTCTCTCTCGGAGTATTGTGAGCGGTGTATTTGCTATTTCTATGTTTCTGGACTTCGATCAGTAGCAGCTCTTCTGATATTTCAAGTTTTTGAGAAGTAGCTTGCACATAGACGGACCGATTGATGGCATCCGGTATTATGGATATGCTGTGCACAATGTCCGAAATGACTTTGGCTCGTTGCATCGGATCACTTCCCGAGTCATGCAACAGAAGATTGGTTTTGAAGCTGATGAAGTCTTGTTCGTTTCTCTGCAAATAGGTTTGAAACTCCTCCGCAGTATGAGATTTGGCGTAAGAGTCTGGGTCTTCCCCCTCCGGAAGCAGTACAACCTTTATGTTCATCCCTTCGGCCAGAAGCAGATCTATTCCTCTTAATGCAGCTTTAATACCTGGTGCATCACCATCGTACAAAACAGTGACGTTCGATGTAAACCTCTGTATTAGACGAATTTGAGGGATTGTAAGAGCTGTGCCGGAGGAGGAGACTACATTCTCAACGCCGGATTGTGTCATTTGGAGCACATCGAGGTAGCCCTCCACCAGATAGCATTTATCCAGCTTTGATATGGCTCGCTTGGCTTGGTGTAAACCATAGAGCTGGTAACTTTTGTCGTATATGATGCTCTGTGGAGAGTTGACATATTTGGCCAGTTTGTCGGACTTTTTGAGAATGCGTCCTCCAAAGCCCAC
Organism: Porphyromonas crevioricanis; assembly: GCF_900167225.1. GTDB lineage: Bacteria > Bacteroidota > Bacteroidia > Bacteroidales > Porphyromonadaceae > Porphyromonas > Porphyromonas crevioricanis. The sequence goes on from NZ_FUXH01000001.1 coordinate 231,734, forward strand.
TGGCTTGCCACTGACCGTGTATATCGGGAATATTATGCGCCCTCTGAACCGGTCTGTAAGGAGTTTCCCAGCCTGCGTTTGGGAAGACAGCCCAGTAGTGATCAGAAGTTCGGTTGAGAATCCTTTGTGTATGGCAGTTTCTGAGAAAAGATTCCATTCGTCCGGAGCATACCCCAGGCCGAAACGTTCTATTGTATCCGGTCGGATTCCCCGTTCTTGGAAATAGGACAGACCGATGCGTTTCCCCTCATCACTTTCCAATAGATATTTATGGAAATATTTAGCAGCAAATTCGTTGAGGATAAAAAGACTTTGTCGTTTGTCAGCCTCTCTTTTTTCCTCGTCGGTGAGTTCTCTCTCTTCTATGGGAATGCCATACTTGCGAGCCAGATACTTGAGAGCCTCTGTATAGCTCATTTGCTCCAGCTTCATCAGAAAGTTGATAGGATTTCCTCCCTCTCCGCAAGAAAAGCATTTGCAGAAGTTTTTCCCTGGAGTGACATAAAAAGAAGGGTTGCGATCGGCATGGAAAGGGCATAGTCCCACGTAGCTTGCTCCGCGTTTTCGTAAGGACACGAAGTCGCTCACCACATCTAATATTTGTGCGGCATCTGTGATTTTCTGTATGGTAACAGGATCTATCACGATTATTGCTCTGCTTTCAATTTTTCTATAGCAAGAGAGAGGTCTTCTGCTGTGTCTATGCCTATTGTCTCTTCTTCGGCCTGCAGCACACGTATGCAGTAGCCTGCTTCTAACCAGCGGAGTTGTTCCAAACTCTCCGCTTGCTCTAATGGGCTGACGGGCAGGTCTGTCAGTTCTCTCAGTATATTAGCACGAAAGGCGTACAGCCCTATGTGTTTGAAAAAGACATGAGAACTGGACCACTGTGTCGGGTCTACATTCCTTAGATATGGAATGACCGATCGGCTAAAGTAGATAGCATTACCAAATGAATTGACAATCAACTTTGGGGAGTTGGGATTAGACAGATTCGCAAAGCCACAGTCAGCAGGGAATGGTATAGCAGTAGTAGCTATATCTACCTTGTTGTCCTCAAAAGAAGAGGCCAGTCTTCGTATGAGTTTGGGGTCGATGAAGGGTTCATCTCCCTGCAAGTTGATTACGATATCTGCTTCTTCTCCCAATTTGTCGAGAGCTTCCCGACAGCGGTCCGTGCCAGACTTACAGCTCTCGGATGTGAGTATTGCTGTCCCTCCAAAACTCTCTACTGCGGAGATTATACGCTCGTCATCGGTAGCAACGATTACTCGTTCTACAGCTTTGCTTGCTTGCTCTACAACTCGCTGTATCATGGGCTTCCCAAGCATGTCTATCAGAGGTTTCCCAGGCAATCGAGTCGAAGCATACCGGGCCGGGATGATGGCTATTACCTTATCCATATGTGCAAAGGTACTATCTTTGGGTCACCAAGTTATTAAGTAACCGTCCTTTCTGAATATGAAGAAGACTTTGATCATAGTAGCTCATCCCTCTTTGAGAAAAAAATCAGTTATCAATAGCGCATGGTGTAATGCACTTAGTGGTCATGAATCCATAACAATTAGGGATCTCTATGCCGAATACCCTGACGGGAAGATAAACATTGCAAAAGAACAAGCTCTGGTAGAGGCACATGAGCGCATCATATTTCAGTTCCCCCTATGGTGGTATGCTGCTCCGGCTTTGCTCAAAGTTTGGTTAGACGAGGTTCTTACAGAGGGTTGGGCCTATGGAGCCGGAGGAGATAAAATGTTGCCCAAGGAAATCGGTGCAGCTGTTAGTTGCGGTGGGAAAATAACAGATTTTCAAGAAGGAGCCGCTCAGCGTCATACATTGGCCCACTATCTCGATGTCTTTGATGGTGTGGCTGCTTTCACTCGTTGTAAATACATTGGTTTCCACGCTGTGTATGACACTTACAATCCCGAAACCGTTGCTCATATTGATGAGAATTGCCGTGATTATCTCTCTTTTTTGGAGCGCTGATGTCCCCCCATTATGATATTCTTACCACGTATCTTTTTTTGCTTATACGCTGAGGCGTGGTTGAGACTTGTGTAGAATTTTGCTCATAGCGAATCTAAGATATGAATTCCACCAAAAAGAAGTTTATTTCCAAGCATCCTATTTTGTCTAGCTTGCTGCTCATGCTCGTATTATCTCTTTTGATTGTATTTGTATTGGGTTCGTTCACGGACATTTATACCTCTCATGGACAGGAGAGAGAGGTTCCCATGCTGAAAGGATTGACACAACAGCAAGCTGTCGAAAAGCTTGAGACTCTGGACCTGAAATGTGAGGTTGTTGATTCGGTTCATTTGGGTTATAATCGGAATGTCCTACCGGGTGCCATTGTTGAGAGTGTACCCGAGGCCGGATCAAAGGTGAAACCCGGGCGTATCATATTTCTCACGGTTAATGCCTTTTCTCCCCAAAAGGGGACTATCCCGGACCTCAAAGATTTGTCTTTGAGACAAGCAGTATCTGTCCTGAAGTCTATTGGATTTACCAATGTAAGGCAGAGGTATATTAGTGGAGATTTCTTAGATCTGGTTTCTGCGGTGGAGACAGCAGATGGGCGTGAGATACGCCCGGGAGATCGAATAGCCCTTTCGGATCCTCTTGTATTGGTCGTAATACGAGGAGGTTTTTCTCTTGTTGATTCTCTACAGCCTGAGCTAGAATCTGTTCCCGATTCTATGACCGTTGAGGAGGAAGGACCACGCAAGAACGATCGGGAAGAAAATGAATCTTGGTGGTAATTCATATTCAGATTTGGAGGAATGTTTGTAGAAGAATCTGAAAGAGTCAGTGTTCCGGATTCGGATTTGGATGAAGATCTGGATTGGGATTCCGAGCAACTAGCCGATACATCTACCCCTCTCTACGAGCATTACCGGTTTGTTGCCGACCCAGGACAGACTCCTGTCCGTGCCGACAAATTTTTGTTCGATAGGATAGGGCGTATTTCCCGCAATCGTATACAGTTAGCAGCCGAAGCAGGCTGCGTATTTGCTGGTGATAATCCTATCCGTAGCAGTTATAAGGTAAAGCCAGGGGATGTGCTGACTATCCGGATGGAACGCCCTCGGAATGAACTGGAGATACTTCCGGAAGATATATCTCTGGATATAGTATATGAAGACGATTCGCTTTTGGTGGTAAATAAGGCAGCCGGGATGGTGGTGCATCCGGGACACGGCAATTTTACCGGGACTTTGCTCAATGCCTTGGCTTATTATCTGCGTCATGATAACAATTTCGATCCTACCGATCCCAGGTTAGGCTTAGTACACCGTATAGACAAGGATACATCCGGATTGCTTGTTATTGCCAAAAATCCAGATACCAAAACACATCTGTCGAGGCAGTTTTTCAACAAAACGACACAACGAACTTACCGAGCTCTTGCTTGGGGACGATTTGAGGAGAAAGAGGGAACCATAGAGGGAAATATCGGTCGAGACTTGCGTAACAGAACCGTTATGGCTGTTTATCCCCCGAATTCAGAAGAAGGAAAACCGGCTGTCACACATTATAGTGTGTTGGAGGAAATGGCCTTTGTCAGCTGGATAGAATGTCGTTTGGAAACTGGTCGTACGCATCAGATACGCGCTCACATGAGTCATATAGGACACCCTCTATTTTCAGACGAAAAATATGGCGGTACTTGTATATTGAGAGGGAATAATACACCTAAGTATCGCCAATTCATCAATAATTGTTTCGATATTTGTCCTCGTCAGGCTTTGCATGCCAAGACTTTGGGTTTTGAACATCCGATTACAGGCCAATGGATGAGTTTCGACTCGGAATTACCTACGGATTTAGAAAAACTCCTCTTGCGTTGGCAGGCCTATACACAAACTCTTTTTGATAAATGAAACCTCATGTTATTGCTGTTGTAGCCGGTGGTTACTCCGGGGAGGCAGAAGTATCGCTTCGCTCTGCACAGTCTTTGATGGGCTGGATCGACAGAGATTACTGTAGCCCTTATTTGTTGAAGGTAGACCGGGAAAGCTGGACCGTATTGAATGGTCCTGATGGAGAGCCGGTGGATAAGCCGGTGGATAGAAATCTTTTTGGTTTTGAGGATGCAGACGGCAATTCAATTAAGTTCAAGTATGCGTTCATCACAATACATGGTACTCCCGGAGAGAATGGGCTGCTCCAAGGATATTTGGATATGATGGCTGTGCCATACAATACCGGAGGGGTGCTTACTGAGGCTCTCACTTCGGACAAGTATACTTGCAATAGATATTTATCCACTTTTCCCGATATTCATACAGCGCAGTCTGTCCGAATATCTTGTGAGGAACATCCGTTGGAAATAGAAGACTTGGTTTCCCAATTGGGGCTTCCTCTTTTTGTCAAGCCTAATACGGGGGGGTCGAGTATTGCTACATCTCGTGTAGATAAACTGCAGGATTTGTCGCCGGCTATTGATAAAGCCTTTGAAGAAACACCAGATGTTTTGGTGGAATCATTGCTCTCCGGTACGGAGCTTACTTGTGGCTGCTATATGTCATCCGAGGGTCTGCGGGCTCTTCCTGTGACAGAAGTTGTAAGCAAGAACGAGTTTTTTGACTACGAGGCTAAATATCAGGGAGCGGTGGAAGAAATTACCCCTGCTCGCATATCTCCAGAGCTGACTCTGCATATACAGGATCTTACGAAGAAGATATACAAATATGTTTCGGCGCACGGGATTATACGTGTAGATTACATCGTCTCTCCGGAAGGAGTTCCTTTTTTGTTGGAAGTAAATACAACCCCGGGGATGACCTCTACAAGTTTTATCCCCCAGCAGGTGACAGCTGCCGGTCTTTGTATGAAACAGGTGCTCACTGATATTATATCCCAAGATTTGGGCCGGAAAGAAAATTAAGCATAGGAAGATACTTATGGTAGACTGTAAATTCGATGATATTCGCCCCTTTAGTGATGAAGAGGTCCCTTCAGCAATGGATGGCTTGCTCAAGGATCCTGAGTTTGAAAAATTCCGTTCGGTAGTTTTGTCTGGGTTGTCCTCTGAGGAGTTTTCTTCCTATTGTCGCCAGTTTGTTACGGGCAAAGGCTTTAAGGAAAATGTAGGATACATGGTGGTAAACCATATTGTCGAACAGTCGGCTTTTTCCTTGGATGCTTCTGGGCGCAGTCGATTGAAAGAAGACAAGCCGTTTACCTACATCAGTAATCATCGGGATATCATTCTTGACTCAGCGTTTCTTAATGTTTGCCTGAAAAACATTGGTCATCGTATGTGCCAAATAGCAATTGGAGACAACTTGCTCAAACGGCCTTGGATCAAGACTTTAGTAAAACTCCTGGGGAGTTTTATTGTTAAGCGAAAACCTGATATTAGAGAGATGCTGCACGAGAGCAATAAGCTCTCCTCCTACATCCGAGCTTGTATCACGGAGCTGGATGAGTCTGTTTGGATTGCGCAAAGAGAAGGACGTGCCAAGGATTCAGACGACCGGACCCAGACGGCTCTTCTCAAGATGCTTGCCATGTCCGGCGAAGGTGATTTGCTTGATCGTTTCAGAGAACTAAACATAGTCCCTGTTTCGTTGAGTTACGAATACGATCCCTGCGACTACCTCAAAGCCCGAGAGCTTCAGGCCAAGCGAGATAATCCGCAATATGCCAAGTCTCCCATGGAGGATTTACTCAACATGTCCACCGGATTGAGAGGCTACAAAGGGCGAGTACATATCACATTCGGTTCTCCTTTGAACAATGTTTTGGACGGTGTAAATAAGAGCTTACCCAACAAACAGCAATTGGAAGCTGTAGCCGACTTGATCGATAGAGAAATACATAGGCATTACAGGCTATATCCTGGAAATTATGTTGCCTTGGATTTGTTGCACGGTGATGCGAAATACAGTGCCCATTACAGCGAGGACGAGAAAAGTAGATTTATCGAATACGTATTGCGACAGGTACATAAAATAGTTTTTGAAGACGGAATGGCCAAAGACGAAGCCTTTTTACATCAAGCCATCCTCAGAATGTATGCCAATCCTGTCATCAACCAGTTAGTTAGTCAAGGAGTAGATTGAAGAAACCAGATGGATACTCTTGCACGATATATTGATTAAGATCCGTTATTGTCAAACAAGGGAGGAAAGCAGATACTGTTTCCCTCTCTTTTTTTTGTCCTTGTGTCTCTTCTCTTTTGTATCGACCATTCTCATATTGATAAATGCCGTCATTTTGGGGTAATTGTGGATCATGGAGGACGAAACGGGGCGGAATCTTTTCAGATAGATTGTTTGTTTCGTTCAAGGCTCGCAGAGGATCTAATATCCGGATCATTGATGTGGCTTTGTAATCGTTGTTTTGTTGACCCCAAGGAGCCACTGCCTCTATTTGGGAAAATGACGATTTGTACTTGCACAATAGATTTAACAGAAGATCTTTGTCTGGCTTTCCTGTGCAGCCTTTTATCTCCATGGTATTATTACGTAAGAGATAGTATATCCTACTGTTTCTATTTTGTGATATTACACACCCTCCAACCCCAGCCAGAGATAGATCTTTAGCTACTATTTGTGCTTGTTTTTCATTGTGTAGCACGATTGGCCCTTTGCAAGCAGCATATTTCTTTGAGATTATTTCGGCCACTTGTTCGTGGGAATACTCGTTGGAGAAATGGAGTGTATCTCGGGTAAAAGCGGGCGAATAACTACTACTTTTTTGATAGAAGTCAAAAAGCCAAGGCTCTGCCGGAATGAGGAAGCTGTATATGTCTCCCTTTGCGTACATCATTTGTAAGGCCTCCTGCATCAACTGTGACATAAACCCACGGTTTCGATATTCAGGATGGGTGCAGGCTCCTGATATGTAGGAGGCTTGCATTGGCTCTTTGCTAGAGAAATGTAATTGATATGGAATCATTTGTACGTGGGCAACAGCTTTCTCTCCCTTCTCTTCATACAGCAAAAGAGTATTGTCATCTTTATAAACCTCGCTGAAGTATAGATTGACAAAGACTGCTGGATCATTGAAGCAAATCTCCCAAAGAGATCTGGCCGAAAGACCCTTGTCTGACAGGTGTAGCATACTGGGAAATTATTTCATAACAGAGTTATTCCCTGTTCTTAGTATTGCTGTTTCTTTGCACAATAGGATGTCCGGTTTGTACTGTAGCTTGGCCTTACGAAGGCCTTCGATACCCAAGTCTTCTTCCCTATTTATATAGGTGTACTGCTCTGGGATATGTTTGGCCATTTCGTTGTTGATGATGGCAAATGTACCTGGTATTGAGGCGTCTGCTTTTTCTATAGATACACCAAACGTATCCTTGTTGATTGGCATTCCGAGAGAGAAAGCTACGACCCGACCATCTACTCGTATAGCCCCCCCATATAACCCGATTGCTTCTCGCTGCTCTATGGCTCGTTGTATCATGGTCAGTTCATGCTTAGCCTTGTCGGCTTCAGACTTCGATTCGTTCCAGTCCTGAGCCAATTGTAGGCATTCTTGTTCATTTGCACTATTTATTTCTTCAAAGCTGTAGTCCGGGTATGTGCTCTTAAATCGATTGACAAAGTTTCTTCTTGATTGCAGTTTCTTACCAGCCAGAGTTGCGAGTTTTTCGCGGGTGTAGATATAGTCGCACCAATCTCGATCGGTGAAGAAAGTGAACTGTTCCGGATAAACCTCCTCCAAAAGTTGATGACATCGAGATGTAATACCCATGAGAGTGAGCGGATAATCACCTTTTTCGGCTTCTTCTGCCAACAGTTCGATTACTTCCCTCAATGCTCGAGGGGACTTATCCCTGCCTATAGGGAACAAATACAAGGGGTGGGAGGTATTATGCGTGCGATAGAATCTTATAACTAAGTGTTCGGCTATCACGGCCCAAGAGGTGTGATATAAAAAACCCCACGAGTATAAATTGCAGAAAGATAAATCGCAGATCGAGATATTTGCCTCATTGGTATAGTGCGCAATGATATCCTTGTCTTTGCATTCGATAGGTCTAAATTCCATAGTATAGATTTGTCTCGATTGTTTTCTTGCTTGCTAAACACTTTCTGGATTGAAACACATTTTCTCTAGGGCTTGTTTAGGTTTTTAACTTCAAATTTTTGATAGCATCTTTTAGACTGGAGAATACCATTTATTTCCTTGTGGTTCCATCTTTTTTATTGAGGGGTTTTCTCTGTTCGGATTGAGTGGCTTTTCAGGCTGTATTCGGTGTTTCTAAAAAAGCTACTGAGTAATCTCTTAAAAGCTTTATTGCTTTTGCTCGAAAGCTTAGTTGCTTTTGCGTGAAAGCTTAGTTGCTTTTGCGTGAAAGCTTAGTTGCTTTTGCGTGAAAGCTTAGTTGCTTTTGTCCGAAAGCTTAGTTGCTTTTGTCTGAAAGCTTAGTTGCTTTTGATGCTCTCATCAGGTGCTTTCTAAAAAAATGTGCCAAGCAATCAATCAAAAGCTTAGGAGTTTTTGATGCACTAATTAGAAGTTTCCCAGAAAGGATACTGAGCAATCGAAAAAAAGATACCGAGCGATCTTGCGATCGCCCGGTATCTTTTGGACCACCATTCGGCAACTTCTTTTGCGTGGCACCTAAATGGAGCAGAAACATCCCCCTCAAGCGAATGCTTTATCTCTAATAGTTCTCTTTTAGGAAGAGGTGTTTGTTTGCTTTTCTTTTTTCGAATAATTAGAGGTTAGCCAACGGCCTCCCTGAGAGAGGAAGCCATACCTCACACCTCTAATTGTCCTTTTCCTGTATTAAACCGTATCGGTATGCCTCGAGCAAATCCTTCAAGTCTTTTACCTGCTCAATCAACTCTTTCCCCTTATCGGTATCGCGTACCAAAATGCGGTGAGAGGTATGCTCTCGTACCACACTTACACTCTTTATATCTCTCATGTTCTCCACCGCTTCTCGTTTGCTGGTGAAAGGCTCATGTTGTACCAATTGCAAGCCTTGAGAATTGAATATAAGCGTATATCCGGCGATACCCGTAGATGATTGATAAGCTCGGCTAAAACCTCCATCGATGAGCATCAACTTTCCTCCCGCAAGTAGCGGCTTCTCTCCTTTCTTTGCTTTTACCGGTACGTGCCCATTTACGATGTGTGTGTCAGGGCCTTCCAAGCCAAACTCCTTGAGAATCATTTCACAAACTTCCTGCTCTTGACGGTAGACAAAGTACCACCCCTTTTGCTCATGGTGGGTTGTTTTGTCTTCGATGAAATATCGTTCAAAAGTTGTCATGGCAGATTTATCGAAAAGAGGAGAGTCAGGGCCACACCAGAGGTACCACATATAGTCTAAAGCCTCAAGTTGTTCAGGGCTTCCCGCTTGCCCATTGTGGGCTCTTCGCACCAATTCATCGATTTTGTCGTAGAGAGCCTTACCCTTATACGTCTTTCCCTCAACGGTTACTTCTTTGAGGGTCTTGTCTTCGTTTAGAGGTACGGATGCGTGGTAGAGCAGGGTCATATTGTAGGGCAAATACATAGAGCCTTTGCGGTAGAAACACTCCATGTGTCTATTGAGGCGTTCACTCTCACGGAAGCTCCTCATTAGTTTATTTACCACTATGCTTTCTTCCTCGGTCATTCGGTATGGATCTTTTGGATCTATTGTTGGGAAATGAGTGTCCAGCATTGGGTAAGTTTCTCCAGAGGGTAGGGTAATACTTCCGGATTTGAAATCAATGCGATGCAGTAAGTCTCTATCTGCCATCTTGTATTCTGGATGCCGTACAATCAGTTCGTGTTCGAGCTTGAATTGTATTACAGACATCGCTTTGTGCATTTGGCTGATCAGATAGACGCTTTTTTCATCATACAACTCGTCGGCCCCCGACAATTTGGGTTGAAATACAGCACAGGGATCATTGGCGTAGGTCTCCATGGCAAATCTTGCCAATGGCAGGATATTGATCCCATATCCATTCTCCATCGTGTCAAGGTTGGCATACCTGAGAGCGATACGAACAGTATTGGCCATGCTGGCGGCATTCCCGGCTGCAGCTCCCATCCAAAGCATATCATGGTTTCCCCATTGAATGTCGAATTGGTGATAATTCATCAAAGTGTCCATGATATGCTGAGGGCCAGGGCCTCTATCATATATGTCTCCGACAATGTGTAGGTGATCTACTACTAGACGTTGGATGGTATTGCAAATGGCGATGATGAAGTCTTCAGCCTTACCTATCTGCAATATGGTAGAGAATATACTGCTGAAATAGGCTGACTTCTGAGGGTTAGCTCCATCCTCGTGCAGAAGTTCTTGTATGATATAGCTATACTTGGGTGGCAAGGCTTTTCGCACTTTGGATCTGGTGTATTTCTCTCCTACCTTTCGGCAGAGTTTGACCAATTGATTAAGTGTAACCATGTACCAATCGTCATTGAGAGCTCCTTTTTCGTGCAACTCTGCCAATTTCTCTTGTGGATAATAGATGAGCGTGCATAGCTCACGCTTTTCCTCCTGCCTGATCTGGCCACCAAACAAGTTCTCCACCTTGCGAGCAATGGAGCCACTGGCATTTTTAAGCACATGGTTAAAGGCTTCGTACTCTCCGTGCACATCAGCCAAAAAATGTTCTGTGCCCTTCGGAAGGCTGAGTATTGCTTCCAGATTGATGATCTCAGTAGCTGCTTCTGCTGCTGTTGGAAAGCTTTTAGCAAGCTGATGTAGGAATTTTAGGTCTTTATTTTGCATTTCCTTGATACGGGTTAGGTTTCTGTTACAGCCGAATTAGAACCAAAAGTCTCACAAACCCCTTGGAACAAGCCAAATTCAGCGTGTATCTTAAATATCCGGATAAAACTACGAAAGTTTCCTATTGTTGCCAAAATGAATGTAATGTAAGACTGTTGTAGCAGTTTCATAATTGGTGTGATTTTACGGCAACTCTCAGTATATCGCAGTGAAAACAGACCAACGAATAGTAAAAAGAGTTGCTATTTTCATTCAGAAAGAGTACAAAGAGTTGCCGAATAAGAGCCGTCGAATCCTTTATTGCACACCCAAGAGCATTTGTGTATCTTTGCCCAAGACCAGATAATAACGAACTAAGTCAGAGCCTCATGCCCAACAATGCCGCCAGTCGCACCAAGGAGTTGATGATAGATGTAGCTAGACAGCTCTTTGCCAAGATTGGAATTTCCAATACAACGATGAATGACATAGCCGATAAATCAAAAAAAGGCCGTCGTACCATCTACACGTATTTTAGAAACAAGGCCGACATTCTCACCGCTATAATCCAAAAAGAGCTGGATACTTTGGCTGAAAACCTCAGGGCAGCAAAATCTGCACGTTTGAGGCCGGAGAATAAACTGATACACTTCATTTATATCCATTTGGAGTCCATGAAAGACATTGTAAATCGCAATGGCTCTCTACAAGCGGAGTTTTTCAGTGATATTCACATGGTGGAGCGTACCAGAAGGTCTCTGGATAGAGAAGAACGGGCAATGATCAAGGAAATACTGGATGAAGGGGTAGCCAATGGTCATTTCTCTATTACTAATACTCAGATAGCCGCTTCAATCATCTTGGGCTCGATCAAAGGGCTCGAAGTGCCTTATATTGCGGGGCGTATCAGGAACAAGAATGGAGAGATTTTCGATGAGTTTCGCTGTACAGTGGAGCAAATGCTCCTCAATGGAATTCGTCCGAAGCACCCCAGATCAGCATCATAATGGACAGATAATCAGAAAACATAAATACACGGAATAGTAGTATGAAACTTTTAGAAGGAAAAGTAGCTTTGATCACTGGGGCTGGGCGAGGTATCGGCAAAGCCATAGCACACAAATTTGCGACAGAAGGAGCTTCGGTAATTATTACTGATCTCAATATCGACAATCATGTACAAGATTTTGTTGCTGAGATAGAATCTATGGGCGTGAAAGCCAAAGCTTATGCCTCAAATGCAGCCGACTTCGAGGCTGCACACAAACTTGTGGAAGAGGCTGTGGCAGATTTCGGGCGAATTGATATTTTGGTAAATAATGCTGGTATCACTCGTGATGGCTTGATGATGCGCATGAGCGAACAACAATGGGATATGGTCATCAATGTCAATTTGAAATCGGCCTTCAATCTCACACATGCAGTTACTCCTGTGATGCTTAAACAGCGTTCTGGCAGCATTATCAACATGGCTTCCGTTGTAGGTGTATCGGGGAATGCTGGTCAGGCAAACTATTCAGCCTCTAAGGCCGGTATGATAGGTCTTGCTAAAAGTATAGCCAAGGAGTTAGGTTCCAGAGGCGTGCGTGCCAATGCTATCGCTCCAGGCTTTATTATCACGGATATGACAAACGAATTGAGTGAAGAAGTGCGCAAACAATGGGCCGCACAAATACCTTTGCGTCGAGGAGGTACACCAGAAGATGTGGCTAATGTGGCTACTTTCCTGGCCTCGGATCTGTCGTCCTATGTGACCGGGCAGGTAATTCATGTTTGTGGAGGGATGAACTGCTAAGAAAATTTCTTTGTTTTGTTTTCGAGCCATGGCTGCTCTGCTCTTTGTCAGCGCAGCCGTGGCTCGTGTATGTTGATAGGACTAAAGAGGCTCCAACAACAGGGAAGATCAGTAGGTAGACATTGTGCAAGTTTTCAAAGACCTGTTACAGCCATATATATTCATCAGCAAGTAATGCAAATAGTTTACGAAGACAATCATTTGATTGTGGTATCTAAAGCTGTGGGCGAAATCGTACAAGGCGATAAAACAGGAGATCAGCCTTTGGTAGAGAAGCTCAAAATCTATCTCAAGGAAAAATATCACAAGCCTGGAAACGTCTTTGTTGGCTTGGTACACCGCCTGGATAGACCTGTGGCTGGATTGGTGATTTTTGCTAAGACAAGTAAAGCTCTAAGTCGGATGAATAAACTCGTAAAAGAAGGAGGTGTACGCAAAGCCTATTGGGCTCTGGTGGAAGCAAAACCGACTCAAGTATCCGGAAGATTAGTGAACTACCTGCTCAAGAATGAAAAACAAAACAAAAGCTATGTAGTGGCAAGAAATCACCCTGGAGCCAAAAAGGCGTCGTTATACTATCGTCTGTTGGGGAGTGGTGAGCGATACCATTTGCTGAAGGTGTTGTTGGAGACTGGTCGGCATCACCAAATCCGATGTCAACTTTCTCACATAGGTTGTACGATCAAGGGTGATCTTAAGTATGGAGCTCGCAGATCCAACCCCGATGGAGGAATATCTCTACTAGCACATCAATTGAGCTTTGAACATCCGGTTTCTCATCAGACTATTGATTTAGTAGTTCCTCCAGAACTTATCGATCCTTTATTCACTTCCATTTCCCAGAATACGAGGGGATAAAGCCCTAGATACAGAAATCTCACCAGTGAACATTATTTTGTTATTTTACCTGCCAAAACGTAAGATTATACAATGAAAGACGCAATTATATTGGGGATTGAAAGTTCTTGTGATGATACTTCCGCCTCTGTTGTCGCCGGGTGTAAACTATTGAGCAACGTAATAGCTTCTCAAGCCGTACATAGTGCCTATGGTGGGGTAGTACCGGAGCTTGCCTCTCGTGCTCATCAGCAGAATATCGTTCCGGTAGTAAAGCAAGCAATAGAGAAAGCTGGTATAGGCATGAAAGATATAGATGCGATAGGCTTTACTCGTGGGCCAGGTTTGTTGGGTTCTTTACTTGTAGGTAATGGTTTTGCCAAAGGTTTGAGTATTTCTCTTGGCATCCCCCTTGTAGAAGTCAATCATTTGCAGGCTCACGTCCTTGCTCACTTCCTGTACGAAGAGGGGGAATCTCATGAGTCTCCAAATTTTCCCTATCTCTGTCTTTTGGTATCTGGGGGAAACTCTCAGATTATTGTTGTTCGTTCGCCTTTCGATATGGAAGTTATGGGTCAGACGATAGACGATGCCGCAGGGGAGGCTTTCGACAAATGTGCCAAAGTTATGGGTTTAGGTTATCCCGGAGGGCCGGTGATCAATCGATTGGCAACAGAAGGAAATCCTAAAGCTTTTTCTTTTGCCCGCCCCAGAGTGCCGGGTTTGGACTACAGCTTCAGCGGATTAAAAACGAGTTTCCTATATACTTTGCGAGATGAGTTGGCTAAGAATCCCAATTTCGTGGAAGAGCGAAGGGCTGATTTGGCGGCCTCTCTACAGTACACTGTGATCGAGATTTTAATGTCAAAGCTACGATTAGCCAGCAAACAACTTGGAGTCAAACGTGTAGCTCTGGCAGGCGGGGTCTCTGCCAATACCGGATTGCGGGCGGCATTTGAGGCCCATAGAGATCGTTACGGCTGGCAAATATTTATCCCCAAATTTGCCTACACTACGGATAATGCAGCGATGGTAGCCGTGACTGCTTATTTCAAATACAAAGCCGGTGATTTTTGTCCTCTTAATCTCCCTCCATTTGCAAGAGTTAGGGTTTAACAATGGAAAACACGACTACGTTAGTCAAGGCCATAGCCAGCAGTTTGATCGCAGCCAGAGAAACTCTCTCTACGGCAGAAAGCTGTAGTGGTGGAGTTTTGGCTTCCTCAATCACTTCTCAGAGTGGAGCTTCGGCTTATTTCGAGGGAGGAGTGGTAGCCTATTCGTATGCAATTAAAACATCCTTTTTAGGCGTTTCAAGATCAGATCTTTTGACTTATGGAGCCGTTTGCGAGACTGTGGCTGTACAAATGGCAGAAGGGATCAGAAGACGTTGTGGTAGTACTTATGGCTTGGCAACCACTGGCATTGCTGGTCCTGAAGGAGGTAGTCCGGACAAACCTGTCGGCACCGTATGGATAGCTGTAGCTACTCCTGATGGGACCTACACAGAGTGCTTGCATTTGGATGGATCACGACGTGACATAATGGGATTGACAGTCAATCATGTTTTAGATAGGCTTTATAAGCTCATATCGGAAGATAAATCCTGCTAATTACACAGAACACACAGCTTACTTAACTAAGAAAATTATGAAACGTAACTCCTTGTACTTCTCTCTTGCACTTTTGCTCTTCATTGCAGGACAGTTCCCCTCTCAGGCTCAGAAAAATGCAGATAGATATTGCCGTGTGGGAATGTCTTATGAAATAAGCTCCTCCAACAATTGGGGAAAAGGAAAGCCCGTACTTATAGGGGTACAGCCCGGAACCCCTGCTGCTGAAGCTGGTCTCAGAGCTGGCGATATCATTGAGAAAATCAATGGGATTCCTTCCTCTCAGATGAATGCGGAGCAGATCGATGCTGTTCTCCGTAAGAGTGCCGACAATATATTGTTGGAAGTCAGCAATTATAAATATCGAGGAAGACAAATGCCAATGGGGCGTGACTGCTATTCCAGAAATGAGTTTTCCGAAGCTGATATGGCTCAGGCTTTTGCCCATTATAGCTTAGAGGATGAATCGGAGAGACGTCTGGTATATCCTTTTGCATACACTGTTGATTCTCTTTTCTCCTTCGAACATTTCAAGACTTTTGCATTTGCTGTTTCTCAAAACAAAGCAACAGCTGAAGTAGATAAGGCTATCTATGAACTGGTGGCCCAATCTCTCTATGCAAAAGGATTGAGAGAAGACAGTAGCCAGCCCGACATCGTGGTAGATTGCTTCTACGCATTGGCCGCCAATCGATCCTATGATGCCAACTACGCAAAAGAAATTCCCCAACGTACATGGCGCTATGAACCTGCACTGAAAGATATGGTACAAAAACCTTTCTTACCAGTAGGAGCTCCTCGTGAAGCGGCAGAGCATACTCTTTCTTTCGGCTTGAGACTGCTGGATGGTAAGAATACAAATCACTTACTGTGGCAATGTCGAGCAGAAGAATATCTATCCGATCCAATGTCTATTTTCGACTACGCTCAGCTAAGCATTCCTATGATGCTCATGCAATTCCCTTTCGTTCGCTACTACAAAAAGCCGATATATACCATTGCACGTCATAGGTTTCTCTATACGGGGGTTCGTTATCGTGCTGATATGCCCTCGGAAGTATTCTCTGTAGATTTTAATTCCCCGGCAGCAAAGGCAGGGATATTGGCTCATGATAGGATCATAGCGATCAATGGACAAGAATTAGGAGCTAAATCTGCCACACAACATTCCAGTGAATACAAAGATTTTCTAAGCCATACACTCCATTACCGAGATGTGGCAACCTCTTTCACGGATAGTCGAGGAATTGAGCACTGCCGTTATTGGCACAAAGAGCACTACGACAAACTTGCTAAAATATTCAGTGGGAAAAAATTCAATACTCCTTTTGCCTATCTCTTTTTCTTTCGTCCTTATATTAATTCAGAGCAGATGTCTTCTATTGTGTTTGAAGTCGCTAACGAATTTGGGCGTCGAGCTGTAATCGTTTCACCAAGCCCGATAGACAATTCATATGTATCCCTTTACTAATCAAGATCTTATTTTGGAAGAACAACAATTGAATGAATCATTAAAACCTATTTGTCCTTGTCTGGGGATAACCTCCTCTCTCAGGATAAACAGATTGGTTGAAATAGGGGCTTATGTCGATGCTGCAGGTGTAGAGGTACTATTGCCTCGTAGGTATTTGCCCACAGGTGCTGCAGAAGGCCAAATGATCGATGCCTTTGTCTATCACGACAATGAGGGACGACTAATTGCGACTACTCTGCATCCTTTAGTCGAAGTAGGGCAGGTGGCTACCCTTACGGCCGTTAATGTGACCCGGCATGGAGCCTTTATGCAATGGGGAATCCATCGAGATTTGTTTGTGCCTTATGCTGAACAAAGCGATGAAATTCGAGAGGGGTACACTTATTTGGTTTATGCCTACATAGATGAATTGAGCGGGAAGATAGTTGGCTCGACAAAATTGTCCAAACATTTGGGAAATGTTCCTCCTTTGTACAAGCCGGGAGACAAAGTTGAAATTCAAGTTTATGGGCGGAATGACTATGGCTATAGGGTTGTGGTGGATCACCAACATTGGGGGATGATATACTATTCGGATATCTCGACTCACCTCTCTCATGGGGATAAGTCTGAGGCTTATGTTATCCGAGTGAGAGAAGATGGTCGTCTGGATCTCTCTCTTTCTGCTGTAGGCTATGGTAAAATAGCCTCTGAAGCAGAATGGCTGATGCAATTGCTCCACAAACACAATGGACATTTGCCGATAGGGGACAAAAGCAGCCCAGAAAAGATTCGATCTGTCTGCAAAATGAGTAAGAAGACCTTCAAGACAGCAGTCGGGATGCTGTACAAAGAGGGCAGGATCGTAATAGATGCAAACTTTATAGCATTAAAAGAGAAGTAGGATTGAGGGAGAATTCTTTCTATAGTATATGTCAGAGAATGTATCCGTATCTCAGAGGATGTGAGATATATGGAATATTTTTTTGGTGCAATCTGACGGAAATATCAATCGAAATATGTATATTTGCGCGGTATAGGTAATAAAAGATGACAGAAAATATATAAAGCGAATTAGTCAACTATGAAAAAGACAGCTACATTTTTATGTGCATTAGCCCTTGTCATGGGTTCAATGAGTGCACAAGAGGAGCGTTTGATAACCACCGACATTACTCCTTTCTCCCTACAGACTCCCTCGAACTCTTTTGGAGCTGGAAAATACCAGTGGAAGCCCTTGAGGACTACTAATGTTGAGCTCAAAGATGTTCTTCACAATAGAACCTATAACATGGATGCTATCCTGAAGGAAGGAAAGTCTGTTTTGATAGACTTCTCTGCTGTTTGGTGTGGCCCATGTTGGACGCTTCACCAGTCTGGGAACTTGGATAAGATTTTGAGGGAATTGGGTCCTGAAGGAAAGAATAAACTCGAACTCTTTTGGGTTGATATAGAGGGCTCCAGTATGGAAGTTTGGAAAGGTAAAAAACCTAGTTTAGGAGACTGGACTCATAATGAGACATGGATTGTCCCGATGGTTTCTGATGCTGATCTTTCCGGTAAGATTGGGGTTCCTGTAAAATTTGTTCCTACGCTAGTCTTGATTGGACCTGATGGCAAGTATATAGACGTCGCTGGTCCGGTCAGAAGTGGAAATATAACGGCTTTAGAGGATATCATGAGTGATAACATTACTCCCAATGACAAGCCTCAGGTGGTAGTAAAACCTTCTCGCTCTGTTTTGACTAAGGAGAGTATTGTGCTCTCTGTCAAAGTTGTTTCTATCCCAGAAGTTACCTATCAATGGACAATAGCAGGAGCAACTCCGAATTCTTCTACAGAGGCAACTCCCACTTGTGTATGGGCTACACCGGGAGAATATGAAGTGAAACTTGTTGTTACCAACAAGAATGGTTCTACAGAAGAGAAATTTATAGTGAAGGCAGAAGACAAAATACTTGTCAAGACATTCCCTTACAAGGAGGGGTTCAATGATGTAGATTTGTCTCCTCAATGGAAAACGATTGATGCTAATGGCGATGGAAGTACTTGGGAGACGACCATCAATGCTGTGGCTCCTTTTGGTGTTTCTGCTGATTTTGCCCAGAGTATTTCTCCGGACAAAAGCAGGAACAATATGCTCAATTGGTCTTTTCTGCCAAGTAGTATTGATGGAGGGGGTATACAGGGAAAATCTGTGTTCCCAAAGGATTATCTAATATCTCCTCAGATTGAGATTCCCAATGACGAAGATGCCAAGCCGGGATGTGTAATCTATGCATTAGAGTTGAGTCAAGAGAATAATACGATTGGTACAACGTCTATGTATGTGTCTACGACAGGACTGAAGCTGGATGACTTTACTGAGCAGGTACTGAGTCCTTCTGTACTGATAGGCAGCAATGGTTGGAAGAGCTATGCCGTTGATCTGAGTAAATTCAAAGGTCAAAAGATTTATGTAGCCATCGTACACGAGGATAAAGGAGACAAAGGACTTGCTCGAGTATTGGATAACTTCACAGTTACTATGGATGGGACCATTTCTACCAAGCCTATCGCTTCTGTAGCAGCGATTGTTACGAACTACGATGCTGCTGCGGCTGTACTTACAGTGGAGGCAGAAGGCTTACGTAGCGTGAGACTGTTTGACACGAATGGACGTGTTGTTGCTTTTGCCGAGGGAACCGATTGTCTGGAATTGAGCTTAGGGGATTTGGCACCTGATGTGTATGTAGTACAGATCAATACAAAGGACGGTGTTGAGGTTCGCAAGTTGATGATTCAGTAAATCGAATAAATAGACATGTATCTGAGAGAGGGGAGCACTTGAAAGTGCTCCCCTCTTTTTTTGATTTCATTTCATCAAAGTCTGGAGCTTTTTTCTTGAGTTCCAGTGTAGAGATACCAAACAAGAGACTTGCTTGTGTTGATTGTTATGTATCTTTGCGACTGAGGCTTCCGGTTCTTGCTCTGAACTTATCGAAAGTGATCTTGAGAATAGAGGACTTCAAGAGAAGAACAGAAGGGAGGACCTAAGATGAAACAAAGGATACAATCAGCATAGCAATTATGTGTGGAATAGTTGGATATATAGGACGCAGAGATGCTTATCCCTTTCTTATTTCCGGACTTAAACGTCTTGAATACAGAGGGTATGACAGTGCAGGTATTGCCCTGCATTCCCAAAACAAGAAACTCAATGTGTACAAGACCAAAGGGAAGGTAGAAAACCTCGAAAATTGTATGCAAAATGAGGACAAATCTGGCTATATAGGCATTGCACATACTCGTTGGGCAACACACGGAGAACCATCCGATTTGAATGCACACCCACACTATTCCTCCAATGGTCAACTCGCATTGGTGCATAATGGCATCATAGAGAACTATCGTGATATTAAGAGCGATCTGGAGGAGAAGGGCTATACATTCCGTAGCGATACGGATACAGAGGTCTTGGTGCAATTGATTTCCTATGTCAAATCCGCTTACAAGTTGAACACATTCGAGGCCACACAGCTTGCCCTAAAACAAGTGATCGGAGCTTATGCTATTGCTGTATTGAGTTTAGATGAGCCAGATCGTATCGTGGCTGCTCGCAAGAGCAGCCCTTTGGTAATTGGCATAGGGCAAGATGAGTTTTATTTGGCATCTGATGCTTCGCCCATCGTAGCCTACACCAAAGATGTAGTTTATCCGGAGGACAATGAAGTAATAGAGCTGATGCTCGGCCGTTCTATCCGAATAGAAAACTTGGAAAAACAAGCTGTATTTCACGAGGAGCAAAAAATCACCTTGGATATTGGCATGATAGAGAAAGGAGGTTACCCTCATTTTATGCTCAAAGAGATATTCGATCAGCCAAGAGTTTTGAGAGACTGTATGAGGGGGCGCATAAATGCCGATGCAAGTTTGGTAACCCTGTCTTCCATCATAGACTATCGTGAACGATTGTTGGCTGCACAGCGTTTTATTATCACAGCCTGCGGTACTTCTTGGCATGCTGCTCTGATTGGCAAACAGTTGATTGAGTCTATTGCTCGGATTCCGGTAGAAGTGGAGTACGCCTCGGAATTTAGATACCGAGACCCGGTGATTATGTCGAACGATGTCGTGATCGCCATTTCACAATCGGGAGAGACAGCTGATACCTTGGCCGCAGTCAAACTAGCTAAGAGCTATGGTGCATACGTATATGGTATATGCAACTCTATAGGTTCCTCTATTGCACGAGAGTCTGATACAGGCACTTATATACACGTGGGGCCCGAGATTGGAGTTGCTTCGACAAAGGCTTTTACTGGACAAGTCTGTGTACTGGTGATGTTAGCTTTGTGTCTGGCTCGTGAAAAAGGTACAATAGAGCCAATGAGATATAAGGAATTAGTGCAACAGTTAGCCGGTGTTCCCGATGACATAGAGGAGATATTGGCTTCAGCATCACAAATAGAGAAGCTGGCACCTATTTTTACCTATGCGCGTAACTTCCTTTACTTGGGGCGTGGGTATAACTACCCAGTGGCATTGGAAGGGGCTCTCAAATTGAAAGAGATATCCTACATACACGCTGAAGGATATCCAGCTGCTGAAATGAAGCACGGTCCTATAGCTTTGATAGACGAAGAGATGCCGGTTGTATTTATCGCCTCACACAATAGCCTATACGAAAAAGTCTTGAGCAATATCCAAGAGGTCAAGGCTCGTAAGGGACGTATATTGGCCATCGTAAGCAAGGGGGATACAGACATATGTCAGATGGCAGATTATGTAATTGAGTTGCCCTCTATCGATCCAGCTCTTGAGCCGTTGCTGACTGTAATCCCACTGCAGCTTTTATCTTATTATATAGCTGTAACCAAAGGTAGAGATGTAGACCAACCTCGCAATTTGGCGAAGAGTGTCACGGTAGAATAAAGGATATGAGAGCTTCTCCTTATTGTTCTATAGCCGAACTTTTTTCTCTCCCTTGTTCGGATTCTTCCGCATTCGTACTCATTCAGATGCCCGGCAGTGTAGCCCAGTATTGGCATTGCCCGACTTACTCAGCAGTGCAAAAGCTTCAAGATCTTACTTCTGAGGAGGGGTTTGTGTTCGCCCCTTTCTGTGCTACGGCACAAACCCCGATTTATTTTCTTCCTCCATTAGATGTAAGGGAATTTCCTCTCTCTACTTCTATTTCATTTCCATCTCATTCTACCGTTTCTTCTAAAGAGTCCGTTTTTGGTAAAAGAGATTACAAACCCAATGACACATACCAATCGGCATTTACCTCTTTCCACTCAGCAGTACGCTCAGGGCAATTCTCCAAGTTAGTCCTTAGCCGAGAGGAGGTATTGTCTCTTCAGGATACAATTACCCCGATAGATCTTTTTGCTGATCTTTTGAACTTGCAACAACCGGGAGCCAAATACCTGATTTTTATTCCTGAGATAGGGTTTTGGCTGGGTGCTACTCCGGAAGTTTTGCTCTGTAGCTCTCCACAAGAAACATATACCATGGCATTGGCCGGTACCAAAGCCCTTGGAAGAGAGTTTGAGATCGGTCAAGACTGTGAAGATTTTTTTGGTGCAAAAAACAATTCCGAACATGAGGTCGTGGTCGACCATATACGTACTGTCCTATGCTCGGAAGGTATCAAACTTGGTAAGACAGAAAAACGGGCACTGAAATCCTATAATGTGCAGCATCTTTGTACCAGATTCGATTTTGACAATTCGGATCATCTTGTTATAGCACGCTTAGTGGATAAGCTCCATCCAACTCCTGCCGTCTGTGGTATTCCCACAGAAAAAGCAAAGGATTTTATCCGAAAATATGAAGGCTATGAGCGTAGGTATTATGCTGGTTATCTTGGTTATTGGCAATACAGGCAACAAACCGAACTGTATGTCAATCTCCGTTCCGCATCCATAGACAAAGAAGGGAGTCTGCAAGCCCATTTGTATGCTGGAGGAGGGATTATGCCAGACTCTGACTATCTCTCCGAATGGGAGGAAACGAAGCTGAAAATGCAGCCTATGCACGCTCTCCTATCCCCATATATTACCCACTATTGTTTGCAATGAGAGGAAACGCATTCTATTCCTACAAATCTCTCTGTATTTTGCTATGAGTTTTTCTGCCAAGCCTCATGTACAACTATTGATAGGCCTACTAAGAGATTATAATATCCAACATTTGGTTGTTTGTCCGGGATCTCGAAATTCACCTATAATAGAGACTGCATATGAGCTACAGGCTTTTCATCTGCATTCCGTTGTTGATGAACGTTCTGCCGGATATGTGGCATTGGGGTTATCTGAGGTTTTGAATC
The DNA here is from genome assembly GCF_900167225.1 of Porphyromonas crevioricanis. Classification (GTDB taxonomy): domain Bacteria; phylum Bacteroidota; class Bacteroidia; order Bacteroidales; family Porphyromonadaceae; genus Porphyromonas; species Porphyromonas crevioricanis. The sequence continues at coordinate 254,432 of NZ_FUXH01000001.1, forward strand.
AACCGGTAGCTGTCTGTTGCACTTCCGGAACAGCCCTGCACAACTTGGGCTCATCCATTGCAGAAGCCTATTTCAGAAGGATTCCATTACTCGTCATATCTGCTGATAGACCAAGCCGGGAGCTTTTTCAGCTTGATGGGCAGACAATCCCTCAAACCAATATATTTAGACGAATCACGCTACACTCTCTGGATGTAGAGGAGACGTACAACGATGATGATTTGGGAGCTTTGGCAAGAGATCTCAGCATGGCACTACTTTCTCTATTCCAACTTCCTAAAGGGCCTGTACATATAAACATACACATTCAAGATCCTGTACACGAGAGTGGCGATTGGTTGTACCAAACTGGGAGAAGAGTTAGGAGAGTAGGTCGATCTATAAATCCTCGATTTGAAGAGGTGAATTGGGAGAGCCTCCCGCGCAAAAGGGTGATGCTCCTGTTAGGACAAGAGGGTTTTGATCCTAATACAAGTCTGGCTATACGAAGGTTGAAAAGTCTTGGCTGTGTAGTCTTGGCCGAGCATACGGCTAATTTGAAGCCTGAGGATGATGTCATTAAGTTTTTCGATACGATCCTGTACGTAACAGACAAAAAAGAGTTCCCGTCTTTGGCTCCTGACCTGTTGATCACAGCAGGTGGGCATATCATTTCCAAGCGAATCAAACAGTTGCTCCGCCAATACAAACCTTGCGGACATTGGCATGTTGGGATAGACAGCTCGACTCCCATCCCTGATCCATACTTAAGTCTTACGCATATCTTTGATGTAGACCTGCCAACCTTTGCCATAAGTTTGGAACAGTATTTAAGAGAGAACTCTATCCCCAGCTTAGGTTCTGAAGAATACTTACAGAAATGGGAAGGTCTTCAGCTGCAGGTTCCTATGCCTCCTATCAATAATATCAAAAATGGACTGTCTGCCATTGGTCTGTTCCTTTCTCGTTGCAAGGCCGGAAATCATCTCTTATTAGGTAATAGCTCCATCATCAGGCTGGCTCAGCTTTATCCCTTGCCTTTCTTTTGTCACATCTATGCTAATAGAGGAACATCGGGTATAGATGGCCTTCTTTCAACGGCCGTAGGTATTGCTTTAGGCACTGCCGAAGAAGTTTGGGCTATCGTTGGAGACTTGAGTGCTTTCTACGACATGAACATCCTACGACATGATTTGCCCTCCAATCTGCGTATTATTGTCCTCAATAATGGAGGAGGTGGGATTTTCTTTCAGTTGCCTTCTCTGCAAGACAAGTCCTCTTTGAAGCAATACATTGGAGCAAGCCATAGTTGTTCCATGCAAGGCTGGGCAGAAGAAGCCGGGTTGGACTATTTCCAACCACAAACAGCACAGCAATTTCTGAAAGCCCTTGACAGAAAACATCCGACCAAAGCCTCTTTGATAGAAATATTCACGGATATCCGGAAGGATACCGAAGCTATACAAGACTATCGAGCACACGTATTCGATGCACTAAAACAAACTAAATCCTAATTACATGTAAGTCTATGCAAACTCAATGGACAAGTATCAAGCAATACGAAGACATTTTATTCGATTTTTTTGAAGGGATCGCCAAAATCACGATCAACAGACCTCATGTGCGCAATGCCTTTACTCCGCTCACGACAAGCGAAATATCCGATGCTTTGAGGATTTGCAGGGAAGACCCGAAGATAAGGGTTGTTGTATTGACAGGGGCCGGAGACAAAGCTTTTTGTAGCGGAGGTGATCAAAATGCCAAAGGCAAAGGTGGTTATGTGGGGCAGGATGGCGTTCCTCGACTAAATGTATTGGATGTCCAGAAGCAAATCCGTTCATTACCTAAGCCCGTAATTGCCATGGTCAATGGCTATGCTATTGGAGGAGGTCATGTCCTTCATGTTGTGTGCGACCTGAGTATCGCAAGTGAAAATGCTCGTTTTGGACAAACCGGACCCAAAGTTGGTAGTTTCGACGCCGGATTTGGAGCCTCTTTTTTAGCCCGATGTGTGGGACAAAAGAAAGCACGTGAGATTTGGTTCCTGTGTCGGCAATACTCTGCCCAAGAAGCGTTGGATATGGGACTGGTCAATGCTGTAGTGCCATTTGATAAGTTAGAAGAGGAAGTGATTAAGTGGGCAAAAGAAATCATGGTACATAGTCCTCTGGCTATAAGGTTACTCAAAGCCGGCTTCAATGCCGAGTTGGACGGGCAAGCCGGTATTCAAGAATTGGCGGGAGATGCCACTTTGCTCTATTACCTTACAGACGAAGCTCAAGAAGGTCGGGATGCTTTTCTGGAGAAACGCTCACCGGACTTTGACCAATATCCCATGTTCCCATAAATGAGGTGGCAAAGGTAAAGGTCTTTAGACAAGAGCTGAAGTTTGCTCACCCGGCTATTACATCCAGAGGGATTTACCGTAGCCGGAATGTTTGGTTTTTGGTTTATTATCCGCAAGATGACAGTGCTGTTCATCATATTGGTGAAATAGCTCCGCTCTATGATCTCTCTCCGGAGTATCACCCGGGGTTTGAGGAGGAAATCATATCCTGTGCACAGTCAATGGAAGAAATATCGCCCGCCACTCTTCTGCAGGATTGTAGAGCCTCCTCCATTCGTTTCGCTTTGGACTGTATATCGAGACAAAATCAAAGCCTCCCTCACGCACCTTTCGATGAAGTACCTATCCCGGTCAATGGCCTCATTTGGATGGGAACTAAGGAACAGATGACTGCTCGAATGAAGGAGAAACTCCAAGCTGGCTTTCGCTGCATCAAACTCAAAATTGGAGGGATCGATTTTGAGGAGGAGTTATCTATACTACAAGAGCTCCGCAATCTGGCCGGCACAGATATCACAATCCGGCTGGATGCCAATGGAGCTTGGCAAGACTACGATACTGCCATGAAACGCTTGGAAGCTTTGGCTCCCTTCGGGATTCACTCCATAGAACAACCAGTATTGGCCGGTCTTACTGAGACAAGTGCAAAAGTGTGTCGACAAAGTCCTGTTCCAATTGCACTGGATGAAGAGCTTATTGGTATTTGGTCAAAGCAGGAGCGAGAGGTTTTGTTAGCCACCATTCGTCCTCAGTATTTGGTACTCAAACCAACCTTACATGGAGGATTGAGTGGAGCGGAAGAATGGATTCGATTAGCAAAGCAATATGCAGCTGGTTATTGGGTGACCTCTGCTCTGGAGAGCAATGTGGGATTGCGAGCCTTGGCCGAATGGATTTTACCTACACGACCCCTCTTGGCACAAGGCCTTGGCACAGGAGATCTCTACCTGAACAATATGCCCCGTAACCATCGGTTACATAAGGGATATTTCTATCTTGTGAGTCATTCTCCCTATTCTGTTTCTGATTTGAAAGGATCTCTCCCTGTATATGGATAGTTGCTTTATGTATAATAGATTGGGTATGTGTTAATGTGGTTTGTCTCTTTGAAAATGCCGATGAATAGGCTGTTCTGAGGGGGACAAAATTCTCTCCTGAGAAAAATTTTGCTCTCTCCTGTGTTAGCGAAAATTCTCTCAGGAGAGAATTTTTATTTCCTCCTATGGTAATATTTTGCCCATGTATAGCTTCCTTTTTATAACAAGCTTTAACGATGGACTGTGCTAAAAATAGAGATAATCAGAATAAACAAAAACAGTAGGACCTTTGAACTATGGGCTTTAATTCTTTCGATGTTTGACGTGCGTTGTTTTTACAAAATAATGCTCTTTCAACCGATTCTCTATTTCGCTGTCTATATTGATACTTTCGAGCTGCATCATTAAGAGTTACATTGGTCATTCAAATCGATTGAGTTTCTAAATCGGAAAACTTTAGTCTAAATCATGATTACATAGAACCTCATTGATGAAATCATAATATGCTGTTTTCCATATTGTTATAATATACTCTGTTGGATGCTTAATTTTCATTTTGGAAAACTTTAGTTGTCTGATCTGGAAGTTTATTATCCAATTTGATTTGTTTTAGTTCCCAAATCTAATTGTTTTCTATCCGTTTTTGTGTAGTTTTGTGGCATCTATAGAGAGGTTCTTCTTTCAATCTTTAAGAGAAAAAGAGCTAAATCCTTGGATGCTAATAGAAAAACAGATAAACGCATAAAACGAACAATGGAAAATTCACAATCTCCAGAGCTATACATCGTCAAGCGCGATGGAAAGGTTCAGATTTTCGACCCCAATAAGATCCGACAGGCGATCATCAAGGCTTATAGAGCTGGTGGTATCAATGAAGACGGCAATAAAGTAGATCGGATTGTAGCCCACATCACCGATCTGGCCAAACAAAGTCCCGAAAGGAAGTTGGCAGTGGAGGAGATACAGGATTTAGTAGAGCAACAACTGATGAGCTGCGACCCTTATATCGCCAAAAAGTACATCATATATAGGGAGTGGCGTAATGTGGAGCGCGATAGAAAAACTTCTCTGAAGCAGACCATGGATGGAATCGTGAAAATAGAAAAGAACGATACCAATTTGGGGAATGCCAACATGAGTGCTCACACCCCATCTGGACAAATGATGACTTTTGCTTCAGAAATCACCAAGGACTATACACGCAAATATTTACTATCTCCTATTTATAGCCGAGCGCATAACAATGGGGACATACACATCCATGACCTCGACTATTACCCCACTAAGACAACCACTTGTGTGCAATATGACTTGGAAGATATATTCGAGAGGGGATTCCGTACTAAGAACGGTAGTGTACGTACGCCACAGAGTATCCGCAGCTATGCAACTTTGGCCACGATAGTGTTTCAGACAAATCAGAATGAGCAGCACGGAGGACAATCCATACCGGCTTTTGATTTTTTCATGGCTCCCGGTGTGGCCAAGTCTTATCGTAAGCACATAGTAAATAATCTCTCTTTCATACTTGATCTGAAGTCAACACCGTCGAACAGGGATCTGTCGTCTTTGGTTGAGAAAATTGCACCCAAACTCACGGAAAACCAAGAAGAAGCCAAGCGAGTAACCACCGCCTTGCAAGCCACCGGCTTAGCCTTGGATTTGCATGAAGTTTCGCATGCCCTAAAAAATGCCTATGTGGCCACGCGCAAGGACACACATCAAGCTATGGAAGGATTTGTTCATAACCTCAATACAATGCATTCTCGTGGAGGAAATCAAGTCGTTTTCAGCTCAGTGAACTATGGAACGGATACCAGCCCAGAGGGGCGTATGGTGATTTTGGAGCTTCTCAAGGCTACACAAGAAGGTCTCGGTCAGGGAGAAGTGCCCATATTCCCGATACAAATTTTTAAGGTCAAAGAGGGAATAAACTATTGCGAAGAAGACTACGAATTGGCAATAAGTCAGTTCGACAAAGCTCTCAATGGAGAATTGCAATACAAGACTCCTAACTTCGATTTGCTGATAGAGAGTTGCAAGGCTACAGCCAAGGCTTTGTTCCCGAATTTCCTATTCCTCGATACTCCATTCAACAGCAATGAGCTATGGAAAGCAGATGACCCCAAACGTTATCTCTACGAGGTGGCCACAATGGGCTGTCGTACTCGTGTATTTGAGAATTTGAGAGGGGTAAAGTCCAGCGTAGGCCGTGGAAATCTCTCTTTCACTTCTATCAATATGCCTCGGTTGGCGATAGAAGCGATACGAGAAGCAGAGGAGTTTAGCCCTGATGGAAGCAAAGAGCAACTCAGGAGAGAGGCCCGGATTATCTTTTTCGATAAGGTTCGCAAAATGTCTGTCTTGGTTGCTGATCAACTTTATGATCGTTATTGTTACCAAAGGAAGGCTTTGGCTAGGCAATTCCCCTTCATGATGCGAAACGATGTGTGGAAAGGAGGACAAGCTCTTCAACCTCAAGACGAAGTTGGTGATGTCATAGCTTCCGGCACACTGGGTATCGGTTTTATCGGGGGGCATAATGCCATGGTAGCTATCTATGGAGAAGGACATGCACATAATAAGGAAGCATACAATACTCTATATGAGGCTATACAGGTAATGAATGAAGTGGCTAACGAGTACAAACGGAAATACAATCTGAACTATTCTGTGCTGGCAACTCCGGCCGAAGGTCTCTCTGGTCGCTTCACTCGTATGGATCGTAAGAAGTACGGTATTATACCCGGCGTGACAGATCTGGATTATTACGTCAATTCCTTCCATATCGATGTGCGTGAACCAGTGGGAATAGCCGAGAAAATCAAATTGGAAGCACCTTTCCATGCCATCACTACCGGTGGACACATTACCTATGTAGAACTTGATGGCGAGGCAAAGAAGAATGTATCGGTTATCCTCAAGATTGTTCGTACCATGAAACAGGAGCAAATAGGGTACGGCTCAATCAATCATCCAATAGACACTTGTCTCAAGTGTGGTTATAAAGGTGTTATCTATACCAAATGTCCTATTTGCAAGTCCGAACAGATAGAGCGACTGAGACGTATCACCGGATATCTCACTGGTAGTCTGGATAGTTGGAATAGTGCCAAGCAAGCCGAAGAGCATGATAGGATAAAGCATCACTAAAAGTCTTTTAATCTCCATATTAGGTACAGCGATCCCGATCGGAGGTTTTGTTTTTCCTCCGGTCGGGGACTTGCTACTTCTATATGCGTGTCCTAAATATATATAAGTCCACTATCAGCGATGGCCCTGGCTTGCGCTATTCGATCTATTTGTCAGGCTGTAGACATGCCTGCCCAGGCTGTCATAACCCTCGGTCATGGGATGAAAATTCAGGCATATTACTCACCCCTCAGGCTTTGGATCAGATCACCGAGGAAATTAATAGTGATCCGCTGTTGGATGGAATTACGATTAGTGGAGGAGATCCCTTTTTTAATCCAGCCGAACTAACTGATCTATTGGCCGAGTTAAAAATAAAAACCAACAAAAATATTTGGTGCTATACAGGCTATACGATAGAGACCATTTTGGCCTCCGAGAAATTGAGTGCTCCTCTCCGATACATAGATACGCTTGTGGATGGCCCATTCATCCAATCTCTCTATGATCCTACCTTACTCTGGCGGGGGAGTAGCAATCAACGTGTCATTAGACTACAATCTGGTAGGCCTTTGCCTTGATTGTCAGCGACCTGCAAAAAGGAAGCGGAAAGCATCTTCAACCTTACTGATAGGTATAAGCTTCAGCCTTGTCGTCTTGATCTCTCCATCACTATCCAAATTCCCCTGAGGATAAAGCATTGTATCGAAGCCCAAGCGTTCTGCCTCGGATATTCGTTGTCTGATACGACTAACGGCTCTTATCTCTCCTGCCAACCCCACTTCTCCACATAGGCATACCCCCGGACTGACTGCAATATCCAAGCTTGAGGATAGTATAGCCGAAATAACGGCCAAATCGGCTGCCGGATCAGCAGTGCGTATCCCTCCGGCAATATTCAGAAAGACATCCTTTTCTATCAGTCTGAATCCACTCCTTTTCTCCAATACAGCCAATAGCATATTCAGGCGCCGTATATCAAAACCTGTAGCCGAACGTTGTGGGGTAGAGTAGACAGCCGAACTTACCAAAGCTTGCGTTTCGATGAGCAAACTGCGAGCACCTTCCATGCTGCAAGCAATCGCAATACCGCTAAGTCCAAGGCTCCGATGGTTGATAAGTTGCTCCGATGGATTCTCGACAGGTCTTAATCCTTTCCCTGTCATCTCGTAAATACCAATCTCGGCTGTATTTCCAAAACGATTTTTTATTGCTCGTACCAAACGATACATATGCTGTTTATCTCCCTCAAATTGGAGCACTACATCCACTGTGTGCTCCAATAGTTTAGGGCCAGCTACTTGTCCCTCTTTCGTTATATGTCCTATGAGAATTATCGGTATGCCCGTTATTTTGCAGAATCGTAGAAGCTGGGCTGCCACTTCTCTAATTTGCCCCACAGATCCGGGGGTGCTCTCGGATTGCTCAGTGTAAACAGTTTGTACGGAATCTATCACAAGCAAGTCGGGCTGCAACTTACCAGCTTCAGCCAGTATGTGCTCGATACGGGTCTCTGTATAGATATGACAATGAGACTGTTCTTCTCCAAGGCGATCCGCCCTCAGCTTAATCTGTTTGGCACTTTCCTCTCCCGACACATAGAGCGTTTGTAGATGTTTTGCTTGCATTACGGTCTGCAAAACAAGAGTGCTTTTCCCGATGCCAGGCTCTCCGGCCAGCAAAACAAAGCTCCCAGGTACGAGCCCCGATCCCAACACACGATTAAGCTCCATATCACAAAGGTCGATTCGAGGTTCTTTTTCATAGGAGATTTCGTTTAACCTCTGTGGTGAATTCTCGCTCATGATATCTGTCCATCCATATCTTTTTGCCGGATTATTTGCCGGAGATGGATGTTCAATTTCTTCCTCAATTGTATTCCATTCTCCACAAGCATTGCATTTACCCATCCATTTGGGATAAATGGCACCGCAATTAGTGCAAGCAAAGACAGATTTGAGCTTAGTCATGATTTTTTATTCCCTTACAATAGGCATAGTTGAGCATCGCAGTAGTCCACCCATCTTGGATATCTCGAAATAGGGTACTGGCTCGACCTGTATCCCCCATTCCTCTTGTAGATGGTTGTTCAATCTGGAAAACCTTTGCTCACTGATGACCACAGAGGGGCTGATCGAGAAGATATTCGTATTCATGTAATAGGCCTCTTCTTCTGTAACGGCAAAGAGATTGCTTTTGCCGAAGATTTCCTCTATCACCCCCTTACTTTCCTGATCGGCGAACCCCTTGGGATAGTATATCGCTTTCCCCGTACCGACCGGCTGAAAGGCACAGTCCAGATGAAGTACGCTTTCGGCCGTGTTTTGATCATGTTTTTTTAGGACAATCGGGACAATTGTCTTATGAGGGAAACGATCTCGCAAAAAATCTACTGCATAACGATTGGTCCGAGCTGTTTTATAAGAGTCAAATGTCCCTTCTGGACAAGTTCCGACGAACAAAATATCATCATACAACAGCACATCTCCTCCTTCTACTCGGATAGGGGCAGGCAGTAACTCCAAGTGATCCCCTACTTGAGAAAAAATGTCTGTGAAAGCTTCTGTTTCTCTCGAACGATCTGCAATAAGATTGGCAACAAACAGAGTGTCGTCTATTGTGAAAGCAACATCTCTAGCAAAAACTTGATTGTAATCCTCTAAAGAGGAGGGGCGAAGGACTTCTACTTGGTATTTGTTCAAAATCTCCAGTACCGCCTGCATCTCAATTTTGCAATCTCCTTCCTTAGGATAAATGCCCTTGACTACAGAGTCATAGCTTTTGGCATCATAGGTTTGCTCTATGCTTGGTTCTGGCCCTTGTTTGTCCGGGAGTCCTAGTACGACAGTACATAGTCTCGAGGTCTCATTGGTCACATGTGGAGTTATCATAATTGTGTTTTTGTTCGTGTTTGGTTTTCTTGAAAGAGAGGGATGTGTTGGGAATAAAGGATTGTTTTACAAAGTATTGAGTACTTGCTCTCGTATTTGCTCCAGTTCGTCCTTCATTTCCACTACAAGTTGTTGCATACGTACCTCATTGCTCTTGGAGCCTAAAGTATTTATCTCTCGTCCTATTTCTTGTGCGATAAAACCGAGTTTCTTCCCTTGACCTGGCTCTAAATTCATTGTATCGACAAAGTAGCTCAAATGATTACGTAAACGGTTACGTTCTTCACTCACATCCAGTTTCTCAATGTAATAGATCAGTTCCTGCTCCAAACGCCCCTTGTCATACACGATGTCGGATGGCAGTTGAGATAGGCGTTCTTCTATTTGACGACGAACGGATTCTATGCGTAGAGGTTCTATAGTCTCTATTTTATCCACCATCTGATTGATGCGACCTATCGCATTGGTGAATACCTGTTGAAGCATTTGACCTTCCTGCTCACGGAACTTGGAAAATTCATTTAGCGCTCTATCTGTTAGACTCAAAATCTCAGACCATTCAGCTTCACCAACATCGCTATCCTCTTCCTCCTCTTTTTCTTTATAAACCTTGGGGATAGAAAGAGCTATTTGCAACAAATTATCTGGCTCTGCCATATCCAGTTCTTGACAAAGCTGTCGAATAAGGTCTACATACTCGGTGGCAGCTGCCTTGGAGAAAGGGGCAAGCTCATTATTAGCATTGATTGGTTCGATGAATAAGGTAAAATCAGCTTTCCCTCGAATTAACTTCTTCCCAATTCGGGTCCTAAGCTCCAGCTCTCGTTCCCTATAGCGTGATGCGATACGTGTACTTAGATCCAGCTGCTTGCTGTTCAGAGAGCGTACAGTAGCTGTCACCTTGTATATTCCAATTATTGTAGAGGCTTTACCAAAGCCTGTCATGGATAATATCATGATAAGATGGGGATTAAGAAAGAAGGCCATCTATAGAACTTTCATTCTGTAGACAGCCTCCTTTCCCATTATGATTAGTTTTTGCCGTGACAATTCTTGTACTTCTTTCCGCTTCCACAAGGGCACAAGTCGTTCCTTCCTACTTTGTTCTCAACTCGGATCGGTTCTCGATGTTGGGGTTGTTGGCCAGCAGAGGAAGAAGCTTCGCGTTGTGCATGCTCATGCTCCGCTATGTCATCTTTTATTTCTCTGTATTTCGTCTTATTCTGCCTACTTTGGATCTCTTCGGCTTGCTTGATGGCGATACGCTCCTGTTCTTCAGCTGAAGGCTCAGGCATCGGAATTCGAGCTCTCATGAGGATGGATACGAGCCTGCGGTTCATCTGCTCCAACATCTTACGAAAAAGCTCATAAGACTCCAACTTATAGATGAGTAGGGGGTCTTTGTTTTCATAGCTGGCATTCTGTACCGAATGACGCAGCTCATCCATTTCACGTAAGTGCTCTTTCCATGCTTCATCTATTGAGAGCAACACAATCGCTTTCTGAAACTCCTTGATAATGCTCTTACCCTTGCTTTCGTCAGCCTCCTTTAGGTTGCATGGTATATTGTACATCCTCTTGCCATCGGTAACAGGGATTACAATCCGCTCATAAACGTTGCCCTGCTCCTCGAACACTCGGTGTAATACGGGATAGGCTATTTCGGCAATCATATCCATCTTGCGTGAATATGCATGATAAACAGCATCGAAGATAATGTCGGTAAGATTTTCGGCTTTCTCCTTCCTAAACTTTTCTTCGCTGAGAGGGGATTCTATTGCAAGTGTGATCATGAGATCGGTCTTAAACTCCTGGAAATCATCCGATCCGGCATAGGTTTCAGCTATGAGTTTTGATGTATCGTAGAGAGTATTGAGCACATCCATCCCCACACGCTCTCCCATAAGAGCATGTTTGCGCTTGGTGTAGATTACCTCTCGTTGCGTATTCATCACATCGTCATACTCAAGAAGACGCTTACGGATACCGAAGTTGTTTTCCTCTACTTTTTTCTGAGCACGCTCCACAGATCTACTGAGCATATTGTTCTCCAAAACCTCTCCCTCTTTGAAGCCGAGCTTATCCATGAGAGAAGCGATCCTATCCGTAGCGAACAATCGCATCAAATGGTCTTCGAGAGAGATGAAGAAGACAGAAGAACCTGGGTCTCCCTGTCTACCGGCACGCCCTCGTAGCTGCCGGTCTACTCGCCGTGACTCATGACGCTCCGTACCAATGATAGCCAACCCTCCTGCATCTCTAACTTCCGGGGACAACTTGATGTCAGTACCACGTCCGGCCATGTTGGTAGCAATAGTTACGGTGCCAGTTTTTCCGGCTTGAGCTACAATATCTGCCTCCTTTTGGTGCAGCTTAGCATTGAGGACATTGTGCTCTATCCCTCGGAGTTTGAGCATACGGCTAAGTAACTCAGATGTTTCTACATTCGTTGTCCCCACCAAGACAGGACGACCGTCTGAGATAAGTGTTTGGATCTCTTCGATAACGGCTGCATACTTTTCTCTTGCCGTCTTGTAGATCCTATCATTCATATCATTTCTTGCTATCGGACGGTTGGTTGGTATCACAACCACATCCAACTTATAGATATCCCACAGCTCTCCGGCTTCAGTCTCGGCCGTACCAGTCATACCGGACAGCTTATGATACATACGGAAGTAGTTCTGCAGTGTAATAGTAGCAAAAGTCTGAGTTGCAGCTTCTACTTTCACTCTCTCCTTGGCTTCTATAGCCTGATGTAACCCATCGGAATAGCGGCGGCCATCCATGATGCGACCGGTTTGCTCATCAACGATCATAACCTTGTTGTCCATCACCACGTACTGGTCATCTTTCTCAAAGAGAGAGTACGCCTTTAGTAGCTGATTGACAGTGTGTACGCGTTCGCTTTTGATCGAATAGTTGGATAGCAATTCATCACGATGCTCCGCCAATTGAGTGCTGTCATACCCCATGTTTTCAAGTTCTGCCAACTCGGATGCTATATCCGGTAGGATAAAGAAAGAGGGGTCGTCAGTTCCGGATGTAAGTAGGTCTATCCCCTTGTCTGTAAGTTCGATGCTATTATTTTTCTCATCAATAACGAAGTAGAGCGGATCGGTAACAATGTGCATATTGCGCATATTCTCCGCCATATACTGCTCTTCTGTCTTCAGCATGGATGACTTAATACCTTGCTCACTCAAATATTTGATAAGCTGTTTGTTCTTAGGCATACCCTTGAAAGAACGGTATAGTAAAAGTGATCCCTCTTCTTGAATGTTCTTCTCAGAGCTACTCATCTTTTGCTTGGCATCAATCAAGAGCTGAGCACAGAGCTTGCGCTGGGCATTGACCACTTTCTCCACGTTTGGCAGAAACTCTTCAAATAACTGATCGTCACCCTTGGGGGTAGGCCCCGAAATAATCAAAGGAGTACGAGCGTCATCAATGAGCACTGAATCGACCTCGTCCACAATAGCATAATTGTGCTTCCTCTGTACAAGATCCGAGGCACTCATGGCCATATTGTCTCGAAGGTAGTCGAATCCGAATTCATTGTTTGTCCCGAATGTGATATCTGCATTGTAAGCCTTGCGTCTGTCATCCGAGTTGGGTTGATGCTTATCGATGCAGTCCACAGTGAGGCCATGAAACATATAGAGTGGTCCCATCCACTCTGAGTCACGCTTGGAAAGGTAATCGTTGACAGTCACCACATGGACTCCATTCCCGGGCAAGGCATTGAGAAATACGGGTAGGGTAGCAACGAGAGTTTTTCCTTCCCCCGTTGCCATTTCCGCTATCTTCCCTTTGTGGAGCACTGTGCCACCGAAGAGCTGTACATCGTAGTGCACCATATCCCAAGTGATTTCATTTCCTCCCGCCATCCAATGGTTCTGATATATGGCGGTATCTCCTTCGACCCGAACAAAATCATGATTGACCGACAAGTCTCGATCAAGTTGGGTTGCATCTACTCGTATTTCCGAATTTTCGGCAAAACGTCTGGCTGTGCTCTTAACTATCGCAAAGGCTTCAGGAAGTATTTCCTCCAGTACAACTTCGATCTTATCTAGAATATCTTTCTCCAGATTATCCACCTTTTTCCAAGCTTCTTCTCTTTCGTTTAGCTCCTTGCTTTCTATATCGGCCTTGATTTTCTCGATCTCGGCACGCTCTTGAGTCACGCGTTCGTTTATCCGCCCACGAAGTTGAACAGTAAGAGCTCTCAACTCGTTGTGAGAGAGGGCATCTATCTTCGTGTATGCCTCTTTTATCTTAGCCACGTAGGGCTTAATCTCTTTGAGGTCTCGTTGCGACTTGTTACCAAAGAGTTTAATGATGATATCGTTGAATCCCATATTGTGTAGTTGTTCTTTATTTTCTATTGATCTTTTTATTTACTGAGGAGTCTACCGGTTATAGCTGGTAGTGGAATATCCCTATTACAAGGAGGTCTAATGCGCAAGACATGTGCAAGGCTTGGTGCTATGCGCCTTACCGAAGGTTTTTCATCAGCATAGATTGCGGCTTTGATACCCCAACCGAAGAATATAACAGGTGAGTCACAAGGCATCTTACGGTATTTCCCTTGTAGACTTGTGTCTCGGATGTCTATTATATTCGGCTCTACATACCAACCTGGAAGGATTTGAAGTATCAAATCGGCCTTTTCCTGCTTATGTATTCCATTGGCCAAACTTTGTTCAATTCCGATATAACTCTTCCTTGACAAAACAGGGATACAACTGGCCACACCAGCCATCTCTGACGTAAATTGGGCAGCCTTGATTTGAACTTCTTCCAAGGAAAGTTTGCGTTCCTCTACCAAGGAACGGTTCAGGTATATGTAATTATTTCGGTAAGACTTTATCCACTGACCCTGACCATATACGGCCATTAAGTACATATTGAGTAGTGCCTTGCATCGTTCTGGACTGAAATTGCGCGTGCTCCGTTTCCCGTTAGCAGAGCGAACAGGGGGCTGTCTGTATGAGGAATAACCTGTACCGCTCAACATCACAAGACAGTTAGATAGGCCTATTTTTCTCTCTACTGCATTTAGCAGTCTGGCGATGTTTGAATCTAAGCGAACATAAGCATCTTGCATTTCAGCTCCTTGTTCATAGTCCATAGCACCGGGATAGGGAGCTGCTGTATAGACCACGGAAAGCATATGAGGAGATGTTCCTAATTCATAACCATAATGTTCTACAAAGCTGATTGCCAGGTTTGTTACATCATCATTTACAAGTGGGGTCTTTTTGTATTGTTCAACACTTTCACCGATTTTGTGATAAAAAGGAGCAAAAGTCCCAGTATAAGGCAATAGTTGTCCCTCTACTTTCCTGCTGTTTTTCCAAGTCTTTCCACTCAATAATGCTCCGATGTTATTAGGAGTGCTATTAGCTTTCTCTACAAACCAAGGTAGTTGTTTGGTATAGTAGGTAGATGTCGCCCATCTCCCTTTATCATTTTCGATCCAGTATGCGGCGTCGGCTTCCTGTCCACCAGCCAGAATAGCTTCTTCCGGATTAGGAGCTATGCTGTATACCGAAGAGCGGCCTGCCGAAGCGTATTTGAGCTCATCCCCGATTGTAGACATTTGCAAAGCCAATGGGGAATATCGTTCCGAAGTATAGTTCCCCATGTAATTGGAATCCTCCACTACGGAGCTGCACTTATTAGTCTCTTCGTCATAAACAAGAGAGGCTCCGATACCATGCATGGAGGGGTATTCCCCGGTGTAAATACTAGCAATGGCAGAGGCTACATCCAATGGGTAAACGTCAAAATCAACAGAAGGGTATACTGCTCCTCCACTTAGTATTCGCCTCCAACCTTCCTGACTATACAGAGGAGAAAAGCCTATCAACAAATCACTTCGTAGCTGATCCACACTTATGCAGAGAAGCAAACGAGGAGTATGAGTTGGGGAAGTTAGCGATCCTGCATACACATTCATGGCAACAGAAAGAACTGCCACCAATGAAGCAAGTATGCCACGAGTTGAGTGACCGCCAGAATTTTCTTTTATCTGTTTTTGCTTAGCCATGTTTGATATATGGATACAGAAGCAATCGCAATAATAATGCCAACGAAAACTGTATTGATCCTCTGAGGCAGCAATAACGCTGTTGGGAAATAAATAATTACAGCTCCCAAAGCAGCTATTGGATAGAAACGGCTCAAAAAGCCATTCTTCCCCCAAAAAAGTAGGGGAAGACCAACAAACAAGTGAAAGGGGTGGAAAAATAGCAGATTGGCATTAGGCCACATAGCCGGATGCTCAGAAATGAAAGATAAAAAGAACAAGACAGACCCAAGCAGTCCAGAGACAAGAAGAATAAATGCACTATAGATATTGACCAAGCACCTGAATCTCGAGCTGCAAGGACGCATAGCCACAACGACTAACAAAGTGGTCAGCAAGGCAATGCCAAAACTGAAAAGGACAGGACTATCGAATGGGACCGTCTCTATATCAGGATCTTTGTAGGGGCTATGATATACCTGCTTTGCTTTTACCAGGCTTACAGCAGGTTTGTCTGCATAACGAATCTCAGACAACGGTAAAAATTCGGCAACCTTGGTTGGTAAAAAAAACTGTGTACGCAAGCTGACTTTTTGGTCTGCGGGAGCCGCAACAGCCAAATCCGTTCCAAGGATGAGCCACGGCATAGGTCTCTCTGCCTCATTGATCAATTGCCGAAGCGTGAGACTGTCCGCCGGAGGGATGTGTAGCTCTCCTCCCATTGCCTGCTCTATCATATCAACAGGACGAGTGGAGCAGTTATCGTAGAAAAAGTTGTAACGATATACTCGATTCTCCGGCTTCATGTTCTCTGTCAGATTCTGCTCCAATCGGAATATTGCCAGACTATCCATATCCAAAGCCAACTCAGTGAGGTCACTGCCACGACAGAGATAGTGGCTCATATATTCAGAAGCCTCAGAAACTCCCACCATATAGTCGGTTTGCCCATATACAAATCGACGCAGAAAACCCGGAGTATGAAAGTCAAAAAGGCCCCAATTATAAACCAAGTCTTCATCTGTATCTGGCTTTTGGATTCGTAAGCCGACATGACCATACAGGGTATATACTTCCTCCGTAATTGGAGAAGCGATCAGCAGACTTACGTTGATTTGTCCTCTATTGTCTTCTCGCTGGGCTGAGAGCTGTAGCACACTACACAGCAGCAATAACCCTAGATATATTACCCGGATACGAACGCTTGTCGCTTTGTTTTTGAGGATATGTAGATGTCTTGTTTGCATAAGAGCGAAGCAAAGGTAAGTTATCTGCATCAGCTACCCAAAGAGTAGAGAGTTAAAGAATAATTCCATTTGCTCTCAAAGATTTTATTATTTATTTAGCTCCTTTTTGCGAAAGACAAGTAGAGAAAGTTTTGTCACTAATGGATAGGAATAGGATTGAGAGCAAGATTTCTTTGATATTTCTTTCCAACGGCATTATTTATCTTTGCCAAAACTCATTGTCAAGTACAAATACACAATAAAATAAATGTAATTCATCATGGCAAAAAAAGTAGCAGAGACTCCTCTCATGAAGCAATACTTACAGATGAAAGCCAAACATCCCGATGCGATATTGCTCTTTCGTGTAGGAGACTTCTACGAGACTTTCTCTACCGATGCCATTGTCACAGCTGATATCTTGGGAATTACACTCACCAAGAGGGCCAATGGCTCTGCCAGTCATGTAGAATTAGCCGGATTTCCACACCATGCTCTTGATACCTACCTGCCCAAATTAGTTCGAGCGGGCAAACGAGTGGCTATTTGTGATCAGCTGGAAGATCCCAAAACAACGAAAACGCTGGTCAAACGAGGAATTACCGAACTGGTAACACCGGGTGTAGTGATGAATGACAATGTATTGCACAATAAGGAGAATAACTACTTGTCTGCAATCTATGCCCTTGCTCCACACGGCTATGGTATTGCCTTTTTAGATATATCCACTGGGGAGTTTATGGCAGGTCAGGGCAATGCTACCTTTGTAGATCGTCTGTTGATGGATTTCGCTCCCAAAGAGCTACTGGTGGAAAGGTCTCAGCGGGAGCAAATAATGATGAATTTCAAACCTTCAACATTCATCTATGATCTTGACGATTGGCTCTTTGGCCCTGAAAATAATGAGGAGCGGATTTGTCGCCACTTCGGGCTGAAAAATCTTAAGGGCCTCGGCTTGGAAGGCAAAATACCTGCAACCATTGCTGCCGGTGCCATATTGAACTATTTAGACCTCACCAGCCATAAAGAGTTGGAGCATATTTCTTCTCTTCGTCAACTCAATGAACAAGAATATGTACGTCTGGATCGCTTTACCATACGAAGCTTGGAATTGATCTCGGCAAACGATCCAAGTGGTATAAGCTTGTTGAATATTTTGGATCGCACTGTGTGTCCCATGGGGGGAAGACTGTTGCGCAAATGGTTGCTTTCTCCCCTGAAAAACATTGAAGCCATCACCAGACGACAATCAATGGTAACAGACCTGGTAGAGCAACCCGAACGGAGACAAATACTGCGTACTCACCTGAGTGAAATAGGAGATTTGGAACGTCTGGTCGGCAAGGCTGCAGTAGGCCGAATTAGCCCCAGAGAGATGCTTCAAGTAGGATTGGCACTTGATTCTATAGCTCCGATTCAAGAGGAGTTGTTGAGATCCTCACAAATCACAAGTCAAGAGATGGGTCAAGCCTTGGAGTTATTACCCGAGTTAGGAGATGAGATCCGAAAATCTATTGTCCCTGATGCCCCTATTGCTGTGGGGCGAGGTAAGGTGATTGCTGATGGTATTTCATCCGAATTGGACGAGCTCAGGGCTTTGGCAGGATCGGGGAAAAACTACTTATCCGAGTTGGTGAAACAAGAGATACAGACAACCGGAATTTCTTCTCTCAAAATAGGCTACAACAATGTTTTCGGCTACTACATAGAGGTGCGCAATGCACACAAAGACAAAGTGCCGGACAATTGGATACGAAAGCAGACTTTGGTGAACGCAGAGCGCTACATCACAGAGGAGCTGAAAAGCTATGAAGAGAAAATACTCGGAGCGGAGGAACGGTCCTTAATTATAGAGACAGAATTGTTTACTCAATTGGTAGGCAAACTTACTCGCTACATAAAGCCTTTGCAAAAGAATTGCAGATTATTGGCCGAATCGGATGTGTTATCGTCTTTTGCCGAAGTTGCTTCAGCCTATAGTTATACTTGTCCCAAGCTACACAATGGCTACTCATTACACATCACTGCTGGACGCCACCCCGTGATCGAACGGACACTACCGGCATCGGAGCCTTATATCCCAAATGATATTTATCTGGATAATGAGAAACAGCAGATTGCAATTATCACAGGCCCCAATATGAGCGGAAAGTCGGCTCTTCTTAGGCAAACAGCTCTCATTACCCTTTTGGCCCAGATTGGTAGTTATGTTCCGGCAAAATCCGCAGAAATAGGCGTTATCGACAGCCTCTTTACTCGAGTCGGTGCTTCGGATAATATTTCTATGGGCGAATCTACCTTCATGGTAGAAATGCAAGAAGCAGCTGGGATTTTGAACAACATCACTGATCGCAGCCTTGTCCTCTTTGATGAATTGGGACGTGGTACTTCCACCTATGATGGTATATCCATAGCCTGGGCTATTGTAGAATATCTGCATGGGACAAATAATGGGCGAGCAAAAACGCTCTTTGCTACACATTATCATGAATTGGGAGACTTGGAGAAGCAGCTATCTCGTGTTGTAAACTACAATGTATCGGCCAGAGAAGTAAATGGCAAAATGTTGTTCTTGCGAACGCTGGTGCCGGGCTGTGCCGAACATAGTTTCGGGATACAAGTGGCACGTCTGGCAGGTATGCCCAAGCCGATCACAGAGCGAGCAGAAGATATCCTCCGAATCTTGGAAAGTGACCAATCTGCGATAGAGACTAAAGTTGATGGTGCCAAGATGGTACACCGAGATCATTCTCACAATAAAAAAGAGGGGGCCTACCAGCTCAGCTTCTTCCAGTTGGAAGATCCCTTATTATCTGACATACGTAGAGAATTACTTGATATAGATATCAATACCCTTACCCCAATAGATGCCTTAAACAAACTGGATGCTGTCCAGCGTCTTTTGCGAGGCCATTGAACAATTCTTTTGAGAGTTACCTCGTGCTACAATTGATAGTTTGCAACAGTTCTGCATGTTGAGACCATTTCAAAGAAGAAAAATGCTCAAGAGATTGTATGGTTGCTCGGCTAAGTTCTTTGTCGAAAGGATTGTAAAGCGTGAGTTTGCTTATCTTTGCCCGATACTAAACCTAAGTTGCATGGCCAATGGCAGTAAAACTGATTGCCATGAAACTTTCTAAACATCATAATCTACTAAGTTGTATGGAATGGAAACGCTATCGTTTGGCCAATAATGTCCTAGGATGGTTCTCCTTTTTTGTGGCTGCCGTAGTCTATCTACTGACTATTGGCCCGACTGCTAGCCTCTGGGACTGTGCTGAATTTATTGTGTGTGTCAATAAATTGGAGGTCGGCCATCCACCTGGAGCTCCGTTCTTCATGCTTGTCTATAATGTGGTAAGCCATTTCACTTCAGACCCCTCTCTGGTCGCTTGGCTGTGCAATGCAACTTCGGCCTTGCTGTCAGCTTTCACCATACTTTTCTTGTATTGGACTACGACGGCTCTCGTGCGAAGAGTAGTTGCTCCAAAATATCTCGATCAAGAGCTCACTCTCCCTCAAGCAATTGTAATCTTGGGAGGAGGTTTGGTGGCTGCCTTGACGTATACTTTCACGGATTCTTTCTGGTTCAACGCGGTAGAAGCTGAGGTCTATGCCTTCAGCTCCTTCTTTACTGCTATTGTCTTTTGGCTCATGCTCAAATGGGCCGATCGAGCAGACAATGAGCGCAGTGACCGTTGGCTTATCCTCATTGCCTATCTCATGGGGCTCTCTATTGGAGTACACTTGCTCAACCTGCTGTGTATACCCGCAATGGGACTCATATACTACTATCGACGCTCCTCGAAAACCACAGCCAAGGGATGGTTAGGGGCAATCTTGTTGAGCTGCCTCATAGTAGGGGTAATGATGTATGGTGTGATCCAGGGGGTAGCCAAAGCTGCTGGGACATTCGATCTCTTCGCTGTAAATACATTGGGGCTTCCTTTCAATTCCGGTATATACATCTACTTGGTGATATTGGCTGCAGCTCTTGTTTGGGGTGTGTACGAATCCGACCGTGCTACCAAGGGATACTTCAGAAGCGAGATGCGCGTGAAGATGAGCTTTCTTCTCACTGTATTGCTAATGGGTATTCCGTTCTTAGGCTCCGGTTTATGGCTGGGTTTGATCCTCTCTGTCGCTCTGGGGATATATCTGTTTTCATCCAAAAACATAAGTGTGAAACTGCTACATATGTTGCAGATGAGCCTTATGGTGATTGTGATTGGCTATACCTCCTATGGCGTTATTCTGGTGAGAGCCGCTGCCAAGCCCCCTATGAACGAGAACGATCCGTCCAATGCCTTTGCCATGCGTTCCTATTTGGCTCGTGAGCAATACGGATCCAACCCTCTGTTGTACGGACCTACATTCACCGCCCGTGCTTATCAATTTGAGTATGACAAGGTTTACAAGAAAGATGTAACAGCTGGTAAGGATCGCTATATACCACTGAACAAAGATATTCCCGAGTATAAGTACCGCAGCGAAGATAAGATGCTCTTCCCTCGGATTTTTGATCCTTCTCCCAGCCATGTAGAAGGGTACAATATATGGATGGGTAGAAATCCTAATGACATGAGCACTCCTACGTTTTTGGACAACTTGAGATTCTTTGCTTCCTATCAGGTCAATTATATGTACTGGAGGTACTTTTTTTGGAACTTCGTGGGGCGTCAAAATGATTTGCAAGGCGACGGCTCTCTAACCAAGGGAAATGTGATGACCGGCATTTCGCCAATTGATAATGCTCTCATAGGGCCGACCGATGAGATGCCAGATGATATAGTGGCCAATAAGGGGCATAATGTCTATTATTTGCTTCCTCTGCTATTGGGGCTTTTGGGATTTTTGTACCAGGTACTCAAAGGGGAGAGAGGTAATCAGGCTTTTTGGATCACTTTTGCCTTGTTCTTCATGACGGGCTTAGCCATCGTGATCTATGTAAATCAATACACAGGTCAGCCACGTGAGCGAGACTATTCGTACGTGGGTTCGTTCTATGCTTTCTGTATCTGGATTGGTTTCGGGTTAGCCATGCTGTATGAATTATTGACAAAGATCAAATCTTTACCCCGAGTGGCTGCCGCTTTGATAGCCACGGTTTTGTCTTTGGTGGTACCGATCCAGATGGCAGCACAGAATTGGGATGACCACGATCGATCCGGACGAACTGCTACCAAAGACTTTGGAACTAATTTCTTGGAAAGCTGTGAGCCGAACTCTGTTATTTTCTGTTTTGGAGACAATGATACTTTTCCTCTCTGGTATTGCCAAGAGATAGAGGGTATACGCACCGATGTACGAGCTTGTAATCTCAGTTATTTAGGGGCAGATTGGTATGTAGATCAGATGAAGCAAGAGGCGTACCGAAGTCAACCTCTACCAATGAATACCTATCAACCGAATTTCTACTCTGTCCATAACATCGTACGTCTGAACCCTCAGGGCTCTCCGATGGATATAGGTCAGGCATTGGATGCAACTTATGCCGATAATCGATCTGAGTACCCTCTCTTACCATCTTCTTCGTTAATCCTCCAGAATGATAGTGCTGCTCTGAATATATTGCCCAATGAATTGAAGCCTTACTTTCAGCCACAAATGGATTTGTCTTTGGCTGGGAAGAGTTTTGTCGGGCGTACTGAAATAGCTCTACTCGATATGCTCCGGCACAACCGATGGGAGCGACCACTTTACTGGTGTATCTCTTCTCCAACTGAGACTCTATCAAACTTGAGAGATTATCTCGTGCAAGAAGGCATGGCTTTCCGTATGTACCCGGCAACAGGTCGTCAATCATACGCATTGGGCAACTTGGATAGATCATACCAAGTATTTATGGAAAAGTTTGCTTTCGGTGGGGCTCACGATCCTTCGGTTTATTTCGATGCAAACGTGAGAGGAATGGCTGAAACAGTTCGTTCCAATGCTGCAGCTCCTTTGGCCAAAGCTCTGGTCGCTCGTGGAGACAAAGAGAAGGCTCAAGCAGTGCTTCGTAAGACCCTCAAAGGAATAAATCCCAAGGTAGTGCCTTACGATCGGGTACGCTCATTGTCCTTTGCGCAAGCACTCTATGCGGCAGACATGAGACAAGAGGGCGATGAAGTAATATCATCCATTTGCAACTCTGCGATCAAATCTTTGCGTTGGTTTTTGCGTCTTAGCCCATCTAGGCTGGAGCGCGTGATTAAAGAGGGAGATGTACAACTCTGTTTCCTATCCGCTACCGAGTGTATAGCTTTAGCTCAAGCGATGAATAGCAGTGTGCTCAATGAGAATGAGAAGGAAGTAAGACGATTGTATGCCTTATTTACCGGAAGTCCGTATGAAAACGCTCCGCAGGATAGTCAACAAAAGACTGATCAAGCAGAAAAGGCAACACCAGATGCTTCTCCTGCCGATTCCTCTGCAGAATAAAGAACTCCGATTTTGATAGACAGGATCATATGCCGTGTGCCGATGTGGTACCGGGCACTTATACCAGGTGCCCGGTGGCGAATCCCTGCCCGAGAAGGGAAGAGTATCTATCTGACTTTTGATGATGGGCCTATACCCGAGGTTACTCCTTGGGTTCTGGACGAACTGGACAGGCTGGGAGTAAAGGCAACTTTTTTTTGTGTTGGAGATAATGTCAGGAAGTACCCTGACTTACTGGTCGAAATTCTTCGTCGTGGGCATGGTATTGGCAATCATACTTATCATCACATACAAGGGCTCAAGACTTCCGCAAACCGATATTTAGAAGATGTAGAAAAAGCCGATGCCCTTATTGGTTCTCGCTATTTTCGTCCGCCACACGGACACCTGCGACTGTCTCAAATCAAGAAGTTGAGCAATCGATTCGACCTGATCATGTGGGATGTTGTGACTAGAGATTACAATGCTTCTCTATCTCCCGAAACAATCATGGGCTATGTGCGTCGTTATGCACGTAATGGCTCAATCATTGTTTTTCACGACTCACTCAAGGCGCAAAAGAATATGCGCATTGTGATGCCACAAGCGGTAGAATGGCTCCTAGAGCAAGGGTACCGCTTCATGCGCATAGGGGATGATCTTGATCCCATAGATACCTCCTTGCCCAGCAGAATACGAGAGATCATCTCTATGGGGCAGGATGAAGAACAATCATCATCCTCTCTACTTCTATGACTATGTCCCCTCAAGCAGAAGAAAAGCCCTTTCTTGTCACTACTGAAGATGGTTCCCCAACTCTCTACAGACGGGAGAATAAGGAATATTATCATTCCATACACGGGGCTGTCACGGAGAGTACACACATATTCATAGAAGCAGGCTTAAAGTATCACGTAGCTAAGTTAGGCCCCGGTTGCTTCTTTTGCTCGAGACAACCTTTGCGATTGTTTGAGTTGGGCTTCGGAACTGGTCTCAATGCTTTGCTAACACTTGCCGAAGCCGAAAAACTTCGGCAAAGACTCATTTACTACAGCATTGAGTTGCATCCGATCGAGGTCGACATCTACGAACAACTGGAGTACGAATTGCCTCACTCGGACAAATTGCTCATGCGGGATTATCTAAGAGAAATGCACAGAGCTCCATGGGATGAACCCATTGCCCTAACTCCATACTTCACCCTGCATAAGATCGAAGGTGATGTATTGCGTAGAAAGCTGCCTGATGACATCGACATTTTCTATATGGATGCCTTCTCTCCTGAGTCTCAATCAGAACTTTGGACACTCGACTTATTTAAGCGATTGCAGCAGATTGCCAACCCGGGGGCTACCCTTACGACTTATTGCGCTAAAGGCGATGTACGACGCACTCTGCTCGAAGTCGGTTTTTCTGTGGAAAAACTCCCTGGACCTCCCGGTAAGCGACATATTTTACGCGCCACCAAACTGAACTAATCCTATCCGATGCGTGTTCTGACAAGGAAATCATATCAAATATAACAACATATTTCTATGGACAACAACCAATCTACAACCTACACCCTGCTCGATGGGAAGAAGGTCTCTCAAGAAATCAAACAGGAGATTTCTGCCGAGGTACAACGGATGGTCGAAGCCGGCCTCAAACGTCCTCATTTGGCCGCCGTATTAGTCGGGCACGATGGTGGCAGTGAGACCTATGTGGCTAGCAAGGTAAAAGCTTGCGAAGAAGTGGGTTTTGGATCTTCTCTGATTCGCTTTGAAGATGATATCACCGAAGAGGAGCTCCTTGCCTGTGTGGATCGTCTCAACAAGGATACAGACGTAGACGGCTTTATCGTACAAGTTCCTTTGCCCAAGCATATCAACGAACAAAGAGTTATTGAAGCGATCTCTCCATCGAAAGACGTAGACGGCTTCCATCCGATCAATGTTGGTCGTCTGAGCATCGGTCTACCTGGATTTGTATCTGCTACGCCCAAAGGTGTGATAGAACTACTTCGTAGATATAATATCCCCACAAAGGGAAAACACTGTGTGATACTGGGGCGTAGCAATATCGTGGGAAAGCCGATGTCTATGCTCATGGTAGAGAAAGCTCAACCAGGAGATTGTACGGTGACTGTATGTCATAGCAGAACAGCCAATCTCGAAGAAATTGCTCGGTCGGCTGATATCCTGATCGCTGCTATGGGACGTCCTGAGAGTGTAACAAAGGAGATGATAAAGCCCGGAGCAATCGTGATAGATGTGGGCACGACCCTCGTACCGGATGCTTCTCGTAAGAGTGGAGTAAGACTGACCGGAGATGTGAAGTTCGACGAAGTAGCCCCTCTTACCTCTTTCATCACTCCGGTACCCGGTGGTGTCGGTCCCATGACTATTGCTTGTCTGATGATGAATACACTGGAGGCTGCAAAGGCTGCTTTAAAGTAAAAAGTAGCTCTCAAAGTATTTAGCAAACAAAGCAAAGATCAATAATGAGGAAATATTCGATCGAATACTAAACTTGCCTTCTTTTTCCCCTCTTTCCAAGTTCCGATGAATAAGGCTTTCTGGAGAGGGCGAAATTATCTCCTGAGAGAATAATCGTTAGCTCCTGTATTAGCGAAATTTCTCTCAGGAGATATTTTTGCTCCCTCCTGTTTTATTTTACGTCTCTCTTAATGGGATAATTTTCGTTCTTTCTCGTGCTAGTCAAAAAAGACTCCTCTCGACATAAAAAAGTTAGCTTTGAAAAAACAAAAACCTAAAATTATCCTGAATGAGGTGACAGTCATCTCTGACCAGTAACAATTCAAATCAGTGTAGACCCCATTTCGAATTACCCTTCCCTCTTGACGATCTATTTTTTCAGTGCACGTTAGACCATAAATGATATATTTAACTCATATAACAGTGTAGAACGATGAAAAATATCGGACATTACTTCGCAATCTTTTTTCTATGCCTTGTTGGTATATCCAATCAGTCTATTTGGGCACAGACTTCCGAGGTTTCTTCGGATGACGACTCCTCCCAACAATTGTTTAAGTGGATTTCTCTCTCCTTTGAAACAGGCCGAGGAACTGCCTTTCTGAATAGTGATATTACGTCGGGGGAGAATCAAATTTCCAATTACAGAGATGTGATGAGTGGATACAATATACGAATGGCCCTATACTTCAAGGATAAAACTCGCAGTAATCTGGGGCTTTTCGTCAATAGTCTTAACTATTCCAATCAGTCACCACATAGGAAAGTAGCCGAGATTACAAAGTTGGATTTTGGTTTGGCATCACGTACCCGCATGTACCAAAGAGGAGTACATCGAATCTATTCTGAAAGCGAATTGGGTGCTTCCTACACGACCTTCACTTCAGCTCAGGAAGTGACCGAGGTGGTGCCCTCTTCTCGTTGGGGCCTTGCAGTCGGACTCTCCTTCCAATATGCTCATAGACTTGATTGGGGACAGGAAATTGGTGTTAAAGCCTTTGTTAATGCCTCTCCGTTCTTTGGTAAAACTCCTGCTAGTGTGACTATAAAACCTCTTGGCTCCTACTCTCTAGGGCTCGGTGTTTCTCTTACTCTGTAAACTCCGGAATTTTTATAGTGAAACTAGTCTAAAGTAAAAGGGTGTGCCGAATATTTTCAGCACACCCTTTCTTTTTAGTTTTCAGGTTCAATAGAAGCTGTGCAGAGCTCTCCCTCAAAGGCAACATAGAAGGCTTTGGGAGATTTTGCGGAATGTTGTAATCGCAAAGAGTTTTGAAAGCAGGGTAGGGGAGCATCAAAACAACTTAAACCATGAGTTAGTCGTTTTTTTTTGCGAAAGCTGTTCTAATCTCGTGTGTATTACTCCAAAAACAGAATCAGTATCCCATGTGTTAAATACGTATTCGGATAAATGTGATTAACCGAAGAGTGAGCCATTAATGCGGATTTTATTGTCTTGATATTATGCTTCAAAGTATTGTTCATTATACCCTGCACTTCATTGCTCCTTTGAGATTGGCATATATCTTTTTCCCGAAGCAATGGAAAAGGGCCTACATGGCAATGTTCTTGACAATGTTGGTAGATTTAGATCATCTATTTGCGATTCCAATTTTTGATCCGAACAGATGTAGTATAGGTTTCCATCCTTTGCATAGCTATTGGGCGATAGTGGTGTATTTGGTGATGTGCTTTTTGCCTTACAAACGTTGGGGGCTTCCTTGGTGGTTGAGAGCAGTTGGTATAGGCCTTCTATTCCACATGATTACGGATTTTCAGGATTATTACCTATGGAGATACCTCTACAGCTTAGTTTAGTTCGGATTATGAAGAAAATTCTCTCAATTCGATAATTATGGGGAGGTATAGTTTTTTTGGCAGGTATGCTATTATGTTGTATAGTACGTAGACGGGTGCTGCTTCTATTATTCG
>NZ_FUXH01000011.1 GCF_900167225.1 Porphyromonas crevioricanis
CAAAAGCAACTAAGCTTTCAGACAAAAGCAACTAAGCTTTCGGACAAAAGCAATAAAGCTTTTGATTGATCGCTCGGCATCTTTTTTCAACAAGTCAATTCAAGTACCTCTCTATGCAAAGAAACCGATATTAGTTTCAGAGAAAGTAGAACATCATAGCTCCCTGAAAATGACACAAACAGAGCTACCAGAAAGGGAATAAGCCTCTCTTGAAATCACGAAATAATCCCCCCATGTGGTAATTGCAAACAGCCAGAAAAGTATATACTTTTGAGTGCCAAAATGCTTTATAGAAGATATGTATCGTTTGAAAACACAACAGAGACCATTTGTGTGTATCTCCCTATGTAAACAAAAGTCTCCCTCCTTTTCCTCGAATCAATACTAATAATCAAACCACAATATGACTATGCAATACATCATCATCACTTTTATTGTCTTTTTTGCTCTCCGACTGACGACTCTCTCTTTCTCTATTCGTAATGAAAAGCTCCTACTCAAAAAAGGTGGCGTTCAATACGGCAAGACCAATTCTCTTCTGCTGACACTGGCACACATTGCCTTCTATTTCTCAGCTCTGTACGAAGCTTACATCTCGGAAGTGAGTTTCAACCATTTATCCGTAGCCGGTGTTGCCGTTATGACTTTTGCTTATGGGATGCTCTTTTATGTTATCTATAAACTGAAAGATATTTGGACGGTGAAACTCTACATTGTTCCCAACCAACGTATAGAGAAGAGTTTCTTGTTTAGGACGGTACGCCATCCGAACTATTATTTGAACATAATGCCCGAACTCATCGGAGTTGCTTTGCTCTGCAATGCGTGGGTGACTCTTTGTATCGGGTTCCCTCTGTATTCCTGTCTTCTCTTTGTTCGGATTCGACAAGAGGAAAATGCAATGAAAGGATTGTGGAATGCGTAATGTAATTTTCGACATCCTTGCATATAGGGCATAAGCAAAATGGCGATTGGCAAATTAGTCAATCGCCTTTTTGTTGCAGTATTTATCCAAGCAGAAATGCTCCTTCAACTAATTGGTGAATTCATTGTACATTTGGATCCGACTGGTCATTTTTACACCATCGGAATTAAACACAGCTCTCTATCTCTACCTAATGCACGAACCTCTTTCGCTACATATTGTCTCCTTTAATGTTCCCTGGCCTGCTAATTATGGGGGAGTTATAGACGTGTATTACAAATTATTGGCTCTGCACGATTTAAAAGTAAAAATAACACTGCACTGCTTCCAATATGAGCGAGAACCAGCTCCAGAGTTGGAGACCATTTGCCAAAAAGTTTATTACTACCCTCGCCAAAGAGGTGTTACTGCAAACCTGAGCTTACTTCCTTACAACGTCTACGGACGTCGCAGTCGCGAATTGTTGTCGAATCTTTTGACTGACGAAGCTCCGATACTCTTCGAAGGTCTTCATTCATGTTATTGGCTTGATCACCCGGCCTTGAGCAATCGATTGTTGATTGTCCGCCCTTGCAATATAGAGCATCACTACTACCAAGCTATATCTCGTGCTGAGCGAGGGCTTATTTCCAAAGCTTTTCACAAGATTGAAGGGTGGAAATTTAAGAAATATGAAAACGTACTGAAACATGCCGACTTGATTGCTCCGGTCTCTCTTTCTGATGCTGACTACCTGCACCAACACTTTCCGGAAAAAAACATTGCATTCATTCCCTGCTTTCATGCTCATCGTTCAATCAGTAGCCAAACGGGAGTGTCTGATTTTATCCTCTATCATGCCAAACTATCGGTAGCGGAGAATGAGCAAGCTGCTCTTTGGCTTATCGAAAACGTCCTCAAGTATATCCCCTACCCTGCAGTAATTGCGGGAATGAATCCGTCGGATCAGCTAAAAAAAGTCGTAGCTCGCTATCCCCGTATCAGATTGGAAGCAAATCCCGATGAAGAGCGTATGCAGGAGCTAATAAGCCAAGCACAAATTCATCTGCTTTGGACAGATCAGCCAACCGGACTCAAGCTCAAGTTACTCAATAGTCTATTCTCCGGAAGACATATCGTGGCAAACGATCTAATGCTTGTAGGCACAGGTCTGGATTCTCTATGCCACATTGCCCAAAATGCCGAAGAAGCCCAAAGTCTCTGCCAACAACTCATGAAAGAGCCCTTCTCCCCAGATGAACTAAAGTATCGGGAAATACAACTCTCCTCTCTGTATTCCCCCATAAATCAGGCAAAAACCTTATGTGATCTGATTTCAAAAGAAGCACGAACAAAGGGGAAGAATCTGAGAACAAAGAAAAAAGCCTAAAAGAGAAAAAGACCCCTTTTCTCCAAAGAGCTCGGAGAGTTTAAGAGGAGATAAGAAACCGCAGTCGATTGATCAACAATCCACTGCGGCATAAAAAATAAGACAGTCGGGGTGAGAAGACTCGAACTTCCGACCTCCACGTCCCGAACGTGGCGCGCTGCCAACTGTGCTACACCCCGAAAGCGGCAGCAAAGGTAGAAAATATTCTATTCCTTCCAAAACGCAGGGCGTAGAATACTCAATACAGTAAAAATCTCTAATCTACCAGCCAACATTAGAAAGCTCAAGACCCATTTTGAAAAGGGAGATATCTCAGCAAAATTACTTCTCAAGGAACCCAAGGCTGGGCCAACATTGCCTGTGGCAGAAACAGAAGCTGAAATACTTTCGATAAAAGGTATTCCATCAAAAGTAAGAAGAAGAACTCCTACACAAATAAGTCCCAAATAAGCAAAAAAGAAAGCCAACACCTGACTGACTAATGCTCCCGGAATTACAATCCCATTGGCCTTGACTGGCACAACCGCATTTGGATGAATGCGTTTCTTAAACTCATTTCTAAGATTCTTGACCAAGACCATAAAACGACTGACCTTCAACCCTCCGGAAGTGGAACCCGAACATCCACAAATGAACATTAGCAGCAGCATTATAACCCAAAAGAAAGGTTGCCATTGTGTAATGTCAGAAGTTAGATAACCAGTAGTAGAAATCAGGGAAGTCACTTGAAAAAGGGCTGTCCGGATTGTCTCCTCCACCGAGTCATTTTGCCAATGTGCCCAGAGCCACAAGCTTGTGATTAAAATGGCTGCCAAAACCAGTATAGAGTACCAGCGGAATTCTTCATCACGCAACAATTTGGTCGGTTTTCCCACAAAGCAAAAATAAATGAGGGTAAGACTCAAACTTGCAATGAACATGAAAGCAGAGAGGACATACTCTACATAGGCAGAATTGTAATAAGCGACACTAGAATCTTTAGTAGAATAGCCACCTGTAGAGATACAAGTGAGAGCATGGCAGACAGCATCGAAAGAGTTCATCGGCCCTATCCATAGCAGAAAGAAAAGAAGTGTGGTCATCACCACATAGACCAAGGCGAGACGTTTCGAGACTGTGCTTATACGAGGCAAAAAGCGATCATGCATAATCCCTGTTGTTTCCGCATTGTAGATAGTGGAGGCTCCCCTATCTCCCGTAATTACAGGTAACAAAGCAAGTGTAAACACTACAATCCCAATACCTCCCTGCCATTGCAACAGACTTCTCCAGAATAAAATTCCATGAGGTAAATGCTCTACAGAAGGAAAAATGGTAGCCCCGGTTGTCGTATAGCCGGACATAGTCTCAAAAAAAGCATCTGAGATGGAACCAACATACCCTCCTAGCCAAAAAGGCAACATTCCGATGGAAGATAGCACAACCCAAATGAGTGTGACAATGAGCATACCTTCTCGACGACTGAGCCGGGCTAAACGGGTACGAAAACCGGAAAGCCATCCAACAAGCCCAACACCAAGCATAAACAGGGTTGTGTAGATAAGCGGCATCAAATCTTCCTCTCTATAGAGAAAAGCAATCACGATAGCCAAAAACAAGAAGCCTGACTCCATGATACATGCTAACCCAACAGTCTTTAGTACAAATCGAAAATTGATATGTCTCACAATGCTTTCTTTTTAGCGGAATAGCTCTGCCAATTTATTCATGGAAGTACCCAGGCAGAATACTACCACATGATCATAGGGTTGTATAATGGTATTCCCATCAATCATAGAGGGAACACCACCTCGCACCATTCCCCCCAGAGTCATTCCATCCGGCAAGTCAAGATCCCTGACTCGCTTACGAGTGATCTTAGAGTCTTTTCGTGCGATCAACTCAGCCACGTCGGCATTCGCAATAGTCAGACATTTGACTGATTCGGTATCTACACCCAATAGCATTCGATGTATATGACCTGCTGCTATCAACTTCTTGTTGATCAGAGTACCAATATCCATTCGTTCGGCCAAAGGAATGTAGTCAATATTCTCTTCTTTTGCGATAGTTTTAAACACTCCATACCGTTTAGCTCCGAGACAAGCTAATATGTTTGTCTCCGAATTTCCTGTGAGAGCAATGAAAACATCTGTTGTATCAATCCCAACTTCTCTCAACAATTCCGGATCTCGCCCATCTCCATTGAATATTTGTACGTTAGCCGGCACCATAGCTGCTACCTGTATACAACGCTGAGGATCCTGATCAATGATACAAACCTGCATACTATGGGGGAGCTTGTTAGCTGTAAGCACAGAGATCTGGCTGGCTCCCATAATAATGACTTTATTTGCATCCCGTTTATCCTTACCAGAAAGGTGACGCACCAAGGATAGATGGGACTTACTACATGTATAGAAGAGAATATCTCCATGCATTACCTGAGTACTACCAGAGGGGATAATAGTCTCCATATCCCTCTTGATAGCCACGATATGAAAAGTCTTCTCGGTATTGATAGATAAGTCTTTAAGCTGTTTACCGACAAGAGGAGCCCCACGACGAATCTTAACCCCGACCAGAGCTAAGGCTCCATCGAAAAGGTCAATATACTGTCTAGCCCAAGGATTCTTGATGGAAGACACGATCTCATCTGCAGCCAATAATTCCGGAAAGATGAACATATCAATCCCCATATCCTTAAAAAACTTGGCATAATGGGATTGCATATATTCCTGATTATCTATCCGCGCAATACACTTTTTTGCCCCTAAACGCATTGCGAGAATGCAAGCCAAAATATTGGAAGCACTCTCATTCAAAACGCTCACAAACAGATCAGCGGATTCTATCCCACTGTCTTGCAGTGTGAGAATCGAAGTTGGATCTCCTTTGATAGTCAGAATATCCGTACTAAATCCAGCAAAGTGCAATCTCTTCTCATCTCTGTCTATAAGAGTGATATCCTGATCCTCATTGGACAACATTCTGGCCAAATGTGTACCGACTGCACCGGCTCCTGCTATTATAACTCTCATCGAGATAGAAATTCAACAGATATATTGTAAATCGATTCGGCATCGAGAGCGCAATAGGCCCGCTGCTGTGCCTGAGTGCCGTGTTCTATAAATTCATCAGGCAAACCCAATATTTTCAATTTTGGATTCCTTCCATTCTCCAATAACAAAGAGGCAATCTGAGCTCCTACTCCTCCGCAAAGGGTGCCCTCCTCCACAGTAATGACATGAGAGAAACGGTTGGAAACATTTAAAATCAGCTCTGTATCCAAAGGCTTAGCATAAATCAAATCATACCAAGCAGCCTGAATCCCGTCTTCTTCCCTAAGACGGTTCACAACAGAGCGAATTATATTACCAATAGGGCCAATCGACAAAAAGGCCAAATCTTTTCCCTCCACCATCTCTCGCCCTTTTCCAATGGGGAGAATTTGAGGAGTATTTCGCCAATCAAACAATACCCCCTTACCTCTGGGGTATCTTATGGCCATCGGTCCATTCTGTCCCTTATAGGCAGTAAACATCAAATTGCGAAGCTGATGTTCATCCAAAGGAGAAGAAACTACCATATTGGGAATTGTGCAGAGGTAAGCCAAATCGAAAGCCCCCTGATGGGTAGCCCCATCTTCTCCTACCAGACCAGCTCTATCTAAACAAAAAACTACATGTTGTCTGCTAATAGCAACATCATGTATAAGCTGATCATAAGCCCTCTGCATAAAAGAAGAGTAGATATTGCAAAAAGGAATCATACCCTCTCTAGAAAGTCCTGCCGAGAAAGTAACAGCGTGTCCCTCTGCAATACCCACATCATAGGTACGATGTGGATAGGCCTGTTGCATATAAGTAAGCGAACATCCTGTAGGCATGGCTGGTGTTACACCAACAATACGACTATCTTCAGCAGCCATCTCAACCAATGTGTGCCCAAAAACGTCTTGGTAAAGACTGGGAGAAGATATTTCGGATTTGCTTTCTCTAATACCTGTATTGATATCAAATTTTCCAGGAGCATGCCACACAGTAGCATCTGCCTCCGCAGGTGCATAGCCCTTACCTTTTTGTGTTTTCAAATGCAGAATTTTTGGCCCTTTCATTTCCTTGATATCACGAAGTATTTGCACTGTACGCAATACATCATTGCCATCTATGGGGCCAAAGTAACGAATGCTAAATCCCTCAAATAAATTAGACTGCTGACTGATAAGAGCCTTAAAACTATTGTTGAAGCGGATCAACCCTCTACGTTTGCTCTCTGTAATGAGATTCATCCTTTGCATGGTCTTGTAAAGGTCATACCTCAAAGCATTATAAGTCTTACTGGTAAGAATGTCTACCATGTATCTATTAAGGCCACCGACATTCTTATCAATAGACATATTATTGTCATTGAGCACTATCAGAAGGTCATTCGGGAAAGAGGATGCATTGTTGAGCCCTTCAAAAGCCAAACCTCCGGTCATGGAGCCATCACCTATAACAGCCACAACTTTGCGTGCGATCCCTTGTCTTTTAGTTGCCACAGCCATCCCCAAAGCTGCAGAAATTGAATTGGAAGCATGTCCGGCTGTAAAAGTATCATATTCGCTCTCCGATGTTGAGGGAAATCCAGCCAAACCACCCCACTGCCGAAGAGAGGGAAATCGATCTCTCCGCCCCGTGAGAATCTTGTGTCCATAGGCTTGATGTCCCACATCCCATACCAGACGATCATGTGGAGTGTCGAATACATAGTGGAGGGCAACCGTCAGCTCTACAGCTCCGAGGCTTGAACCCAAGTGCCCCGGATGCTGAGCTACAATCTCCAAAATATATTTCCTCAACTCATCGCAAAGCTGAGGAAGAGATTCCTCCGGCAGCAATCTCAAATCTGCCGGAGTATCGATATTGTTGAGTATCGGATATTTCTGTTCCGTCATTGTGATAAATCATCAGGGTCTCCCTAAAAAATAAAAGTCGGAGATCCCAGTTTGCGAATATCACAGAAAAGATTTACAGCAAGAAAGTAGTCTGCAAAATTGACAACAACTCTTCCACAGAGACACTCTTCTGATCTCCTTTCTGCATGTCTTTGAGCATTATACAACACTGCTCATATTCTTCGTCTCCAACCAGAGCGACATAAGGAATACTCAAATTGTTGGCATAAGACATTTGTTTCTTAAGCTTCACATCATCGGTGTAGTAGGAGCAACGAATACCTCCAGCACGCAGCTTACTCATAACTGATAAGACATAGTCTGCATACTCATGTCCCAAATTGAGGAAAAGTAGATGAGTTCCCACTCCGAGTTCTTTTGGAAAAAGATCCAGCTGTGTCATGACATCATATATGCGGTCGGCACCAAAAGAAATGCCTACTCCACTCATTCCCTCAAAACCGAATATGCCTGTCAAGTTGTCGTACCGCCCTCCTCCGGTGATGCTACCCATCTCAACAGTCATCGCTTTCACTTCCAATATCGCACCAGTGTAGTAAGAGAGACCTCGAGCTAAACTGATATCCACAATAAGCTCTGCTTGCAAAGGCAAGTGCTCCATCCGGTCTAAAACAAAACGCAACTCTTCGATTCCTTTCAGCCCTACTTCCGATCCAGACAGATGCTGCTCCACTTGAGCCAACTTTTCCCGATTGTCACCATCAACCAAAAGCAGGGGTTTCAAGCGATCTATTTGGGCCTCTGTAAAACCTTTCGAAGATAATTCGAGAAAGACCTTATCGGCCCCTATCTTATCGATCTTGTCTATGGCAACAGTGATGTCTACAATTCTTTCCGCACAACCAACTGTTTCGGCTATACCACTGAGAATCTTCCTATTATTGAGCAGAATCTTCACTGGGATTTTCAATCTGGAGAAGACCTCATTGATGATACAAATCAACTCAACCTCATTCAGGAGAGAATCTGACCCTATGATATCAGCATCACACTGATAAAACTCCCGATATCGTCCTTTTTGTGGTCTGTCTGCTCGCCAAACCGGTTGTATCTGATAACGTTTGAAGGGGAAAGACAAATCATTCCGATGCATGGCAACATAGCGAGCAAAGGGGACAGTAAGGTCGTAACGCAACCCCTTCTCACAGACTTTGGCAGCAAAAGACAAAGAGGAAATATCTGCCAACTGTTCACGGTCAAAATCAGAAAGAAAATCTCCGGAGTTAAGTACTTTGAAAAGTAATCTGTCCCCTTCTTCTCCATATTTCCCCATCAGGCATGATAATGTTTCCATGGCCGGAGTCTCTATACAAGAAAAACCGTATAAAGCATATACCTGACGAATCACAGAAAAAATATAATTGCGTTTGGCCATCTCTTCAGGACCAAAATCTCGCATTCCTTTAGGTATGGATGGTTTGTTCATTTTTGTGGCATGAAAAAAAATAAAAAGGTCATCAAAAACAATCCCAACATTAACTTGGCCGTTCATACACTCGATGTGTACAATCATAAGGGTTGTTACTATCTGCAGGCCATTCCTCTTCACTGACGAGCTGCCAATGTATAGGATCAATTTCCGGGAAATAGGTATCAGCTTCAGATTCAACAGTATGTACGTGGGTTACATACAATTTATCTGCAATGTCTATCGTAGCGGCATATAGCTGTCCCCCTCCTATCACAAAAAGCTCCGTTTCACCGGATTTCTGGGCTATCTCAATGGCTTCCTCTACAGAGGACACAAGCTCTCCCGCCTCTACAGATCCAAGGGTGGAACTGAGAACTAAATTTCGGCGGTTAGGCAAAGCTCCATTGGGCAGCGAAAGAAAAGTGTTTCGTCCCATCAATATGGTATGTCCTGTAGTTTTTGCCTTAAAAAACTTTAAGTCCCTCGGCAAATGCCAAATCAAATCATTGTCCTTGCCTATGGCCATATCATCGGATATTGCTACTATAAGAGAGAGTTTCATAAACAATATAGAAAGAAAAAGACTTACACAGAGACCCTACCGGCTATGTGTGGGTGAGCTTGGTAATCGGTCAACTCAAAGTCTGCGTACGAAAAAGAGAATAAATCTCGAACCTCAGGGTTGAGTTTCATTTGAGGTAAAGGCAGGGGAGATCGAGTCAGTTGTAGTTGTACTTGCTCCAAATGATTGAGATAAATGTGGGCATCTCCTAAAGAATGGACAAAGACTCCAGGCTGAAAACCCGAAACTTGCGCTACCATCAATAGTAACAAAGCATATGAAGCAATATTAAAAGGGACTCCTAAAAACACATCAGCCGAACGCTGGTATAACTGCAAACTCAGCCTGTTGTCTGCCATATAAAACTGCATCAGACAATGACACGGAGCCAAATGCATTGCAGGTAGATCTGCCACATTCCATGCTGAAACCAACATCCGCCGACTATAAGGATCGTGTTTGAGAGTGTCAAGTACTTGTTGTATCTGGTCTATAGATTCACCGGAGACTGTTGTCCACGAACGCCACTGATGGCCATAGATGGGGCCCAGCTCTCCCGTTTGTGGGTCCGCCCACTCATTCCAGATCCTTACATCATGCTCCTGCAAGAATCTCACATTGGTCGAACCACTGAGAAACCACAACAACTCATATATGATACTCTTTAGATGAAGTTTTTTGGTTGTAAGCAAAGGAAATCCCTCTGCCAAATCGAATCTCATTTGGTATCCAAAAATGGACTTTGTGCCTGTACCCGTACGATCGGATCGTTCGACCCCCTCATCCAAAATTTTTCTGACTAAATCCAAATAAGCCTTCATAAACTTCAAAAACACTTAGACACGACAAAACCGCCTAGCACCAAAGGTACAACATCTTCGGAAATCCCCGTATCTCAACAAATACAAAACCTGTATACTCTATATTTCGCAGAGAAAGCCGCTATATTGAGCAACAAGCCTCTTACACAATGGCTTACTTGAACTTTTATATCGAAGAGTTCGAGAGCGGATAAGAAGAAACAGACATAAGGCGAGAAAAAAAATAAGAGAGATCATCGTGGAGATCTTTATAACCTCCGCGACAATCTCCGCTCTTCATACTACCTCCTCTCGGAAGCTTCAAAAAACAACTGCAGGCATTCTGCCTTGCAGTTAATCAGCTTTTATTCAGGTTTGTTTTCCTGAGGTTGAGAAACTGGAGTGGCATTTGGGGTAGTCGGCAAAGCAAAGTTAGGCTTGGCAGCTTCCTCTTTTTCATTACGTACAACCTCTTCTTTCACCTCTTTCTCAAGGTCTGAAGTCTTACCGTCTGTGGCTGTGAATAGGAAATGAGAAGAAACGATACTCAACACCACTACAGCACCGGCAAGATACCAAGTTGCTTTTTCCAAAAAATCAGTGGTCTTACGTACCCCCATGATCTGGTTGCTAGATGAAAAACCAGCAGCCAAACCACCTCCTTTGGAATTTTGGATAATGACGATAAGCGTGAGCAAGATGCTTGCCAATACAATAAGGATGGTCAGAAAGATATACATTGCTATTCCTGTTTGTTATTCTTTATAATCTTCTCTAAAAACCTAATTTGGTCTGCAAAGTAAAGACTTTTTTCTGGGAATTTCAAGCTCAAAGACTTGACAATGCGCAAAGCCTTTTCGTAATGCCCCTGCTTAATATATATTTTGGCCAAAGTTTCTGTAAACAGGGAATCTTCTACATTGATCTCATTAACATCCATCGTCTCTGTTTTCTCATCCAAAGATTCGTAAAAGGCTCCAACAGATGGAGATGTAAATTGTGAAAAGACAGCAGCAGAAGATTCAGAATTCTTCTGCGATAAGGAAGAGGCGAAAGAGACAACGCCTCCTCTATCCAAATAATCAGGCACCATACTGTGGGTGTAAGTAATCTCATCGGGCAAATCAGCTCCGGCAGCCTTCATCTCAGACAAAAATTCCTCAATTACAGCAAAGCTGTCCGTGGTCTCCTCAGTAGCTTCAACTATTAGAGCTTGCTCATAGATTTTTCCTCCAACAAAAGGGGCCACTTGGTGAAATAATTTAGCTCGACTGGGTAAAAGAGGAGCAAAACGACCCAATTCGACCGAAAAGCAAACATCACTTTCCGTAGCGGCCTTGTATAAATATAGATACACACAAGTCGCAGAATAGGGATAAGTCATAGCTAAGGTACGGAGTTCATCCAAAGACTCATGCTCCACCTTTGTAGGATCTGCCAAGCAACCATATAAACTATCCTTCGTCATTCCTCATTACCAGTTTTCAACCGTTGCGGCATAGATCTGCTTGAGTATTCTCTCAGAAAGTTCCTCTACCAGCTGATCCTCAATGGTATTAAATAGAATATCACTTTTGAAATCCGTAAACTCAGTAAAGGTGCGCTTAAAGTTCTGGGAGGGAGTTACATTGTTAGTGAAAACGACTTCCACTCCCATCGTAAAACGCGTTTCCGCCGACAGTGCATTTTCCTGAATCGCCATCGGTGCCAAATCATAGGAAACGATTGTACACTCCAGCTCCAGATCCCCATTATAAGGAACCATTTCCAACTTGGTGCGCCTGATGTAAAGATCTCTAAGAGACTCAGTAAGGCGTGAAGCCAAAGGTGCATACTGATGTTGTGCACTATTTATCACATCAGCAATATAGATTGTCTTGGTAGTGTTGTAATCGATAGAGGCTCCATCAAATTTATAAGAGATACGACAAGACAAGGCCAATATCAGAAAAAGGAACAAGACACTTCCCTTCAACAAAGAGGAGTAGGCAAAACGATCACTGTACATCTTCAATGTCATATTCTTTCAGTTTTCGATATAATGTACGCTCCGATATGCCAAGTGCGTCGGCTGCAGCCTTTTTGTTTTTGACACCATATCTCTCCATAGCCAATCTGACCAATTGTGCTTCAGCCTCGGCAATAGTTGTTAAAGATTTTTCTGCAAACTTCTCTCCTTCCTCCTGCCACAAGGCTGCCTCTTCAGCTTCTCCCTCTCTATCTGTATCAATAAGCATTATAGGCTTACTTTCTCTATGATGAATAGTGGAATGTTCCATCAGAGAATCTCCATGAACAGACGTAATTGGCACTCTACCTTGCATAATATCCTGTACAAGATCTTTGAGTTCGTTCATGTCCTTACGCATATCAAAAAGCACTTGGAAAAGAATCTCCCGCTCAGAGCCAAAAGAATGACTCTCGGAATGTGCCTGTGAACGGAGTAGCACAGGATGACGGTCGGCAAAAGCACTGTCTGGTAAATAGGCTTTCATCCTGTCGGCTGAAACCATTCGTTCTTCCTCCAATACGGACATACGCTCAGCTACATTCCGTAACTCTCGAATATTTCCTGGCCATTGATAAGAGCAAACGACAGTCTCGGCTTCGGAACTAAGCCTCAGGGTGGGCATTTGGTATCGTTCAGCTGTATCAAGCGCAAATTTGCGAAATAGGAGGGGAATATCCTCGGAACGATCTCTCAAAGACGGTACCTCTATTGGCACCGTATTGAGTCTAAAAAGAAGGTCTTCCCTAAATCGTCCTTTGGCTACTGCATCACGCAGATTAACATTAGTAGCGGCAACGATACGAACATCTGTCTTATAGGCAACACTGGCCCCCACTGGTATAAACTCGCCACTCTCTAAAACTCGCAACAGTCGGGCCTGAGTAGATAAGGGAAGCTCTCCGACCTCATCCAAGAAGATAGTACCTCCATTAGCTTCCTCGAAATACCCCTTCCGATCAGCCAGAGCTCCTGTAAAAGATCCCTTACGGTGACCAAAAAGCTCTGAATCAATAGTTCCCTCAGGGATTGCACCACAATTGACTGCGATATAAGGATTATGCTTACGACTACTATACTGATGCACTATCTTCGGAAAGAATTCTTTCCCCGCCCCACTCTCTCCCGTTACTAAAACGGACATATCTGTGGGAGCTACCTGCACTGCTATGCGTATAGCTCGATCAAGTATTGGACTATTTCCGATGATGCCAAAGCGTTGTTTTACCTGTCTGAGATCTATATTCGTTGCCATAGAGAATACAAAATTGGGCTGGTAGAGTTCATCTCTCTTTATCTGTTAATGGATAAAGAGAATGAAAATCAAGCCAGACCTCTGCACAAAAATAAGAAAAAGAGAACGTTGGCGAATTCCCAGAAACAGCTGCGAGCTAAGACCACAACAATGAAGTCTAATAAAAAAGACAAAAGACGTGAAGATGTTATTACAGGAAGGTTGATCTCGGGATAGACATTGAATGGTTTCATTCTCTTTTTGCAATAAAAAAAGGGGAGAAACTCCCCTCTCTTTTGAGCCTCTTGTCGGATTCGAACCAACGACCCCGAGATTACAAATCACGTGCTCTGGCCAACTGAGCTAAAGAGGCAGCGGGTAAGCTTACCACATCGCGCTGCTACGACCCTCTACCCTTGCTGCGATCAAGCCCTGGGGGAGTCAAGGGGAGCTAGCCGTGTAGGACTTACCCGATGCAAAAGTAGTACATTTTCTGAAATAGACAAACCGGCTTGCTCTTTGCATGGCACAATTTCCTGTCATGGGTATGACAGGAAATATAAAAAGATTGATCAAGAGCCTAAAAATGGATCTGGATTAGTCAGAATGTTTTTT
Organism: Porphyromonas crevioricanis; assembly: GCF_900167225.1. GTDB lineage: Bacteria > Bacteroidota > Bacteroidia > Bacteroidales > Porphyromonadaceae > Porphyromonas > Porphyromonas crevioricanis. The sequence goes on from NZ_FUXH01000011.1 coordinate 13,864, forward strand.
TAAACGATTCAACTGTCTGCGAAAAAGTGTCATTATTTTCTTTCCCCTATACGAAAGGGTGTGAGTTTTCTGGGACAAGGGGTATTGTTGCATAGCGATCTTGTCCGTCGTCCGCCTATCCTGTTCGGATACAATCAAGAGAATGTCCCCTTCCTGCAAGTGCATAGGCCCTTTAGGCACACGATAAGAGCCATGGCGGCTAATCAGGATAACAAGCTCTTTCTCATCCAAATCAATATCCATCAGACGATCTCCGGCAGATATCATTTCTTCGGTAACAATCCGCTCCTCCATTGTTGTTCCCGTTTCTTCCGGAATCTCAACTCCAAAGAGATTTCCTTCGGCAGAAGAAGGGATAGCCAGTCCCAACCAGCGCGCTGCAGAAGAAACAGTACTGCCTTGGATCAACAGAGAGACGATTGTAATAAAGAAAACAACGTTGAAAAGAATCTTCGCCTCAGGTATATTCATAAGAATAGGATAGGTTGCAAAAATGATTGGAACGGCTCCTCTAAGACCAACCCACGAGAGATAAATCCGCCCCCTAAAACTCAACTTACGGAAAGGAAGCAGTGAAATCAACACGCTCAATGGACGTCCCACGAAAATCAAAAAAAGAGCTGTCGCCAGAGCAAAACCCGCTATCGGCAACATCTCCGAGGGATTGACCAACAAGCCCAAAAGAATAAACAAGATAATCTGCACTAACCAAGTAATACCATCGAAAAAGGTAATGATACTCTTCTTGTGCACCAATCGGCTGTTCCCAACTACAATCCCTGCAATGTAGATCGTCAAATAGCCATTACCCCCGAAAAGAGAGGAAAGAGAGAAGGTTACGAAGACCAAACAAAGAAGGATAATCGGGTAGATCATATCATTTTCGATATTGATCCTATTGAGTAGAAACACCGAAATCTTCCCAAAGATATACCCCAAAACACAGCCTAGAGCAAACTGGAGGAGCAGTTCTCCTGCTATCACAGCAATATCGGCCTGCCCCATCCCTATGTACTGAATCAAAGCCAGAGTGAGCATATAAGCCATTGGATCATTGCTTCCGCTCTCGAGCTCAAGAGCAGGTTTGAGATTCTCCTTGAGGTGCATCTTTTGCGATCGCAAGATGGCGAATACAGAAGCTGAGTCCGTACTTGACATCAGAGCAGCCAACAAAAGAGCGGCAGGGAGGGAGATATGCACAGGTGACAAGTCGTAGTAGCTCAATAGGTAGACAAAAAGCCCGGTACTCAGGGTGGTCAGTATCACTCCCAGAGTTGAGAGTGTAACCCCCTCCCTAAGTACTGGGCGTATTTCCCGTATCTTGGTATCCATACCGCCAGAAAAGAGTATAACGGACAAGGCTACCATACCTGTAAATTGTGCTACACCGGCATCATCAAACTTAATACCCAACCCCGAGCTACCAAAGATCATCCCTGTGAAAAGGAACAACAACAACCCAGGAATACCGAATTTATATCCGACCTTGCCGGCCAAGATACCCGCCAAGATTACTAAAGAACCCAGCAATAGATAATGTTCTGTTCCGAATTCGGCAAGCATCTGTAGTTATGGTATTTTATTTTTAGTTCAGCTCAGCTTCTATCCGGCTGTGCAACTCCTCAAGCAAAGAAGGATCGTTGTCCAAATGCCCTATTACCTCCTCAGCAAAGGCTTTGACCAGCATTTTTCGAGCTTCCGTCAGAGGAATTCCTCTTTGACACAAATAGAAGAGGGCTTCATCACTCAGCTGACCTGTAGTCATCCCATGAGAGCATTTGACATCATCGGCATAAATCTCCAATTGAGGTTTACTATGCATGTTTCCAGTACCGGAAAGCAGCAAGTTGCGATTATTCTGGTAGGCCAACGTTTTTTGAGCAACCTGATCCACATAAATACGCCCACTAAAAACCCCATAGCCATTGTCATCGACAATGTATTTGAATAATTCGTCTGTATGACAATGAGGAGCCAAATGCTCTATTTTGGCATAATTATCTATATGCCTATTCTTTGTTGCCAAAGCCAATCCCTTGAGAAAGACCTCTGCACCTGGCTCAAACAGCTTGCTGTAGAAGTTATTTCGATTCAATCCACAAGACAAGGTGTATTCACTCCAACTGAGCATCGAATCTCTCCGTTGTTCCACCCAACAAGTCGCTATACGTCTCGCTGTTTCCTTTGCCTGTACTTCCTCGTGCACTTCCAAACGCGCCCCTGGACCAAGACAAACGCTCACGTGCTGCAAAACGGCTGTATGATCTCCTGCCAAATCCCGAAGAATTAGCTTAGCAGAAGCCTGCTCCTCCAGCAGAATCCTCAAAGAACGAAGTCCCAATTGCTCAGGATTTTGTTCGGAAAAACTAAGTTCGATGGGCTCTTCAAGAGTTTGCTTTTCAGAAACGTACAGCACACATACATCAGAAGAAAGAGCTTCATTTAGCAAGATGTAGCCATCTGTCGAAAAAGGACTCTTATCGCTTAGCAAAGAGGATACTTTATCTGGGAATTCTTTTGCAAACTCAGAAAAAGGGCCAAAGAAAAAGGCTTTGTCCAAGGGCAGAAAGGCCTGCCGATTAGATGTACACATAGACAGTCTCAAGGACATCAAGCCATCAAAAAAAGTGGACAAATCCGTCCGCTGGTAATCTTCTGAACCAAAAAGAGGCAGCCCCTCATTTTGCAAATGCAATCGAGCCTGCTCGGATCTTCTGCTCCAAGACGAAGAGCTAACAATCGGCTGTTTGAGGGAAAGAGCCGTATCTAAAGAACTCCTATCCATATATCATTCGTCTGCTTCGTTTTTGAGCCAATCGTAACCTCGTTCTTCCAATTCGAGTGCTAATTCAGGGCCTCCACTACGTATAATCCGTCCCTTGTACAATACATGAACAAAATCCGGTTTGATGTAGTCCAGCAAACGCTGATAATGAGTTATCACGATAGTGGCATTATCCTTTGAACGAAGACGATTAACACCCTCTGCAACGATCCTCAAAGCATCGATATCCAACCCACTGTCGGTCTCGTCCAAGATAGACAGAGTAGGCTCTAACATAGCCATCTGGAATATCTCGTTGCGCTTTTTCTCTCCACCAGAAAAACCAACATTGACGGAACGACCGGAAAAAGACTTATCTATCTCCACTAAGGCCTGTTTCTCTTTCATCAGTTTGAGGAAATCTGCGGCAGAAAGCTGGGGTAAGCCCAAGGCTTTTCTCCGCTCGATAACAGCCGAACGAATAAAATTGGTCATGGACACTCCCGGAATCTCCACCGGATACTGGAAACTCAGAAACAATCCTTTGTGAGAGCGTTCCTCCGGGCTAAACTCCAGTAAGTTTTCTCCATTATATTCTACAAATCCTTCCGTAACAGTAAAAGCTGGATGGCCCACCAATACCGAAGACAGAGTGCTTTTGCCCGATCCGTTCGGTCCCATAATGGAGTGAACCTCTCCCCTGTTTACCTGCAAATTGATTCCTCTGAGAATTGATTTGTCTCCGATAGAAGCGTGCAGATTATTTATATTAAGCAGCATAGAACTATAAAAGCTATTTGTAATTGTGAGTATTGTATTCTTCTGAGAAAGCACAAACGATCAACCTACGGATCCTTCCAAAGATACGCTAAGCAGTTTCTGTGCTTCAACGGCAAATTCCATGGGTAACTTTTGCATTACCTCCTTTGCATACCCTCCTACAATGAGAGCCACGGCCTCTTCTACCCCTATACCCCGCTGGTTGCAGTAGAAAAGCTGGTCTTCACTAATCTTGGAGGTTGTGGCCTCATGCTCGATAATAGCGGTTTCGTTATTGACCTGTGCATAAGGGAAGGTATGGGCTCCGCAACGATCTCCAATCAACAAGCTGTCGCACTGCGAATAATTGCGAGCAAACTTTGCATTGGGAGCTATCTGTACAAGACCTCGATAACTATTTTGGCTTTTTCCTGCTGAAATCCCTTTGGAAACAATCCGGCTTCTGCTATTTTTCCCGATATGGAGCATCTTGGTACCGGTGTCAGCTTGTTGGAAATTATTTGTAACGGCAACCGAATAAAACTCGCCTACAGATTCCTCACCCTTCAGGATGCAACTGGGGTATTTCCACGTAATGGCCGAGCCAGTTTCCACCTGCGTCCAAGAAAGTTTGGAGCGAAATCCTTTACATATACCTCTCTTTGTCACAAAATTGTATATCCCGCCATTACCATCTTTGTCTCCTGGGTACCAATTCTGAACAGTAGAATATTTGACCTCAGCTTCTGCCTCGACAAATATCTCTACAATGGCAGCGTGGAGTTGGTTCTCATCTCGCATTGGAGCTGTACATCCCTCAAGATAACTGACATAGGAGCCTTCGTCTGCCACAATAAGTGTTCGCTCAAACTGCCCGGTCTGAGCAGCATTGATGCGAAAATAAGTAGACAATTCCATGGGACACCGGACCCCTTTGGGGATGTAAACGAATGAACCATCGCTAAAGACAGCCGAATTGAGAGCCGCGAAATAATTGTCATTGTAAGGCACCACCTTACCCAGATATTTGCGGACCAACTCAGGATGTTCTTTCACAGCTTCGCTAAAAGAGCAGAAAATAATCCCTTTCTCGGCAAGTTGCTCTCGAAAGGTAGTTTTCACAGACACACTATCCATTACAGCATCTACGGCCATTCCCGATAAGGCTGCACGCTCATGTAGAGGAATACCCAACTTGTCGAAAGTCTTGAGCAACTCCGGATCTATCTCCTTCTTTTCCCCACTGACTTTCTGTTTCGGAGCTGCGTAGTAGATAATATCCTGATAGTCAATCTCCGGTATCTGCAAATGTGCCCATTTAGGAGCTCTCATGCTCAGCCACTTATGATAAGCCTTAAGCCGAAAATCAAGTAACCACTCTGGTTCTCCCTTTTTATTAGAAATGAGCCTCACTACATCCTCGCTCAAACCATGCGGAATTACCTCGGTATCTATATCTGTGGTGAATCCATATTTGTACTCACCTGATGTTACTTCTTCTATTATATCTCGTTGAATGTCTTTTTCGTCTTTCATATACACCCTGTATACTAAACTACCATCACCCCCTGTTTTTAATCAGGCTGGATTTACCTTGCTGGAGAACAAACCAAAGGAGACAAAAGTTGGCAGAATATCTCTAATCGGAATATAGAGAAGAGAATTAACCCTTGCCGAGGAGGAATCCACTTCTTTCTTCTCCCGCAAATCATCTGCCAAATCATAAGCATTAAAGGCTAAACTAAGCAGAAAGATAACCGTAACTCCATGCAATAATCCACCAGAAAATTTATTAAACAAACCTAATGGACTGGTATTGATCAATTTATTGACCCCAATGAACACAAATGAAACAGCCAAAACTATCAACACGATACTAAACAGCTTGCTTACAAACAATATAGCAGTATCCGACATTTCTGAAGAGAGTGATCTTAAACAATCCGCAAGAAACGGAGAAAACACTGCATAAAAAGCAATCGCCAATATCACAGACAACAAAGTACCTGCAGATCGGATAAGCCCCTTGCTCCAGCCTCGAAAGAAGGCTATCCCCAAGAGGAGCACGATAAGAATATCCAGCCAATTCATATTACAACAGTGAATCTCATTTGTGAAAATCAATCTACGTATCTTAGCTCACAAGAAACAAAGCTCAAACCCGGAAGTCTGTCTCCTTGTTTAGACATCTCCTTGTTTGAGCTTTGCAACAGAATACTGCTAATGACTATAATTAGAGAGACTTCTTTACTTCTATTTCGGTGAAGGCTTCGATCAAGTCCCCCTCCATGATGTTGTTGTAGTTCTCAATATTTAGACCGCAATCAAGCCCTGCCACAACTTCCTTGACGTCATCTTTGAAGCGTTTGAGAGAGCCCAACTCTCCGGTATGGATCACAATACCATCGCGTATCAAGCGCACCTTGTTCGAACGCTTGATCTTGCCTTCCTTAACCATACAACCTGCAATTGTTCCAACTTTGGAAATCTTGAATGTTTGCTGTACTTCCAATGTAGCAGTAACCTCTTCTCGTATTTCGGGAGCAAGCATACCCTCCATGGCAGTCTTGATTTCCTCGATGGTATCGTAGATGATGCTGTAAGTACGTATTTCCACACCCTCCTGTTCTGCCATTTTGCGAGCAGCTTGGGATGGGCGCACCTGGAACCCGATAATGATAGCAGAAGAGGCTGCAGCCAGCACAACATCGGACTCCGATATCTGTCCGACAGCTTTGTGAATCACATTAACCTGTACCTCCTCGGTAGAAAGACGGATGAGCGAATCGGCCAAAGCTTCTACAGAACCGTCCACATCCCCTTTTATTATCACATTCAGCTCGTGGAAGTTACCCATCTCTTTTCGACGAGCCACCTCGTCCAAAGTAAGCACCTTACGAGTACGGTCGTTTTGTTCGCGCTGCAACTGCTCTCGCTTGTTGGCTATACTGCGAGCTTCCTGCTCTGAATCCAGGACATTAAAGCCGTCCCCTGCTGTAGGAGCTCCGCTCAATCCTAAGATTTGCACTGGATCACTTGGTCCGGCAGATTTAACACGCTGATTGCGCACATTGAACATAGCCTTGACCCTTCCGTGATGTGTACCGGCCAAGACAACGTCTCCTATCTGCAATGTTCCATTCTGAACAAGCACAGTAGCCACATAGCCACGTCCCTTATCCAATGAAGACTCTATAATGGAACCACTCGCTTTTCGTTTTGGATTAGCCTGCAAACCAAGCATGTCGGCTTCAAGTAGAACTTTTTCGAGCAGTTCGTTAACGCCTATACCTTTCTTGGCCGATATCTCTTGACACTGATATTTACCTCCCCAATCTTCGACGAGATAGTTCATATTGGCCAAAGCTTCTTTTATCTTCTCCGGATTAGCAGCAGGCTTATCCACCTTATTAATTGCAAAAACAATGGGGACACCAGCTGCAGCTGCATGATTGATCGCCTCTACTGTTTGAGGCATCACATCATCATCTGCTGCCACTATGATAATAGCGATGTCTGTTACCTTAGCTCCACGAGCACGCATAGCCGTGAAGGCTTCATGCCCCGGGGTATCCAAGAAAGTGATGCGACGTCCATTTTTAAGCTCCAAATTATAAGCTCCGATATGCTGAGTAATCCCTCCTGCTTCACCGGCAATCACATTTGTCTTACGGATATTATCCAAGAGCGAGGTCTTTCCATGGTCTACGTGACCCATTACGGTAATAATCGGAGGGCGAGCTATGAGATCGTCTGGATCTTCGGCTTCTTCTTCCTCCTGATTGATCGTTTCAACCACATCAGCACTAACAAACTCAGTCTTGAAGTCGAACTCCTCTGCAACCAAATTGAGAGTCTCGGCATCTAAGCGTTGATTGATAGAAACGAATAGACCGATACTCATACAAGTGGCGATAACTTCGTTTACGGGCACATCCATCATCACCGCCAAATCACTCACTGTCACAAATTCCGTAAGCTTAAGAATACGGCTCTCCTGTCTCTCCTCACGGATAGCGTCCATAGCAGCCTTGCTGGCAGCCTCTCTCTTATCTTTTCTATACTTTGCCCCTTTGCTTAGGTTGGACGTTTTAGAAGTCAGCCTGGCTAATGTCTCCTTGATCTGCTTCTGCACATCTTCGTCGCTTACCTCCGGCTGTACAGGTGGACGCTTGGCAGACTTGGCTTTGCGAGAAGTGTTGTCTCGTCCAGCGGTCCTCTCTCCTGCATTCTTACGCTTGTCATCATCTTTCACCTTAGCAGCTTCGCTCTTGACATCCACAGCCTTTTTGTTGATGCGTTTGCGCTTACGCTTGGCATTCTCCGTTGTATTGTTACGCTCCTGTTGTCTCTCTTCTCGTGTTTTCTTCTTGGGGCGCATCGAAGAGTTGATCGAATCAAGATCGATCTTCCCTACCACTTTAACTTGTGGCTCCGGCAAGGTCTCTCCAGGACGATATATCTCTTCCTTCGGCTTTTCTTGCAACGACTCAGCCACCGCAAGTGTAGAATCCTTTGGGGAATTTTCTTTCACTGTAGCAGGAACAGTCTTGCTCTCCTCTTTCTTCTGTACAATGGGAGAAGCAACTTTCTTTTCTGGCTCTTCTTTTTTCTTTGTTTCGATTGAGATTTCTATTTTTTCCACACGATCTTGTTTGACCGGCTTAGGCTGTTGTTTAACTGGAGACGGAGATGTTTTTGGAGCATTTTTCACATCATCCACAAGCTTTGGTTCATCAACCAAAACTTTCTCTTTCTCAACTGCTTTCACCTCGAGCTTTTCCTTTGAGGCTGGAACAACCATGGCTTTCTTCTCTATGGGAGCTGATTGAGGCTCAGCCTTTTCGACAGGAGCGTCTGTTTTCTTTATCAACGGACGAGTTGGCTCTTCCGGCGGTAGAGTCTCTTTCTTATCTCGCTTAATCTTAGGGTGAACTCCATCCAAGTTCTCTATCCTGCCCTTGACAGTCAATTGAGGCTTGAAGGTCTCGGGGACTTCTGTCCAGATTGCGCCAGTCTCGGAAGGCTGACTATCCGAAGAGGAGGAAGCTCCCTCAGAAGGAGTAGCGTCAGACACGGAAGAAGCAGATTTTGGGGCAAACTTTTTGCGTATCTTCTCCACCGTAGCAACAGGGACATCCTTGCCAAACTCTGCAACAAGGCATTCGAATTCTTTCTTATCGATACGCATATTGGGGTTAGACTCCTCCACTTCAAAGCCCTTCTCTTTGAGCTTCGAAGCCAAGGTCCCTACTCCAACATTAAATTCTTTTGCTAAACTGAATAACTTTACTGACATATCTTCCTTACTATCTACGCTCCTTATATTGTTTATTGCTCCTTGATCTATTTCTTACTGCTCCATAGAGGTACCCTCAATCTCATCTTCTTCCTCCATTGTGTCAGAAAAATCAGATTCTTCGTACTCTGCGGGCAGACCTTGCTCCGAAGACAAGTCTGAAAGATCATCTTCGTCATCTTCCTCAAATTCTGCTCTCAACACACCCAGTACATAATCTATAGTAGCCTCCTCCAAGTCTGTTGTATGGATCAATTCTTCGCGACTCTTACGAAGAACACTCTTGGCAGTGGTACACCCCTTGTCTTTGAGAATATCAAGCACCCATGTATCAATCTCATCAGCAAATTCATCCAAATAGATATCCTCCTCATCTACTACGTCTACATCTCTGAATACCTCTATCTGATAGCCGGTGAGAGCAGAAGCTAACTTGATGTTAGAGGCATTTTTCCCGATTGCCAAAGGCACCTGATCGGGACGCAAATAAACCTCAGCTCGCTTGTCATCTTCAAAGATGTTGATTGTAGATACGTGAGCGGGGCTGAGAGCTCGCTGAATGAAGAGGGTTTTGTTGGTCGTATAAGAAGTTACATCTATGTTCTCACCTCTCAACTCCCTCACAATACCACGTATACGAGATCCGTTCATACCCACACAAGCTCCTACAGGGTCTATACGGTCATCATAGCTTTCGACTGCCATTTTGGCCCTCTCTCCCGGGATACGGGCAACGCTCCGTATCGTGATCAACCCATCGGCAATCTCGGGAACATTCAGCTCAAAAAGACGTTTAAGAAACTCTCCACTCGTGCGGCTGAGAATAACTTTCGGGTTATTGTTGTCATTTTCCACTCGGTCTATAACAGCGTGTACCGTCTCTCCTTTACGGAAAAAGTCACTCGGTATCTGCTCCGCCTTGGGTATGATCAACTCATTGCCATCATCATCCAAAAGCAAGGCCTCTCGTTTCCATACCTGATACACTTCGGCGGAGATCAGCTGACCTACACGCTGCGAAAAACCTTCATAGAAATTCTCCTTCTGCAACTCCAAGATCTTACTCGAAAGAGCCTGTCTAAGATTAAGAATGGCACGACGCCCAAACTCCTCGAAATGGATTTGATCGGTGACATCATCACCCTCTTCTGCTTCGGGGTCAATGGTATGAGCCTCGGAGAGACCTACTTCTCGATTGACATCCTGTACTTGACCATCTTGCACCACCTGACGAGTGCGATAGATCTCGAAATCCCCTTTCTCGGGATTTATGATCACATCGTAATTCTCATCTGTGCCAAACATTTTGGACAACACATTGCGAAACGAATCTTCCAATACGTGGATCATCGTTTCTTTATCAATATTCTTCAGCTCCTTAAATTCTGCCAAGGAGTCGATCATGCTTATGGTCTCTTGTTTCTTAGCCATTCTTAAATACGTGTATTCTATATAATACGTGTTCCTTTCCTGTTTTGTGCCACCCAACTTGTCACATCTCTACCTTATAACAGGCTCGTTTGATATCATCCAAAGCCAATTGTACCTCCGTCGGGACATCTTTCTTGCGCTTACTACCCTCTGGTTTGATACGACGTACCACTTCCAGACAAATGCTTGCAGAATCGACAAAGAGCAATCGTCCCTCTTCTTTCACTCCTGTTTTGAGCAAAATCTCTACGGGCTTGTCGATATACTTCTGCCACTGACGCAAAGAGACAATAGGAGAGCTAATACCGGCAGATCCGACTTCAAGCTCAAAGTCTTCAATATCCCTGTCCAGACAAGACTCTATATGTTTACTCAGAGCAACACAGATAGATATATCCACAGAGCTGTCACTGTCAATCGTGACAGTGATACGATTCTGGGAATCAACTGTTACTTCCACGAGGAAAAGACAGGGATCAGACGCCAGATAGGTCTCTACTATTTGTTCTATTTCTGCTTTGCTGATCATACTGTATCTGACACTTCTTTATAAAAACGAGGAGGAAGCAAGTCACTCGCCTCCTCCACCTTCGCCACAAAGGTAACAAATAATTCTATATCATAGCTAATTGCCTGATTTGCGAGGACTATGCACACTCTCCATTCTGTATGTGCAACGATCTCTTATTAATCGCTTCTCAAGGCTTGAATTAAGATTTTCCTCAATCAATTGTCATATCTCTTGAATTTCATCGTTTTCAAATCAAAAATAAGCTCAAGGGTATTATCCAACTCGACCTCATAATGACGCCTGTCACGAGATATCTTTACGACCTTGGAATCTGGATGCTTGGTATTTACAAACACATTGATTTTGCTCGGAATCACCGAAACAGGGAGCATTACGGTATTACCGTCGATCTCCGTCCAGCGACCAAACTTGTCAAAATCAACAGAGACTCCATTTCTCATCCTCACTTCATACGAAGTAGAAAACACCTCATTGTCCATCATCACGAGGCTCACATCTGTACCCTTAAAGTGTTTATGCACAAACTCCTGAGCTTGCTTGGGAAGTTGATCGAACCGAATCGGTTTATCCTCAGCCCTTGCTACAAGAAAAACAGATGCTACAAACACCAAGACAAAAACAACTCTTCTAATCATGACTCTTCGTTTTATTGATTACTACAAACACACAAAGACATAGAAAAACCTATATCTACTGTCGCTAAGATAACACATTACGAAGCATATAGTTCTTCATATCCTCAAGAAATAGATCAAAAAGATTCCAGACAAGGAGGATAAATTACAAAACAGCCATGGTATGCGAACAAGTTCACACAAAAAAACTCAATCTTATAGACTCCTTGTGGATCAATTCCTCCTCTTCACAATAAGCCTGTCTTTCATCAAAATGGAGAGAATTCAGAGAAAATCCGCCTCTCCGATAGCCCGGAGAGCTTCTATTCGCTCCAGACAAGTAGCACATTTTCTACAAGGAGTCATTTCTCCCTTGTAGCAGCTCCATGTGCGACGATAGTCGATTCCCAAGGTCTTTCCTCGTTTGGCAATATCAATTTTAGACCATCCAGTATAGGGAGCTTTCAGGCAAACGGCATTGGAGGTGCCGTGTGCTATCGCTTCTCCCATAGGTAAAACAAAATCAGCTCGACAGTCCGGATATATGCTGTGATCCCCAAAATGATTGGCGATATAAATTTCAGCCAAGCCATAAGATTCAGCCAAGCCAGCTGCTATACTCAGCATGATTCCATTGCGAAAAGGAACAACAGTCGAAGCCATATTGTCTTCGGCATACTGCCCTTCAGGAATTTCTCCCCCACTCTGCAATAGATCACTCCGAAAGTATTGATTCATAAAAGACAAAGGAATGACGATATGGCGTATCCCCAGACGTTCGCAATGTTCCTTCGCAAATGGTATCTCTTTGGCATTATGCTTGGCACCATAGTCAAAGCTAACCCCCAAAGCTATGCGATCGGCAAAATCGTAGAGCATGGTCACACTATCCATTCCTCCGGACACAATGATCAGCCCTTTCCGAGTTTGATCCTCCTTCTTATTTAGTCTCATTTCTTGCATTTTGGCTCTTGCTTCCTAAATTTTCCGAGCAAAGATAATAGGAGAGTATTGTATGTATCTTCCTAAAGTCAACTTCGATCGTTTTTTGATAGATTTTAGAGAAAACAATGATCAGAATCAATGCTCGAAGAAAGCCTATTTATACACTATGTAAGAAACTAATCAAATCATAACATTGGAATCGATATGGCAAGAATCCCATTTTGCGATAGCTCGAAGAAACCCTTGTTCCCCATCTCTAAATACACATGTTATGTAAAAACACAATCGCAGAAAAACTAAAAAACGGAGAGGGAATAGGCTACATAGACGACTGAATACTCTCCTATTTTGGATGCTCTATACCGACCTCTCAAAATCCCGATGAACAGGGCGTTCTGGAGGGGGCGAAATTCTCTCCTGAGAGAAATTTTGCTAACACAGGAGAAAAAAATAATTTCCACAGGAGAGAATTTTCGTTCTCTCCCGTGTCAGCAAAAAACATCTCCTTACGGTATCAAAATAGAGACGAAAAAGGAAGCCTAAAACCCCCTATCAGGGTCTGAAAGAAGCCCTCTAATTAAAAACATAAATACACAAGATAAAACAAAAAACATATTAAAAAAAGGAAGAGATAGCATATTAAGATCATTTCGGAAGTCTAAGCAGGGATCACCTATCTTGCGATTGGCAACACAATTGATTCTGAAACAAGCAAACCTAGATAAACTCGGAGACACAAAACAAATACACTCAAAGATCTTCTAAATTTTGACGCGGTTGCTCCGGCTGAGTTAGGCTAATTTTGACCCAGTTTATTTAGTACTTTTGCCCCTCGTAGTATGCAATCAACAAAACGCAATTGTATTATCGTCCGGCCATGAGACTGCTGCCCGTCAAACGACTGCATTGGTATATGTTACGCACATTTGTGCCTCTGCTGGTGATGACCTTCGGCATCTGTTGGTTCGTTGTGCTGATGCAATTTCTTTGGAAATATGTCGATGATATGGCCGGAAAAGGTCTGTCTCTCGACATATTGGGACAAATGCTCTTCTATTCGGCCATGCAGCTGGTCCCCATGGCTCTCCCGCTGGGCATACTTTTGGCCTCCCTAATGACTTTCGGCAACCTGGGTGAACGATTGGAGTTATTGGCAATGAAATCTGCTGGTGTTCCTCTACATCGCATCATGTTGCCACTATTTTTCGCCGTATGTGCTTGTGCTATAGGCTTGCTACTCTTCCAAAACAATCAGATAGCGAAAGCACAAGTCAAGCTATATACCATCATCTATTCGGCCCGAAACGCAACTCCGGAGCTGGAAATTCCTGAGGGGATTTTCTACAACGGGATCAAAGGTTACAATGTATATGTGACAAGCAAGAACCGCAAATCACACATGCTCTACGACATGATGATCTACGACCACAGTCAAGGTTTCGAGACGGCTCGCATTATACGCGCTGACTCGGGGAAACTGACTATGGATGAATCAAAAACCTTCCTTACTCTCAATCTTTTCTCAGGACGAAGTTTCCAAACATTAAGGAGGCAATCCTTTGCAGACCAACCAGAAGCAGTTCCCTCTTTCGATGAGCGATTCTCAAAAAAAGAGATTGTTATCCCCTTCGACACCAACTTCAAGATGGAAGATGAGGAAGGGATGCGTGGCACATACGTTGGTAAAAACTTGGTCGAATTACAGGGCATTGCAGACAGTGCCCTCTATGCCATTGACAGCATACGTATTGCCATAACACCCGGTCTTGAGAAAGACCTTGCGAAGAGCAGATTTTCTCCGAGCAGCCTCCTCTCACCTACACAAAAATCTCCTGAGGCGGTTGCTGAAAGGAACAACATTTGGAAAAAAGCCGAGCAAGAGCCATTAGATATGGACAGCCTGTGGGCAACCAGCTCTCCCTACACCATGCTTTCCGCCCTTCGAGAGGCAAATGACAGAATAAGCATGGTACGAAACGACATTGCATATGCCACGAGCGATTTACAACAAGAACTTTGGGTATATCGCGTACACAAGATGGAATGGTTTAGCCGATTTGCCTTTCCTGCTGCCTGCATTGTCTTTTTCTTTATAGGGGCCCCACTCGGAGCCATTATACGCAAGGGAGGGCTGGGTACACCTATCGTAGCCTCTGTACTCCTCTTCCTAATCTATTATATGCTGGATACTTTTGGCCGTAAAATGGTAAACTCCGGCGAATGGGCCGTATGGCAAGGGAAATGGCTCTCTACTGCCGTCCTGCTACCTTTGGGTATATTCCTTACCTACAAAGCTTCCCGAGACTCTTCCACACTCAACATAGACACCTACGTTCTCTTTATCAAAAGGCTTCTCAATCCTCGTCGAATACGGAAGATAGAGTACAAAGATGTGATTATCATAGAGGCTGATATCCATCAGGCTCATAAACAGATAAATGGGATACGAACCCAAATTGCACAGACAGTGGCCAGCCACGTGATGAGCTGTGCGTGGCCTCTGATATGGATATACGGATCTGAGCAGAGACAGCTGGTGCAGTTGCATACGCAATTGGAGCAGATGATAGATTACCTGAGGGATTGCCCCAAACGACTCGTTCAGGTTAAATTGATGGATATACCCTTGCTACCCAAACGCATTAGCAAATGGATTCCTCAATCGCGAATAACAGCCTATATGCTAATGCTCCTACTACCCTTATCTTTGCCACTGACTGTCTATTTGGCTGTCAGACGGATACATATACACCGTGATATACGGCAACTGGCTCCTGTACTGGATGAGTTGGACAAGTTGTTGGACACCGATTATGAAGAATAAACAACACATATAATTATGGATACAGTGGACACCTTCAAACTTAATACTATTGAGGAGGCTCTTGAGGACTTTAAACAGGGCAAATTCCTCATAGTGGTAGATGACGAAGATCGCGAAAACGAGGGCGACTTCATCATTGCTGCGGAGAAAGTAACTCCGGAAAAGATCAACTTCATGATGCGCTACGGTCGTGGCGTGCTTTGTGCTCCCATCTCGGAAGAAAGAGCCGCTCAACTGGAATTAGAAATGCAAGTGCCAAATAACACTTCGGTACACGAAACCCCATTTACAATCACTGTAGACCGTCTGGGGAATGGCTGTACAACCGGTGTCTCCATGTACGACAGAGCACAAACCATATTAGCACTGGCAGACCCCAAAACATTGCCCACAGACCTCGGCCGACCGGGACATATCTGCCCACTCAGAGCCCGGTCTCGAGGAGTATTGAGACGCGCCGGACACACAGAAGCCGCTGTAGACCTCACTAAGCTGTGCGGTATGCAACCTGCAGCTGCACTCATAGAGATTATCAATGAAGATGGCACTATGGCTCGTATGCCACAACTGATAGAGGCTAGCGAAAAATGGGGAATCAAGATTATCACTATCAAAGACTTGATTGCTTATCGTCTGAAAAGGGATTGTATCATAGAGCGAGGCGTAGAAGTGAAAATGCCCACGCAGTATGGAGATTTCAGACTCATTCCTTATAGACAAAAGAGCAATGGACAGGAACATATAGCTCTCTTTAAAGGAGATATAAGCGGATCCGCCCCTTTGCTCGTACGTATGCACTCCAGCTGCTCCACGGGAGATATATTTGCATCCAAACGTTGTGATTGCGGAGAACAACTCCACAAGGCCATGGAGATCATCGAAGCTGAAGGTCGAGGCTTGATTGTTTACCTTAACCAAGAAGGGCGTGGCATAGGGCTGATGGACAAGATGAGAGCATACCGATTGCAAGAGGAAGGAATGGATACGGTAGAAGCCAATCTGCACATTGGTCATGATGCTGATGAAAGAGACTATGGAGTGGGTGCGCAAATACTTAGAGATTTAGGGGTTAGCAAAATGCGCCTGATGACTAACAACCCGGTAAAAAGAGTTGGGCTGGAAGCCTACGGATTAGAGATATCCGAAGTGGTTCCTTTGGAAGTGACTCCGAATGCTTACAACAAAAAATACCTTGAGACCAAGCGCGACCGCATGGGGCACTCCCTGCACAAGCTAAAATAAGCAATGACCAATACCTTTTCGCCTCACCTCACAGAGTCTATCTGCTGAAGGTGAGGCGAACTGATATCTAGACAAAGAGACACATTTCCTCAAAAGCTGAAAGGCCTTTGAGGGTACTCAATCCGAAAACAATCCGGCATAAGCTATTACAAAACAAACCAAGCCAACCTCCTCTCTCGACCTTATATGAAAGACAGATCTCTACATTGGAGCTTAGACAAGGGCCTTCTCTCTGATATCATGCTCCTTATTTTCGGTTCTTTTTTGGAAGCCTTTGCTTATGCTGCATTCTGCCAGCCAAGTCAAATTGTTCCAGGTGGGGTCTACGGTCTTACGATTGCCATCAATCATGTGACCAAAGGCTTTTTAGGCTTTGCAGATGGCCTACCGATTGGCACAACAGCCCTATTTTTCAACGTACCTCTCTTCCTTCTTGCATGGCGCAAATTAGGGCTTTCCTCAGCAGGAAAAACAGTAGCTACTTTCTTGATGATCTCATTCTTCTCGGATTTGATTGGCAAACTAATGGGAGATATACGACTGGCAGAGGGAGATACCCTGCTGTCATCTTTCTATGGAGGGGCTATTTTGGGTGTAGGAGTTTTCTGTGTCTTCAAAGCTGGAGGGACGAGTGCTGGTACAGATGTTTTGGGTCGAATATTTACCCATAAAAACAACTTCAAACTCAGCTCCATGATCATCATCATAGACTCTGTGGTGGTGCTTATAGGACTTTTAGCTTTCAGAGATTGGACAGTCCCTCTCTATTCTTGGCTTACAATCGTGATCTATGGGCAAATTATCAATGTATTTATGCCAGAAAATCCTCTCAGAGCAGTCTTCATTATATCGTCCAAATCAACAGAATTAAGAGAACTGATCGTAAACAAGCTACACATGAGTGCAACCTACCTGCATGGTAAGGGCATGTACAGCAATGAAAACAAGGATGTCATATTCATGATTGTGGAGCGAAAGGATGTTCGCAAGCTCAAACAGCATATCCTGCAAGAGGATCCTTCTGCATTTATCTCTACAACCTCTGCTGCTCGGGATTCTCTGGCTCAACTCTCCGAAAAAGTCGGATAGAAGCGAAAAAGCAGAGGGAGCGGAGAAGTTGCAGGCAAAAACCTTTATTCTACTTTGTTTGGAGAGTTGGGTAAATGCTCTATCTTTGTCGTTGCTAACAAAAAGGCATTCGCGGCCGTGGTGTAATTGGTAGCCACGCTAGACTTAGGATCTAGTGACGAGAGTCGTGAGGGTTCGAGTCCCTCCGGCCGCACTTCCCCCTCTAAAAGGTCCCTGAGAGGTATCTCTTGGGGACCTTTTCGTATATCTTTGCGCATTATGTTGCAGGTAGAAAATCTTAGCAAGAGTTTTGGCGAACTTAAACTGTTGGAGAGTGTCTCTTTCAGTATAGAAAATAGTGAAAAAGTAGGGCTCATAGCCCCCAATGGAAATGGGAAGACTACACTACTAAAAATGCTGACAGGGGAACTTCAGCCGGATGAAGGACGTATTGTTTACAGCTCCGATATGAGAATCGCCTATCTCGAACAGCAACCTTATATAAATCCCAAACATACGATCATAGAGGCCTGTCTTGATGGGGATGATGCCCTAAGTCAGTTGCTGCGACAATGGGAACTTGCTGTACAAAAGGGCGACGGAGAGGCAATGGGCAAGCTATCCGAAAGAATGGATAGTATGCAGGCCTGGAGCGTGGAGCACAATGTGGCTGAAATACTCGGGAAACTTGGCATTACGGATATTCATCGCCCCTGCCAAAAGCTCTCCGGAGGAGAAGCAAAACGCATCGCTCTGGCAAGAGTGCTCATACAGGAGCCTAACCTGCTGATATTTGACGAACCGACTAACCACCTAGATCTCGACTCAATAGAGTGGCTGGAGGATTATCTTTCTCAGGCTCACATGGGGCTGTTATTGGTAACACACGACCGATACTTTCTGGATAGAGTTTGCTCTCGCATTATAGAAATCGATGACCTCTCGCTATACTCCTATCAAGGGAACTATCACTACTATGTCGAGAAAAGAGAAGAAAGACTCGCTGCACGAGAGGCATCTGTGGGCAAAGCTCGTAATCTTATGCGGAAAGAGCTAGATTGGATACGAAGACAGCCTCAAGCCAGGGGAACAAAAGCCAAATATCGTATTGAGGCTTTTGAAAAACTGAAGTTGCAGGCTCAATCCGGCAATATCCAAACAGAAATAGACCTAAGCAAGCATCAGTCTACCTACCTCGGCAAGAAGATATTCGAAGCAAAAAATGTATCTAAGCGTTTTGGCGAAAAAGTAATTTTGGACAATTTCTGCTACACTTTCAGCCGCTACGACAAGGTGGGAATTATTGGTCCAAATGGAGTGGGTAAAACCACTTTCCTAAAACTTCTTCTGGGTTTGGAGCAGCCTGATAATGGCTGTTTTGATATCGGGGAAACTGTCCGTTTCGGGTATTACAGACAAGAAATGCCCCCTTTCGACCCGGGGAAAAGAGTTATAGACACAATCACCGACATTGCTGACACTATCATTTATCCAGATGGAGGCAGTATCTCGGCCTCGCAATTGCTGAATCGTTTTTTATTTCCTCCACATAAGCAATACAGCCCAATTTGCAAGCTGTCCGGTGGCGAATTACGACGACTCTATCTATGCACCGTCCTCATCTCCGCTCCCAACTTTTTGATTCTTGACGAACCAACCAACGACTTGGATATAGTCACTCTAAACGTGCTGGAAGATTATCTGAGTGAGTTCACAGGTTGCGTGCTTGTAGTTTCTCACGACCGGTTTTTCATGGACAAAATTGTATCACATCTATTCTATTTCGAAGGCAACGGATGTATCAAGGATTTCCCTGGTAATTACAGCCAGTGGCGTTTGTTAAAGGAATTTCGAGAATCCGAATCCGTTGTCTCTACAAACTCCGACAAGCAAACAACAGCCAAAGAAGAAAAGAAAAAGCCAGTCCAGAGAGAAAAATACAAACTCTCATTCAAGGAGCAGAAGGAATACGACAATAACAAAAGTCGCATCGAAGAGCTGGAAAAAGAGCAAAAAGAACTGGAAAAGATACTTTCTTCGGGGACATTACAAGATATAGAACTACGAGAGCAGTCTATCCGAATCGGAAAAATCATGGAGGAGATGGAGCTGCTTATTTTCCGGCAATTAGAGCTGGAAGACAGCATTGAGGACAAATCGGGTCAATGACCTCAACAAATACGATTAATTATTCTCCAGAACAAAAAAACAAGCATGAGTTTTCTACTACTTATTATCGGATTGATATTGGTGGTGGGTGGAGCCCACTACCTCACAGACGGAGCCTCATCCATAGCTCATAACAAAGGAGTCTCTCCGTTAGTCATAGGTCTTACTGTCGTAGCTTTCGGCACCTCTGCTCCGGAATTGGCCGTGAGTGTCAGTTCCGCTTTACAAGGGAGTGGAGATATAGCGGTCGGTAATGTGGTCGGATCCAACATCCTGAATATCCTACTCATAGGAGGGCTCTCTGCTATTATCAGCACTCTCTCAGTAAGTCGATCGTCTATTAAATATGAGATCCCGATGTGTCTGCTTTTCAGCATCCTTTTGTCAGCTATGTGTCTGGATCATTTTTTGGGGGGAGGAGTCAACCAGATTTCTCGTTTTGAAGGGATGATGCTACTACTCTGTTTTTTCGCATTCTTCGGATATACTTTTTGGATTACTCGCCAAAGCAAAAGAGCTGCCGAAAATACTTCCGTAAACGTCAAGAGCAAAAGCACATGGCTGTCTATCATCCTTGTGGGAGGAGGACTGGCCGGGCTTATATTCGGTGGTGATCTCTTTGTCAAAAACGCAATAGATATAGCCAGGCAGTACAAAGTACCGGAGTCTGTCATTGGTCTCACCATTGTAGCCATAGGCACCTCTCTACCCGAACTTGCGACCTCTGTAATAGCGGCCATAAAAGGGGAGCATGATATTGCCATCGGAAATATCGTAGGCTCCAATATCTTCAATATGACTCTTATCTTGGGTACATCAGCCTGCATCACCCCACTCTCAATGTCGGGTATCTCCTGGACGGATTTGCTGGTCATGATCATAGCTGTGGCCATGCTTTTTCTATTCAGTCTCCTATGGGGTGAGAGGAAAATAAATCGAGTAGAAGGAACATTACTCCTAATTACATTCACCGGATATATGTATTTTCTTCTGTCTTCCTCCAACATTTGAAATTTGTGGTCCCTATACCCGATACTCAAAATATGCGACAGGGTGAACAAGTAAGACTCTTTGCAGTTATTGTGAATATACAGAGAGGGTATGTCGTGTACCCCAAATATTTGGATAAAGCAATCGAAAGAATATGGATAAAAAATTAGCAGATCTCGCACGGGCCTATCATGCTGGAGAAAAGCCCGGAAAAATAGAAATAAGACCCACCAAACCATACTCAACACAGCACGATCTGACTCTGGCGTACAGCCCAGGAGTAGCGGTGCCTTGTCTGGACATACAAAAGCACGAATCATCTGCATATGACTATACATCCAAGGGCAATCTCGTTGCTGTTATCTCCAATGGCACAGCAGTGCTTGGGTTGGGAGACATAGGAGCCTTGGCTGGCAAGCCGGTAATGGAGGGGAAAGGACTTCTCTTCAAGATATATGCGGGGATAGATGTTTTCGACATAGAAGTTAATGAGAAAGACCCCAAGAAATTTATCGAGATAGTAAAGGCGATAGCACCAACATTCGGGGGAATCAACCTGGAGGACATTAAGGCTCCCGAATGTTTTGAAATAGAGGAGAAACTTAAGCAGGAACTTAATATCCCTGTGATGCATGATGACCAGCATGGTACAGCTATCATTTCTGCAGCCGGATTGCTCAATGCTTTGATCTTGGCCGAAAAGTCGATAGAAGATGTTCGTATTGTGATCAATGGAGCCGGAGCATCTGCCTTCTCATGTACCAAACTATACGAATCTTTTGGGGCCAAACGAGAGAACATTGTGATGTTGGATAGCAAGGGGGTGATTACGCAAGATCGACAAGACCTCACTGAGCAGAAGCGTTACTTCGCCACTGACCGGAAAGAACTAAGAACCCTCTCGGATGCAATAGCAGGAGCGGACGTATTTGTAGGCCTTTCCCGTCCCGGGGTATTGACTCAGGAGATGATAAAGACGATGGCACCCTGCCCAATCGTTTTTGCTTTGGCCAACCCAGATCCGGAAATCACATACGAAAAAGCCAAAGCTGCAAGGGAAGATGTGTTGATGGCAACAGGTAGATCCGACTATCCGAATCAGATCAACAACGTGATCGGGTTCCCCTATATTTTCCGTGGAGCATTGGATGTTCGAGCCACTGCGATCAACGAAGACATGAAGCGAGCAGCCACATTAGCCATAGCTGCTATTGCAAGAGAATCCGTTCCGGATGAAGTTTCTCGCGCTTACGGCAACATCAATCTTCATTTTGGCCCTGATTATTTCATTCCCAAGCCGGTAGACCCTCGACTCATCGTGCGAGTATCGAAAGCTGTTGCTCAAGCTGCAATAGAAAGTGGTGTGGCAACAAAAGAAATAGAAGATTGGAATGCCTATGAAGATGAATTGATGAGCAGGCTCGGGCTGATGAGCCACTTAACTCGCAGACTGCACGAAGCAGCCAAACTTACACAGCACAGAGTTGTCTATGCAGCCGGTGAAAATCCAGCCATACTCAGAGCTGCGGCCACTGTTTACAACCAAGGCTTGGCACAACCCATCATATTGGGAGATCCCAAGCATATCAAGCACCTGGCAAAGGAGCTGGATGTGGATATTAAGGGGTTGGAAATCGTAAATCACCGCAGCGAAGATGAACAACAAAGGAGACAGCTGTATGCAGAAACCTTTGCCGAAAGGAACTGGAGAAAAGGTGGTAATGTGCCAGAGGCTTTGGACAAGATGTTCGACCCAAATTATTTCGGCATGATGATGCTCAATCATGGGGATGCCGATGCTATGATCACCGGCATATACAGTCACCACAGTCATTTGGCTCGGATAGCACAGGAAACGGTTGGTTTGCAGGAAGGGGTAAATCACTTTGCCACAATGCATATGGTTAGTCTAAAGAATGGCCCTTTGTTTTTGGCTGACACAACCATTAACTACCGTTTGGATGCCGAGGCCTTGGTAGACATAGCTGTTATGGCAGCTGAGAAAGTCCGCTGTTTCGGTATCAAACCGGTGATAGCCCTTGTTGGCTTCTCCAATTTCGGATCGGATGATGCAAGCCCCTCGGTAGAAGTACAAAAAGCGATCTCCATACTGCACAAAGAGCATCCCGAGCTGTTAGTAGATGGAGAAATGCAAGTCTCCATGGCTCTTCATGCAGACAAAAGAGACAAGCGGTACCCCAATAACAAATTGAAAGGGCATAATGCGAATGTTCTGATTTTCCCTCGTCTATCCGCTGCCAATGCATGTTACCAGCTATTGCGAGAAGCAGATGATGCACAAGAAGTGGTCGGTCCTATTCAAATGGGACTCAACAAGCCTGTTTACTTTGCCGACCAAGAGGCTTCTGTTACGGATATTGTGAATATCACGGCATTGGCAACGCTGGATCACTCTTCGTGTATCGTTTAACAAGTTCTCCCAAATAGAAAAACAACGAATACCCATCTTGTGAGAATGTCATGATAGAGGCGTTGCGATATTGCAACGCCTCTAGTCATAATAATCCGACACTATTGAATTCTCAATGACAGATCTCAATAGTCTTAATTACCAATCTTGGGAAAGTGTATTACCAATCTCGAGATTGCTCATTACAAATCCGAAGAAAACCCATTTACGCTCTTCCATAAGATCCATATCATTCTTTTCACTCGTATCATACAATCTTCATATTTTCCGGAAAAGCCTTGTACCTAAAGGGATAAGAATCCAAATGCAATAGCCCTATTTTAGGGCATAGTACATTAGTCTCCTAATGGATAAATTGTACCTTTGAGGGTCGTACTACATTTGTGAAAAGAGACTCAAATGACCTAATAAAATCGGATAGAACCCGACAAATACGACAAGTCAAGACCTTCGCTCAGATGAGCTTGAGGGCACCAAACTTATAGACAAAAAAAATGATATACAATGACAAACAACTGGAAGCTACACCCCTTCAGCAAAGACGAAGAGCGAGTGGGAGTAGAGATAGCCAAAGCACTACGATTATCCCCCGTAGTAGGCCTCCTATTGGCCAGGCGAGGGATAAACTCTCCCGAGGAAGCCAGTCACTTCTTTAAGCCTAAGCTAGAAGAACTGCACGATCCATTCCTCATGAGGGATATGGATAAGGCGGTGGCCAGATTGAATATGGCCATAGGCAGGAAAGAAAAAATCCTAATCTATGGCGATTATGATGTAGATGGAACTACAGCTGTAACCCTCGTATATAAGTATTTGCGGACTGTTGGGTGCTCGGAAAGTTCCCTTGATTACTATATACCTGACCGCTACGACGAGGGCTATGGAATTAGCTACCGAGGCATAGATTATGCCCACCAATGGGGAGCAAAGTTGGTCATCGTGCTGGACTGCGGTATAAAAGCAGTAGAAAAAGTAGCTTATGCCAAAAGTCTGGGGATAGACTTCATCATCTGTGATCATCATAACCCAGACGAAAAACTGCCCGATGCAGTGGCTGTACTCGACGCCAAGAGGAAAGACAATACATACCCATTTGAGCACCTCTCCGGCTGTGGTGTGGGATTCAAGTTTATGCAAGCCTTCGCCTTGGACAATGGCTTTTCCATCGATGAACTCTGTCGCAACCTTGACCTTTTGGCCGTAAGCATTGCTTCAGATATTGTCCCCGTAACAGGTGAAAACCGCATCCTGGCCTACCACGGCCTCAAAAGACTGAACCAAAATCCATCACTCGGATTAAAAACGATTATACGTATGTCCGGATTAGAAAATACTCGTATCGATATGGGGGATATCGTCTTTAAGATAGGCCCACGCATCAATGCTTCCGGCCGTATGATGAATGGACGAGAAGCTGTGGAGCTCCTTTTAGCAAGCGACAAAGAAACAGCGAAGAAATGCTGTGCTGCTATCGACAACTACAACGACCAACGACGCGAACTTGACAAAAGCACAACGGACGAGGCGACAGCTATTGTAGAATCGGATCCGGAGTACACCAGGAACAAAGTTATCGTCCTCTACAAACCGGACTGGCATAAAGGAGTAATAGGCATAGTAGCCTCTCGACTGACAGAGCGATATAGTCGCCCAACGATCGTACTCACAAAAAGCAGTGAACACATAAGTGGATCGGCCCGATCGGTTGAAGCATTCGATATCTACAAAGCCATAGAGTCTTGCCGGGATATACTTGTGAACTTTGGAGGTCATACTTATGCAGCTGGACTCACTCTTGCCGAAAAAGACCTGCCTCTTTTTACCAAGCGAATTCAGACATTTGCAAATGAGAACTTGCAAGAATGTCAACTGAAACCAAGCATTGATATAGATGCCCAAATAGAATTAGCTGATGTAACTCCCAAATTGCTGAGAGATCTAAAGAGGATGAGTCCATTTGGACCGGAAAATACCAAGCCTGTTTTTCTAACCTCCGGAATATATGATGCCGGTAGTTCCAGAACCGTCGGAAAAAATCAAGAACATCTTAAACTTGATCTTACCGATGCTTACCATCAAATCGGACCTCTCAAAGGAATTGCATTCAGACAAGCCGCTTCAGCAGAGCAAATAAAGGGGAATAAGCCTTTCAGTATATGCTTCACGGTTGAAGAAAACTATTTCAACGGCACGACTTCGATGCAAATGCTCATACAGGATATCTCTACTGACCAATGAGGAGATCGTACTGGTATGTCAACTCCCAATATCGGCAAACATGAGTTGGATGAGTTGTTAGACGATATCTATCGCAACAACTCATCCACGGAGCGAGAAAGAGGATTCGGTAATAATCAGAGAACTTCTAACCAGACAGATACTAACTCCGATGAATTGCCAGGGGATGAAAACACCCCTCTTCCTCCCCCCAACAATGTAGGTACTTCGGAAGAATGTAGGGCGAATTTGTGGAGGAAAGGTGTTCAAAACAAAAGACTCTCCCCCAAACAAGTACTAAAGAAGTATTGGGGATATGAAAACTTTCGGCCACTACAAGAAGACATAATCCTATCTGTTCTTGAGGGGCATGACACGATGGGTCTGATGCCTACCGGAGGAGGGAAGAGTATTACATTTCAGGTTCCCGGGCTTATCCTTCCCGGAGTCACCTTGGTTATAACCCCTCTCATCGCTCTGATGAAAGACCAAGTAGACCACCTTAAAGAACAAAGAATACCGGCTGCAACAGTACATTCGGGAATGTTGTACGAAAAGGTCATCTCTACTCTCGAAAATACTTGTTTCGGAGCCTACAAATTCCTCTACCTCTCCCCGGAACGGATAACATCCGAACTCTTCCTCAACAAACTGCCTCAGTTACAAATAAGCCTGATCGTAGTAGACGAATGCCACTGCATCAGTCAGTGGGGATACGATTTCAGGCCTTCCTACCTCAACATCATCGAATTGCGCAAAGCTGTTCCGGAAGTCCCTGTATTAGCTCTGACTGCCACCGCCACCCCACAGGTAGCTCAAGACATTCGTCGTCTGCTTGGTTTCCGTTCAGATGCTCGCCTCTTCCAAAAAAGCTTTTTCCGCCCCAACCTGTCCTACGTCATCCGTCGAACACAAGACAAAGACGGCATGATGTTACATATATTGCGATCAGTCTCCGGCTCAGCTATCGTGTATTGTAGGAATCGCAAACAAACGAGGGAAATAGCCAAGCTTCTCGAAGCAGAAGACATATCAGCTGATTTTTTTCATGCAGGTCTAAATTATACGGAGCGTGCTATCAAGCAGAATAATTGGAAAAACAATCAGACACGGGTCATAGTGGCGACCAATGCTTTTGGTATGGGAATAGACAAGCCTGACGTGAGGTTGGTCATACACTATCAAATGCCCAATTCTCTGGAAGAATACTATCAGGAGGCAGGACGTGCAGGCCGCGATGGAGAAAGAGCTTATGCGGTATCATTGGTCACAAAAAAAGACAGAGGGGTCCTGAAGAGGCGTATTAACGACGAATTTCCAAGCAGGGAGTTTGTCCGCCAGATATATGATGCTGTTTGCAATTATCTAATGATCGGCGAGGGAGAAGGATTTGAAAAAGTTTTTGATTTCCCAATAGAGCAATTTATTTACCAATTCAAGTTACCTTCTGTCCGCACCCAATCGGCCATACGGATTATCGAAATGTCGGGCATATGGACGGTCATTGAGCAAGAGAGTCGATCCAGACTCCGTTTCCTCTGTAAACGAGATGAATTGTACACCTATAAATTTGCAAACCCCACTGAAGAACTGGTCCTCAACGTAATATTAAGATCCTACGAGGGAGTATTTATTGACTTTGCTTTCATAAACGAAGTATTCATTGCCAACAAGGCTGGTCTAAACTCACAGCAAGTTTACAACATACTGGTCGAACTGGACAAAAAGGATATTCTGCATTACATTCCTCAAAAAAACACTCCTCGTCTGCTGATGAATATCAGACGAGAGGACAGTTCTCTAATACGCATTACCAAGGATGCTCTGGAAAATCGCAAAGAGAAATTCCAAGAAAGACTCAATAGTGTACTCAACTACATTGAAAAAGACAATTGCTGCAGGAGCCGGACTTTGGTAGGCTACTTCGGAGAGTGTCTCCTCTCCCCTTGCGAAAACTGTGATGTCTGCCTCAAGCGCAAACAAAATATACCTGCTTATTTCTTCGAGAAGGTATCAAACTCCATAAAGGAACTAACCGAGAGTGAAGGATTAAAAGAAATCTCTATCTCGCAACTGGCAAAAAAAAGTGGTCTGACCGAGATAAATGTAGCACATACTCTGCATGTCTTGAGCTTTGAAAGTCCCGAATGGTATGTACTTGGAGATATACTCATTTGGAAATAAAAGGAGGAAACCTCCACTCTCTAATGTCGAGAAAATGGACAAAAAACAAAGAAGACTTCGACTGATATGTCGTTTGGTAGAAACAGAGGAGATTGACAATCAACTTCTGCTCCAAAAGAGAATGAAAGAGCAAGGAGAAGTAGTCAGTCAGGCTACACTATCGAGAGATCTAAAAGAAATAGGGGTACAACGAATCTGCTTAGAGAAGGGAAAGCACCGATACAGAGTTTCTCAAGAATTGATACAAGAAGCCTCGAACAGGCAACAGAGTAGCCCTCTCGGGTTTTCTGGTATCTACGGCCAAATATCTACAGCCGGAGCAGTGATACATACAGCTCCTGGCCAAGCTCAACAGTTGGCTAAATGGATAGATGGCATGAAACTATTATCGCTGGCCGGAACCATAGCCGGACATGATACGGTATTGCTATTGATGGCTCCTGGTTCAGATCCATATCGCCTTTTGGAGAATCTTAGGATAGAGATTCGGCATAATCTTCAATAATATCAGCCAAAGCCTCAACCCACTGCTGGCTGGCGTTGAGACAAGGCAATAACTGGAGAGACTCTCCCCCAAGTGATAAAAAAGCCTCTTTTTCTCTCTCTCCTATCTCATCTAATGTCTCCAGGCAATCACATACCAAGCCAGGACTCGCCACCGAAACCTGTCGAAATCCTTTACCTGCCAATTCTGCCAATCTTTTTTTGAGAGAGGGGCCCAACCAAGTGCTATGGCCCATTTGAGATTGGAATACTGTTTCTACTTCTAACCCTTCTATGTTCAGTCTCTCTGATATAAGTCGAGAAGACTCGATGCACTGGTATTGATAACAAACTTCTGCCTCCAGAGAGCCAGAAGCACAACACAGAGATGAATGTGTATGCCCAGTAAAAAGCACAGAAGCCTTGTGTAAATGACTTACCGGAATACTGTGAAAAGCTAAAAGAAGATGCTTACATCCTCTCCTCTCCAAATCTGGACGAATCACATCACAGACAGCAGAAATATATTTCTCCGATTTATAAAAGGGAGGTAAAACATCTATACGTATTTGATTTCCCAGCAAAGTCCTTATCTCAGACAATGCATGCTCGGCAGCAGTATGGTAACCACTGAGTGCGAATTGAGGGAAAAGGGGAACAACCAACAGACATTTCAACTCGTGAGTATTTTTTTTTCGTAGTGTCCGCAAGGCTGTTTGCACCGATGGTGCTCCATATCGCATAGCAGAGACAATCGGCAGACAAAGATGGGATTCCAACAGAACAGTCAACCGTTCCATTGTTTCAACAAGAGGGAAAGTTTCTCCAGAATTCCTCCACAATCGCTGATACATCGCTGCAGACTTCCTTTTTCGAAAAGGAATAATAACTCCTCGTATCAAGATTTGTCTCCACAGCCAAGGCAAAGAGATCACATATTTATCTGTGAGAAATTTCTTTAAGAAAGCAGCAACGTCGGCTATCTCAGGTGAAGCTGGAGAGCCGACGTTGATAAGTATCACACCATCGTAAGGGAGGTGCATCTAGAGGACTATAAAAAGAGAAAAACAGTATCAATACTTACGACCATACACAGCCCTATCACCCAATTCCTCCTCTATGCGGAGTAACTGATTGTATTTGGCCATTCTATCTGAGCGGCTTAATGACCCCGTCTTTATTTGTCCGGAATTAGTGGCAACAGCAATGTCTGCAATTGTACTGTCTTCCGTCTCTCCTGAACGATGGGAAGTCACAGTTGTATATCCATTCCCTTGAGCCATAGATATGGCATCAAGAGTTTCCGTCAGTGTACCTATCTGATTTACCTTGATAAGGATGGAGTTAGCACAATGAGATTCAATTCCTTTAGACAAGAAATTCACATTAGTCACAAAAAGATCGTCTCCCACCAATTGACAGCTTCCTCCAATAGTTTCAGTCAGCTTCTTCCAGCCATCCCAGTCATTCTGATCCATACCATCCTCTATCGAATCGATAGGATAACGATCTATCAAGCTCTTCAAATAAGCTACCTGCTCTTCCGAACTACGCACTGCAGCATTCTCTCCCTCAAATATGCGATAGTCATATTTACCATCCTTGTAAAATTCGCTAGAGGCGCAATCCAAGGCAATTCGAACATCCTTACCTGGCTCATATCCTGCTGTCTGGATAGCTTCAAGAATAGAATCAAGAGCATCTTCAGTTCCTTCTAATTCAGGGGCAAAACCTCCTTCATCTCCTACAGCCGTGGAAAGATTCCGATCTTTGAGCACTTTTTTCAATGCATGAAATACCTCTGTCCCCATTTGGAGACCTTCACGAAAACTGTTGGCTCCAACCGGACGGATCATAAACTCCTGAAATGCGATCGGAGCATCGCTATGAGCCCCACCATTTATAATGTTCATCATCGGTACCGGCAACACATAAGCATTTACACCTCCCAAATAGCGATATAGTGGCATTTCGAGGTAGTTGGCAGCAGCCTTAGCTACAGCCAAAGAAACTCCCAAAATGGCATTAGCTCCCAAACTACCCTTATTCGAAGTACCATCCAAATCAATCAGGGTTCTGTCTATAGCTCTCTGATTAGAAGCATCCATGCCAATGATGGCAGGTGCTATCTTCTCATTGACATTTGTCACTGCCTTGAGGACTCCTTTACCGAGATATCTCTTCTTATCTCCATCTCTCAATTCTACGGCCTCGTGTTCACCAGTTGAAGCACCACTTGGAACGGCAGCACGCCCCATCACACACTCATCCAAATACACATCTACTTCTACAGTGGGGTTGCCTCGCGAATCTAATATCTCGCGCCCAATTACTTTGGTAATCTTCATCTTCTTCGTCTTATTTGTTTTTCATTCTGACTCTTTAAGGAAAGGCAAATATACAACATTCACACAGAAGAAAGGTTTTTTTCTATCCTTAAGGCTCTCTGTTTGGCTCAACATGAATTAAGAAAAAGGGCTACCTCGGTATTTCCGAGATAGCCCAAAATCATTTTAGATAGCCTCTCTCCTACTTGAGCCAACGATCAAGCCAACCAAAGAACGAACGTTGCCAAAGCATAGCATTTTGTGGCTGCAATATCCAGTGGTTCTCATCGGGAAAGATCAACATCTCTGCAGGAACACCTCTCATCTTAGCAGCATCAAAGGCCATCATTCCTTGAGAAGCGAGGATACGATAATCGAGTTCCCCATGTATGATCATGATAGGAGTATCCCAGTTCTGCACAAATTTATGTGGAGAGTTGGCAAATGTACGTTGAGCTGTCCCATTGTCTTTCTCCCAAGGGGCTCCTCCCATATCCCAATTAGCAAACCATTTTTCTTCTGTCTCAAAATATTGAGATTCTATGTTAAAGATCCCAGCATGTGCTATGAATGCAGCAAAACGCCCCTCATGATGCCCAGCCAACCAATAGACGGAAAAGCCTCCATAACTGGCACCCACACAACCCATCTTGTCTTTAGCTATCCATGGCTCTTTCTTCAACTCATCAGCTGCTGTCATGTAGTCTTTCATATTCTGACCTCCATAGTCTCCACTAATCTGCTCATTCCATTTCTGGCCAAAACTAGGTACCCCATGCCTATTGGGAGCAATCACTACATAGCCCTGCTCAGCCATAAGGCGCAAATTCCACCGAAAACTCCAAAATTGGCTGATAGGGTCTTGAGGTCCTCCCTGGCAATAGAGAATAGATGGATATTGTTTTTTCTCATCGAACTTTGGGGGCAATAATACCCAGACCAGCATTTTCTCTCTATTGGTGCAAGTAATCCAACGCTTCTGACAAACAACAGGAGACAAAGACTCCATTATCTCTTTGTTTTCATTTGTAACACGACGAGTATTTCCCTTTCTAAGGTCCACCTGATACAAATCTGTCGGTTCAAGAAAAGATTGTCTTGCGGCAAGCATAATGCCATTCTTCATGTCAAACCCCGTATAATCCCACATTCCATCCGTAATCTGGCAGATCTTTCTATCCTTAAGCCTAATACTCCAGAGCTGTGTCTCAGCTTGTTTACAGGCCACAAAGTAAATCATCCGGCCATCCTCAGACCATTGGAAATGATCCACATTCAAATCGAAATCCGGATTGACCCATTCCTTTGTACCATCCAGCAAATTCATCACAAAAAGGCGTTTAAGATCTGACTCATATCCGTCTCGCTCCATACTGATCCAAGCCACTCGTTTCCCATCCGGAGAGAACTTAGGGAAAGTATCATACCCCATCATTCCTTCGGAGAGATTAAGCGTTTTTCCTGAGACCACATCATACAAGTAGATATCCGAATTTGTCGATACAGCATAAGCCATACCAGTCTTCTTGCGACTTGCGTAGACAATTTGCTTTCCATCTGGGCTCCATGACAAATCCTCCATTCCACTAAAGGGGCGCATAGGACATTCGTACGGCTCTCCCTGCAAAATATCCTTTCCTTCGGATATTGGCACATCGGCAAGTTTAGCAAGGTAGGGGTGTGGAGTTGTTGTTACCCATTCATCCCAGTGTTTGTACAAAAGGTCCTTTACCACTCGGCCAGAGGCCTTGGGAAGATCAGGATAAATATCACCAGCTGTCTTAACAGACTTATGGCTATGTACATAGATTACTTCCTTTTCATCAGGGGAAAAAAGATATCCTTCAATACCACCCTGCACATCTGTAAGCTGTCGAAGATCATTGCCATCGGCAGACATACTCCACAACTGTTTCGAACCAGACGAAGAACTCAAAAAAGCAATTCTTCGTCCTCCGTCTATCCAACAAGGCTCACTTTCACTATGAGATGTGTTCGTTAATCTCATCTTATTCTTCCCATCTATCCCTATCAAGAAGAGATCAGACTGTGAACAATTGTCTTCAATACTCGGGTAAGATATGGTATACACTACTTGTTTCCCGTTTGGAGATAAGGCATATCCTCCCACTCTGGCCATTGTGAGTAAGGTCTCAGCAGACATACCTCCATTCACAGACGAAGCAGGCATCTGAGCCGAAGCAATCGAAGAAGTAGCTATCGCGGCTGCAGCCATTGCACTAAGAATTGATTTGTTCATTATTGATGATTTAGGATTAGGTTGTAGTCAAGTTTCAGTAGGGTAGGTCTTTTACAAATATGACTTTAGACTCTTTCGACAGGATAGGCCTTCATTACTCAATGAGACACAAAAAAACTTCGTCTTCACAACTTAGGCTGCGAAGACAAAGCTCTAAAAAGGGCTATTGCCAAAAGACAAGGCAGTGTGCGACGGAAAGGAATCAAGGGCTACAATAAAAAAAGCCTCAAGCATCACTTCACCCGAATAGATCTATTAATCTGCAGATTTCCTTCTTTGATACCAGGATTCAGTCTTTTTATTTTGCTCACTGTTGTAGAATTCCGCTTTGCGATAGCAGACAAAGTATCACCTCTTTTGATCCGATGTGTTTTAGGTCTTCTCTGTGCTGCAGCCGATCTACTGCCAGCTTTACGACCAGCACGATAAATCGGAGACTTTACTGCCCTCTGTATGGCACCCTTCCTGAAGTGATACACATCATCAAGAGGAACACCTTGTTCTAAATCAAATAGATCAGCCGGATTAATAGCAATTCCCATAAAACGGCACTCAAAGTGAAGGTGTGGCCCTGTTGATCTACCTGTATTACCTCCTAATCCGATAGGCTGACCAGCCTTTATGATGTCTCCTTCGTTGGCTATGCGACGGCTCATGTGCCCATAAATAGTCTCCAAGCCATTAGGATGACGGACGATAACATAATGGCCATAACCTCTGGGCTCAAATGAACTCACTCGAACTCGCCCATCAAAAGCCGATACAATCGTATCTCCTGTAACCAAACCCATATCGGTTCCGTAGTGCATACGACCGAAACGCTTGCGATAACCATATCCTGAAGTGAGCTTCCTGCTCTCTATTGGCATCACAAAACCAGAGCAGTCAATATCATAACTGTCAGGGATTTCGGCTGACATCTCTGTGAGTGGATTCACGAACTTTCCCCAACTATCTTCCCCATACAAATCCACAGCAGGATCTGTCAAATCCTCATGCATACGGACCTCTGCAAAGGCTCTTTCTCGTTCTGCTTTTTCCTTTTTCGCCCTGACATTCAAGTCCAAGCGGTCTGCCATCAGTCGCTGTGTAGTGTCCATAGCACTGATGTGCTGAGATCTCCGACTTCTAGAATACACCCCTGCACGAGAGGATTCCGAGGGAGCAGCCCAAGAAATAGTAATCGCACAAATGGAGCAAAACAGAAGTGCTACAACTCTGTTTGTCATTCAATTTCCTTTTTATTTCAACACAAACAAAGCTTACTTACGTCACCCCACAAGAAGACCTAAGTAAACTCCGGTACCACCGTACCTCGTCAAAGGTAGAAAAAAACAAAGAATTTCCAAGACCAACTGTGGGGAAATAACTATCATAAATATCCTTTTGGATATGTGATCATGAAGGGAAAAGCGAGGTCAACTTATCCTTCAATATCGTGTACGCATGGCTCTCGCCATCTCTCTCTTGTCATCTTTTTCTTTCAAAGAAGCTCGTTTGTCATAGAGTTTCTTGCCTCGAACAAGTGCTATGCTAAGTTTGGCAAGCCCCCTCTCACTAATAAACAGTTTGAGAGGAACAATTGTATTACCTGCTACACGCACTCCTTCTTCCAGATGACGCAACTCCTTGCGATTGAGCAACAACTTCCGGTCTCTCCTATCAAGATGGTTATTGTACGAGCCATAGAAATAAGGAGCTATGTATATATTTTTTGCCCACAACTCTCCATTGTGGAATATGCAATAGCTGTCGACCAATCCAGCCTTCCCCAACCGAAGACTCTTGATCTCAGTACCAACGAGCACAATACCAGCTGTATAGGTATCTAATATTTCATAATCAAAAGAGGCTCGTTTATTTTTGATCTGTATTTGAGTCTGTTTATTCTGCTTTTTCATATTCAGGATATCAACATTAACGAGGAGCCCTTGTATAAATGTAGGCCGCAATAAAGAGATAGACAAAATTAGGCAGCCAAGCAGCCATCCAGGGAGACATGCTACCACTCACGGCAAAAGTGCTGGTAGCTGTAGTAAACAAGATGTAACCAAAACTCAACCCAAGTCCTATGGCAATATTAAATCCTAATCCTCCTTTGAGCTTACGCGCCGAAAGAGACAAACCGATCACAGTAAGTAGGAAAGCTGTCATAATCGCTGCATATCTCTTATGTAACTCTATAGCATAGAGTTTTGCATTGCCAACTCCCCTCTCTTGTTGTCTGGAAATGTATTTGCTTAACTGTGGAGTCGTCATAGTCTCCATATCCTCCAGGCTAACCAGGAAATCTGATGGCTGTATATGCAGAAGAGTATCGATAGTTCGGCCAGTGATAACCTCCTGCTTCATATCCTTGTAGTTATTAATCACATAATTGTGTACCATCCAATGTCCACTGTCAGCATACTCAGTTCGGACGGCTGTCAAGCGAGAGACGAGTCTATTACCATCAAACTTTTCCATAGAGAACTGGTATCCCGTATTTATCTCCTCATTGTAGGAACCGAAATAGACAAAGACATCTTTCTGTACTTCCATCTGTATATTCTCGTCATAAGTCATCTTTCTATTTTTGATATACTGGTTCTGGAAATCTATACGAGTCTTATTAGCAGGAGGGATGAGAAAACTATTGAGCAAGAAAGTGAGTATCGCTATTACAGCTGCGGAGAACATATATGGTCTCATTAATCGCTTAAAACTGATTCCTCCAGCAAGCATGGCTATAATCTCACTATTCTCTGCCAATTTGGTGGTAAAAAAGATCACCGATATGAAGGTGAATAGAGGGCTGAAAAGGTTCGCATAATAGGGGATAAAGTTCAGGTAGTAGTCGAAAATGATTGCTCTTAGAGGAACTTCTGGTTTCAAAAAGTCGGATATCTTCTCATTGATATCAAATACGACAGCTACGGACAAAATAAGGAGAATAGAGAAGAAATAAGTCCCCAAAAATTGTCGCAGTATATAGCGATCTATTGTAGTGAACAATCGCACCTTTCTTGCCATTTGACTATACATCAACCCTTAATCTTACACTAGAGTCTTCTGCTTACTTGCTCCGCCATCATCGGGTACCAGCTACCATAATCTCCAGCTACAATATGTGCACGAGCTTGACGTACCAGTTCAAGGTAAAAAGCCAGATTATGTCGGGAAGCGACCTCTAAGGCTAGTATCTCTCCCACACGAAAAAGATGATGCAAATAGGCACGACTATAACGCTGATCGACATAAGAAGTTCCCTCTGGGTCTATGGGAGAGAAGTCTTTTGCCCATTTGGCATTTTTCATGTTAATGATCCCTTGCCAAGTGAAAAGTTTGGCATTGCGTCCGTCCCGCGAAGGCATAATACAGTCAAACATATCCACCCCGCGAGCTATTCCTTCGAGAATATTTGCAGGAGTGCCTACTCCCATCAAATACCGAGGCTTGTTCTTAGGTAAGATCTCGTTGGTTAGCTCTATCATCTCGTACATTTTTTCTGTCGGTTCACCAACAGCCAAGCCTCCTATTGCATTACCATCGGCCTCTATCGCAGCCACATTCTCGGCTGCACGCTTCCTTAAATCAGGATACACACACCCCTGGACGATAGGAAAAAGGCTCTGAGAATAACCATACAATGGCTCTGTATCTCTAATACGATCCACACAACGCTTCAACCAACGTTCCGTCAAATCAAGAGAGTGGCGTGCATAGCCATAGTCGGCATCACCCGGACAACATTCGTCAAAAGCCATGATAATATCTGCTCCAATCACCCGCTCTATATCCATTACTCGCTCCGGACTAAACAAATGCTTGGAACCATCTATGTGTGAACGAAACCAAACCCCTTCCTCACTTATCTTGCGATTCTCAGCCAGACTAAAAACCTGAAAACCACCACTATCTGAAAGAATAGGTCTAGACCAAGTACCGAATCGATGTAGGCCTCCAGCTGACTGAAGAATATCTAACCCTGGACGTAAGTATAGATGATAAGTATTGCCCAATATGATCTTGGCATCTATATCATCCTCCAGATTAGACATCTCCACCGCCTTGACCGATCCAACAGTGCCTACAGGCATAAAAATAGGAGTAGGAATATCTCCATGATCGGTACGAATAAGGCCGACACGGGCTTGAGTAGTAGAACAAGTATGTAATAGACTGTATTTCATTGGGGCAAAGATACCTAATAAGCAGCGACTGCAACTAGTCGGCAAAAAGAGGGTTATGCAAAACAAGCAGAAGACAAAAGGAATATCATCTCCCTTTGTCTCCTGCTCCTACAGTTCTTATTTCTTATTTAATAAAACCCATCCCCTTCCAGATTGACAAGGGAAGGCAAAACAAAGTCAAATCTACAAAGAGGCTCTTTATTGTCACATCAGAACCTCTTACCTACAGACATTTGGAAAAATCCGGTCATACCATAGCCTTCTCCCAAGAAGCGAGTTCCATAGATACCAAGCTGGAAAGACCACCCACTCTTATTTACATACTTATAACCGGTGCCCATACCCAACCCAGCGTGGAATTCGTCTAAATAATCACCTACAGAAGCGTTCACCTCTGCAAACAGACCAGAAGCATAGCGTGTAGTAGACACAGAATTTCCCATGAAGTACCAACGAAAAGTAGGTGTTAGGGCAACATTTACCCCTGCATATCTTTCTTTATCAAGAGAGGCCATAAAACGCCCACCCACACCCATATCCTCATTGAGCATACGTTCATAAGAGATTTCCGGAGTTGAAGCAAAAATTGTGCTAAACAGATTGATACTCAGCTCATTTCTTTTCGCTACCGGATCTAATGAAAGGTTTGCACCAGACTGCTGTGCAAAAGCCGCTGCCACGCAAGCCATAAAAAAGGCAAACAATAGAATTTTCTTTTTCATATCTACATCATTTTGTTCATACAAAGACTCCTCCTCAGAAATATACTCCTCACAGCCTCATCATAAACAGATGAAAAAAGGGAAATGAGACAAAAGCAGCTCCCGTGGAAGAATCCTATGGGCGAAGATAAATATTTACCCAACAATCAACAACCACTCCTCGGAAGATCTGGTCTGTACCAAAGACAGACTTAAAGACAAATTATGTCGTGGAATTGGGAATCTAATCTGCATACTTGGCAAAAACAGCCAAATCAGAGTAATCATGGCCATTCCAGCTCCATGCTGGTAATACAGCCACACGCTTGAATCCTGCTGCAGAAAAAGCCATTTGGCTCGGTGTATTATGAACCTCTATGTAGGCAAAAATCAACCTGAGACGGAGATCTTGCAGCACATAGTCAGATAATAGAGATATAGCACTCCGAGCAAATCCTTGCTGTCTATATTCTCGACCTATTAGTAGACCTATCGCCACTCGTTTGTTATATGGGTCGTAATCATATAACTCTATGGTCCCGACTTCAACTTTTCCTTCTTGTCTGATAATCATCAGCCTAAGAGACCCCAACTCGTAAATAGACTTATGATTCTCTCTTATGTAATTGCACAATGCCTCTCTACTGATCGGTTGTAAAACTGTGGTAGAAGCTCGGAGCTCAGGATCATTCTCCCAATGATAAAGAAGATCAACATCCGAAGGCTCCAAAGCTCTCAATTGAATCAATTCATTTTCGAAAAACAAAGGCATAGCAGATGAGTAATCAGTGCTTTAATGTATCATCAAAAGATGTACGATTAAGTATCGAACGACCAAGAGTGAGTTCATCAGCGTACTCTATCTCATCGCCAACAGCAATCCCTCTAGCAATCACTGATACCCGGACATCCAACCCGGACAGACGTCTATAAATGAAAAAGTTAGTCGTATCTCCTTCCATTGTAGATCCCAAAGCCAAAACCACTTCCTGCACTCCTTCCTCTCGCACTCGTTCTATGAGAGCATCAATAGTAAGTTGGGATGGGCCAATGCCATCTATTGGAGAAATAACTCCTCCTAACACATGGTAGAGGCCCTTGTATTGTGCTGTATTCTCTATCGCCAATACATCACTCACCGTTTGCACGACGCAAACAGTGTGACAGTCTCGTTTCGGATCGGCACATATAGGACAAAGCTCCGTATCACTTATATTGTGACAACGGCAACAATATACAATACCATCTCTCAAACTATCCAAAGCAGCCGTAAGTCGATGTGTGAATGAAGGCTCTTTGCTCAACAAGAAAAGACTGAGACGGAGAGCTGTTTTCCGACCAACGCCGGGTAGATTAGCCAACTGCTCAACCGCATTCTCCACTAATCTGGATGGATATCTGTGTTGCATAGAGAAAGAATCACATTAATGAGTGATGCAAAAACAGCCCATTCGAGAGCTTATAATAATATTGACAGACAAACTGACAACATAGAGCTCCTGAACGGACTGTTTTGTTTTGAGAAAGAACTTGGTGACAAATATTTCAAATGCCATCAAGATCTTCCAATTCATTCCCTTCATTATCGAAGAAACGATAATTGAGGAAAGGTACACTTTGATCAGGTATCACCCTGATACCCTTGGCATACTTCATCTTCCAGCGCATGGCTATCGACACGATGCCTTTCTTCAGGTAAGCTGCTACATAGGGGTGTACATGAAGGACAAATTGCCTCAAACCATGGGTATCAACCAATATTCGAACTTTCTCTTCGAGTGTATCGGTGAAGAGTATGGAGGCTTTCATCTTACCAGAACCCAAACATGTGGGACATTTCTCTTCAGTGTCAATGCTCATCGCAGGGCGTACTCGCTGGCGAGTAATCTGCATCAAACCAAACTTACTCAATGGCAAGATATTATGCTTGGCTCTATCCGTGGACATCAACTTACACATATGCTCATAGAGTTGCTGACGGTGCTGAGCTTCAGCCATATCGATAAAGTCGACCACAATAATGCCACCCATATCGCGCAAACGAAGCTGACGGGCCAACTCTTCAGCAGCAGCCATATTCACATCCACAGCTGTGTCTTCCTGTTGATTACTACCACGTGCACGGTTGCCACTATTGACATCGACCACATGCATGGCCTCTGTTTGCTCAATGATGAGGTATGCACCACTCTTATACGTAACAGTGCGTCCGAAAAGAGCCTTGATTTGTTTGGTAACAGCAAAATTGTCAAAAATAGGCAGTTCTCCCACATAATGATGCACAATATCCTCACTACCAGGAGATATAAGCGAAATGTAATCCCTGATACTGTCGTAAAAGAACTTGTTGTTCACGTGAATATTTTGGAAAGTATCGGGGTTAAAAGTATCTCGCAGAAGACCTAATGTACGACCGGCCTCTTCATAGAGTATTTGCGGGATCTTGCTGACCTTGGGGATCTTGGCCACACTGTCAGTAAACCGTTTGAGTAACATCTTCAGCTCAGCATCCAACTCGGAGGCTTTTTTTCCAGCAGCAGAAGTACGTATGATCACACTGAAGTTGTGTGGCTTGATACTGAGCATCAATTGCCTTAGGCGAGCCCTTTCTTCTCCGGACTTGATCTTTTGTGACACAGATACTCGATCGGAGAAAGGCACCAACACTAGAGAACGACCTGCAAGGGAAATCTCAGTTGTTAGGCGAGGCCCTTTGGTAGAAATCGGTTCTTTGACTATCTGTACCAATATTTGTTGGCCGGCTTTGAGTATCTCGCCGATCTTCCCCTCCTTGGGCAAATCAGCTTCGAGGGTCATCTTAGACACCTGTGGCAGACCTTTTTGCTGAGACATTGACTCCAACATCTTGCGCTGACTAAGATAAGTGAGCCCAAGATCAAAATAATGGAGAAATGCGTCCTTCTTATAGCCCACATCCACAAAAGCAGCATTCAACCCAGGCATGATCTTCTTCACCTTGCCTAAGTAGATATCTCCCACGGCAAAGGACTGATCTCTGGGTTCACGTTGAAGCTCTACCAACTTACCGTCCTCAAGGACAGCAATGGATACTTTCTTGGCATCAACGTCTACAATTAATTCGCTATTCACTTTCTCGGAGTGGAATTTCTTGATATCTTCTTCTGATTCCGGCCGAAGTACCCTCTCCACAAAAACTGGGGAAGCTCGGAAGAGAGAAAAACAACAGAGACAAAACATTTTGAGAAACACCTCAAAACACTAACTATCTGGCCGGTTCTTGAAAACAGATGGGGCCGCAAAGGTGTACAAAGACCCATTGTCCTTTGTTTCACATTTTCGGCCCCCACACAAACTAAAAAAGGTTACTTCTTCTTATGTCTGTTCTTTCTTAGTCTTTTCTTACGCTTATGTGTAGACATCTTGTGTCTTTTTCTTTTTTTTCCGCTTGGCATAGCAGTTTGATTTTGATTAAGTTATACGTTAGTTTGGTTGTTATTTCACTTTAGCTGCAAAAAGTTTCGAAGGCTTGAAAGCCGGCACTTTGCGTTTAGGGATAATTATAGTAGTCTGTTTGGTAATATTGCGAGCTGTCTTGGCTGCACGTTCCTTAACAAGGAAACTACCAAACCCTCTGAGGTAAACATTGTCTCCATTGGCAAGAGCCGTGCGCACATTCTCCATAAAAGACTCCACCACTTCAAGGGCAACTTCCCGATCTATACCCGTAGCTTTGCTTATCTCACTTACTATATCCGCCTTCGTCATAATGATTTACTGTAGCTTATTGATTGACATTCCTTTTTCGACCAGCAAAGGTAGTCTTTTCTTTTGATTCTATGCCTATTGTGTTCATTCCCTAAGCATTGTGTATCGTTGAAGAAACAGAGAAATAAAAAGAGTAATCCACACTTCTTCTGTCTTATGACTTTTGTAATTCGTTTTGCATTTGGGTGTAGCTGAAGACAGTATAGAATAATGAGGTATTCTAAAAAATCATACACTCCTTTTGTGTTGAATCTACTTCTCTAATCCGACGCATTTCGTCTCTCCAAAACCATAGCAACTTCGTTTCTCCCTCTTCTATTTCAGAAAAACAACTTCTCTTTAAAATAAAGAGAGGGATACAACCCAAAGAAGAGCGAAAAAGACGAGACAAAACACTGCATTTCATTCAAAATCTTTTGATTACCTTTGTGGCCGGCAATAATGCCAACTTGTAGTAATTATAAATAATCAACGTATGAACAAGTACGAAACCGTTTTCATTCTCACTCCCGTTTTGTCTGATGTTCAGATGAAGGAAGCGGTAGAAAAGTTCACAAAGCTTCTGCAAGAAGAAGGAGCTTCCATTGTGAATGAGGAGTATTGGGGGCTAAAAAAGCTAGCCTATCCTATCCAAAAGAAGTCCACAGGCTTCTATCAATTCATTGAGTTTGAGGCAGAGCCTACCACAATCGCCAAACTCGAAACCAACTTCCGTCGCGATGAGCGTGTGATTCGCTTCCTAACTTTCCGTCAAGACAAGTTTGCAGCAGCTTATGCGGAAAAGAGAAGGAACCTTAAGTCAACAAAAAAAGAAGAAGTAAAGGAGGATAAGTAATGGCGGCACCTAAAAGCAAAAGCGAAATTAGATATCTCACTCCCCTGTCAGTAGACAACAACAAGAAAAAATATTGTCGCTTCAAGAAAGCCGGTATCAAGTATATAGATTATAAGGATGCCGAATTCCTCAAGAAGTTCCTCAACGAACAGGGAAAGATCCTTCCCCGTCGTATCACGGGTACTTCTCTCAAGTTCCAGCGTCGTGTGGCTCGCGCAGTGAAACGCGCCCGTCATTTGGCTCTTTTGCCCTATGTAACAGACATGATGAAATAATAAGACCGGAGGATTTTATATGGAAATCATACTTTTGGAAGATATAGTAACCCTCGGGTTCAAAGATGAGATAGTAACGGTAAAGGATGGTTATGGTCGCAACTACCTTATCCCACAAGGGAAAGCCATAATAGCCTCTGATTCCGCAAAGAAAGTCTTGGCAGAAAACTTGAAGCAACGCGCCCACAAAATTGCGCAAATCAAGAAAGAAGCAGAAGATCTTGGAGCCAAACTTGGTGGTGTAACTCTAACAATCATGGCCAAAACGAGCAATAGAGGTGTTATATACGGCTCTATCAGCAACATCCAAATTGCAGAAGCCTTACAAGCCAAAGGCTTCGAAGTGGATCGCAAGAAGATTTTGGTCAAAGAATCCATCAAGGAAATAGGCGACTATGTAGCTCACATTCGTCTGCACCGTGATGTAACGGTAGAAATACCTTTCACTGTGGAATCTGAAAATGCAGCAGAAGAAATTGCAGCAGCCAAAGCTAAAGAAGAAGCCGAGCGTGAAGCAATCAAAGCTGCAGACAAGGCAAGAAAAGAGGCTGAAGCGAAAGCAAAAGAAGAAGGAGAGCTCTCTGAAGAAGAACAACAAGAAGAGACTCCCGAAGCAACCACTTCTGCAGAATAAGAGACTCTGTAGTTCTAAAGAAATAGGAAAAACCCTGGCAAGGAAACTTGTCGGGGCTTTTCTTTTTCTAATCCTTCACCAAGTGTATATCGAAATGAGCATTGGGGATCAAAGCCTTGCACACTTGGTAGCAATGATTCAATATAGCAGCCGACATCTTTTCACTGTCTTCCTTATTCAAATCGGAAAGGACCTGCCTGGCCAGATTCATTTGAGATATCAAATTACAGGCTTCAGCAGAGCAACCGGCTTCTTGAGCTAGATTTAAGAGGAAATTTCTATTCATTACTACTTTGTGACTGTGCGTATCAAGTTGCCCCTCAGCTAATTTCACGGCCTTACCAATCATGATCCCCATGACAATGTGAGGAACATTTCGCCTATTGAGCATCTCTAGTGTTTTACCAATAAAATT
This sequence comes from Porphyromonas crevioricanis, assembly GCF_900167225.1. Lineage (GTDB taxonomy): Bacteria > Bacteroidota > Bacteroidia > Bacteroidales > Porphyromonadaceae > Porphyromonas > Porphyromonas crevioricanis. Next base: position 57,182 of record NZ_FUXH01000011.1, read on the forward strand.
GCCGTATTGCACAAAGCTATGGGGAGGGAGGTGAGGATACATCTCCTTCATCTTATACTCACTCTTTCCTCCACTATTGATTACAATCGTATCTCCACCGACAGCCAGGGCAATATCTACAGCCCTCTCTATGCTGGCCACAAAGGCTTCACTGCTAAATGGGCGAACAACACCGGTTGTCCCAATAATGCTAATTCCATTCTCAATCCCCAGTCGGGGGTTGAACGTGCGAGGCCCTATATCACGCCCGTGAGGAACGGATATTAGTACATCCACCGCTCGCCCCGGTAATAGAGCTGTAACCTCTTGCATTATCATTAAACGAGGGGTTGTATTAATAGCAGCACTCCCAATTGGCAAATCAAACCCAGGAAGGGTGATACGTCCAATCCCTTCCCCTCCATCAATATTTACAGGGGGAATGCGATTTTCCTCATTCGACAAATGAATTTGCGCAACGATAGGAGTTCCATGTGTGGTGTCCGGATCATCTCCTCCATCCTTGAAAGCAGTAGCTCGAACAGTCAAACCATCGGACTCGACCCTGTCTATTCGCACGAGTATGCGCTCACCTGTTTTAGGTAAAGCCACCGATACCTCCCTATATATCTTCCCATACATACGATAAAGGAGAGCGGCCTTGGTTGCAGCTGTAGCAAATGTTCCGGTAGTCAATCCAATATGTTGATCAAAAAAAGATGGGAGCAAGCGATCTATAGCAAGTCGAAGACCGATAGGTCCCTCTACTACAAGAGCATAAGAATCCGGAAGTTTTGGACGACACACAACATAAACTCTGATTCCCAGGTTAAGGGCTGTCGACACCTTATCAGAGAAGAAACCTGATTCACCACTTTCTTTTGTGATAATGGCTTCCGGCCGTATATGTTCCATCAATTCTCTTTCGGTCTCTGCTCCTCCCACAAAGTAACAGATCCTATCTATTGGAAAACCTTGAGATATGGCACTCTGGCGAGAAGATTCTCTATCCAATATCCGGAATATGGTATTCGGATGATTTTCCCAATAAGGCTTCAGTTTAGAAATGGTTTGTACTCCCGTTAATGCCAACAATTTGCTTATTCGATCTCTAAGAAGACAGCGGATAGCATCTTCGTAATCGGAGCAATAGACAAGTTTGGGGTTGCGTAAAGGATAGTTTCTCTCGTAACGAATAATTGGGATAGAAGTAGCATCGGCAGCTTTTGTTGCATTCGAATGAAGCTGAGAGGCAAACGGATGAGCAGCGTCTATCAAAAGACGAATATCATGCTCTTGAATAAAAGATCGCATCTCCGCACAATCTAGACCTCCATCTATACGTATACCATTTTTCGCTTCTATTTGTTGCTCTCCAAAGCGAGTGGCATAATAAAAAGGCTTACCTGCTTCATCAACAACTTGTATCGCAGCTCTCCCCTCCGTGGTGCCTCCCAATATCAAAATCATAGTCCAATCGCTTGAAGAAAAGTGCCTTCCTTTTTAGAAAAACCAAGAAGAGCGAGACTCGCCTGACCATAGAAGTCAATCAAGTCTCGCTCCTTTGTACAAAAATTTTGATACAAATCGCTTTTGCAACGATTAGAGCAAAGCATCAATTTCCTGCTTCAAAGCATCTTTTCTCTGTGCTCCAACCAGCTTGTTTACTACCTGACCACCCTTGATAAAGAGGATTGTAGGGATATTTCTCACACCATACTCCTGAGCCAAGTCGGGATTTTCGTCTACGTCAACTTTACCAATGATCACTTTTCCTTCATATTCCGTAGACAGCTCATCAATGATTGGACCGACCATTCTACATGGGCCACACCATGTTGCCCAAAAGTCGATTACCATTGGTTTGCCTTCTGCCATGAGTTCTTTGTAGTTCTGAGTTGTAATTTCCATTGCCATAGCGCACTGTTTTTTTAGATTGTTTTTATATGCTTATCTCACGTAATATTTTCATCGGTCATTCACCTCTCGTTGTTTGACCAGAGGCTTCTCAGACTATAACTATTGGAAGTTCGTATTGTTCAAGCAATTTAATAAAATCGGGAGAAGGATCGACCCTATAACGACTCGACTGTAAACGAATCTGCTTCTTTCTATCCTGAACTTGGATGTTCAAATTAGCCTCTCCGGGATGCTCCATAACAAACGCAGTCAAACTCTCTGCCAAATCGTTGGAAAGCTGATCCAAGGATATTGATACAGACACTTCCTTAATCAACTTATCAGCAATATCGGGAAGCAACTCTATCGAGCGAATCTGTAGCTCCACCTTTTCCGGATCGAAGCGATGAGGTTGCACGGTTGCCTTAATGAGGAGATACAAGCCCTCCTTAGCATAGTTGCCGTATGAAACATAGTTCTGCCCAAAGAGAGCAACCTCTGCTGTCCCATGGAAGTCTTCGATCGTAAGAATTGCATAAGGATTATTTTTCTTACTCATCCCCACCCTAGCCTTTGTCACAATACCGGCAAAAGCAATATTCTTTCCATTGAGAGGCTTCAAATCCATCAAGTCTACACTCTTCACATTGCAATAATAGTCCAAAATAACTCGATATGGCTCCATCGGATTGGAAGAAAGATATAGGCCAACCAAATCTCTTTCTTTATTTAGAATTTCCAAACTATTCCAAGAATCAGCCTCCTCTGGTTGTGGTTTGGGTAATTGCATTGATTCATCATCACCAAAAAGACTGACCTCCTGTGCATGTTTTTCTTCCTGTACCATGCTGCCATATTTAGAAAGGGCAACAATGAAACTCTCATCTTTTCCGCAAGGAGCAAGGTATTGCTCTCTCTTCAGACCAAAACTGTCAAAAGCACCGGACAAGGCCAAACTTTCCATGGTCTTACGGTTGCACTGCACTGTATTGATACGTTCCGCAAAATCATAAACATCCTTATAAAGGCCATTCTTTTTGCGCTCCTCAATGATTGATTCGACAGCTCCGAGACCTACCCCTTTTATGGCCGAAAGACCAAAGCGAATATCTCCATTGGCATTTACTGAGAACTTGTAGTCCGATTCATTAACATCTGGTACCAACACCTGAATCTTCATGGACTTACATTCATCCATCAACTTGGTGATTTCGGTAATGTTATTCAGATTTCGGCTTAGTGCCCCTGCCATATACTCAGAAGGATAATGAGCCTTGAGATAAGCAGTCTGATAAGCGACCCAACTGTAGCAAGTCGCATGACTCTTATTGAATGCGTACTGGGTAAATTTCTTCCAATCTGCCCAAATCTTTTGGAGAGTCTTCTCCTCATACCCATTCTTAATACCTCCCTCCAAGAATTTTGCCTGAAGAGCCAGCATCTTATCCTCCAGTTTCTTTCCCATTGCTTTACGCAGGGAGTCCGACTCTCCTCTTGTGAAACCGGCTATCTCTCTGGATAAAAGCATGACCTGCTCCTGGTAGACTGTTATACCATAAGTCTCTTTGAGGTATCGCTCCATCACCGGAAGATCGTAAGTTATCTCTTCCAGTCCATGTTTGCGGGCGATGAAGCTGGGTATATAGTCCATGGGCCCGGGACGATAGAGAGCATTCATAGCGATAAGGTCTCCAAAGGCAGAAGGTTTCAGCTCACGCAGATATTTCTGCATACCCATGGATTCAAATTGGAATGTACCTATAGTACGCCCCTCACTATAAAGTTTATAAGTCAGAGGATCATCAAGAGGAATATTCGATATATCCAATTCAATGCCTTTTGTCTTCTTGATGTTGGATATGGCTTCCTTGATTATAGACAAAGTTTTAAGGCCAAGAAAGTCCATCTTGATCAGGCCTGTTTCTTCAATCACAGAGCCTTCATATTGCGTCACAAGGACCTCTTTGTCTCCGTCCTTGGCTGTACTGACCGGTACAACATCACTAATATCAGTCTTGCCTATGATGATTCCACAAGCATGTACACCCGTGTTACGAACATTCCCTTCGAGCATTGCTGCGTACTTCAGGGTACTACTGAGCTGCTTATCATCACTCAACGATGCTGCCTTTAGCTCCGGTACAGCTTCTATAGCAGCCGTCACAGTTACTTTCTTTACCCCCGGGATTTTATCTGGCACCAGCTTGGTGAGATCGTTGCTGATAGAGAGTGGTAGCTTCTGTACTCTGGCAACATCTTTAATGGCACTCTTCGTCGCCATGGTGCCAATAGTGATGATGTGAGCGACCCTCTCTTTTCCATATTTTTCCGTCACCCAATCAAGGATATCAGCTCTACCATCATCGTCAAAATCAACATCAATATCCGGCATACTTATACGATCCGGATTGAGAAAACGCTCAAAAAGCAGATCGTACTTGATTGGATCTATATCCGTTATACCCAAACAATAAGCAACGGCCGAGCCGGCAGCCGAACCACGACCGGGGCCAACAGAGACACCCATATTACGTGCCGCAGCAATAAAGTCCTGGACGATAAGGAAGTAGCCGGGAAATCCCATTTTTTTGATTGTCTCCAATTCAAAGTCAATACGCTCTCGCACTTCGGGAGTTAGGTTTTCCTTATATCTACGCTCTGCTCCAAGCATGGTAAGATGTCGCAAATACTCGTCATCATTGGCAAACTCGTCCGGTATCGGGAAATCCGGCATCAAGGCATCACTATCTATGCTGTAATACTCTACCTTATCGGCAATTTCCAACGTATTGGACAAAGACTCTGGCACATCGGAGAAAATGGCATTCATTTCCTCAGTTGTCTTGAACCACTCCTCCTTGCTGTAGCGCATACGATTAGGGTCATCCAAATCTTTAGAAGTGGACAGACAAATAAGCCTGTCGTGGGCCTCTGCGGCCTCTTTCGATATGAAATGAACATCATTGGTAGCTATCACTTTCACATCGTGTTTGCGTGCCAACTCCAAGATAACCCTATTGACCTGCTGCTGTTTGGGATAAGTATCCTGATTTCCCAAGGGATTTGTTGTCTCGTGTCGCTGTATCTCCAAATAGAAATCGTCACCGAAAAGCTCTTTGAACCACAAAACACTTTTCTCTGCTTCGTCTATTTGTCCAGCCATAATATGTTGGGGGATCTCGCCTCCAAGACAAGCCGAACTCACTATCAATCCCTCATGGTATCGCTCAAGTAGTTCTTTGTCAATTCGTGGACGATAATATTGCCCCTCAGTCCAAGAATAAGAAACCAGTTTGATCAGGTTATGATAGCCTACACTGTTCTTTGCCAATACAATCAAATGCCAACCTCCAGAGTCTAAAGGACGAGAAGGACGGTAGGGGTCCATTATTTCCTTACTCTTGTCGTGCCGGCTTCGTCTGGCACAATAGCACTCACAGCCCAAGATTGGTTTTATAAGGGCCTTTTGCTCCGTCTCTACCTTGTGTTGCAACTTTTGTATTCGCTGCAAATCATCCTCATCGGAGTTGGACTTTTCCAGAAGCTCCTGCAACTCTCGCTGGCAATCCTTGATAACAGACAAATGTGGTTTGTTCTTCTTCTGCACATAGTTATAGAACTCTTTGATCCCGAACATAGCTCCGTGGTCAGTCAGGGCCAGAGCCGGCATACCATCAGCTATAGCAGCATCGACTAAGTCACTAATCCGACATTGACCATCCAAAACGGAATATTGCGAGTGTACGTGCAGGTGAATGAAGGGTTCCATATCAGTCTGTTTTTATTTGCTATAACAGCTTGAAAATCATTGATTTATACCCCTATTCAGGGTAAAGACATAGCCAAAACTGATGTCCTGCGCAAAGATAATGATCCCAAACCGAAGATTTGCTATAAAAAAACAAGATTATCCCTCTGCAAATTTTCGATCTGGCAGAGGAAGAAGTAAAAAACTCTCAAAAGGGGATAAACAGCAGAAAGTGTCGAGTTCGGATTAAAGAAATAAAGAGTAGGGATACTCCACATGCCACAAAAAAAGGGCATTTCCAGGAGCCGAGCTTCCGGCTTGCGATCTGTCTTTAGACAAAATGATATGCCGAAGATCCTCTATCGAAGCCTTTCCTCTACCAATAGTAAACAATGTGCCGACGACCGCTCGAACCATATTACGCAAAAAACGATCTGCCGTAATCGTGAAAACATGAGTTCCGGGCAGAGGTCCCTCTGACCAATAAGCTTCTCGAATCTTGCAATTGAAAGTTTTAACATCGGTATGAGCCTTGCTAAAACACTCAAAATCAGAATATTCCAGTAGTACAGAAGCAGCCTTATTCATCAACTCATAGTCCAACTCAGCATGCACACGCAACATCAAATGGCCGACAAAAGAGTCTTTGTGATCACAAACAAAATACTTGTATGTACGAGCCGTGGCAGAAAAACGAGCATGAGCTTCATCAGAGACTGGAACAATCCTATCTATAGAAATGTCTTTCGGGAGCAATCCATTGAGACGGGGAACTAAATCGGCAGCGTCAGCAATACCGATGTTTGCATCAAAATGTGCCACCATGCAACGTGCATGCACCCCGGCATCGGTGCGCCCGGCTCCAACCACAATAGTTTGTTTTCGCAAGAGAACGGACAAACAGCTCTCTACCTGCTGCTGCACTGTAGGGGCATTCGGCTGATTTTGCCAGCCGCTATATTGCTCTCCATTGTAGGAAAAGTAAATAAAGAAACGCATCCGTAGCGGGAAATCAAGCTTTTTTCTTGGCAGATTTCACTCCTGCAGAAACATTCTTGGTGGCGGAGACTTTCTTGTCCTTCTTGCGAGAAGTTTTCTTCTCCGGAGCTTCGGCTATTATTTTCAAGCAATCTTCTCGAGAGAGATTTTCTACATCAGCATCCTTCGGCAGTTTATAGTTGCTTGTTCCATACTTGATATAGGGACCAAATCGACCATTGCGGATTTGCAATAGCTCGTCATCATCAAAGGTCTTGAGTAGACTTTTGGCTTCTGCCTGTCTTTTTTCCTCTATCAAAACGATAGCATCATCAAGACTTACCTGCAAAGGATCTATGCCCTTGGGGATAGAGGTATACTTACCTGCATGACTGACATAAGGACCAAACCGCCCTACAGAAACGACTACATTTTTCCCTTCATATTGCCCCAAGGTCTTAGGAAGATCAAATACAGCAATAGCTTCTTCAAGCGTTATCGTCTGCATTGAGCAATTGGGGGGCAAAGATGCAAATCGAGGTTTTTCATCCGTTTCTCTGTCAGTCATCCCCATTTGCAACATGGGTCCATAACGACCTATGCGAACGGATATTTGCTTTCCAGTCTTGGGGTCTACCCCCAAAATGCGCTCTCCCACACGTTCTTCATCCTGCTTGTAAACCGATGCTTCCTCAACCACAGGATGAAACCGCTTATAGAAACTATCTATCACCTTGCTCCACTCCAACTTTCCCTCAGCAATGTGGTCAAACTGGTCTTCCACCTTAGCCGTAAAGTTGAGATCAACGATATTGGGAAATCTTGCCGTCAGAAAGTCATTTACCACAATGCCTATATCAGTAGGCATGAGCTTTCCTCTGTCTTGTCCGTAGTTTTCGCTCAATACCTCCCTGACGATCTGTCCGGAATGATCTAAATGCAATCGACAATAATCCCGACTCTCACCTTCTTTGTCTCCTTTGATCACATACTCCCTATTCTGTATTGTCTGTATAGTAGGGGCATAGGTAGATGGGCGACCAATCCCGAGTTCTTCCAACTTACGCACCAACGAAGCTTCCGTATATCTGGCAGGACGCTGCGAAAAACGTTGGACAGACTCCAAAGCCTCCATCTTCAAGACATCTCCCTGCAAGACAGGTGGCAGGAGCTTCCCTTCAGGCTTATCCTTGTTCTCTTCATCGGTCCCTTCTTTGTAGACAGAATAAAAACCTTCGAACAGGACAACCTCTCCTTGTGCGATAAAATGGGCATCGCTGGAATAAGAGGAAGAAGAAGCTATTGTCACCGTGGTTCGCTCCGTCTTCATATCCGCCATTTGAGAGGCAATACAACGCTTGCGAATCAAATCGTAGAGTTTCTTTTCCGTCACCGTACCGGCAATCGTTTCTCGATCAGCATAAGTCGGTCGGATGGCCTCATGAGCCTCCTGTGCTCCCTTGCTTTTGGTCTGGTAACGTCTGGCCTGATGAAAATCCTCCCCCCACTGCTCTCGGACCAGTTTGGCGATGTCATTCATTGCCAAATCCGACAGATTGGTAGAGTCGGTACGCATATAAGTGATGAATCCGGCTTCGTAGAGCTTCTGTGCTATCCTCATCGTCTGTGCAACAGAGAAGCCCAACTTACGGGCTGCCTCCTGTTGCAAAGTCGATGTAGTAAAAGGGGCTGCCGGAGAGCGTTTGCCCGGCTTCTTAATCACCTCCGATATATGAAACTCTGCATCTACACATGATTGTAGAAAAGACTGGGCCTCCTGTTCTGTAGAAAAGCGTTTGTCCAATTCAGCCTCCAAAAGAGTCTTCCCATCCGGCAACATAAACATTGCCATCGTGCGGTATTGCGTCTGTGCCTCGAAGGCTTGTATCTCCCGTTCTCGCTCTACCACAATCCGTACGGCTACGGATTGCACTCGTCCGGCCGAAAGAGACGGCTTGATTCGCTTCCACAATACGGGCGACAGCTCAAACCCCACAATACGATCCAAGACACGGCGTGCCTGTTGAGCATCTACCAAATGCTTGTCTATGGATCTGGGGTTGAGTATAGCATGCTCAATGGCTGGCTTCGTGATCTCATGAAAGACAATGCGATGTGTAGGCTTATCCTTGAGCTTGAGCACTTCGGATAAATGCCAGGCAATGGCTTCTCCCTCGCGGTCTTCATCGGAGGCAAGCCATACTACATCCGCCAAATCCGCAGCCTTATTCAACTCTTTTATCAAAGTCTTTTTGTCCTCGGGAATTTCATACTGAGGAGCGTAATCTCTCTCTATGTCTATGGAGAAATTTTTGGGGCTGAGGTCGCGCACATGTCCATAGCTGGAGAGTACGGAATAGTTAGGCCCTAAGAATTTGCCAATCGTCTTAGCCTTTGCCGGAGACTCTACGATCACAAGGTGTCTTTGCATGTTTCACTATGTTTGTTCTACGGGTTGCGGCTGCAAAGGTAGCAATATCGATTACATCAAGGTTATTAAACAGAGAACCGAAGCTTCTCTTTCTTCAACGAAAGAGAAACTTCGGTTCTCAGATGAGATCGCATTGCGCCTATCGCCGATATATATCTGCCTTACTTGCGCTTGCGATCGCCATAGCGGCTCATAAACTTGTCCACACGACCGGCCGTATCCACCAGCTTTGCCTTTCCGGTGAAGAAAGGATGCGAAGTATTGGAGATTTCCACCTTGATAAGGGGATACTCTACCCCATCGACCATGATTGTCTCCTTGGCCTGCATGGTGGAACGAGTAATAAAGATGTCTTCATTAGACATATCCTTGAATACCACCGGACGATAACTCTCGGGATGAATATCTTTCTTCATTATCTGTTTGTTTTGTTCTTGTTTTTCAATTAACAGGCTGGTAACCGGACCACAAAGGTAGTAAAGTAATCCGACTTCCCAAACCTTCAGAGCAGACTTCGCTCTCTGTAGGATTGAGAGCAACTACCGGAGATAGGATGTATAGCTTCCACACAAAAGCTCTCGAAATGATTCTTTGAAGCGTATGTCCTTCAGGCTATCTAATATGTATAATTTTGTTCGTTTCAGTATTTATACATTATCAAACCGTGGTGCTTTTTAAGTCCAAATCGAGGCCTTTTGGAGCTATTTTTCTCTCCCTTTTGGGATACCCTTGGGAGACGTTTTGAATTATCACGGGAGAAAAGAAAAATTCTCTCCTGAGAAAAAAAGTGTTCTCTCCTGTGTTAGCAAAATTTCTCTCAGGAGAGAATTTAGACCCCTCCAGAATGCCCTATCCATCGGCATTCCAGAGACCTCATAAAAAGCATTCAAAAGGGAGTTGTATCCACCTATCTAAGGAGCCTCTTTTCCCTCCATTTTTCAATCTTTTTCTGCGACCCATATTTTACAAAACATATCAATCTATACAGAAAGAAACGAGAGCTTTTTTCCGAGATTTTTGAATAATTCGTCTCCCCCTATAGTCATCTCTGACTTCCCAGAAGTCTGTCTTGCATATACATATTATACATAGGGGAGCTTTTCCATGGACTCCTCCAAAAGCTACTGTAATGAGACTTGGAGAGTACATACAACGCTCTTTTCGGGAGACTACTTCCAAAACTCCCAAAATGCAGACGTCACAACTACGCAGTCAAAGCCCTTTTCTTATCTTTGCTTTGGGGGTTGATTAATGACAGCAACCACAAACTTTTTAGAATACTTGACTTATGGATTTGACCTTCGCTGTTTCTCCTTGGCAATGGTGGCTCTTGGGGGCCATACTTCTCTTTGTATTGGAAATTTTCACACCGGGCTTCGTATTGGCTTGCTTTGGTGTTGCCTCTCTTTTGGGAATGTTTGCTGCGCTACTCGGATTGGGGGTTTTGTGGCAGGTAATTGCTTTCTGTATAGGTGCATTGTTGTCTTTGGTATTCATACGCCCCTTTGTCCGTCGTATCTCTCAAAAGAAGAAAGGCACAAACACCGGAGCAGATGCCTTAATTGGGCGATGTGTAAAAGTCACCGAACGAATCAACTCTACTGAATCTACTGGTCGTGTAGCTGTAGACGGAGATTCGTGGAAAGCAAACAGCATAGATGGCTCGACCATAGAGGTCGGTACCGATGTAAAAATAGTGGGAAGAGAAAGCATTATCCTCTATGTGGAAAGCTGCCCATCCGTATAAGAAAAACCATATCAAATTACAAACAATATGAATCTGACTATCATCATTTTAGTGGTGCTCGTAGTGCTCGCTATTTCGATCGTATCTCAAGGATTGCTGATTGTACAACAGTCTCAAACCGTAATTGTAGAGCGATTAGGTAAATACTACACAACTCTCAACTCGGGAGTAAACATCATCATCCCTTTTATCGACAAAGCTCGCCCCATGCACTGGAGGTATACCTACCAATTACAGGGCGGAGATACCATGGTTCGTTTTGCAAGAGTCAATCGTATTGACCTGAGAGAAACAGTGTATGACTTTCCCAAACAGAATGTTATCACTCGAGACAATGTGGTGACAGAGATCAATGCAATCTTGTATTTCCAAATCGTAGATCCTATACGAGCCGTCTACGAAATTCAGAACCTGCCCGATGCCATAGAAAAGCTCACACAAACAAGTTTGAGAAATGTGATTGGAGAGATGGATCTGGATGAGACTCTCACCAGCCGTGATACTATCAACAGCAAGTTGAGAGAGATTCTCGACGAAGCCACAAACAAATGGGGGGTGAAAGTAAACCGTGTGGAGTTGCAAGACATCAATCCTCCAAGAGACATTCGCGATGCGATGGAGAAACAGATGCGAGCCGAGCGAGACAAGCGTGCTCAGATATTACAAGCTGAAGGACAAAAAGAGGCTGTAATACGTGAGTCTGAAGGAAAAATGCAGGAATCCATAAACCATGCAGAGGGAGAAAAACGAGCCAAGGTATTACGTGCAGAAGCAGAAGCAGAAGCGCAAATCTTAGTGGCTAAAGCCGAGGCAGAGGCCATCCGACAAGTGGCGGCAGCGGTTTCCGGATCAGGCTCAGATCCTGCTCAATATCTGATAGCCATGCGGTACATCGATACCTTAAAAGACATCAACAAGGGAAATAATACCAAAACCGTATACATGCCTTATGAAGCCAGCGGTGTATTAGGAGCTGTAGGTGGCATCAAAGATTTGGTAAAGCTCAAAGATTAATCGGAAGCCACCAAATGGACTAAGCGGATTCTTCCGCAAATCACAAAGAGGGCGTTGCAACAATAGCAAAAGTTGCGACACCCTCTTTTTTTGATCTTGAGGAAGGGAGCAATTCGATACGACTTTCGGGTCTTTGTATTGTCAGAACAATGGTCACTCCAGTAAGCCAATTCGTTTGATGTGTGGCTTGTTGCTTCTCAGGTAACCTATTCTCTATCAATCCATTTCAGCAATGAAAGATCTGTCCATGACGAAAGGAACTCCAAAAGCCATTGAGCAATCGATCAAAAGCTTTATTGCTTTTTTCCGAAAGCTTAGTTGCTTTTGTCTGAAAGCTTAGTTGCTTTTGTCCGAAAGCTTAGTTGCTTTTGTC
>NZ_FUXH01000006.1 GCF_900167225.1 Porphyromonas crevioricanis
TATGTACCTGTATAAGTACGGTCAGCTCCAGCTGTCATGGCTACTGATGTTTCGCCAGCCATTACCTTATCCAACTCATAGCCTTCATTGGCCACTGCTATCAAGGTTAACTCTGAGCCGGTCTCCACAGTAGAGCCGGTCTCAATATAAGTTTCGCCTTTCTTAACTGAGAAGGTTCCATTCGCAGGAGCATCAAAAGACACTTCCACTTGCTCTACAGCAGCCTCTTTGAAGGCATAAGTAATATTCGTAGCAGCCGACACTGTAGCAGAGCCTTCCAATTGATTAGTTCCGGCTATTGGATCCATCACTATCGATATCCCATTAACCTTCACATATTCCAATGTATACCCATGATCGGGTTTGGCTATGAGAACCAGTCCCGTCCCTTCAGCCACATTATCTCCGGATTGTATCGGCCTAAAATTTTCATCATCCTTCACAGACAAGGAGCCTTCTCCTGCATCCTTGGCGATCGTGACAGTATATTTCTGAGGAGGTTCTGGGTCTTCGGAAGATTCTTTGAATACAACTTTCACCTTCAACTTGTCTTCCGAAATCATATTCTCGCCAACCTGAAACTTATACAGTCCCTCTAAGTTCGGAATAACTTCTTCGAGATTAACATAGACGTTTACAGACCAATTGGGGAGTTTGCCCAAGATGTCAACTTCCAATTGATCTCCTATATTCACGTATTTACGTCCAGATGCATCTATCTTGGCTCCCTTGATATTGGCAGATTGATCATCACCGGAACCATCGTCCTCTCCATTATACTCATGCTCCTCCCTCAACTCTATGTAATAAGAAGCAGGAGCATCCGGTTTGCGCTTAAATGCAGCACTAATGTCTTTTCCTCTGTCTTCCTCGCTAACAAGATGCTTTCCGCTGTAAGTTTGAGTAGCATCGCTATAGATCATTTGAACTGGCTTATCACCAACCTTGATATAGTCCAACTCATAACCTACATCAGCTCTAGCTTCTAGAGGCATTTCCTCTCCTGGCGAAAACTCCTGAGAAACACTCGTTACTCCATTTCCCCACATAAGTTCTCCGTTCTGTACGGAGAAAGCATCAGGCAGATAAAACCGAATCGGCTGGACTTGCTTTTGTGCAAACTTGACATTTACAGTCAAGTTGCTGTACATGCGGACCAAGTCTCCACTTTCAAATGGAGTACCCGAAAAGGCAGAACCCTCAATATACTCAGCAAACTTGACCTCATACCCTTCATCAGGGAGAAGGGTAATCTTCACATTGGTTCCAGAGGCGACCTTAGTGATATCTGGGATATCGACACCTTCGGATGTAAATTTGACAGTCCCACTCCCCTCCTTATTAAGAGTAATTGCATAATAAGTAGTCTGTCCCTCTACAGAAAGAGGGGACAGAAAACCAAGCATGGAGAATAGGACAACTGCAGAGAGGATTAACCTCCAAACCAGTAATCTTTTCATACCACAAATTATTAATTAAACACTCAAAAAAACTCTCCCGAGAAGTAAAAGATAAAAGGGAACGCCCTTGTTCAGAAAAAAACGAGAATAATCTCTAGGAGGGCGTCCAACTGCTTTTGCCAAAGATAAGTATTACTGTTGAGATTAGCAATGTTCTAAAAAAATAAAATTAAAGGTATCAATCAATTTCGCATTCTCTTTTTATCCTTGATATTCAGATCTTTCTATTCACATAACCATCTTATTATTCCCTTTCAGGCCCTCTTTTTCTTAAATCACAGCATCCCACAAGTGTTCAAAAAAAAGCAAGTCCATAAAAACAACTCTGTGGCACAAAAAAAGCAGAACTCCATTGACTATAAACACAAAAATGGGGCATCGAAACTTACAATTCCGATGCCCCATCTCGAAAAATATCAAAGCAAGATCTCTCTTACTTCACCACGAGCTTAGTAGCCTTATCGTTTACTACAAGCACATAAGTGCCATTGGCAATAGAAGCAAGGTCGATACGCACGAAACCTTCTGCATCAGCGAGAGTTGCAAATACTACACGTCCATCAAGGGAGATGAGCTGCACGTTAGCAAGAGCCTCTCCCTGCACCAATACATAGTCGGACGCCGGATTAGGATAAACACGAAGACCAAATGCAGCAACTGTTTCAGAGGCTCCATCGTTAACAAAAACAGCTCTTACAGTAACATCTGCATTCACAACGAATTTCTTTGTTCTAGTGATATCCTCTTCTCCAACCATCAGCTTGTCTAATTTGTACTTATCTGCAGGAGTATCAACTACCACCAACTCCGTGCCGGCAAATACCTGAGAACCGGAAGCAATATCCTTGCCGGTTCTATCCTTCAAGGCGATTGTACCATTCTCGGTAGGAGCAATCGTAACTGTGTACTTAGTTCCTTCACCAGGGATAAATTTGGCAAAAATCTTATTTTCTCCCAATTTGACCTTGAAGGTCTTGACTTCCAGTACATCAACACCATTTGCAGTCAACTCAGCAAGCTTCCACCCGGCAGCAGGAGTTACACGGATAGCACAAGACTTGTCCTCATCCAAATCCAAAACTGGGAATCTATTATATTCCTCCCCGTCTACCTCTATTGCAATGGCTCCCTGTCCTTCAATCTCTGGTTCGAGCAAGAAACCATCTTCCGGAGCTGCAGGTTCCCCTTGCTCAAACTCGGCATAAATCTCCAAGCTCTTACTAACATAGAAACTGTAAATCTCCTTTGCGCTGGAGAGCTGGCCAATATGCAAAGTCTTCAGTCTATAACCAGCATCAGGAATTGCTCTTACGAAAAGAATTGTCTGTTTAGGTACAGCATTAGGATCAATACCCTTATTCAAAATCACAACCTTACCATTCTCACATTCCTTGAGAGTAATCTTATATCCTCTAGAGAACACAGCCGAAACTTCAGTATTTGCAGAGACTACAAATTCCTTACTAGCAAGAATATCTTCTTCATTCGCTTTCAGCTCTTTCAATATGTAACCTTCATTAGGGGTCGATACTACGGACACAACTATTCCTTCTTCAACTTGAGCTCCGGAAGCAATGTCTTCTCCTCCTTTTTTCTTGAGCGTAATAACACCATTATCTGATTCTTTTATCGTCACAGTAAACATCTGCGATGAATGAGCTTTGAAAGTAGCAACAAATGTCACATCTGCATCAGCCTTGTAGGTACCGGTGTAAGTGCGGTCAGAACCAAGTGTCATAGTAACTTCGGTTTGTCCAACCATCACCTTATCCAGCTTGTAACCTTCGTTTGCTACAGCTGTCAAAGAAAGAGTAGAACCTTTCTCCACAGTAGAGCCATTGGCAACATCGGCCTCTCCATTCTTAACCGTGAATGCACCATGATCAGGTGCAGCATAGTTGATAGTTACCGTTTCGATCACCTTTTCCTTAAAAGTAACAACAAAGGTTACATTGGCATCAGCCTGATATGTACCTGTATAAGTACGATCAGCTCCAGCTGTCATGGCTACTGATATTTCGCCAGCCATTACCTTATCCAGCTCATAACCTTCATCAGCTACGGCTGTCAAAGAAAGAGTAGAGCCTTTGTCCACAGTAGAACCGGTAACAACTGCATCTGAGCCGTTCTTCACAGAGAATTGTCCATTCTGAGGAGCTGCATAAGTCACAGTGACCTTTTCTTGTGGCTGTTCGGTCTTTTGTTTGAACGCATAAGTTATCGTAGTAGGCTCGGATATACTAAAACTACCCTCGAAGCCATCTCCTGCAGGAGTCATTTCAAGCGCAACATCATTCACCTTCACATAGTCCAGAGTGTAACCTTGGTTAGGCTTAGCCAAAAGAAAAAGATCGGTCCCTTCTGTCAACGTTGCTCCATTTTTGATTGTCCTATTATCTACATCCTTAACTGACAATCTACCATTCTTAACACCACTTTGTATTGTCAACAGATGCTTTTGAGGAGGCTCTACATTGGGGTCATAAGTAAAAGTTGTTCTTACAACCAACTTTTCCTCTTTGATCATGTTTTCCGAAACAGCGAAGCGGAATCTCTTCTCTGCATCCGGATTGATTTGCACATCACCAGCTTTCACCACTACGCTCCATCCATGAGGGAAAGGATAGGCTTTATTGAAAGTAACCTCTAGTTTATCTCCAAGTTTTACGTACCTATAACCAGGGGTCTTCTTGGTTCCAGTCAAATTTGCCTCAATATCATCACCAAATTGACTATCACTCTCATCTTCCACTGATTGTGTTTCCTCTACAATGAAGATAGACTCTGCATCGGCAGTCTTTTTAATTTCGGCCGTGAGCGACTGGCCTTTGTCTGCCAAACTTACCGTATGCTCAGTTCTGTATACAAAATCACCCACTTTGCTCAACTTGAGAGCGACCTCTCCGAGTTTTAGCCACTCAAGTTCATAACCAGGTTTGAGATGGATCAAGTACTTTGCTTTCTCGCCAACCTCGAATTCTTTTGGTCCCTGGCCAACATTTCCATCATCCCAATAAAACCGTGCATTTGGGATATCAAAAGGACCTGGGAGGAAGAGGATAACAGTTTGTCCAGATTCTTCCATCATAACAACTGGAGCGGCTGTAGTCTGAGAAGAGTTTTCCAGCCCAAAAGCCGAAAAATTGACCGCCGAAAAAAGGACAGCACAAGAGAGAAGCAATCTCCCTAATAGTAATTTTCTCATGTCATTTTAATTAATTAAACACAAAACCTTGCCAAGAATTTTGTCAAGAACAAAGAAAGGGAACCACAATTGTCAAATCAATGCTCCAACAATAAAAACAAGGTCAAACAATACGTTCACCTTGCAAAGATAGACGATAAAAGAAATAATGCAAATCTTCATTTTGCCATCTTCAATTCAAAGAAAAAGAACAAAAATATTTATGCACAAGCGGATAAAATATCCAGTCAATCGGATCTTTCAGAGCTATCTCCTACTCTGTTGAAATTAAATGAACTTCACATTTCCGATCAAAATCAAGGATACAAAGATTCAAAAGCCAATGCGCAGGACGCTTGCTCTTATCAGCCAATCGCCCCACAGCATTCTTTGTATACATTTATCAAGATTAATGGCTAAATTTGTGGAGGTCATGAATAGTAACACCATTTCCATCGGGATAGCTCCCTCCATCAAATCCAACCGATGAAGACCGAGGGGGATCGTGGTGGGCTGGTAAAAACAAGGAAGGTTCTTTTATGGAAACACCAACAAACTCTCAGCAGGAGCTCCAACAGGCAGGCTCCGATCAGGAAAAGAAATCATTGCAACCAACAAGTGCGATCGCGGACACGACTTCGCTCAATGACAAGAATGCAGCCGAGCTGGTAGAAGCTTTGGCCGTCTTGCTGCAGGCAGAAGAGCTACCAGCCCGCACCGATGTAGAGGCCTACAAAAAAGCCTTCTACAGACGTAAGCAGCAAGTACTCGAAGCTCCTCAATCTCAGGATGAGGAGGGGGGAGAAAGTTTGCAAGACCTGAGCGAAAAGATAGAGGTGCACGAAGAACGCCTGAAAGACCTTTTGGCTAGCTTCCGAGAGAGATACCAAAAAGTGAAAGAAGAAGAGGAAGCTGTCAAGGCTCAAAATCTTGAGAAAAAGCAAGACTTGCTAACCAAACTCGGCGAACTACTTAGCAGTACCGACGAATTTGGGAAAATCGTAGCCGACTTCCGCCAAATACGTGAGAGCTGGGATGCTTTGGGGGCGATACCCGAGCAACAGGTCAATGAGATACAAAACAGCTATAACAAATTGGTAGAGCAATTCTACGACCTAAAGCAAATCAACGACGAATTCAGAGAATACGATTTCCGAAAAAACTTGGAAGCTAAAACGACTCTCTGCGAAGAGGCCGAATCCCTCTCCGAGCTCGAAGATATTGTACAAGCTGCTCGCAAGCTACAAGACTTGCACAAACAGTGGAGAGATCTAGGACCCGTAGCTCGTGATCTGCGGGAAAGCATTTGGGTTCGTTTCAAGGCTGCATCCTCTGTCATCAATAAAAAACACCAAGAGTACTTCGACCAGCTCAAGGCTGCCGAAAATGATAATCTGGAACACAAAGACACGCTCTGCCAAAAAGTTGAGGGGATAAAGATAGACGAGCTGACAACTCCTAAACAGTGGGAACAAGCCACACAACAGGTGCTGCAAATACAAGCCGAGTGGAAGAGTATAGGCTTCGCCCCCAAGAAAGAGAATGAAAAGATCTACCTGAGGTTCCGCGGTGCTTGCGACGCATTCTTCTCAGCCAAGAGTATGTTTTTCTCCAAAGTGCGGAAAGAGTATGAGGAGAATTATGCTCGGAAAAAAGAAATGGCAGAGGAGGCTGAAAGCCTGCAAGACAGCGAAGACTGGAAAGGCACCACAGCCAGACTCACCGAATTGCAAGCCAAATGGAAAGAGATTGGGCCGGTACATCGTCGGCAAAGTGATGCCATCTGGCACCGTTTCCGTACAGCCTGCGACAAGTTCTTCAACCGCAAGAAGGAAGCAAATGCCGAAAGTGGAGCTTCATGGGCAGAAAACCTTAAACTCAAGTTGGACATCATAGCCCAACTCGAGGCACTCGAAGAGGAGCAAGACGAACAAATAGCCAGAGACAAATTGGCCGAACTCACCGCAAAGTTCCGCTCCGTGGGCTTCGTTCCTTTCAAAGACAAGGAGAAGGTACAAAAGGCATATCGGGTAATCACTGACAAGCTATACGATAGATTGCGTGTCAGCCGTAACAACAGGCGCCTAGAGGGCTATGGCTCAACTCTTGATGAAATGGGCGAAGGCAACAAAGGGAAACTTTTCAACGAAAGGACTCGCATGTTGCGCATTCTGGATAGGATGAAACAAGAGCTGCAAACTTATTCCAACAACTTAGGTTTCCTTTCCACAGACAGCAAAGGAGGCAATGCCTTGCTCAATGAAATGAATCGCAAGAAAGAACGTCTGGAAGAGGATATACGATTGATGCAGCAAAAAATAAAAATGATAGACGAACGCATAGATCAAACAGACGAATAGTACCAGCCAGCCAAAGACATATTGAAGCTGAAAAGTTGTCAGACAGGCAATATGCAAGCTGTATTCCCTAAAACAAAAGTCGCTCTTGGATAAGTCCGGAGCGGCTTTTTTTCACTCTACTAATGACACAGCCTACACAAGAGAATAAAAAGAGAAGTCTCTACTTAAAACACCCTCTACAATCTATAAATAATCTACTCCTCCTTCACTGAACACAAAATTGACATGAAATACAGGCTGTCTTCCATTTCCATTCTAATTTTCCTTCTATCTCTCTTCTCTTGCATTCGAGAAAAAACAAGTGAGACCGAAACGATGCAGGACTCTATCCCTGCAGAAAGTTTGGAAAATTCGCCAAACGACATCGCTATAAATGAACAAAAAAAAGAACCTGAACCCGTTTTCCTGACAGCCCAAGACATACAACTCCGCCGAGAGCTACTGTTCGACAAATACATATTGGAAGACACTTATCCCTATCGAGACACTGTACGCTCCTTTCAATGGCAAGCTATCTGTGACAAGCTGGCTTTCATCGAAAATATGCAGCAAAAACCGGTCCAATGGGTAGTGTTCGAGAATTACAAAAACATCAATGGGGAGGCTCCCACTATCCTCAACTATACCCGAAATGAATACAACAGAATAACAGACAGCCTGGGAATAGAACGCTTTCAATCAGTCCCTCTTTATTCGCCCACAGGAGACATCAGCTCTCCCAAACTCTATGGACAGGATGGCACTCTGGCCAAGATCGTGGATACAGAAGAAGATTACTATCTCATAGAGCCAATACTTATCGAAGGACAATGGCTTGTGCCTAAGAATTATATTCGGGAGTTACCCGACAGCACAAGCTTCCAGCATATAGTGGTTGTAGACCGGATCCAGCAGAATATTGCAACTCTGGAAAGAGAATCTCCAGGCAATTGGCTTATACGAAGTACCAACCCGGCCACCACAGGGCGATTCAAGCCACCCTATGCCCAAAAGACCCCTCTCGGGATCTTTCTCCTGCAACAAAAAAAGAGGCGGATGCACTACTTTCAGGATGGAACCAGAGAAATCGAAGGGTATGCACCTTATGCCTCTCGTTTCACCAATGGAGCATACATCCATGGAATCCCGGTGGTAGGAGTAGACAATCCGATCAAAGAGCACAGCCCAACTCTCGGCACGACCCCTCGCTCACACATGTGTGTACGTAACAACTCCTCTCATGCAGAGTTTATATACAAGTGGGCACCTCTGAGACGAACCCTTGTGATCGTTATAGAGTAAAGCATTTCAGCAGCAATATTCCGGTCGTCCACCGGTAGCTCTCCACAAAAAAGACCATCACATAGCTTGGCAAGGAGAAATACACTCCTTTTGCTAGGCTATGTGATGGTCTTTTTCTATTTAAGGTTCAGAGGGACTGTTGCACAAGTTCCTCAAAGGCTATTTTGCAACCTTCCTACCGGATCTTGCAAAACACGGCATCCTGCATGGATTCATTTTGCATCTCTCTTGATAACACCCGATTTGCTCTTGGGAGTAATCGGTGCAGATTTTGACGCCAAGGTTTTGAACTCAACTTTTGTCAACTTACCCCATTCGTTATCCGCATTCATACCCATGGCAACAGCATAATAAGAAGTGTTGGGGGTCAAGTTAGACCAAGTGAATTCATTATCTCCAATCTCGAAAGGCAGGTTAGGACTATCGGGAGGATAGATTGGTTGTTAATACTTATGACCGGAGGCCCAAGAAGAAATATCAATAGCCTGGGAGGGTTGGAAATGCTCTGCTGAGTACATGAGAACACCCGCTATGTCAAATATGCGAAGGGCATAAGACTTTTGCATATCCAATCCATTGAATTTGAGATTATTTCCATCCTCATAACAAGAGTAAGCAATATTGATCGGAAGAACTACTTCGGTATCAGTACTCTGTAGATCGGTGGAGAAGATACACTTCTCAATTTGTTTGAGAGGGTAAAGTCCATTCTCCGGAAGAGATCACCCATTCTGCATTGTTACCTGCATCTTGCCTGCTTCAAAGGTAATCTTGTGCAGTTGGTGCAGATAAAAGACCTGCGTAGACTTGTTTTCAAGCCTTTTGATAACCAAAGAAGTAGGGTATTTACCCTGCCCATACGCACATGAAACAGTTAAGAGCAGCCCGAATAACAACAGTAACTTGTTCTTTTTCATAGGCAATCATATTATAAACATCCAATAACTGAGACAAAGTTCCTCTACCTTTGCGGAGATACTTTTTTATTCAATCATATACCAAAGCTTTGTTTTTTTGCATATTCCATTGCCAATTGCAAGCTTGTAGGGGATATTGATGACTCTCTGCAATTTCTCAAAAGAATTGGAATGCCCTTCGAGAGAAGCCTTTTAAGATATGTTTTACTATTTGGTTTTACGTTTCTTTTTTGGCCTCGTTTTTTTGCTTAAATCAGGCTCTCTGAGGTCAGTTTTTTTGCTCTTTTTCGGTCTGCTAAGGAGTTGTTTTTGGCTAACACGGGAGCGAACAAAAATTCTCTCCTGTGAGAGGAAACTTTTTCTCCTGTGTTAGCAAAATTTCTCTCCTGTGAAAATTTCGACCCTCCAGAATACCCTATTCATCGGTATTCTGGAGGGTCGAAATTTAGTATATGAAACAGAAAATATCTATTCGTAGATACAACCTATTTCCTCTCCATTTCTTCGCTTTTTGTCACAGCCAAAATTTTACAAAACACATCACCTTAATAGTGCAAGATAATCACTGCAAAATGTAGACATCCGGCCAAAATCTCTATTCTTGGGGAACAACAAGCCCAACCTCCTCAGATAATAGCCAGCCATTCTTGCCATCCGAACTCTTCACAGCATACCAGCCCTCCTTACCTGCTTTGCGTAAATGCAGTTTGGCTCCTTCATGGAGGAGAGCAATAGTGGTAGAACTGCGATCCGGAGCCGTTTTGAGTTCGACTTGTGGGTACAGTACAACCGCATCTCTGTTGTCCCGGTAGTTCCGATAATTGTACCAAGACAGTAAGTTGAACAGCAAAGAAAAAAATAACATCAGGTTTGCGACATAAAAACCGATGCGTCTTTCTTTGCGGTTCCGTCCGAGTAGGAAAAACAAACTGGCAACGACAAACACGACCGCCGTAAACAGGCCCATCGCAATAAGCATACGCAGCCCCAAAAAGCCAGTTACCCGGTCGAGCAAATAGGCAGTGAAAAGGGGAGTCGGCTCTGTTGCATCTATTATTTTGCTGCGAGCCAAAGAGAGATTATTGGCAATATCCTTGTCGTAGGGATTCAAGCGTTTGGCACGCTCGAGCATAAGAATAGAAAGCCCATACTGCTTGGTTTGATAGTAAGCCGTACCCAGATTGTAGTAGAGTGCTGCTGTATGAGGATTATTCTGCAGCAACTGCTCATAGCTTTTTACTGCTCGCTCATACTGGCCTGCTGCATAATAGGCATAAGCCGAACTGTCCGAAGAGAAGATCGCTGACAATTCGTGCGGGGCAGCAGGCTCGGTTTGAGGTATAGAATCAGACTCGAAGACGTGGCCGGCTGTCGGAAGAGTTATAGAAAGGAGACTATCTCTCTGTGCCTCAATCGTATTATGTGAAGCACAAAGAAGAAGCATAAAGAAAGCGATGAGAGGGGAGCGCAGGTATTTAGTTTTCATGGCTGAACTTTCACTTTTTCAGTTAGATCGATCAATTGAGCAGCTTCTTGATAAAAGTCCTCCATCTTTTTGCCCGTATCTACAGAGGCAAAGCGCGCAAACTCCAATTCCTGAATCAGAGCCTTCCAACGAGCAATCAAAGAGACTTCGGCTCCATATGCCTGCAATTTTTCTTCTACTTTGTCCTGCTTCAGGTCGGAAAGAGGCAGCAACAGTTTGTCTCCCAGATAGCCCCACAGCGCAGTAAGAAGAGCATCGTAGAAACTTCTCTCTTCTCCGGCTTGCATCCTGTTTCGGGCATTGGTCAAATGCTCAAGAGCCAGCTTGGCAGCTCGACGTTTGCGAGTACCGTCGATGTCGGCCTCCATTTTTCGTTTTTGTCTCACCAGAAAATAGCAAAGGACTCCCAATGACAAAACCAGTAGATAACAAGACCAGTAGAGGGGACTGAAAGCGAAAGCCGATCCGGGAAGAATGGTAGATCCATCAATCTCAAACCTTGGCAGAGAAGGCTCACGCCCCTGTAGTCGCACATTCTCTCTTGGAGCAGAAGAACCGGCAACGGCTGGGGCAAGCTCTTTCCCCTTTTTCACCTTTAGCTGAATAGGGTCCGTGGCAATCCTCTTGTACTTTTTTGTCGCAGGATCAAAAAAGACCATCTCTACTGGAGGCAAAGAGTAGCTCCCTACTCTGTTCGGCACTGCATAGTACTCTATTACTTTGCTGCCTGTACTGCCTCCTGCAGAAACTTGTATGTCGGATTTTGCTTTCGGATCATAAGTATCAAAAGACTCGGGGAATTGTATTTTGGGTTCTTTCAAGAGCTTAATATTGCCACGCCCATTTATTTCTACACGTACCGTCATAGCTTCGCCCGTGGCAGGTTGTTGAGGATCAACAGAAGCTTTGATCATATACTCTCCCACAGCTCCATCAAAAGCAGCTGGCTTGGGCAAAGGCAGAGGAATAACAGTCAATGCAGCAGGGGAGGTCTTGAGATGTCTTTTCAAATTTAAGTAACCGCCACGAGATGCATTCAAGAAGTCCTGCATCGGGTCTCCGGTGCTCTTCAATTTTCGTGGCAAAGAGACCTCGACCTCTATCTCAGCCGGTGAAATATTCAGTTGCCCGGGACGCTGTGCCAAGACAACCCATTGCTGCAGGAATACCACATTGTAGTATCGCCCGTTGTACTTCTCTATCACAAATCCACGCTCCGGTGTATCATAGACAGGTTGAGAAACAAAGCCCTCAAACTCCGGATAACGCACTGATTCCACCTGACGAAGACGCAACTTGGGATCTATGTACAACTTATAGGTGGCAATAACTTCTTCTTGCTCATAAGCCTTAGATTTATTCAGCTCGATACGGACAAAGACATCCTGTGCCCCCAAAGTCGGGAGCTCCTCTGTTGCCTCGGCAGTCTTTCCACCGTGATCTGTATTCCGGCTACTGCGTCCCTTATCTACTACTGCAATCTGTGTCGCTTTTGTACGCAAGCTTTTGTTGTCGCTCGTAACGACAGTAGCAGCTCCTATCGTAAACTTGCCTTTGCTTTTGGGGAGCAGTACATAAGTATGCGTATTAAGGGTCTCTGTCCTATTGTTCTCCCGGATCATCGCAACATCGGATGAAGCAAAAAGAATGTCGAAGCCCTCGAACTTGGGTGCCGAAAAGCGTTTTTCGGAAGCATTGCGTAACTCGAATACAACCTTGAATTGCTGCCCAAGCTCTACCGAAGAGGGAGCCGAAACCGTAAAACTGGTCTGGGCAAAAAGGCAGATAGGCAGGAAACAGATAAATAATAGGAGGATAAGTTTATCGCGATACATTACCAATTCTTTTTGCCTTTGGTTTGTTGTCGTTGTGCTTCTTCACGTTTTTGCATCTCTATCCGGCGGCGTGTCTTTTCTTCGTCTTGCTTGAAGGCATCCAATATCTGTTCTGCACGCTCTTTGTCTATCTCTTTCGGATCATTTTGGCGTTCTCCGTCCTGTGGTGGAGTCTGCTGTGGAGAAGGCTGTGCATTGGTGTTATTTTCATTTTGCCCTTCTTGCTGTTGCTTGTTTTGTTGTTGATTTTGCTCCAGAAGTTTCTTGGCCAAAGTATAGTTGTAGCGTGTCTCATCGTCCTGAGGTCTACGTATGAGTGCCTGCTTATAGGCTTCTACGGCTTTGTCGTACTGTTTGCTGCGCATCATCAGGTTGCCCATATTGTGCATCACATCGGCCTGACGGCTCTGAGACAACTGGTCGTTGTCAATTAGTCGTGCCAGTTGCTTTGTGGCTTCTTCATACTTGCTTTCGCTGTAGAGAGAGGCGGCTAAGCCGTAGATAGCCGGAGTGTAAGTACTGTCCACAGCAAGAGCCTGCCGGTAATATTCCGCAGCTTGTTGATAGTCTTGCCGAGAGTAAGCCTTGAAGGCGGATCGGCTAAGCAACGTAACCGACTGCTGTGCCCACAATGTCGAGGCGGATAAGATGCACAGCAGTATTGTGCAGATAGGACGTATAGGATAGTGCCGGAAAATCATCTATCAAAGAGTTTGAATCGTGAGAAGAAACGGCTCTTGCGCTCTTGTATAAAAAATTCGATCAGCAAACAGAGGAAAGCTAAAGCGAGTGGATAGGCATAAATTTCGTAGTAAGAAGCTCCAGAAGGCATATGGATGTCCGCCTTTGGTAATTTGTCGAGACGGTTGATCACTGCACGGGCAATAGAACTCGCATTGCTCCCGACAAGGTAGATACCGTCTCCAGCCTCTGCTATTGTTCGGCACATCTCTTCATTCAATCGGGTGAGCACGGGTTGGCCGTCCTCTGCTTTCAGCACCTCGTCTCCCATAGGGATCATACCTCCCTGTGTCGATCCAATCCCGATTACAAAGGTGCGAATCCCCTGTTTGAGAGCTTTCTCCGCAGCAACTTTGGCATCCCCTTCTTGCGACTCGCCATCCGTAAGTAGAAGAATAGCTTTACCCACAAGTTCATTATCTCCGAAGCAGGCAGAAGAGGCCTCTATCACTTTGTCGATAGCGGTACCCTGATTGGAGATCATTCCAGGATCGACATCTTGTAACATCTCTTTCGCAACCGACAGATCCGTGGTGATAGGGATTTGGGTAAACGAACTGCCGGCAAAAACCATCAAGCCGACTTTGTTGCCATGCAACTCATCGAAGAGTTTGTTCAATATACGTTTGGCAAAGTCCAAGCGAGACGGAGATACATCAGTACTGTACATCGAGTTGGAAATATCCAGACCGATCATCAATTCATATCCTCTGCCCAATTCGTTTTCGTTTGTCGGCTTGGGTATTCTTGGCCGAGCAATTGCTATGATCAGAAAAATCATCGAGAGCAGAAGGAAAGCCTCTTTCCACAGTCGCCTTTTAGTAGAAGCCTCCGGCTTGAGCATTTTGATTCTTGGAATATCTGCATAGCGACGCTCAAGAGAGCGACGCCTCAAAAAAGAAGCATAGCACAGAGCAGCCAGTAATGGCAGTAAAAGCAATAGATATAAAATATAGGGAGAGGCAAATCCAATCATGGCTATCGAAGTTTAAGGGATACTGCGCAAATAGGTATTGCGCAAAATAAATTCGACTAAAAGAAGCAGTATAGCAGCCACAGCCCAAAAAGAGAATAACTCTTCGTAGCCGGTCTCTTCTCGGCTTATGATTTTCGTTTTCTCCAGTTCATCAATTGCATGGTAAACCTCGGCCAGACTCTCATTGTCCACGGCCCGGAAGTATTTTCCATCCGTTATTTCTGCCATTTTTGTGAGTGTAGGCTCATCCAGCTCTACCGGTACATTCTGCACTCTGGGGCCAAAGAGGGTATTCACAGTCATGGGAGCTTCTCCCTGCGTGCCGACTCCGATTGTGTAGATACGTATTCCGAAAGATTTGGCCAAAGAGGCCGCCATAAGAGGAGATATATCCCCTACATTATTTATCCCATCAGTGAGCAGGATGATTACCTTGCTCTTGGCTTTACTGTCTTTGATTCGGCTTACAGCTGTAGCTAACCCAAGACCGATGGCAGTGCCGTCTTCCAACATCCCGGGCTTGACTTCCTCCAAGCGGTTGAGCAACTGTTTGTGGTCTGTGGTGAGAGGGCACTGAGTGAAACTCTCGGCCGAGAAGACAACTAACCCAATATTGTCTGTAGGACGGTTGTTGATGAAACGCTGGGCGACATCTCGAGCAGCTTCCATTCGGTTAGGTTGCAAGTCCATAGCGAGCATTGACCCCGAAATATCCATTGCCATCATGATATCTATCCCCATCACAGTGTCTTTGCGAAAACTATTGCGATTCTGAGGACGTGCCAACGCAACGATCAGACAAGCCAAGGCTAATAAACGGAGAGTAAAGAGCAGATGTCTGAGTTTTACTCTCAACCCTGCGGATAACCCCTGTAGGGGACTAAGGTCAGAAAGGAACAGAGAGGCATGTTGTTTCTGTCTGCGCCATATATACCAATACAGCAAAAGGGGCAATAGCAGTAGCAGCAGTAGGAAAGAAGGGAAAGCGAAATTCATACCTCCGCCTCCTTTTCTCGTTGGGGGAGAGTAGCAGCTTTCTCTCTCTCGATCAGGATCGTATTGATGTGATCCAACATGTCTGTCACAGGGACTATGGCTGCACGCATGCGATTTATGGCAAACTCTCCTTTGGCATATTTGGCCAGATTGGCTTCGGTTTGTACATCGGCTAATGCTGTCGTTTCCAATTCAAAAGAAGCGTCTATTGCCTCTCTCAACTCCTTCGGTAGCATTTCCATGGCAGGAATATCGCTGACTTCTACCAAGTATATTCTCAATACATCGAGAAGTTCGGTATAGAAGTTTTTGGGAGAGTAATGTTCGGCTTCCCTATCGAGGTGTTCAAGACGTATTTTACTCTGCTCGTATGCCGTTGGCACATATGCTGGTGAGACTTCCGGTAGTCTCAATGCCTTTCGTTTTTGGTATCTGCGCCAGAGGAGGAACAATAGGCTTAGCAGGATAAGTGCCAGGAAAATGTAGAAAAGGGGATGCCTGATGATAAGGGTAAGAATGTCGCCGACTTTTAGTTTTACCTGCCATGGGGCTTTGATATCGGCAATAGAATCAGGGCGAGATATATCGACCGAAGGCTCGTTCACCTTGATGACGAATGGCCCGGCCTCAGCTTCCTCTCCGGCACATACAACCCGTATTTTAGGGACAACCAGCAAACAGCTATCCCAAGCGGTGATGACCATACGGGCTGACAGCTCATATAGTCCATCGCCCAACTCTGTCGTATCTACAGGCTGATAAGAGAGTAAATCGAAGTTTTGCTGCAATGAATCCGGAGGGATGATAATACGAGTTCCGGAAATGTCGGCAGTACGCACAACCAAATCGATAGCAGCCTGCTCTCCCACGAGCATCTCCGATCGGTCTGTTTCGGCTGTTATCCCCAGTCGTTGTGCCTCCACTCCCATGCTCACAATGAAAATGAGTATCAGAGACAGAGCGATCCTATTGAGACAATGTATTGTTCTACTCACTTTCTTCTCCTGAATAACTGTATCATGGGTGGTACATAATCCTCCCCTGTATGTACCTCCATCCGATCTATATGATATTTGTCAAGCAAAGTCTTGCGCTCCGATGCTATACGATGATGATATTGCTCAAAACCTTTCTTTACTCCTTTGCTGCTGCTATCTATCCAGCGTTGTACTCCCGTCTCGGCATCTCGCATCAATACCAATCCCATTGAGGGAAGGGCCGTATCATGTCTGTCATATACGCGTATAGCAACCATATCGTGCTTGCGAGCAACGATACCGAGAGACTGTTCGTAGGAAGAAGGCTCCGCCATGAAGTCGCTTATCAAGAATGCAGTACACTGCTTTTTTACGACAGTTCGAAGGGCCATGAGAGGGGCTGCAATATTCGTTCGGGGAGAGT
The DNA here is from genome assembly GCF_900167225.1 of Porphyromonas crevioricanis. Classification (GTDB taxonomy): domain Bacteria; phylum Bacteroidota; class Bacteroidia; order Bacteroidales; family Porphyromonadaceae; genus Porphyromonas; species Porphyromonas crevioricanis. The sequence continues at coordinate 16,638 of NZ_FUXH01000006.1, forward strand.
TTGGCTCAAAGCTGAGTAATTCACGTATGATGTACAAGATATGACTACGACCGCTGCGTGGCGGAATATACTTATCCACCTTATCGGAAAAGAGAATAGCCCCCACTTTGTCATTCCCCTGCATAGCAGAGAAAGCTAGAGTTGCAGCAATCTCCGTGCTTAACTCTCGCTTTGTCTCGTCTATTGTACCGAAGAGGAGACTTCCACTCATATCGACCAATAGCATTACACTCAACTCACGCTCTTCATCAAACTCTTTGATAAAAGGCTTGTGATAGCGAGCTGTGACATTCCAGTCTATATCTCTGATATCATCTCCCACAGCATAAGGGCGTACCTGACTGAAAGCCATACCACGCCCTCGAAATGCAGACTGGTAAGAGCCTGCGAACACCTCTCTGCTGAGTCGTTTGGCTTTGATCTCGATACGGCGAACCCGCCTAAGCAGGTCTATTGCTTCAGTCCCAAGCTTTTTCATTCGGGGAGAAAAACTTTTTAGGGTACCTCCACCCTGTTTACGATCTCATCGACTACTGCATCAGCGGTCAGATTGGCGGCCTCCGCTTCATAGCCAAGCCCAATTCTATGCCTTAGCACATCGTGGGCGATCGCTCTAATATCCTCTGGCAAGACATAGCCACGACCATTCAGAAAGGCATAAGCCCGAGCTGCAACAGCCAAATTGATCCCGGCTCTCGGAGAGCAACCGAATGTAATCATACGGCCAAGTTCTTCCATTCCATAATCGGCAGGATAGCGCGAAGCAAAGACGAGATCTACGATATAGCGTTCGATCTTATCATCGATGTAGACCGAGTGCACAACCTGTCGTGCCTGCATCACCTCTTCCACAGATACGACCGAGGATACAGGCCGAGAGATCTGGTCACTCAGATTGCTCCGTATAATAAGAGCTTCTTCCTCCTTGTGCGGATAATCGAGCAGGACTTTGAACATGAAGCGATCGACCTGAGCTTCTGGCAAGGGGTAAGTTCCTTCCTGTTCTATGGGGTTCTGTGTTGCCAGTACCAAAAAGAGGCTGGGGAGTTTGTAAGTTGTTTCTCCTATTGTCACCTGTCTTTCCTGCATGGCTTCGAGCAGAGCACTCTGTACTTTGGCAGGTGCTCGATTGATCTCATCTGCCAACACAAAATTGCTGAATATGGGTCCTTGCTTGACCTGAAACTCCTCATTGCGTTGGCTATACACCATGGTACCGATGAGGTCGGCAGGCAACAGGTCCGGTGTGAACTGTATGCGTTTGTAATCGGCTTGTACCAGAGAGCTAAGAGTTTTGATCGCCAAAGTCTTGGCCAAACCGGGTACTCCCTCAAGCAAAATATGGCCATCGGCCAGAAGACCTACCAATAGAGAATCTATCAGATGACTCTGCCCTACAATCTTTTGCTGCATTCCCCTGCGCAGGTTGTCTACGATTGGACTATGCTTCTCTATCAGAGCAGTAATTGCTTTTATATCTACCGCTGCATTCATGCGTTATTCTTGTTTTGTTTTCTTCAAATTCCATTCCTGTTCGGCTCGGCGAGCTTGCCAGACGCCCACGCTGTCCGTGCGGGTAAGACCATACTCCCCTATACGAGGTAAACGGATATTCAAGCCCGATGGTACTCTGTCAGGGTTGGATATGCGATTTTTATTGGCCCGGTAAATATACACCCAAAAAGCCTTGTCTCCATACTCTCGAAGGGCGATCTGATTGAGGCGTTCTCCCGGCTGGATACGCACCCAATGCGCATTTTCTGTATGCCTTTCCGTTGACTGAGAAGTCTCTATGATATTGGAAGTGGTCGAGGAAGTCGATATGGTAGATTCTTTGGTCTCTCCATTAGCAAGAGAAGCCGATTTCATTGTATCACTGTCCGGTTTTAGATTCTGGTTAGCGGCAAGCATGGCAACCGTATCGGTTGAGGTTGTTTTCCTCGATTTTTCTTGTGGTATGATAGATTGGTTGGGGAGGTTTTCGCCCTTTTTCTTTTCTCCTTGAGAAGTGAAAAGAAAAAGGGCAGAAAGCAACAACAGAATTAAAAGAAGAACCAAGGCAATCCATACCCATTGACTTTTCACAAGGTTACTTCCTTTCCGAGGATGCTCGATAGAGTCAGTGGGTGGCGTTTCTCTTTCCGGCTCCTCCGGATGTGTAAATATCTCTTCTTCTTCCATTTGTACTTCAGTGTGTGGCAAGGCTATCTTTCTCTCTTCTGGCTGCTGCTCAGGAGAATTATCGAAGGGTATCTCCCGGGAGCTTTCATCAATGGAATACTCCTCTTTCTCGTCCTCTCTTCGCAGAAGAGAACAACGCTGCAGAGCTTCTTCTATACTTTCGAATGGCAAAGAGGGTGTGTCATCCAACTCCGCCTTTTCATGCAGCTCGACAGGGATAAATACAGAGAAAGCCCGATCTAAATACTCACATACCTCCCCCTGTGGCTCAAAACAAATCTCTCCCTCTTGTGCCCTGAAGAGTCCTATTTCGGGCCAAACAACAACTCTCTCCAGCTCTAAATCTCGAAGAAGCAACTCTCCCAAAATATTCCACCAGCGTTGGCAAACATCAAGGAGCAAGCCCGAAGTCTCACTCAAGGCTCGCACGAGTTGCTCATCAGGACAGAGCCTTTTGCTCGGCTTTGAGCAGAGACGCAGATGAACACGGGGGGGAAGCAATATTCTTTTGCCATCGGGTAGCAGTGCAACAAACTCTCCCTTTGTCTCGCTCTCCCAGTATCCCAGTCCTTGTTGTCTAATGGATTCACCTCTCTCCAACCGGACTTTCAGCTGTTCGCACAGACAAGATATCAGCAGCTCCGAGTGCGATACCGGCAGATATGATGCTGCAGAAAGACGATTGAGCCAAAGCTCGTGTTGTAGGCTATTGCTCTCCAAAATGCTACACGTATATGAGGAGTCTATTCTATAGGTTCTGCATACAACTCAAAGGCTGTCGCATCGGTCACAGAAACGGTAACAAACTGCCCTATCTCAAGATTTTTTCCCGGATATTCAGTGATCCAAACCTCGGGATCTACATCCGGAGAATCGTATTGACTGCGCCCCACTGCATAGCCATCTTCTTTGCGATCGACTATGACTTTCAGAGAGGTATCGATTTTAGAACGCTGGATGGAGAGGGAAATCTCCTCTTGCAGAGCCATAAGCCTGTCGAGACGGTCTATCTTAACTTCGTTGGGGACGTCATCCTGATAGTGTTGATCGCACCAAGTGCCCTCTTCGTGCGAGTAGATAAAGGCTCCCATGCGTTCGAAACGAATGTCACGAACAAATTGCAGCAATTCTTGGAAATCTTCTTCCGTTTCACCCGGGTGTCCAACCATAAGTGTTGTACGCAGATGAATGCCTGGCACCTCTGCTCTTATTTTTCGGAGCAAGTTATAAGTGTCAGCGGAAGAGATATTTCGGCGCATCTGTTTGAGCATTCTATCGCTGATGTGTTGCAAGGCTATATCCAGATAGTTGCAAATCTTGGGTTCTTCCCGAATGACGTCCAATAACTCATATGGGAAGTGGTGTGGGTAAGCATAGTGTAGGCGGATCCACTCGATTTCATCTATGCATACAAGTTGCCTTAGCAATTCGGGGAGTAAGGCTCGATGTCCATCCAAATCCATTCCGTAATAGGTGAGGTCTTGGGCTATCAGTTGTAGCTCTTTCACTCCGGCTAACGACAGTCTTTCGGCCTCTTGCAAAATCTCCTGCATGGGGCGAGAACGATACCTTCCTGTGATTTTTGGGATGATACAGTAGGAACAACTGCGATCGCAACCTTCGGCAATTTTCAAGTAGGCATAGTGAGACGGCGTTGTAAGCATACGGGTAGTTGCCTCTCTATCGTAATAGGCCTTCCCTATGTCTCTGAGTAGCTGAGGCCAATCGAATTTCCCATACCAGCGATCTACGCCATCTAGCTCTTGCCCCAATTCATCACGGTAGCGTTCGCTCAGACATCCCATTACATAGACTGCTCCGACACGACCTCGCTTCTTCAGATCCAAAACCGTGAGAATCGTCTCAATGGATTCTTCCTTGGCAGCATCGATGAAACCACAAGTGTTGATCACAACAATTTCTCCATCAGGCTGTGCCGTATCGTGAGACACACGATAACCATTCAATGCAAACTGGCGCATCAGACGCTCTGAATCGATCAAATTTTTGGAGCATCCGAGGGTGATTACGTCTACTTTGTTTCGCTTCATTCGCCAAAGAGAGAATCGACAAACTCACGTTTGCGGAATACTTGCAAATCCTCTATCCCTTCACCCAGACCGATGTATTTTACCGGTATCTTAAATTCGTTGGATATACCTATTACCACTCCTCCTTTGGCTGTCCCATCAAGTTTGGTTACGGCCAAAGCATTGACCTCGGTGGCAATGCTGAATTGCCGGGCCTGCTCAAAGGCATTCTGCCCTGTAGAGCCATCGAGAACTAACAGACACTCATGAGGAGCATCTGGGATGATTTTCTGCATTACACGACGAATTTTGCTCAACTCCTGCATCAGACCAACCTTATTGTGCAAACGTCCAGCTGTATCTATCAACACCACATCAGCGTTGTTGGAAACGGCACTGCTGAGTGTGTCGAAGGCCACAGAAGCGGGATCCGATCCCATCTGTTGTTTCACGATCGGGACATCACAACGATCCGCCCATATTTGCAATTGCTCCACAGCAGCAGCTCGGAACGTATCGGCGGCCCCCAATACAACTTTCTTTCCCTGTGATTTGAATTGATAAGCCAACTTGCCTATGGTTGTCGTTTTACCTACACCATTTACTCCTACGACCATAATCACATAGGGGCGAGATTGAGTTGGTAGCTCAAATCGATCTCCATCGATTGTACCGTTTTCACTAAGCAGCGCTGCAATTTCCTCTCGTAAAATGCCGGTAAGCTCCGAAGTAGAGACATACTTGTCTCGTTTCACTCGCTCTTCAATTCTTTTGATGATAGTCAGAGTCGTATCTACACCAACATCGGAAGTGATGAGTATATCCTCCAGATTATCAAGCACTTCATCATCTACCGTACTCTTTCCTATAATAGCACGACCAATCTGACCAAATACAGAAGTCTTGGTCTTACTTAAGCCCTCATCGAGGGTTTCCTTTTTCTTTTTATTGAAAAAGCCAAACAATCCCATATGCTTATTACTGAATGTCTAATCTGTGCAAAGATAAGCCTTTTGCCAACGGCTTTATGCCTAATTGGCTCTATACTAATATATCAATAGCATGAGTTCGATATAAAGGAAATATATAAAGTCTATTTACACGCGTTTTCCGGCATTTATACGGCTTTCAGAAGGCTTTTTATCCCTCTTTGAGGTACTTCCGCCCCCCCTTCTATCCCAAGGATCATAGAAGGTCTAGAATTACAGCTACTTGTTGTCTCTGCTATGTGTTTCCTAAGATCGAACCGACGTATCGATAGAATAGTCTCCGTAGATCTCCAATACAACTGATCCCATATTCCAACATCATTCAACACCCTCTATTTGCTGCTTTTTTACTTAGTCTGTTTAGGCTCTGAGCATGCAAGAGAAAGAATCTCGTGCAAGACTCTCAATTTGCATCTCGTTTTATCAGATAGCCAATCCTTCAATCTTTCAAAAAGAGGATAATGGGATACTTATATAAGTATCAATCTCGAAGGATAATAAAGAGTTTATGATTTCTCTATTTTAGCTTGAGCTTGCAAGGTTCCTTATCAGACAGTTGATCCCAACATGAACAAGAGAGACTTACTGCGAAAAAAGTCCTCTTTTAACTACCTGCCACTGAGATTGCAAACTATTTAAGGTCTCCAAAACTTTTTATTGGACTTCAATAATTTTCGATACACGTCACTATTCTAGAACTCAGCACAAAAAATAGAAAAAGGGTTGCAAGACAACTATCCTGCAACCCTCTTCTCTATTCAAATCTTCAAGTGCAACAGAGAATTTCCCTTTGTTCAACGAAGTAGTTCTTCTCTGTTGTATCTCTTTGTTACTCTTCTGTTGAAGTTTCCTGTTTCTCAGCAACAGGAGCCTCGGCTTTCTTCGCACGAGAGCGACGTGTGCGCTTAGCCGCTGGCTTGCTGGCATCAGCTCCTTCTTTAGCCATGTGTGCATTATAATCCACAAGCTCGATAAAGCACATGGCCGCAGCATCACCCAAACGATAACCGGTCTTGATAATACGAGTATATCCTCCAGGACGATCAGCCACTTTCTGAGAAATATCTCCAAAGAGCTCCTTCACTGCATACTTATTTCTCAACAAGGCAAATGCCATACGACGAGAATGAGTAGAGTCTGTCTTCGATTTTGTAATAATCGGCTCTACATATACCCGAAGGGCCTTAGCCTTAGCCACTGTAGTGAAAATGCGCTTATGCATGATCAATGAGGTGGCCATGTTTGAAAGCATAGCTTCGCGGTGGCTCTTAGTACGACCCAAGTGAGGTACTTTCTTATTGTGTCTCATTGTTTTGAGGGTTTATTCTTTGTCTAACTTATATTTGCTAACGTCCATCCCAAAAGAGAGATTGCACTTCTCGAAAAGTTCTTCAAGCTCAGTCAGAGATTTACGACCAAAATTTCTAACCTTGAGCAGATCTGCCTTCGTACATTTCACCAGATCACCCATAGTATCTACATCTGCTGCTCGAAGACAATTCAAGGCACGAACAGAGAGGTCAAACTCGGTAAGTGGTCGATTTAAAATCTCTTGCATCTCCATATCCTCTTCGCTCAACTCAACAGCTTCTTCACTAACCTGTGCTTCTTCGACTACAGAGAAATTATTCTCAGCGAAGAGAGCAAAATGCTCGATCAAAATCCCGGCAGCTTGGCTGAGAGCCTCTCTCGGGTGAATACTACCGTCTGTACTTACCTCCAACAAGAGCTTCTCAAAGTCCGTTTTCTGCTCCACACGGAAATTCTCCACCACGCACTTCACATTGCGGATAGGCGTATAGATAGAGTCAATTGCAATCGTGTGGATTTCATCTGAATCAGATCGATTTTCATCAGCAGACTGATAGCCCCGTCCCTTCTTAATTGTCAACTCTATCTGCATAGAAGCTGATGGATCTAGATGACAAACCTCAAGGGAAGGATTCAACACAGTAAATCCGGTAAGTTGCTCATTCATATCCCCAGCCTTGAAAACCACCTTCTTCTCTATCTGAAGACGAATGGTTTCCTCGGAAACATCCGGTTGTAGCTGTTTGAAACGAACTTGCTTAAGCTTAAGAATAATATTGGTGACGTCCTCCAATACACCCGGAATAGTAGCAAATTCATGATCTACCCCCTCTATCTTGATCGATGTAATAGCAAAGCCTTCCAAGGAGGACAATAATATGCGCCGAAGAGCATTACCAATAGTAATGCCATAGCCGGGCTCTAATGGTCGGAACTCAAACTTCGCGAAGGAGTCCGAAGCCTCCATCATCAATACACTGTCGGGTTTTTGAAATGCTAATATTGCCATGGTACTATGGATTATTTAGAATACAATTCTACGATGAGCTGTTCACGAATCTCTTCAGGAATATCTGCGCGCTCGGGGATGTGCAACATCTTGCCACTCTTGCTAGATTCGTCCCACTCCAACCAAGGATACTTGCTGTGATTGAATCCAGCAAGGGCATCAACTACCACTTCCAAGCTCTTAGACTTCTCTCGAACTCCAACAACTTGACCTGGTTGAACAAAGTGAGAAGGGATATTCATCACACGACCATCTAAAATTACATGGCGGTGAGTCACCAATTGACGAGCTGCAGCTCTGGTGGGTGCAATCCCCAAACGATAGACGACATTGTCCAAGCGTTGTTCCAACAATTGAAGCAACACCTCACCTGTTACCCCCTTACTACGCTGAGCCTTCTTAAACATGTTGCGGAACTGGCGTTCCAATACACCATATGTGTACTTAGCCTTTTGCTTTTCACGCAACTGCAGACCATATTCACTCGTCTTACGGCGACGATTGTTCCCGTGTTGTCCGGGAGGATAATTCTTCTTAGAAAGAACCTGATCCGGTCCGAAAATAGGAGCACCAAACTTACGTGCAATCTTACTTTTAGGTCCTGTATATCTTGCCATTATTTTCTTGTATTATAGAGCAGTGTCAGAGTCAATGTCTTTCTTCTACTTTCCATGATAGGAGGACTTGGTCTATGCCTAACCCAAACAGTCTGTGTGCAGCCGCGATTGACTAAAATATTGAGAGATGGTATAAGTATTGCTGGCTTAGACAATCTTTTTCACTCGACTAATTTTCTGGAGAGGCAAATAGTTTTTCCACCCTTGCGTCTTTTCCTCACAGAGTTTACTTAAACTCAACACAATGCTCAGTAAATGTTATTATCAAATGTGCTCAGTACCCAGATCAAACTCTTCTACGCTTCGGAGGTCTGCATCCATTGTGGGGCATAGGAGTCACATCCACAATCTCTACTACTTCAATACCAAGACCATGCAAAGTACGAATAGCAGACTCGCGACCATTACCTGGTCCCTTCACAAAAACCTTCACCTTTCTCATCCCTAAATCATAGGCAATCTTGCCGCAATCTTGGGCAGCCATCTGAGCAGCATAGGGTGTGTTCTTCTTGGAAGAACGAAAACCCATTTTACCGGCTGAAGACCAGCTAATTACCTGACCTTCGCTGTTGGCAATAGAGATGATGATGTTGTTAAAAGAAGAACTGATGTGGGCCTGCCCCATAGCATCAACTTTGACGGTTCTCTTTTTCGCGACTGTTTTTTTAGCCATATCAACCTATTTATTTGGTAGCTTTCTTCTTGTTTGCAACTGTCTTCTTCTTCCCCTTTCGTGTACGGGCATTATTCTTTGTGCTCTGACCACGCAGAGGCAAACCTATACGATGGCGTATTCCACGGTAGCACCCAATATCCATCAGGCGTTTGATATTCATCTGAACCTCAGATCTCAAATCTCCTTCAACCTTGTATTCCGCACCTATTACCTCTCGAATGGCAGCTGCTTGGTCGTCTGTCCAATCCTGGACCTTGATGTTCTCATCTACACCGGCTTTGGAAAGGATTTTGGCAGCACTGCTTCTTCCAATACCATAAATGTAGGTTAGGGCAATAGCCCCTCTTTTGTTTTGTGGCAAATCAACGCCAACAATTCTTATAGCCATATGTTAGTTTTGAGATTATTATTACCCCGAAAGGACGTACTCATCCCTGACGTTGCTTAAACTTGGGATTCTTCTTGTTAATTACATACAAACGCCCCTTGCGACGAACGATCTTACAGTCGTCCGAACGTTTCTTTATTGATGCTCTTACTTTCATATTGTGTTGTAACTTTTACTTGTACCTGAACGAGATACGGCCCTTGGACAAGTCATACGGACTCATCTCCACTTTCACCCTGTCTCCTGGCAATATCTTGATATAATGCATACGCATCTTGCCAGAAATATGTGCTGTTATTTCATGTCCATTTTCCAGTTGAACCTTAAACATGGCATTAGACAGAGCTTCGAGAATAATACCGTCTTGTTCTATTGCGGGCTGTTTAGACATACTCTAGAATTCTTTTTCTCCTAATACTTCTTTGATGAAATCAAAAGACGAAAGTATACGAGGCATACCTTCTGTTATAGCAATACAATGCTCAAAATGAGCTGCAGGTCTATGGTCGCGAGTGCGAACAGTCCAACCATCTTTCTCAAAAATCACATTCCGAGCTCCAAGGGTAATCATTGGTTCTATACAGATACACATACCACCACGAAGCAGTGGCCCGCGATGAGGAGCTCCATAATTGGGGACTCCCGGAGCCTCATGCATCTTGCGACCAATACCATGCCCCTCAAGCTCTCGCACTACACCATAACCTCGTGATGTACAATAGCTCTCAACAGCATGGCCTATATCACCTACCCTCTTCCCTGCAATAGCCTGCTCGATCCCCTTAAAGAGAGACTCTTTAGTTGCAATAAGCAGAGAATGCACCTCTGGAGAGATTTCCCCAACAGCAAAAGTGTATGCAGAGTCTCCTGTAAAACCATTAAGTTTTGTGCCACAATCAACTGAAATGATATCACCCTCTTTGAGGATCTTCTTTTCGGAGGGTATACCATGCACCACATGATCATTCACTGAGGTACACAAAGAGGCTGGGAATCCTCCATAACCAAGGAAAGCGGGAGCAGCACCATGGTCACAGATGAAATCATGAGCAATCTCATCCAAATGCTTAGTGCTAACTCCAGGTGCTATATGCTTAGCAACTTCAGCAAGGGTCATCCCTACAAGCTGGTTAGCTGCAAACATCAGCTCTATTTCCTCCTCTGTCTTGAGATAAATCATCGAAAATCGGAGATTCTTTGTTTTTAGTAGGCGGAAACAGTACCTGTACGACCTTTAATTCGACCTGTCTTAAGCAAACCATCATAATGGCGCATAAGCAAGTGACTCTCTATCTGCTGAAGTGTATCCAAAACAACCCCTACAAGAATTAGCAAAGATGTACCTCCAAAGAATTGAGCAAAACCTCCACTAACTCCCAGGATCTCGGCAAAAGCAGGAAGAATAGCCACAACTGCTAAGAACAGAGCACCAGGCAAGGTTATTCTGTCCATGATCGCATCCAAGTAATCCTTTGTAGGCTTACCAGGTTTCACTCCAGGAACAAAACCATTGTTACGCTTCAAATCATCCGCCATTTGTGTTGGATTGATTGTGATAGCTGTGTAGAAGTAGGTAAAGAGAATAATCAACAGAGCAAATACAAAGTTGTACCAGAACCCTGTATTATCCATAAAGGCCTGCATGAAAGAACCTCCCTCCGCTTTTGCAAACCCCATGATAGAGATGGGGATAAACATGATAGCCTGAGCAAAAATGATTGGCATCACATTAGCTGCATTTACCTTCAACGGTATATACTGGCGAGCCCCTCCATACTGTTTGTTACCAATCACCCTTTTGGCATACTGCACAGGGACCTTCCGAGTCCCTTGTACAAGCAAGATTGCTCCTGCAATGACAAACAAAAGGAATACAATTTCGAACAAAAATGCAACCAACCCTCCAGCAGCACTTCCCAAACGAGAAGTGAATTCAGCTAATAGAGCGTGAGGCAAACGAGCTATGATCCCGACAAGAATAATGAAAGAAATACCATTCCCTATCCCCTTATCAGTGATGCGCTCACCAAGCCACAAGACAAACATACTACCTGCTGCAAGAATAATAGTCGCATAGATCTGGAACCAAAGTCCAGCAGGCAGAGACGCCCCCACAGAGCTCAGCTGCACATTCAGGTTAATCAAATAAGTTGGGGCCTGCATCAGAAGGATTAGCACAGTAAGATATCGTGTCCATTGATTAATCTTACGGCGACCGCTCTCTCCCTCACGTTGCAACTTCTGCATGGAAGGTACAGCAATAGCAGCCAACTGCATCACAATAGAAGCAGAGATATAAGGCATAATCCCCAATGCGAATATAGAAGCATTGGAGAATGCCCCCCCTGAGAACATATCGAGGAGCGCCAAAAGCCCCTCGGCAGTCTGGTTCTGAAGAGCACCTAAGTCAGCAGGATTAATACCCGGTATCACCACGAAGGAACCCAAACGATACACCAGAACAAACAATATGGTGATGAGGATTCGCTTACGCAGATCCTCAATCTTCCATATGTTTCTTACTGTCTCAAAAACTCGCATACCTTAGCATTTTACAACAGAACCCCCGGCTGCTACAATGGCCTCTTCTGCTTTCTTGCTGAAAGCATTCGCTTGAACTTCGAGTTTGATCGAAATCTCTCCCTTAGCCAAGATCTTGATTAAATCATTCTTTCCGGCCAGACCGGCAGATTTAATATCTTCGATCGTGATGCTCTGGAGATTGCGAAGCTGAGCCAGATCCTGCAAGCTAGAAAGGTTGACAGCTTGGTATTCTACACGATTAATATTCTTGAATCCGAACTTAGGTAAACGACGCTGAATTGGCATCTGCCCTCCCTCAAAACCGAGTTTTTTCTTGTATCCGGAGCGACTCTTAGCTCCCTTATGGCCACGCGTAGAAGTGCCTCCCAGTCCAGAACCAGGTCCACGACCGATACGCTTGCGTGATTTCACAGAGCCTTCAGCAGGCTTCAAACTGGATAGATCCATGTTTATCTGTTTTATAATAAACGACTTATTCTACTATACGCACTAAGTGCCTCACCTTTTCTACCATTCCAAGGATCTGTGACGTTGCAGAGTGCTCCACAATCTGATTATTCTTGCGAAGTCCCAATGCATCCAAAGTCCTTTTTTGGCAACTGGGCATACCAATACGGCTACGCACCTGTTGGATTTTGATTTTCTTATCCATCACAAAATCTTCATTAAGTTGTTTTTATCCCTTAAAGACTTTTTCCACAGAGATTCCCCTCGACTGAGCCACCATAAGAGGACTGCGCATTTCAGACAAGGCCTCAATAGTCGCTTTCACTAAGTTGTGAGGATTGGAAGAGCCTTTGCTTTTTGCAAGCACATCCTTAATGCCCACACTCTCCAACACAGCACGCATAGCACCTCCAGCCTTCACTCCGGTACCAGCACTGGCTGGCTTGAGCAGAACCTTGGCTCCTCCGAATGCAGCACTCTGTTCGTGGGGGATAGTACCATTGTGCACGGGCACACGTATAAGATTCTTCTTGGCGGCCTCTGTTCCTTTGGCTATCGCAGCAGCAACTTCACCTGCTTTTCCAAGTCCAAAACCAATCACACCATCTTCATTGCCCACAACCACAATAGCAGCGAAAGTAAAGGTACGCCCCCCTTTTGTAACTTTCGTCACACGGTTAATAGCGACTAATCTTTCCTTAAGCTCTAAATCATTCGTTGATTTAACACGATTCATTATTCCTGCCATTTCTTCCGTCAAAATTTGAGACCTGCACTTCTTGCGGCATCGGCCAGTTCTTTAATTCTACCGTGAAACAGATAGCCACTACGATCAAATACAACTCTCGTAATCCCGGCTTCTTGAGCATTGCGAGCGATGCTTTCTCCAACTTTGGCTGCTATTTCCTTCTTTGTACCCTGAAAATCCATCTTCAAGGATGAAGCTGCGGCAAGAGTACGACCACTCTCGTCATCTATCACTTGGGCATAAATCTGCTTATTACTCCTAAACACACACAAACGCGGGCACTCTGCAGTTCCACTGATCCTGCTGCGAATACGAGTTTTTATTTTGAGTCTTCTAGCTTGTTTTGTTATCATGATCTCAGTCCTTTTTGGGTGTTACTTACCAGCGACTTTTCCTGATTTGCGACGAATTTCTTCACCAACAAACTTCACGCCCTTGCCCTTATATGGCTCCGGCTTACGGAAAGATCGAATCTTATTACAAATTTGGCCGAGAAGCTGCTTATCTGCACATTCAAGAGTGATGAGAGGGTTTTTGTTTCGTTCAGTCTTTGCCTCTACTTTAACTTCTGCTGGCAATTGGAAATAAATCGCATGGGTAAATCCCAAAGACAACTCTAAGATCTGTCCGTTATTGGCGGCACGGTAACCAACACCCACCAATTCCAGTGTACGGCTGTACCCCTGACTTACACCTACGACCATATTATTAACCAGAGATCTATACAAGCCATGCAATGAGCGATCCTCTCTCTCTTCACTATGACGTGAAAACAATATGTGATCATCCTCAATCTCCATGGTAATACGAGGGTCTATCTTCTGAGAAAGCTCTCCTTTGGGACCTTTTACTGTCACGACTTCATCTACTAGAGAAACCGTCACTCCCGCTGGTATGGCTATGGGCATTTTTCCTATTCTAGACATAAGCTTACTCCTTCATCAATAAATATAACACAACACCTCACCACCAACCTTGAGGTCATTGGCCTCCTTGTCAGTCATCACACCCTTACTCGTTGAAAGGATAGCGATACCCAAGCCATTAAGAACTCGAGGCATCTCTCTGTAGCCAACATAACGACGCAAGCCCGGTCGAGAAACTCGTTTAAGACACTTGATCGCATTTGATTTGTTCTTAAGGTCATACTTGAGAGCAACCTTAATTGTTCCCTGAGGGGCATCTCCTTCCTCGAACTTATAGTTCAAGATGTACCCTTTTTCGAAGAGAATCTTAGTGATCTCTTTCTTTAGATTGGACGCAGGTATCTCTACTACCCGATGCTTAGCTCCGATAGCGTTCCGCAACCGCGTCAAATAATCTGCAATAGGATCTGTCATTTTGTTATTGATTAAATTGATCTGTTCTAAGCCAGACAATATTTAACATAGGCCCATTTCAGCTTGGCAAACCCTGCACAAAATCGACATCGATACAAGTGCAGCACCTCCCAAGCCAAAACGAGCAAGAGAAAAGTCAATCTATAGCTTACCAACTTGCTTTCTTGACCCCCGGGATGAGTCCCTTCGAGGCCATTTCCCTAAACTGTATACGAGAAATACCAAACTGTCTCATATAGCCTTTGGGACGACCTGTCATAGAACAACGATTATGGAGACGGACGGGGGAAGCGTTACGAGGAAGCGACTGAAGTTCCTCGTAGAGACCTTCCGCCTTAAGACGCTTACGCTTCTCGGCATACTTTTCTACGAGTTTGGCTCGCTTTACTTCCCGAGCCTTCATTGATTCTTTTGCCATATCAATTTTCTTTTTTCGCATTCTTGAAAGGCAGACCAAACTCTTTCAAAAGAGCATAGCCTTCCTCATCTGTAAGCGCAGAGGTTACAAAGGTAATATTCATTCCTAATATCTTGGTCACCGAGTCAAGATTTATCTCAGGAAATATGATTTGCTCCTCGATCCCCAAAGTATAATTACCACGGCCATCAAACTTACTTTCGATGCCCTTGAAGTCGCGAATACGAGGCAAAGCTACACGAATCAAGCGCTCCAGAAACTCATACATCTGCTCGCGTCGAAGGGTAACCATGACACCAATCGGCATACGCTTTCTGAGTTTGAAGTTGGAAATATCCTTCTTGGAGAATGTAGCAACTGCCTTCTGACCAGTAATAGCTGTGAGTTCATTGATAGCGACATCAATAATCTTCTTATCCGCAGTCGCCATACCCAAACCCTGATTGATAACAATCTTCTTGAGTACAGGTACCTGCATCACAGAAGAGTAACCAAACTGCTTCTGAAGAGCCGGAATTATTCGCTCGTCGTATTCTTTCTTGAGATTTGCTGTCATCACTTGGCTCATCACTTAATCTCCTCCCCAGATTTTTTGGAATAACGTACTAATCTTCCATTAGCACCGACTCTCCGACCAATCCTAGTTCCCTTTCCAGACTTAGGATCAACGACATTCAAATTTGAGAGATGTATAGGTGCTTCCTTCTTCTCTATTCCTCCTTGAGGATTGCTTGCAGAGGGCTTTGCATGCTTCGAAATGATATTCAAGCCTTCCACGATGGCTCTATTCTTGTCAACTAAGACCTGCAAGACACGTCCGGTCTTGCCCTTGTCTTCGCCGGCATTTACCATCACAGTATCGCCCTTCTTTATATGTAACTTACTCATTTTACTGTTGTCGATTTGAGATGGTTAAAGAACTTCAGGAGCAAGAGATACAATTTTCATATTCTTGGCACGAAGCTCGCGAGCTACAGGACCAAAAATACGGCTACCTCTCATATCTCCGGCATTGTTCAGCAACACACAAGCATTATCATCGAAACGGATGTAAGAGCCATCAGGACGACGCACCTCCTTCTTTGTACGTACAATGATAGCCTTAGACACCGCCCCCTTCTTCACATCACTGGAAGGTATTACACTCTTTACGGAAACGACAATGATATCACCCACAGAGGCATAACGACGACGTGTACCTCCTAAAACGCGGATACACAACACCTCACGAGCTCCACTATTATCTGCTACGGAAAGACGAGATTCCTGCTGTATCATTATTTAGCCCTTTCAACTATTTCTATTACTCTCCAACGCTTTGAGCGACTGAGAGGGCGAGTTTCCATAATGCGTACGGTATCGCCTATATTACACTCATTTTTCTCATCATGAGCATGGTACTTCTTCGTCTTATTGACAAACTTACCATATATCGGGTGTTTTTCCTTCCATTTCACCGAAACAGTGACTGTCTTGTCCATAAGATTACTGGACACCACACCCATACGTTCTTTTCTGAGATTTCTATCCATTATAATCAGTCGTTGTTGTTATTACGTTCCGTAAGAACTGTTTTCATCCTTGCTATCGTGCGACGCAACTTGGTCAATTGAGCAGGATTGTCCAACGGAGAGACTGAATGATTAATACGCATCTGGTTGTACTCTGCACTTACAGCCGCCAAACGCTCCTGCAATTCAGATGTACTCAGTTCCTTGATTTCTGCAATTTTCATATACCCTATACGTATTGTTTATTTAGCAAAGTCATAATCACGGCGCACTACGAATTTAGTAGTCACAGGCAACTTCTGAGCAGCCAAGCGCAGAGCCTCCTTTGCCACTTCATAGCTTACACCCTCAATCTCAAAAATCATGCGACCAGGAGTCACAGGGGCCACAAAACCTTCCGGAGAACCTTTCCCCTTACCCATACGCACCTCAGCAGGTTTCTTGGTAATCGGCTTATCTGGGAAGATTCTAACCCACACTTGACCCTGACGTTGCATATATCTGGTTACAGCAATACGAGCAGCCTCTATTTGGCGACCTGTAATCCACTTACTTTGCAGGGATTTGATCCCAAATGAGCCAAAAGCAAGCTGGTTGCCACGCTGAGCATTGCCTTTCATGCGCCCTTTTTGAGCTCTTCTGAATTTTGTTTTCTTAGGTTGTAACATTTCCTTAGTTACTTATAAATGTTAGCGATTACCTCTTCTGGCTCCACCGCGACGACGGCCCCCACGCTCCCGGTCTCCACGACCCAAAGGATCACGACGACCAGCATTCTTGGCAACTGCAAATGAAGGGGCAAGATCGCGCTTCTCATAGACCTCTCCCTTGCAAATCCAAACCTTTACACCAATCAAGCCAACCTTGGTCAAGGCCTCAGCCTGTGCATAATCAATGTCCGCACGTAGAGTATGCAGAGGGGTACGTCCTTCTTTGTACATCTCTGAGCGAGCCATTTCTGCCCCATTCAATCTACCAGAAAGCTGCACCTTGATGCCTTCCGCTCCCATACGCATAGAGGAAGCAATAGCCATCTTGATAGCCCTACGGTAGTTAATTTTACCTTCAAGCTGACGAGCAATACCATCCGCAACGATCTTTGCGTCGAGCTCAGGCTTCCGTATTTCGAAAATATTGATCTGGACATCTTTCTTGTCTGTAAGAGACTTCAGCTCCTCTTTGAGCTTATCAACCTCCTGACCTCCCTTGCCAATAATCAGACCTGGTCTGGAAGTGCAAATCGTAACGGTAACCAACTTAAGGGCCCGTTCAATAACCACTCTCGACACACTGGCCTTTGCAAGACGGGCATCCAGATAGCGACGTATCTTACTATCCTCCAGCAATGTTTCCCCATAATTGCGACCACCGAACCAGTTGGAATCCCATCCTCTAATGATACCAAGGCGGTTGCTAATTGGATTTGTTTTCTGTCCCATCCTACATCAATTATTGGTTTCGTTGTTACTAACAGCATCCACAAAGAGAGTCACATGATTTGATCTTTTGCGAATACGATATCCTCTACCCTGAGGAGCCGGTCTCAGACGCTTAAGCATCATGCCTTCGTCTACAGTTATACGAGAAACATAGAGTTCCCCAGCCTCAGCCTTGCGCTGATTCTTTTCTTCCCAGTTTGCAATAGCCGAACGAAGTAGTTTTTCCACACGAGCTGCAGCTTCTTTTTGAGAAAAACGTAACACGCCCAAAGCTCTATCTACTTCCATCCCTCGCACCATATCTGCTACATAGCGCATCTTACGGGGAGAAGTAGGCACATTCCTGAGCTGTGCAAAGGACACAGCACGAAGTGCTTCCCTTCTTCTTTCGGCTGATATTCTTTTTCTAGCACCCATTGTTCTAATTGTTTTTTGATCAGTTTCCTGAGTTATTGTCAAATAATCTCAACCGAAAGATTATTTCTTCTTATTACCAGCATGACCTCGGAAAGTACGAGTTGGAGCAAATTCACCCAACTTGTGACCAACCATATTCTCCGTTACAAATACAGGAATGAATTTATTTCCATTATGCACCGCTATGGTATGCCCTACAAAGTCTGGAGATATCATCGATGCTCTTGCCCAAGTCTTAACCACGGCCTTCTTACCGCTCTCGTTCATAGCGAGAACCTTCTTTTCCAGCTTCAGGTTGATATAGGGGCCTTTCTTAATTGAACGACTCATAATTCGTGTGATTTAAACTTTATTTCTTTCTCCTTTCGATGATATACTTAGACGAATGCTTCTTCGGAGCACGAGTCTTAAGACCCTTTGCATACAAGCCCTTACGAGAGCGAGGATGTCCTCCGGATGCACGGCCTTCACCACCACCCATAGGGTGATCTACAGGGTTCATAGCCACGCCACGCACACGAGGTCTGCGACCAAGCCAACGGGTACGTCCAGCCTTACCCGAACACTCAAGGCTATGATCCTTATTTCCTATTCCTCCGATAGTAGCCTTACAAGCCGACAATATTCGGCGAGTCTCACCAGACGGCATACGAATCACCACATACTTTTCTTCACGAGAGGTCAACTGAGCAAACGTTCCAGCCGAACGAACGAGCTTACCTCCCTGTTGAGGTCTGAGTTCAATATTGTGGATAATCGTACCTACAGGGATTTTGGCTAGAGGGAGAGCGTTACCAATTTCTGGAGCAGCCATTTCCCCAGACATCACTGTTTGGCCTACTTCCAAACCATCTGGGGCTACGATATAGGACTTTTCTCCATCTGCATAGTAGAGCAGAGCAATACGAGCAGAACGGTTAGGGTCGTATTCGATAGTCTTGACGGTAGCAGGGATGCCATCTTTCCTTCTCTTAAAGTCAATCAAACGGTAGCGTTGCTTATGACCTCCACCAATGTAACGCATGGTCATCTTACCAGTGTTGTTACGGCCACCGGATTTTCTCCGACCAACAACAAGAGACTTCTCTGGAGCCGACGCAGTGATTGTATCGAAAGCTCCAATAATCTTATGTCTTTGCCCCGGGCTAGTGGGCTTCAATTTACGTGTTCCCATTACTTTGCTTAGATATTACTGAAAAAGTCGATTACATCACCTTCCTTCAGTGTCACGACAGCTTTCTTGAAAGAAGCTGCACGCCCTTCTATAAGGCCACTACGAGTATAGCGATTCTTGGACTTGCCGGTATACCTCATGGTATTGACAGACTCGACCTTTACATTGTACATTGCCTCTATGGCTTTTGCTATCTCAATCTTGTTGGCTGTAGGAGAAACGCGAAAAGCATACCTCTGGGGCATCTTCTCGGTGATAGCAGTCATTTTCTCACTAATAATCGGTTTAATGATGATTCCCATTGCTTATTCTCCTTTTGCCTTAAGTTGTTGATTGAGCAAGTCTACAGACTGTTCAGTAAGCACCAGCACTGCATTGTTCAACACAGCATATGTATTCAACTGAGAAGCACGAATAAGAGCCGTCCTAGGAAGATTGCGAGCCGACAGATAGACAGTTTGCGCAATCTCATCAAAAACATACAGAGTCTTCATATTCTCCAAACCCAAAGCCTTGTTGATAGAAACAAAATCTCTGGTTTTTGGGGCTTCCATCTCAATGTTCTCAATTACCTTGATCTCTCCCTTACGAGCCTTATAAGTAAGAGCTGACTTCCGAGCAAGAGCCTTAAGCTTCTTGTTCAGTTTGAAGCCATAGCTACGAGGTCTGGGGCCAAACACACGAGCACCACCCACTAAGAGAGGAGAATTGATATCCCCCCTGCGAGCTCCACCACCACCTTTCTGGCGAATCAATTTACGCGTGCTACCGGACAGCTCCGAGCGTTCCTTGGCTTTATGAGTACCCTGACGTTGGTTAGCCATGTACTGCCTTACAGCGAGGTAAATCGCATGGTCATTGGGTTCGATAGCAAAGACAGAATCGTCCAAAACGACCTTACGACCAGTATCTTCACCCTTGATATTATATACACTCAGTTCCATTACTTTTCGATTAGAAGGATTGAACCTTTGGCTCCAGGCACACTACCTTTTACAAGCAGTAAATTGTGCTGGGGCATAATCTTAATCACTTCGAGGTTCTGTACCGTCACACGCTGGTTTCCGGTCTGGCCGGCCATACGCATCCCTTTGAAAACTTTCGCAGGATACGAACAGGCACCAATCGCACCCGGGGCACGCAAACGGTTGTGCTGACCATGAGTTGTCTGACCTACACCACCGAAACCATGACGCTTAACAACTCCCTGAAATCCCTTTCCTTTGGAAGTCCCTATCACATCCACATAGTTGGTTCCTTCGAAGAACTGCACATCCAATACATCTCCCAGATTGGGTGTATTCTCAAAATCTTTGAACTCGGCCAAGTGTCTCTTGGGGGTTGTCCCAGCCTTCTGAAAATGTCCGGCCATCGGCTTGGAGGTATTTTTCTCCTTTGCTTCCATGAAGCCAATTTGTACAGCTTCGTAGCCATCCTTCTCCAGGGTTTTGACTTGGGTCACCACACAAGGACCTACTTCGATAACAGTGCATGGAAGATTCTTTCCATCGGCACTGAAAACGGATGTCATTCCGATTTTCTTTCCTAATAAACCTGGCATTTCTTTTTACTATTTACAGGATTGTCCTATGATCAAACCTTGATTTCAACCTCTACTCCACTAGGAAGCTCCAACTTCATCAACGCATCTACCGTCTTCGCTGTAGCGTTGTAGATGTCAATAAGTCTCTTGTAGGAAGAGAGTTCAAACTGCTCACGTGATTTCTTGTTCACAAATGTAGAGCGATTCACAGTGAAGATCCTCTTATGAGTGGGCAGAGGAATGGGACCGCTAACTACGGCACCGGTCGTCTTCACAGTCTTTACGATCTTCTCTGCAGATTTATCTACAAGCATATAATCGTAAGACTTCAGCTTAATTCTAATCTTTTGGCTCATTATTATCGATTATGTATTTTACTTGATCAGATCTACCCGGCCGTTCACTTCTGTAAGAACGTCTCGAGCAATGTTGCTGGATACTTCTGCATAGTGAGAGAAAGACATGGTGGAAGTGGCACGGCCAGAAGTAATGGTACGCAAGGCTGTTACATATCCAAACATCTCTGCCAGAGGAGCTTTCGCCTTCACGATGCGAGCGCCAGTACGACTATTCTCCATCCCTTCGATCTGGCCACGACGCTTATTCAAGTCTCCAATCACATCACCCATGTTTTCTTCCGGAGTTACAACCTCTATCTTCATGATGGGCTCTTGGAGCACAGGACCGGCCTTCTCAGAAGCACTCTTAAAAGCCTGAATAGCACAAATCTCAAACGAAAGCTGATCTGAGTCTACCGGGTGGAATGAGCCGTCAATTACAGTTACCTTGAGCTTGTCCAAAGGATAGCCTGCCAAAACGCCATTTTCCATAGCCTTAGCAAAGCCCTTCTGCACTGAGGGGATAAACTCCTTGGGGATGTTACCTCCTTTCACCTCATCTACAAACTGCAACGAACCTTCGAAATCCGAATCAGCTGGTTCTACGCGAACGATAATATCAGCAAACTTACCTCTACCACCGGTCTGCTTTTTGTAGGTTTCACGCAATTCAACCGGCGTAGTGATAGCCTCCTTGTAAGATACTTGAGGACGCCCCTGGTTACACTCTACTTTGAACTCACGACGCAAGCGGTCAATGATAATTTCCAAATGTAACTCTCCCATACCGCTGATCACAGTTTGGCCCGTTTCCTCGTTTGTCTCTACACGGAAAGTCGGGTCTTCCTCTGCCAGCTTAGACAAACCAACACCTAGACGATCCAAGTCTTTCTGAGTCTTAGGCTCAACAGCGATACCGATCACTGGATCGGGGAAGTCCATGGATTCAAGAGAGATTGGATGGTTTTCGTCACAGAGAGTATCACCAGTACGAATGTCCTTAAACCCAACACCAGCACCAATGTCTCCACAACCGATCGCCTCCTTCGGGTTCTGTTTGTTCGAGTGCATCTGGAAGAGACGTGAAATACGCTCCTTTTTCCCAGAACGGGCATTGTAGACATAAGAGCCAGCCTGCAGTTCACCCGAATATACACGGAAGAAACAGAGACGACCTACATAGGGGTCTGTAGCAATCTTAAATGCCAAAGCAGTAAGAGGCTCTTCAGGAGAAGTCTTACGAGAGATCAGCTGCTCCGGATCATTCACATCATGCCCCTCAATAGTGGGCGTGTCTACCGGGCTAGGCAAATATGCACAAACAGCATCGAGCAAGGTTTGCACTCCTTTATTTTTGAAGGATGATCCGCAACACATCGGGTTGATCTGCATGGAGAGGGTTCCCTTACGAATAGCCGAACGGATCTCTTCTTCAGTGATTGTAGAAGGATCATCAAAGTACTTCTCCATCAAGACATCATCGCACTCAGCCAAGGCCTCGAGCATCTTGTCTCTCCAGCTATCAGCTTCGGCTTGCAAATCGGCTGGAATGTCGATCACATCATATTTAGCACCCATGGCTTCATTGTCCCACACAATGGCTTTCATCCGAACGAGGTCTACAACACCTCTAAAGGTGTCTTCTGCTCCGATAGGGATCTGGATAGGACATGGATGGGCTCCTAATATCTCACGCATCTGACGCTCTACTTCAAAAAAGTTAGCTCCAGAACGGTCCATCTTATTGACGTAGGCGATACGTGGCACATTATACTTATCAGCTTGACGCCATACTGTCTCACTCTGTGGCTCTACTCCTCCCACAGCGCAAAACGCAGCTACAGCTCCGTCCAAGATACGTAAAGAACGCTCCACCTCGACAGTGAAGTCTACGTGCCCCGGAGTATCAATCAAGTTGATCTTGTATTTCTTACTGTCATATTCCCAAAATGCAGTAGTTGCAGCAGAAGTGATTGTAATTCCCCTCTCCTGTTCCTGCTCCATCCAGTCCATAGTAGCGGCACCATCATGCACCTCTCCTATCTTGTGAGACAAACCCGTATAAAACAAAATACGCTCACTGGTAGTCGTCTTACCGGCATCAATGTGAGCCATGATACCGATATTACGCGTCAGGTCTAATGCTGATTTTTCGGACATAATCTTTACTTAGAATCTGAAGTGAGCAAATGCACGGTTAGCCTCGGCCATACGGTGAATATCTTCCTTGCGCTTGAAGGCACCACCTTGGTTATTGAAAGCGTCTACAATCTCAGCAGCGAGCTTATCAGCCATGGTTTTACCACCACGCTTGCGTGCATAAAGAATTAGGTTTTTCATAGAGATCGACTCTTTGCGTTCTGAGCGAATCTCGGTAGGAACCTGGAAAGTAGCACCACCTATACGGCGGGACTTCACTTCCACTTGAGGAGTAATATTATCCAAAGCTGCTTTCCAGATCTCAAGCGGGCTCTTCTCCTCATTAGACAGCTTACCTCTTACGATATCCAACGCACCGTAAAAGATGTCGAAAGCAATATTCTTCTTGCCGTCATACATCAGGTGATTAACAAACTTAGTCACCTTTACATCACCAAATACAGGATCAGGAAGTACCTGACGCTTTTTGGGTTTTGCTTTTCTCATTGTTGTACTAACAAAAAAATCGTTTCTGTCGATTGGTTGCCTGTTAACTTGTCTTCAACACTCCCGCCGGAGCATTTACTCAACCGGTTTTATAGCTTGTCCAATGAACACAAAACTGGTTCTTAAAATACTTACCACTTCCTTAGAGTGGAATCTGGAGACCGAAGTTCCCCTTCAATCTCCTTCGAGGCCTCTCTCAGCCCCTCCAGCTCGGAGCAACGACTCCGAAAGACGAAAAAATCTCCGCGAAAACTGCAGATTTTCTTACTTCTTAGCAGCAGCTCCCGGCTTAGGACGCTTAGCCCCATACTTCGATCTGCGCTGCGTACGGCCGTTCACACCTGCGGTATCCAAAGTCCCGCGAACAATGTGATAACGCACACCTGGCAAGTCTTTTACACGACCTCCACGCACCAACACAATGCTGTGCTCTTGCAAGTTGTGACCTTCGCCCGGGATGTAGACATTTACTTCTTTGCCGTTTGTCAGGCGCACACGAGCCACCTTGCGCATAGCCGAATTTGGCTTCTTCGGGGTAGTTGTGTACACACGCACACACACACCTCGACGCTGTGGGCAGGCTTCGAGCGCAGGGCTCTTACCTTTCTCTTCGAAAGTAGTACGGCCTTTTCTAACCAACTGTTGAATTGTAGGCATTTCTTACTTTACTCCTATTTAACTATCAATACTAATTCCCAATTCTATACTAGACAGCACACACCAGCACCGACCGATGCACAAAAACGCATACTATCGGCTGGCAAAGGTAGTGATATTTCACAAACGAACAAATACCCCCACCCAAAGGACTCCCCGATTGAGGTGTATCCACACGGATACTCACAAGCGGAAAATCTATGTAACCGAAAATAGAATAGAGACTCTTAATCCTTCATCTGCGACCTCGCTGATGCTTGGCAGCTGCCATTTTGGCCAACTTGGCTCCCTTCCCTCCGGACATCTGCCGCATTACCTTGCGCATTTGATCGAATTGGGTAATTAGCCTATTCACCTCCTGTATGGAAGTACCACTGCCTTCTGCCAAACGTTTCCGCCTGCGTCCATCCAACAAAGAAGGATGCTTTCGCTCTTCCGGAGTCATAGAATAGATAATAGCCTCTACACCCTTGAAAGCATCGTCACTGATATCAATGTCTTTGATAAGCTTGCCCACCCCCGGAATCATACTCACAAGATCCTTGAGGTTACCCATCTTTTTGATCTGGTGAATCTGAGCCAGAAAATCATTAAAATCGAACTGGTTCTTCGCGATTTTAGCTTCCAGCTTACGAGCCTCTTCTTCGTCATACTGCTGTTGAGCTCTCTCTACCAAAGAGACAATGTCTCCCATGCCCAATATGCGGTCTGCCATACGATCAGGATGGAAGACATCCAGTGCATCCATCTTCTCTCCTGTTCCGACAAACTTGATTGGTTTGTCGACGACTCTACGAATAGACAAGGCAGCACCACCCCGAGTATCCCCATCGAGTTTCGTTAAGACAACTCCATCAAAATCCAACCTCTCATTGAACTCACGAGCTGTATTTACGGCGTCCTGACCTGTCATCGAATCGACAACAAAGAGCGTCTCGGAGGGATTGACCGCTTTCTTGATTGCTTCAATCTCCTGCATCATCTCCTCGTCAATGGCCAAACGACCCGCTGTGTCTATAATCACAACATCACAGCCCAACTTCTCAGCCTCAACAACTGAGTCTCGAGCTATTGTTATGGGGTCTTTGCTATCAGGGCGACTAAAAACAGGCACAGACAGCTGCTCGCCAAGAATATGAAGCTGCTCAATAGCAGCCGGACGATAGACGTCACAAGCAACTAAAAGAGGAGAGCGTCCCTGCTTATGTTTAAGCATAGAAGCCAACTTGCCGGAGAAAGTTGTCTTACCAGAGCCTTGCAAACCCGACATCAACACGATAGCAGGTTTCCCTTCGAGCTTAAACTCCGCAGCTGTACCCCCCATGAGCACAGCCAACTCATCACGCACGATCTTGACCATCAACTCATTAGGACGAACAGATGTAAGGACATTCTGACCAATGGCCTTTTCTTTTATCTCATCTGTAAGCTTCTTGGCTACATTATAATTGACGTCTGCATCGAGCAAAGCTCGGCGTACGTCTTTGAGCGTCTCGGCCACGTTAAGCTCTGTAATCTGCCCTTGACCCTTAAGGATCTTGAATGACCGCTCCAACCTTTCGCTTAGATTCTCAAACATAGGAATGTATACTGGTTAGATTTTATTTTTCTACAACAGGGTCTAAAAAGACCTAACTCTTCGGATATCTCTCACTTACTGCGGAAGTTTATTTCCCGGCATAGGGAAAACCACAGAAGCCTCAAAGTCGTTGGCTTCTTCCAGAGACATCCAGGCATAAGCCATGATAATTACAATATCACCCGGCTGTACCAAGCGAGCAGCTGCTCCATTGAGACAGACCACGCCACTCCTCCGAGGACCAGCAATCACATAAGTTTCCAGCCTGGCCCCATTGTTATTATTTACTATCTGCACTTTCTCCCCCGGCAGAATGCGGGCCGCATCCATCAGGTCCTGATCTATGGTAATACTTCCCACATAAGAAAGATTAGCCTCGGTAACTACAGCCCTGTGAATTTTTGACTTAAGAACTTCTACATACATATGCATCCGCATAGATTAAAATCCGCGCAAAGGTAAGCATTTGTCCATAAAGGGTTCCGAGCCAGCTCAAAAAGGAAAGACAAAGAGCCTCAGAGGAGAACGAACTCTCCTCCGAGGCTCTTGACTGGGAGCCAAGGGAAAACCCTATTATGCGACTTTATTCAGCATCTTTGAAGTCAAGCAGTTCCACTGTAAAAACAAGTGTACTGAAAGGCTCTATGAGATAAACACTTCTTGAGCCATAAGCCAGCTCTTGAGGAATTACGCATTCCACTTTTTGACCCTTCTTCATCAGCTTGAGCATCTCTGTCCAGCCTGGAATTACCTGACCCAAGCCAAATTCCGCTCCATCTTCATTCTTGTCAAATTCCTTACCATCTATGGTTGTTCCCACATACTTCACCTTAACAACCTGACCATCCTTCGGCATGGCATCGCCAGTACCTTCAGCAATCACACGGTAGATCAATCCTGAATTGGTTTTCTTGCAATCAGAATGCTCTTTGCAGTATTTGGCGATAAATTCTTTCCCAGCATCGATATTCTTGCCATACTGCGCACGCAGCTCACGCTCTTGCTTCTTCTCCTCATTGGCACGAATATAAGAGAGAGCATCCTCTGGAGTCATCAACACGTTAGTAGAATCGGAAAAGAGTGCAGCACGAAATGATGCCAAGAATTTCGCATAATCAATTGTATCATTCTTTATAGACATACGCCTCTGCACACCAGTGATGGCTCCCACCAAATAAGAAAAACGAGTTGTGTCGTTCAGCCCCTCTTCGTAGCCTTTGAAAAAGGCCATAGAGTCAATTGGACGCTTCTGCTGTGCAGAGATCTTAAGATTCTGCATCCATTGAGATCCATCAAATACACCCCAGGCCATAGACAAACTATCTTCGGCAGTCTTGGGTGCCTCTGGAGTAACTGTACGATTACAAGCCACACCGATAAACATCAAACCGGCTGCAGCCGCAACAAATACTTTTTTCATAATCTTTTTATCAGTTGATTTCATACTATTTACTTATCATTCTCTCTCGGAGTAAGAGCAACCTAATATCAAAATCTGAAGAGGAACAAAAAGTTTACTCTTTAACTCAACATTCAGTCTTTGTCTGCCGATACTTCCACTAAGCCTTTTGGCTCCACATACGGTTTCACTTCCAACAACTCTACTTCAAATACGAGGGTGGAATAAGGCTTAATCATACCTCCGGCACCTCTGCTACCATAACCCAACTCTTGAGGAATCACGAGCTCGTACTTAGCTCCCGGACTCATCAGGCAAAGCCCCTCGGTCCAACCCGGGATCACTTGAAGCAGGGCAAAAGTAGCAGGCTCTCCTCTCGAAATAGAACTATCGAACTCTTTGCCATCGATTGTCTTGCCCACATAGTGCACAACAACAGTATCCTGAACTGTCGGTCTTTGTCCATTCCCTTCAAAAATAACCTTATACGCCAATCCACTGGCTGTTGTTTTCACACCTTCCTGCATCTTGTATTCAGACATAAAGGCCTCATTCTCTGCCTTATGAGCCTTCTCCTCTACTTCCTGCATACGACGAAAGTAGTCCGACACCAATGTCTTGGATTGTTCTTGAGAAATCAGAACATCACTACCCTCAAAAGCCTGTTGAAAAGATTTCATCACCAGAGCAAAATCGAGAGAATCTCCAGGGAATTCCTCAAGATTGCGTCTAAAGCCCTCTCCATTCAAAGCCCCTATCGCATAAGCCACAGAGTCGATCTGCGTCTTCAAGACTATTGCATCTTTCTTTTTCTTCTTGGGATTGGCAGCAGAAGCCACCATACAGACTGCACTCACACAAAGAGAACAAGCCAATAGGAAACAAATTCGCTTCATATAAATCCTTATTTATCAGTCAATAATTATTTTCTACATAAAATTAGCTCAAACAATTGCTTGCAGCTCAATATCAAAAATCAAAGTTGAGTTGGGACCAATGGAGGATCCTGCTCCACGCTCGCCATACGCCAATTCACTTGGGATAGTGACACGCCAGGTAGAGCCAACAGGCATCAACTGCAAGACTTCAGTCCAACCTGAAATAACCCCCTTGAGGGGGAATTCGGCTGGCTCTCCTCTTTGCTTAGAGCTGTCAAAAACCTCTCCATTGATTAGCGTACCATGATAGTGGCAACGCACAGTATCTTCGAGCTTCGGTTTGGGACCATCCCCTTTGACCAGAATTTCATATTGCAGACCTGTCTCAGTTGTAGTCACACCTCGTTTCATTCCATTAATTTTAAGAAACTCTTTTCCGGCCTCTTTATTCTGATCTTTTACTCTCTCCTGCAAAGCAGCAAAAAAACTATTCAGGACCTGTTGTGCTTCTTCATAAGTGATTGCAGTCTGTTTTCCGTGCATCACATCATTCATAGCACGTACAAATTCGTCCATATCGACTGTCTCTATACCGGTAGCTCTAAAGTTATTGGCAATGCTCAGACCGAGCGCATAACTAATC
Source organism: Porphyromonas crevioricanis (assembly GCF_900167225.1). Lineage (GTDB taxonomy): Bacteria > Bacteroidota > Bacteroidia > Bacteroidales > Porphyromonadaceae > Porphyromonas > Porphyromonas crevioricanis. The sequence continues at coordinate 45,560 of NZ_FUXH01000006.1, forward strand.
TTGTCCATTCTTACTTCTATTACAAATGCATGAATACTCATCAGGTCCTGTCTCCGAGACTTCGAGGGAAGACTGTTTTTTTATTCTCTCCCGACTCAGGTCCGAAACAAGACTCCCAATCGAGGCAAAAGTAGCGAATATTTAATTGAGGGAGGATAAACCAACGAAAACCTCTCAACATGCATGAGAATACGCAGGCCTATTTTTCGCAACCCCTACAAGAGGAGTCGGCCTGCCAAAGCTCACCCACTCCCTACTATTCATGTTTCTTATGATCTTTTGCCTCACTCGCAGTCAAATCTCATGCTCTATCTTGTAAGCATTACGATCGGCAGCCTGTCTACTGATAAGCTCTCCTATAAAACCAGCTAAGAAAAGTTGAGAACCTATGATCATTGCAGTGAGAGAAATGAAAAAATAGGGTCTATCGGTTACTAAGGGAGCAGTGGTTCCTTGTATGATAGCGACAAATTTGATAATCAACACAATCAACAAGGCAATAAAGCCGAGCAAGAAGACCAGAGATCCGAGAAAACCAAAAAAGTGCATTGGCTTCTTACCAAAAGAAGAAGTAAACCAAAGCGTGATCAGATCCAAATACCCATTAAAAAAACGATTGATACCAAACTTAGAACTACCATACTTGCGAGCCTGATGCTGTACCACTTTCTCTCCAATGCGTGTGTATCCGGCCTCCTTGGCCAAATAGGGGATGTATCGGTGCATATCGTTGTAGACCTCGATAGACTTTACCACATTGTTTCTATATGCTTTAAGGCCACAATTGAAGTCATGCAGATTATGTATTCCGGAAATACGCCTGGCTGAGGCATTGAAAAGCTTTGAAGGAAGATTCTTACTAAACTTCGGGTCATAGCGTTTTTTCTTCCAACCACTCACCAAATCGTATCCCTCCTCCGTAATCATGCGATACAAGCCGGGGATTTCCTCTGGACTATCCTGCAAGTCGGCATCCATAGTTATTACGACCTCTCCCTCAGCCCGAGCAAAACCACAATGCAAGCCGGGACTCTTACCATAATTGCGCCGAAATCGGATTGCTCGTACAGCCGGATTGAGTTGGCTCAGTTGCTCAATCACTTGCCAGGAATTATCCTTACTTCCATCATCGACAAATATGATCTCATAGCTCAAGTGATTGCTTTCCATCACTCGACGAATCCAGCTCTCCAGTTCCGGAAGAGATTCGGCCTCATTATACAGAGGAATAACTACTGATACATCTAGCATAGCCATTTAACACTTCTTGTCCACATACACAAAACAAGGAAAAATCAGTTGCGTCTGAGTATGGCAGCAACGGGCAGAGAGAGAAGGATCCCCCAAATACAGTTACTCCAAATATCATTGATCACCCGTTTGATCGGAGAGGTAGAAGTTAGGTTTCTCTGCATTTCCTCCCACACAGAAGAGTCCATCATTGGCCGTAGAACCTCCTCCATTTGCTCCATAAACAAGGGTAAATGTTGTGGCAATATACTGTGGTAGAAATAATAGTGAGGTATCGAAACCAATATGGCAGCAAAAAAGTATAACAAAACCCCGAAACGCCAGCCTTGGCCAAAACTGAAAGCTCTCTCTGGCAAACTATTGCGATATCGCCGAGTCAGATAGTAGGCAACTACGGGGTCCAAAGATGTAAGAGGCAAATAGAGCAGACCCAACAGGGGTGACCTGAAAGCACTCATAAAGAAGACATACTTAATCACCCAAAAAGCTCCAAAAATAAGGCCATAGGTCGCGGCTGCTCCATAGAGACTGGAAGTTCTTTGCATCGAATTGTGTACAGATTGATCTGAGAGCAAAGGTAACATCTTGACTGAGACATTGCAATGAAACTGTTGCACGGGACTCCTTCCTCCCCTGAAACATATCCTTTCTCCCAAGAAGAAGGGGGTGCCACAAATCTCTATTTTGTGGCACCCCCTTTCCCTTTCTATTCTCTACTGGGATGCAGATAATCCCCTTTGCCTATACGTGTATTATCTATGGTGAGAATAACGACGGTCTCCACCATCCTTCTCTCCTCCACGGTCGGGACGATCAGTACGAGCCGGACGCTCCCGTCTCTGTGGCTCCACATAGCCTTCTGGCTTAGGTATCAAAGCTTTGCGAGAGAGCTTGAACTTACCTGTCTTGGCATCTATGTCAAGCAGTTTAATATCCAACTCATCCCCTTCTTTCAACTCGGTCTCCTCTATTGTCTGGAAACGCTTCCAATCAATTTCGGAAATATGCAGCAAGCCTTCTTTGCCGGGGAGAAACTCCACGAAACATCCATAAGACATCACGGAAGTTACCTTGGCATGATAGGTTTCTCCCACCTCCGGCATTACCACGATAGAGCGGACCATAGCCAAAGCAGCCTCCAAAGATTCCTTATTATTGCTACTGATCTCAACTACTCCTTCTCCATTTAGCTCTTCGATATTCACAGAAGCTCCGCTCTTCTCCTGAATACCCTGAATAATCTTTCCACCCGGGCCAATAACAGCACCGATAAATTCCTTGGCGATGTGGAGAACCTCGATACGAGGAGCATGGGGCTTCAGATCTTCACGAACAGCAGGCATAGCTTCTGTAATCTTACCCAGGATATGCATACGTCCAGCCTTGGCTTGTGCCAAAGCATTCTCCAAGATTTCATAGCTGAGCCCATCTACCTTGATGTCCATCTGGGTAGCCGTGATACCATCTTTTGTACCGGTCACCTTGAAGTCCATATCTCCCAAATGGTCTTCATCTCCGAGAATATCGGACAGGATAGCATAATTCTGTCCCTTATTTTCAGAGATCAAACCCATGGCAATACCAGACACAGGTTTTTTGATCTTTACACCAGCATCCATAAGAGCCAAAGTTCCAGCACAAACAGTAGCCATGGAGCTTGAGCCATTAGACTCCAATATATCACTCATAACTCTCACCACATAGGGATAATCAGCCGGAATCATTCGCTTGAGAGCCCGGTGAGCCAAATTACCATGACCTATCTCGCGACGCCCCACACCACGCTGAGGACGGGCCTCTCCTGTGGAGAAAGGAGGGAAGTTGTAGTGCAGCAAAAATCTTTCATAGGAGCGATTAAGGACGTCATCCACAAGCTTTTCGTCACTTTTGGTTCCCAATGTAACAGTGGTAAGAGATTGGGTTTCACCTCGGGTGAAAATAGCTGATCCGTGAGGGCCAGGTAAACATGCCGTTTCTATCCAGATAGGCCGTATCTCAGTTGTCTTTCGGCCATCGAGACGCTTACCTTCGTCCAAGATAGCGCGACGCATCGCTTCCTTTTCTACATCATGGTAATAGCGGTTGATCATCTCTTCTTTTTCCGCCAGCTCTTCCTCTGTATAGCGAGACTTGAATGTTGTCACAATCTCCTCGAATGCCTCGGAACGACTAAACTTGTCAGTTCCGGATGTAGCAATTGCATAAGCCTTGCTGTAACACTCATCGTGCACGAGTTTGCGCAAGTCTTCATCATTTACCTCATGACAGTAAACACGTTTTTCAACTTTTCCGACAGCGGCTTCAAGTTCCTTTTGAACTCGACACTGCTGCTTGATGGCCTCATGTGCGAACTTGATTGCCTCGAGCATTTCACTCTCCTGCACTTCTTCCATTTCGCCCTCCACCATCATGATATTCTCCTCCGTAGCCCCGATCATCATATCGATATCGGCATTCTCAAGCTGCTCAAATGTAGGGTTGATAATCAACTGCCCATTAACACGAGCTACACGCACCTCCGAAATAGGGCCTTCGAATGGGATATCGCTGACAGCCAGGGCTGCCGAAGCAGCCAAACCAGCCAATGCATCAGGCATATCTATACCATCGGAAGAAAACAGAATCACATTGACAAACACTTCTGCGTGATAATCGCTCGGGAAAAGAGGACGCAAAGCCCGGTCCACCAAGCGACAAGTCAAAATCTCATTGTCCGATGCCTTACCCTCTCTTTTGGTAAAGCCTCCAGGAAAGCGGCCAAATGCCGAATATTTCTCTTTGTATTCTACTTGCAAAGGCATAAAGTCGCAGCCAGGATTTGCATCTTTGGCTGCACAAACAGTAGCCAAGAGTACCGTATTACCCATGGTTACTGTCACGGCACCATCAGCCTGTTTAGCCAACTTGCCGGTTTCAATAGTAATAGCACGCCCATCCGGCAACACTATCGTCTTACTGATTACATTCATGAATTTTGTAATGCTTTATTTTTTCACACTCTAAGTTTCGACTGCAAAGGTACACAAATAAACGGCGCTATCATTTTTGATGAGCCTAAAAATCAATGTACTACGGAAGAATATCCCCCCAATCACTCTATTCTTGATTGGCACAGACAGAGAGTTATTGAGATAAAAAAAGAGGAATTGGCGATTGAGCTTTAGCTGTACGAACAAAAATACCAACAAAAAGCCATTTTTTATCCATTCGGATATTTATTCGCCCCAGAGCGAATCTTTTTTGTTTGATATATGAAAAACATACATACATTTGCCATAGAGAAAGAAAAAGAGATCGGAATAAGAGAATCTAGATAGGGTCGGGGTATACAAATCCGATCAACTTGGAGCAGAATACAAAAAGCTTCTCCTCAAGAGAGAACAAGGAGGAGCACATAACGACATAATAAGAGAAAATATGGAAAAGAAGAAAACGTATCTAGTCACCTACACCAGTGGGAACGTGAGCAAGGAAGATGCGATGAGTGTTTTGGGAATCCCCAAGACGAAGTGTAAAGACGGCATCGAAATCTTGAGTCAGGAAAAGGCTCCGGGAGGATCGGATGTCCTGCACTTCGAGAAGATGGGTGTTTCTATGCTGGATTTGTCAGAGACTGAAGTCGCTGAATTGCAACGCAAGGAAGAGGTATTAGCTGTGGAAGAAGATAGAGAAGTCTTCGTATCCTACCTCAGCGAAGAAGAACAAGACCTATTGGAAAGTCTGTTAGAAAGGGCCTACGACGAATCAGACTACAGTTTAGAAGGGAGGTATGCCGATGAAGGATATGAAGATGCAGGGGAGGAGATATCAGCTAGGCGGAACAGAATCCCAGACGGTATCTTGAGGCCTAATATACCAATCCGCCCCCCTCATAAAATACCTCGTCCAGGACCTATCCCAGGACCCATCCCGGGAGATCCCTGTCCGACACCTCCATGGTGGTTCAGGCCTTTGCCCAAGCCTTGGCCTCCTATGAAACCCGAGCGACCTGTAAGACCCGTGCCACCTTTCCCCCCCCTCATCAGTCCATGGAAAAGGGAGATCATGCGCAAAATAATGAATGACGTGTATCAATCCCTATTGAGGAACATCCCCAACAGAGGGTATGAACCTTACACTCCACCTGAGTATCAGGACACTCCTTGGAACATCTCCTTGGTACAAGCTCCTTCCGCATGGAATAGAAAAATCACCGGCAAGGGCGTGAATGTAGCAATCCTGGATACAGGCATTGCCTCTCACGTAGACCTTTCGATATCCGGAGGTGTTTCTTTTGTTCCAGGAGTGAGCAGTTACAGTGATGATCATAGCCACGGAACCCACTGTGCCGGTATTGTTGCAGCAAAAAACAATTCATCCGGAGTGGTGGGTGTAGCACCAGGGGCTAATCTCTATGCAGTAAAAGTGTTGAATAAAAATGGAGCAGGTAGGGATAGCCACATAATAGCGGGATTGGAATGGTGTCTCAAGAACAACATCCATGTAGCCAGCTTGAGCTTAGGATCGTTAAATGGTCCCTCAGTGGCCTACGCATCGACGATAGAGAGATGCCAAAATCAGGGTATAACAGTTGTTGTAGCTGCAGGGAATGATTTTGATAATCCGGAATTCCCTTGGGTAAACTGCCCTGCCAATTCCTTTATAAAGGGTCGCCCTAATGCTAGCCCAATTGCTGTGGGAGCAGTGGATAAGAGAGGTACCATCGCATATTTCTCTTCCAGAGGAACGAGACATTCCGACTGGAACCCTGTCACTTGCGTGGCTCCCGGGTATAGAGTTAACTCTACGATACTCGGCAACTCTTATGGCCTGAAATCAGGGACCAGTATGGCTTGTCCGCACGTTGCTGGTCTGGCTGCATTGCTGACACAACATTTCGAAAAAGTTCCGGCCTCGGAAAGAGTCGCCAAAATCAAACGAGCAATAGCTGCAACATCCATTGACCTTGGAAGCAGTGGATTCGACACCGCCCATGGAGCAGGGCTCATCAATTGCGATGAGGCAACGAAATAAAACCTTTTAGCAGCTTGAGACTGTTTTGGGATTGACTCTCTAAGTCAGTGAACGAAACAGTCTCAAGTTTTTTTGATCAAATACAATACAACCATGGCTAAAATACATCCGCAGTTGGAGCAACTCCTCCAAACAAATGAAGCAAAACCGATGAGTGTACTGCTCGTTATGAAAGAGGATAGCGAAGTAAGCTCTCTTGGGTTGCAGTCCTATAAAACTCTAACCCCTAATGTTATCTCAGCCATTCTAAGCCCCCAAGAGATACGAGAGTTGAGCAAAAAGCCTGAAATCCTCGCAATAGAAGAAGATTCCGAGGTAGAGATTCTCTAAACTCAGGCTTTTGCAAGCCCCGACTGGGAGAAGCCGGTAAGCATAAAGAAAAAAGGTATCAGAATGGTTATTCTGATACCTTTTTCTTTTCTATCGATAAGCAGAACCTTCATCCTATTCTCTTTAATTTGGCAAAGCGAAGCAAAAGCAACTTTTGCCCAACAGTATCGAACAAAACCGTAGCTCTTGCATCGCTCCCCAATCCATCCAAAGATGTGACCACACCGGCTCCAAAACGACTGTGAAGGACTCTGTCTCCGACAGCAAAATCCTCTGTCTCTCCCTCTTGGGTTTCCCCGAAAGATTTTGCCAGAAGATTTCCTCCAGAGGAAATTCTCCTGAGCTTACGACCGGATGTTTTAGGTTGATGCTCGGGCGCATGCTCCATGTCAGTGGCCGGACGCAACATCCATTCCGGACGCTCCTGTCCATTCCCATACTGATCTTTCAAACCAGAGAAAACACCAAGGTTCGACAATTTGCCAGCAGTCCTACAACCTTCTCCCTGCAATTCTTTGATAAAACGGCTTGGTGCACGCATCTCGGAACGACCGGACTGGTAACGGTTATGCGCAAACGTAAGTACACATTTCTCTTTCGCTCGTGTAATGGCGACATAGAGCAACCTTCGCTCCTCCTCCATTTCTCCGGGAGTATTGCACAAAGAACTGGGAAAAAGATTCTCCTCCAAACCAACAACAAAGACATAGGGGAACTCCAGACCTTTGGCTGCGTGAATGGTCATCAAAGTAACCTGATCTTCCTCCTCGTCAGAACGATCCTGATCAGTAAGCAGAGCCATATCATTGAGGAATGAAGTGAGAGTAGGTACACGGCCATCCTCATTTTCTGCTTCTTGATACTGTGCAATGCCACTGAGCAACTCTCGGATATTCTCCTGACGCGAAATACCTTCCACACTCTTGTCTCCGAAATAGAAATCTGCAATACCAGTGTCGGACATCACTTCCCGAACCAATGCTGTCAAATCATCCTGTGCCATCTGCCGCAACCTATCGAGCAATTCGACATAGCCGGAGATCTTGACTATTGCAGATCGCTGAATATTCGCCTCACTCATCCGTGCAGGAGAAGCTATCAATTCCGAGAGAGAGAGCCCCTTCTCTCGGGAAAGTACTCTCAACTTGGCAATCGTTGTATCGCCTATCCCTCGACGTGGAAAATTTATTGTGCGATAGATAGCCTCCTCATCATCAGGATTGACAATGAGTTTCAAATATGCCATAATATCTTTTATCTCCTTGTAGGAGAAAAAAGACATCCCTCCATGTATATGAAAAGGAATAGATTTCTTCCTCAACTCTTGCTCCAAGAGACGAGACTGGGCATTGGTGCGGTAAAGAACTGCCATCTGGGCAAATGGGATGTGCTCACTTTGATGCAATTCACTCAGTTGTTCCGAGATATACACAGCTTCGGTAATATCCGTATAACAAGAATGTACCTCTACCTCATCCCCTTCTGGCCTGGATGAATAAATTTCTTTGGGAATCTGTCGTGTATTGCGAGCGATCAAACGATTGGCCGTGCGCACGATATTTTGTGTACTGCGATAATTCTCCTCCAACTTAAAGAGCCTTGCTGTGGGAAAAGCCTGCTGGAACTTCAAGATATTGTCCAAATTAGCCCCTCGAAAAGAATAGATCGATTGGGCATCGTCTCCTACGGCAAAGACCTTGCCATTCTCGCCCATCAGACGATAAGCAATTTCGTATTGCGCCAAATTGGTATCCTGATACTCATCGATAAGCAGATACTTGGTCTGTGCTCTCATCTCATCCCTCAAATCGGGAAAATCTCTCAAAAGGACATTAGTACAAACCAATATATCATCGAAATCAACAGCATTAGAAGCTCTCAATCGAGACTGATAGAGGGAATAGACATCTGCAAATCGACCAACTCTATTCTTTGCATCATAAGCAACAAACTCCCTGTTCTCTGCATACTCGCGAGCATCTATCAAGCGATTCTTGGCATTGGATATTCGTGACAAACAGAATTTGGGTGTATAGACCTTATCATCCAACAGCAAATCCTTGACAACAAGTTTGACAAGCGACTTCTGATCCACAGTATCATAAACGGTAAGATCCGACTTCAGTCCAAGCCTTTCGGCATGATTCCTGATCTCTCTCAAAAAAATGGAATGGAAAGTACCAACTCTGAAATTCCAAGGCAGTCGCATATTCAATTCCCTGGAAATTCGCTCTTTCATCTCTTTGGCAGCCTTGTTGGTGAAAGTGAGAGCCATGATGTCCTGGGGTAACAGCCCCTGTTGCAGCAAGTGGATCACCTTAGCCACCAACACACGCGTCTTGCCGGAGCCAGCTCCGGCAATAACTAGAGCTGGCCCGGAGATATACTCCACAGCTTCTCGCTGCGCCGGACTCAAATGGTCGAGATAGGTCTCTTGTCCCTCTGTCACCTGTCTATATGCACCTTTTGAGTAGCTCCAATAATTTCTCTCTGGCAGTCTGATCTTCCAATACCTGACCCAAGGCTGCGATAAAATCACTCACCTTTTTGTTGTTGGTCTCAATACCGGGAGTCAGGACATTCGGCACCATTCGCATCAGATCCTTGGTTGTCCTTGTGATATCCTCCTTGTCGTGGAAAAAAACAAAAGGAGCTAAGAGGTCGGGCAAATTGGATCCGTCATTATGCAGAGGGAAAATGGGTCTATACTGGTGAATGAACTTGTAGAACGGCCCTAACACATATGGATTGATATGCTGCAAAATAGAAGACAGCTGCACGGGCGTAAGGGCTGAGATATTAGAGATACGCATGTACAAATGTTCGGTCTTGAATCTCTTCAGAGCCGAAGAAACCGGATTGCGCCACTCTTTCAGATTATCGGCCTTATCCACATACACGAAAGAGCTGGTAGGGCTTGTTGTATATACCTGCTTGGCAAACTGTTGGTCTATGACCACCTGTATAGGCAGGTCATCCAAACCGGACTGATCGAGCAAAGCTCTCCAGTAATTCAGGCGAATCACATCCTCCACAAGGATTATACCCAAAGGCTCATGATCAGTCTCAATTGTACATATAGCCTCTGCCAAAGCCAGTATTTCATGTGCAACGACAGTATCTGTGATATTGACTATCAAACCATATCCCTGGTGACAATAATCATAAACCTTAGCTCTCAAAGACTCGGGCAGCTGCATGGCATAGGGGGTATCCACCTTATGTGTCGGGAAAAGCTGCTCTACATTTTTCTCCCAGACAATTTGGTCGTTTATCTGCCGTGCAAACTCAAACACGTCTTCGTAACAACGAAAAGAACTGTCAATGGCAATCGCCCGTTCGCAAATCTCATCCAAGTCTTTATACCTCTCAACGGGCAACGTATCATCCTCGGAGAAATATTCCCTCTTGAGAGCATTAAATTCCCGACTAAAATTATCTCCAACTCGGAATTTGATAGACCGACCTCCCTTATAACTCACATAAATAGAGGAATAGGGAGCCGAATAGGTAATATTGGCCCATGGGTATCCGGGGACCTCTTGAGCCAAATGCATTGTTACCGATTCTATATGCTTGCAAGTACCCAAACCGTTGGTGCGAAAATCCAGACAAGAGCAGTAATTTTTGTCCGATCTCACCCCACGAAATGCGACCTTGTACTTGCCTGTACCGCTGTACACCAGATAGTCGCCCCAGATACGGTTGTCATCCAGGTGCTCTATCTGAAAATTCGCCTCGGCAGCGCTTTCTCTTCTAAGCTGAGCCTGCCATTCCTCCACACTCATCCCTTCCGGACAAATCTTATTCGAAAGTCTCGATTCATTCATTTTCAAGTCCATAAACTACCAATACATTATTAGGTTCAGGTTAACGCAACTGCTTTCTCATCAGTGCTACGCTCCAACTCTTCTTTCAGATAAATGGCAGTACTGCCTCTTCCACAAGTGATCAAATTCTCTGGCGTTCCTTCGAAGACGAGCTGCCCTCCTTGCGCTCCCCCTTCGGGACCTATATCCACAATATAGTCTGCACACTTGATCACATCCATGTTATGCTCAATCACAATCACCGTATTGCCGCGGTGAACCAATCTATTCAAAATATCCAGCAACACTCTGATATCTTCAAAATGCAGGCCGGTGGTCGGCTCATCGAGGATATACACGGTGCGTCCGGTGTCTTTTTTCATCAATTCCGTGGCAAGCTTCACTCTCTGGCTCTCTCCTCCCGAGAGCGTTGCTGATGGCTGACCCAACTTGATGTAGCCAAGCCCTACGCTTTTCAACACATCCAACTTGCGTCTTATCTGTGGAACCTGGTCAAAAAACTCTATGGCCACATTGATGGTCATATCCAACACATCCGCTATAGACTTCCCCTTGTAGCGCACCTCAAGGGTTTCTCTACTGTATCGCTTACCACCGCAATCTTCACAAGGCACCAATACATCGGGCAGGAAATTCATAGCAATGCTTTTGAAGCCATTGCCACTACAGGTTTCGCATCTTCCACCAGCCACGTTGAAAGAAAACCGACCCGGTTTGTAGCCACGAGCCTTACCCTCCGGCAAAGCTACAAATAAGGCTCGAATATCGGTAAACAGCCCTGTGTAAGTAGCTGGATTGCTGCGAGGAGTCTTCCCAATAGGAGACTGATCTACTGCTATCACCTTATCTACATGCTCCACTCCTTGCAGTTCCTTGTAAGGCAAAGGTTTTTCGAGAGATCGATAAAGATGCTGGCTCAGGATAGGATAGAGCGTTTCGTTGATGAGGGTACTTTTGCCACTACCTGAGACTCCAGTCACACAAATAAGAGTACCAAGAGGGAAATGCACATCCAAACTTTTGAGGTTATTCCCCATAGCACCCTTGAGTACCAGCTCCACTCCTTTTCCCTTTCGTCTCTCGACAGGTACGGAGATTTCTCTCCTCCCTACAAGATAATCGGCTGTAAGTCCGCTTGCCGAAACAATTCCCTGCGGTGCACCGGCATATACGATCTCCCCTCCCTTACGACCGGCCTCTGGTCCCATATCAATCAAGTAGTCGGCATGCAGCATCATATCTCTGTCATGCTCTACGACAATTACGGTATTACCAATATCTCTTAGCTTCTCCAAGGCGTGTATCAATCGAATATTATCTCGCTGATGCAAGCCAATACTGGGTTCATCAAGAATATAAATAACCTCCACCAGTTGCGTTCCAATTTGGGTAGCCAGACGAATACGCTGGCTCTCTCCTCCGGAAAGCGTTGCTGCCGGCCTATCCAAAGAGAGATAGCCCAAACCTACATCCAGAAGAAACTCCAGCCTTCCTCTAATTTCTTTGAGAACCTCTGTGGCAATAGCTCTCTGTCGCCCCTCCAATTTATCTTCCAATGTCTCTACCCATGCATAGAGGGAACGAATATCCATGTGGCTGACCTGCCCGATATTAAGTCCATCAATGCGGTAGTATAAGGCCTCCTTATTGAGTCTGAAGCCACTACATTCGGGGCAGACTTCCGGCCTTAGAAATTCTTCTATATCCCGACGAAACTCCACCGGCATATCAGGATCCATACGAGCATCCAGAAGAAGGCTTTGCAAACCGGCAAAGGAAAAGTCTGAAGAGTTGTTCTCCTCCAACTCATCTGTACCGAAAAACAATTCTTTGACAAATGGTTCCGGCAAGTCCTTTATGGGCACAGAAAGCGACAAACCATGTTTCCGACAAAGGGTCTCCACCGTATCCCAAGTATAGGTGTTTCTGTATTTGCCAAGAGCAGCAATCCCTCCGGCTCGGATACTAAGATTCGGATCCGGGAATATCCGTTCCCGATTCGGCACAGTTACCACTCCCAATCCCTTACAGCAAGGGCAGTAGCCTTGGGCCGAATTGAAAGAAAAGTTGTGTGGAGCAGGATCACGATAGGCGATACCCGTGGAGGGACACATCAGCGAACGACTGTAGTAGCGTTGCTCCGAACTATCTACATCGACTATCATTATCAATCCGTCTCCCTCTCTCAGTGCCAAAGCAATCGAAGAAGCCAAACGCTCCCGATCAGCCTCTCCACGAATATGGATCTTGTCTATCTGCACCTCTATGGAGTGAAGCTTGTAACGATCCAACTTCATTCCCAGATATATCTCCCTAATCTCCCCATCAATACGGACATTGGGATAACCTTTGCGACGAAGTCTCTCGAAAAGCTCCTTGTAATGTCCTTTACGCTCTCTGACCACCGGAGCCAAGACAATAATTCGCTTCCCTACATATCTCTTCATGCAGAGGTCTATGATCTGCTCCTCTGTATGTTTGATCATTTTTTCTCCACTGGCCCAAGAATAAGCAGTACCGGCTCTGGCATACAGCAAGCGAAAGAAATCGTATATATCCGTCACCGTACCTACTGTGGAGCGGGGGTTACGATTGGTCGTTTTCTGCTCAATGGAAACCACCGGTCCCAATCCCCTTATCTCATCCACATCGGGACGCTCCATTCCTCCAGAGAGAAAACCTCGGGCATAGGCCCCAAAGGTCTCTATGTAACGACGTTGCCCCTCGGCATAGAGTGTATCGAAAGCAAGAGAAGACTTACCACTGCCACTCAAACCGGTAATCACGGTGAGTGCATGTCTCGGTATCCGGACGTCTATCTCTTTCAAATTATGTTCTCTGGCTGCGTATACTTCTATATCCATCTTATAAAAACTCCCCACTAATCCTTCCCTTCGATCTTAAATCTCCACCCATGACTATTGCGTGGGTTGGGATTCAGCCCCATCATAGCCAATGATATTGATATGCCCTCTTTCGCTGTACTCATGCCCATCGGCTCCTTTGGCCGATATTACATAGAAATATACACCCGGAGATACTAGCCGACCATTGTATTTGCCATCCCATCCTCCGTCCGGATCCTGCCAGCTGTATAGCAGCAGCCCGTTCCGATCATATATTTGGGCTTTGAAAGAAACCAATGAACGGTGTTGTACACGGAAAATATCATTGATACCGGCAGAAGCTCCCGGACTAAAAGCATTCGGCACTTCAAGCATCGACTCTCTGATCTTCACAGCACGACTAAAGCCATGGTCGCTGCAACTATGATCCCTATTGCTAACCTCAAGAGCAATCATATACTCCCCGGCCTGCTCGAATGTGTAATCGAAACTCTTGCCCAAATAGCGAACAACAGCCTCCTCTTTAGTCTTCCCCTGTGGATAAATAAACCATGAATAGAGAGAGGCCGATGGCTCATTGGCAAAAACATCCATCTGCACATGCAAGGGGGCTGAAGCATCAGCCAAGAGCTTGTCAAGATCGGGCTTCTCCTCTTTATCAGGCTGACTGCTACGAATAACATCTATGTATGGATGCAAGTCCAACCGCTTGGTTAGATAATGCTCCGTGTACAAGGGTTGGAGAGTAACACCTAAAGCCGCAGCGAAATTGTCTCCCTCCAAACTGTATGCAGCATCGACGAGAGAAGCCGGCAACTCAGCACGACTGCCCACTGCATCCACGTCATAAACGCTCTGCTTATCGGTATAGCTACGACTCTTCTCCTCCCAAACCCAATCGGGGTAGACAAATCGTAGTTTCCGCTCCAAGCCTTTCTCCATACCAGCAGGAGTATGGTAGCGAATCTGTCGTATATCTCCCTCCCACTCAATAACAACTAGACTGCATGGATCAGGTTGCTCTTGGGCTACCCGAATGGCAGCTGGCAACGGGTAAGAAGAATAATCAACAATCCAGTAGGCTTGCAAATCCCCATTTCCCGATTTCACAAAGTAGCCAGTAGCGTTCTCCGGCTTATCCACCACAAAGACTCCATCCGAAGGAGAAGAAGACAACAACACCGCCGTCTCTGCTGACGAGACATAGCTCCAAAGCTGAGAGCCGGGGGGAGCTGACAGAATAAGCCGAGCATTATCAAGAGAAGCCAAGAGATGTACCTCTACTCGACCAAATTTGTCCTCTACAGCCTTATGAGAACGCACCCCCTCCACCCTCAACTGTGCTTCGAGCGGAAGAGCCACACTCACCCACAGCAAGACCATTGACAGAAAGCCTTGCAGAAATCTTAAACGACCCCTCCAAAAATGGTGCAAAGTATTTGGCATCACGGACAAACGGTACATAGCAACACAAAGGTAATAAGAAAGAGAAAGCACAAGTAGTAGAGAATGACACAAGAAGAAGTCTATCATGCGATAGCTTATCAAGGGCAATTTTTTCCAAGAATTTTCCGGACAACACCTCGTTTAGAAAGATGCATATATGTTTATTTATGCGTCTTCGCCAGAGCCTTTTTTCGGAGCAAAATGAGACTTATGCACCTGAAGTTTCTTCCTCTTTTTGATTCCTATGGGGTCTGTTTTTCTGTGACACCGGAAAAAGCAAAAATTCTCTCCTGAGAGAATTTTTGCTAACACAGGAGAGAATAAAATTTTTCTCCTGTGAAAAATTTGACCCTCTCAGAATACCGATGAACAGGGCTTTTTGAGAGAGAGGATCGGAAGGGGTAAAAAAGAAAATATGGGGTTGGGTATTCGTGAGCTTTTCCCTCGATTTTTCTTGCTCAGAGCCCGGATGAAACTTTACAAATTATATCGAATTGATCTCGTATTTCCCTCCCCTTGGCGAGTTTCTTTTTGATCCCACTATGACTTAGCATTGCGTGGATGAATCTATGGACACCAATGCTGAAATCTCAATCACCCCAAAAGAAGCAATGGATATTGTTGTCACTTTCTGGACGAGTATGGGTACGGCCAACACCAGGGCCACCACATATAGATACAAGTTCCAGTCAGGTGACTTTTATCTCATCGGTGAACAAAGTGACAGTTTTAACCGTATGACCGGGGAGGGAGAAAATGTCAATATCAATTATCTCACCGGACAAAAAAGTATCACAACAGGCAACATGATCGAAAATACTGGTATGAAACTCAAGTGAATTAAAATCAAGAAGGAGCCGTTGCGCCTCTCAGGATCATTCTATAGTGTAACAATGCTACAAATGAGAATAAAATAGCCCTCCCACTGTCTCCTAATCGAGAAAGGAGGCTGTACCAACGAAGTGAGCCCTGAAAGTTTTTATCCAACTTTCAGGGCTCGCTTCGTTTTTTTAAGATTGCAGCAAAAGCTTCAACAGCCTTTTTGCCGAACTCTGCAGAATGCAGGAATTTCTCAGAAACGGTAGGCCAAGGTAGCCGATATAGTCATCTTGTCTCTATTCAGAGTTATTGGTTTTTGAGTAAAACGTGGCTCTACCAGCCCTGCTGGTGAACCTAACAAGGCTCCCTCATCATTGATAAAGGGGAAGGTAATCAGATGGCTTTCATAACGCTGCCATACCAAAGCCATATCAAGGCTCCACTCTGGAGTGATTCGATACCCCCAACCCAATGTATATGCAGAACTCTTGCCCGGTAAAACATAGTGAGGAGTGGTACCAGCTACCAAAACCTCTTGCTCTTGTGAACCGGAAAAATTGGTAAGTCTCTTGTTCTTCACCGGCTGAGAACCTTGCATCGTACCGGCACGGAGACTGAGGCGATTGGTCAGCCTGAACTCTGCCCCCAGACGGAATATATGTTCTGAACCAAAATCCTCCTTGATTGCACTATTATCGGCCTGATAGGCTGACGCAACCTCATCGTCACTCAACTTGGCTGTACCGACATCAATATATTCGTAATCGGCACTCAAAACAGCTCGCTGCCCAAGGATCAATGCCGCAGAAGCAGCGAAACGCCCGGGAGTCCTCATAGAAAAGCGATTCAAACCATCTTCAGACTGTACCTTCAGGTCCTTGACCACATTGCCATGCTCATCCAATAAGGCTCGATCTCCACCATAGCGAGAAGAAGCCGTGGCACGGAAATCTCTCTCCATAGACCACCATGTAGGCGAATGATAGGCAGCTCCCAAGCGAAGTTCGGGAACAGGAGCATAGATAACACCCACACTCAATCCCATACCAACACCTTTGGATTCTACCAAACCATCGAGACCCAAATAATCTTCCTTTCCATCACTATCATCCTTCAAAAACCACTCGGTATAGTTACTCTTACCCTGATAGGAGATTGAATGAATATCCAAACCTGAACCAAAATAGAAGGTCTCTCCTATACCAACTCCGATATTCATATCGTAGCGGAACTTGCTACCACTCTCTTCCAACCACATCTCTCCAGCTGTGGGCAATTCGATTTTGTCTCCATAGACATAGCGCGGAAAGTAAACTCCACCAGCTTCATCATTGGAATCTATCCAACCTCCCTCATAAGCGAGGATACCGAGCCAAGGAATCCGAGGATTATTGAAGTTCTTTGCTCCCAAATCCTTGTGCGAAATCAGCCCACCAGTACGGTTCTGAATATTGTTGAGCATTGCCGATACATAATCGGCCAAGGAAGCTCCGGGATTGGCAGCGGAAATATTCACTTTGCGACTAAAGTCGTATTCTCGCTGGAAGCCGAACCCCAAGGAAACATCCGTATCATCGGAAGTCGGCAACAACATAACCAGAGACAACTCACTAAAAGTAAGATGGGAGGTATTATCATCTCCCTTCTTCCCCATCCATTCAGCCCCATGGGAATGGCGTTCTAAATCTGAAGAAAAAGAAAGCCCGAAATACCTACGATTGAGCCCCAAACCGGCAGGGTTCTGCCTAACCGAAGAGAAATCGGCACCCACAGCTCCCATAGCTCCAGCCATACCTTTGTAACGAGAAGAGCCGGCAAGCTCCGAACGACTATAACGAACCACGTCTGTCTCCGACTGCGCACTGGAGATAAAAGGAGTCAGGGACAAAGATGTCGCTACAAGCAGGGCAATAAACAGCCCTCTACTACATGTCATAAATATAGATTTCATCTGCTACGTGTATATGATGATCTGGAAGATGCATTACTGCCACTGCGAGAGGAAGTACTATAACTCCCACTCGATGAGCTACTGCGAGAAGGGGTACTGTAGCTATTGCTGCGAGATGGCGAAGAGCTACCACTACTACGAGATGGAGTGGAATATCTACCACTGCCACTATCATAATTCCTACGAGAAGGAGTGTTATAGTTGCCACTCGAATTGCGCGATGGAGAAGAATATCTACCACGGCGGTTACTGTCGTAACTGCCACGTGAGGGAGAATCATAGCGATTGCTACGTGAAGGGCTGTTGTAACGTCCCTGTCTGTCACTGTTGTAGCGACTGCGAGAGGGGGTACTGAAACGATCACGGTTGTTATTGCGGTCATAATTACCCCGACTGTCCCGATCATAAGTGGATCGTGAATGGTGACGACGCTCATAGGTATTGCCCCGATCATAGTAATAGTTGTTAGACCGAGAACCGTGTGAGAAGTTACGGTAGCGATAGTTGTCGTAGCCGATTCTATAGCCATCGTAGAAACCATGATGGTAACCCCAATCCCATCCCCAACCGGGATAAGGATAGGAAGGACCATACCAGCCATACCAACCACCCCAACGAGGGCCTCTCCAACCCCAATGCCAACTCCAGCCCCAACCGGGATAATAATCCCAACCGGTATACCAAGGATAGTAAGAGTTAGGCCACCAAGGATCATAAACGCCCCAGCAAGAGGAAGCGCCTACATACAGATTAACATAAGTGTTTCCATCGTCGTAACAACCTCTGTCGTACTCATAACCGTGGCAACCATAGTCATCTATATATATGTTCACTTCATCGGCATTTCTTACTCTCACATCCGGGTCATAGAAGCGACTCAAGCGACGAGAGTAGACTCCCGGACCGGCACAGCGATGTGGTCTCCTCTTTCGCTCTACTTTCGCTTGTCTTTTCACTTCGGCTTTCTGTACATCGCCTTGTCTACGCCTATTGTAAGCCTCCAGTTCAGCATCACTGGCAATTGGGTAGACCCCTTCGGAGACTTCCTGTGCATAAGCATCACGCCGAGCCTCTTCGAGGTCCTGGGCTCCCTTCTTCGCGCCTGTCTTGTAATCCTTTACTATACGGCCTCTTGTGTTGTAGACATCGTCTACATAGGGATCCTCGTTTTGAGCGTACAAACTACCACCCATGGTTAGTAGCATCCCCAGCAGAAGTATCAGCTTATTCGTTTTCATGACTCTATTCCTTCCGTATTATGAGGTTTAACCTATTCATCTTCACTTCACGGAGAGCACGCATTGCACAGCACTCCCTTCATCTACTTGGATCATTCGATCCGGTTGGGGTTTATTCCTCTCTACCCTCCTAATTGAGATTAGATAGGCCGAATACTCCCCTATTTCGGGGCGTAAGATAGACAATGTTTCGAATTATGCTACTTCAAATCTCCGTGGGCAATGAGCCACTCGGCTATCTGCACAGCATTAAGAGCAGCCCCCTTGCGTATTTGATCACTTACGCACCAAAAACTAATTCCATGGGGGTTCGAGAGATCTTTTCTGATGCGCCCAACAAATACAGGATCTTTTTCTGTCACATGTAATGGCATTGGATATTCCCCTTCTGCAGGAGTGTCTACCAATACGATACCGGGAGTCTCCGAGAAGGCCTTTCGGACTTCATCTATCCTCAACTCATGTTCACATTCTACCCATATTACCTCGCTATGCGCTCTCATGACCGGCACACGCACACATGTGGCACTAACAAGAATATCACTATGCATAATCTTGCGTGTCTCGTGATACATCTTCATCTCCTCCTTGGTATAGTCGTTGTCCATAAATACATCCACTTGAGGAATCAAGTTGTACATCAGTTGATGTGCAAACTTCTTCACCGTTACCTTGCGTCCCTCGACTAGCTCTCTCGACTGCTCTTCCAACTCTGCCATGGCCGAAGCTCCGGCTCCACTGGCAGCCTGGTAGGTAGCAACATGTACACGACGAATATGTGAGAGCTTCTCAATAGCTCCCAAAGCAACCACCATCTGTATGGTTGTACAATTAGGATTGGCTATAATGCCTTTGGGGCGACTAAGAGCATCTTCCGGATTGATTTCGGGTACCACCAACGGCACATCCTCCTGCATACGAAATGCATTAGAATTATCTATCATCAGACAACCATATTTGGTGATTGTTTCGGCATAGGCCAAAGAAACGCTCCCTCCTGCCGAACAAAAAGCCACATCTATATCCTTAAAATCTTCTGGCTCTTGTCTGAGCAACTGTACTGTATATTCTCTACCAGCAAATAAATATGTACTACCTGCCGAACGCTCCGAACCAAAGAGCGTAAGCTGACGAATAGGGAATTGTCTTTGTTCCAACACTCGCAACAACTCTTGCCCCACGGCGCCACTCGCACCGACGATGGCGATATTCAATTGTTTCATTCTATTTATTGTCTTCTATTGTGAGAAAGCCATTTACCATCAACTCTATCCAAAATAAAAAGAGAGAGGCAAAGCTCCGGAGCACAAACCCAGCCGAAATATTCACCTCCTCTGTCAAAGGTATATCAAAAAACGAAGTTTTATGTGGGAAATAGAGCTAGCACATTCCGACATCAAGCTGTTGCATTCAATACAGAAAAGTGTTTGCTCAAAACGATCATTTTTCTACCTTTGTAGCCGATAGGCGGTTTTTCTGCATCCGCTGATCATGCGGTAGTAGCTCAGTTGGTAGAGCATCAGCTTCCCAAGCTGAGGGTCACGAGTTCGAGCCTCGCCTACCGCTCCACTTGGGTCCCTTGTGTCTGCAATCGGCCTAGACCAAGGCTACGATCCCTCCCCTCAGTACTTTTGTTCTGTCCGTATGTGCATTCGTGAGCCTCGATAGAAGTTGAAAGAGAGAGGAGTATATTCGAGTGTAGGATCTTAATGCATGTACCACTATTTAACAACAAAAACCACATGTGGAATGAATTTTTAGCTGACCTTGAGAGCTTCGACCTTCGAGCTATTTTCAGTGCTTTTATGATTTTGTTTGTAGCTATTGATACAATAGGAGCTATCCCTATTGTTCTTAGCCTAAAAACTCAGGGTAAAACAATCAGTCCCAACCGTATCTCCCTGTACTCCGGGGTTATGCTCATAGCTTTCCTTTTCGTTGGAGAGCCCATGCTGGGTTTCTTCGGTGTAGACATTTCCTCTTTTGGAGTAGCCGGAGCTGTCGTTCTTTTCGTATTGGCTGTGGAAATGATTTTTGGGATACAAGTATTCAAGGATGATGGGCCGAGCAACAGTAGCACAATCGTACCTCTTGTTTTTCCCCTCTTCGCCGGAGCTGCGTCTTTCACTACCATGCTTACCCTGCGTGCCGATGGTTTTGCCGTAATCAATATACTCTGCGCCCTGCTGATCAATGTATTGGCAATCTTCCTCATGCTTAAATATGTGGGACCGGTAGAAAAGTTTTTAGGCGAAGGTGGAGTATATATTCTGCGCAAATTCTTCGGAGTGCTGCTATTAGCTATCTCAGTGAAGTTTTTCACTGGCAATCTTCTCAAGATCATCGACATGAGTAGTTCTGCCGATGAAAGTGCAACGCGAACAGAGCAATTGCAAACGACTCCTTCCGAAGTACCAGTGCAGGCAGACACAACTGTGCTTTCTGCTTTTCTCCGAAAGTGAGAGGGAATGAGTGTGCCTCGGATCCACAATCCGTATGCCTTTGTTCCTTATTAAGACGATATTCTATATATTTGCGATGCTCAAAGGATAGAAAATGTTCCTTTGATATCGATTTTGGGGGTGAGAGCATACTATCGTATGCCAGAAGAGGTCTTTCCGAGAAAAACAGAAAGGATGAGTCTCTTTTATTTTCAATTTGTTTTACTCGCCTAAAGTCAATTGTCAATTGCATCCCCTTCCAAAACAAAAAGAAAAAACATCAAGTATCAATACAGATAGGAGTTCTTTATGCAGAAATTCACAATAGTAGATTTGAGTGCCAAATCGGAAGAAGAGCTGAAACAAATAGCACGTGCACTGGATTTGAACTTGGACAGCAACCCTTCCAAACAGGATCTGATCTACGGTATATTGGATGAACAAGCCATTGCCATGGCCGGAGCACAGGCTGACAGACAAAAAAGCAGAGAGGAGCGACGAAATGACCGTAGGGCTCCTACCGACAACCGTAACAACAACCGCCGAGAAAACTCCGGACAAAAAGATGAAGAATCAGCTACTCCGGTAGACAATCAAAAAATACGTGCCAAGCTGGAGGCCGTAGAGAGCGTTATAGATCCCAATGTGGTTGTTGATTTGGCCAAAGAGGTAGCAGGCTCTGGGAAAAGCGTGGAAGAGATTGCTCAAGAACTTCCCAAACGCCGTCGAGGTCGTCCCTCTAAGGAAGAAGTGGCTGCTCGGGAACTTGCTCTGAACATCCTCACTCAGGCCGCATCTCAAGTACCCCAAGGTGATATGCAAGAACCAGTAGAGAGAAAGCAAATTCACCCAGCCATCCTTGATATAGAGGAAAGTAATAAACCGCAGCCAACCGCTCGCCCCAGATTTGAGTCAGAAGAGAAAGCCGAAAAAAACATTCAACCCAAGCAAGATCAGATGGGGGAAGAAAAAGCGACAGAAAGCGAAAGCACTGATCTGACTAGAATGGTATTTAAGCATAATGACTCCGGATCTTCGGTACTTGACCAAGTCTTGCCTTTCAACAGCAAACCGGTTCAGCCCAGAGTGGCTCAGTCCAAAAGAGTAGTCTCTCAGCGTGTACCATCGCATACACCCGGGACTCGCCAACAGCGGCAACAAATGGCTCAAAGCACAGTGGAACCAATAGCACAAGAAAGCAATGAGCCATTGTATGATTTCTCCGGTATATTACAATGCACTGGCGTATTGGAGATTATGCCCGATGGATATGGATTTCTCCGCTCTTCGGACTACAATTACTTCACCTCACCGGATGATGTATACATCTCTCAACAACAGATCAAGGCCGCAGCTCTTAAAACAGGCGATGTGGTGGAAGGCACAATCCGCCCTCCCAGAGAGGGAGAGAAGTATTTCCCCTTTGTTGACCTGATTTCTGTAAATGGTCGTAACCCGGAGGAAATCAGGGATCGTATTCCCTTTGACCACCTCACACCTCTATTTCCTGATTCGAAATTCAAGCTCGAATGCCCCAATGTAGCCTCAGTCAACGACAAGACAGCTGTACGTATAGTAGACCTTTTCACTCCTATCGGAAAAGGGCAACGTGGTCTGATTGTAGCCCAGCCTAAGACAGGTAAAACGATGCTGCTAAAGGATATAGCCAACGCTATTTCTGCTAACCATCCGGAGGTTTACATGATGATCCTGTTAATTGATGAACGCCCCGAAGAAGTAACCGATATGGCCCGTAATGTGGATGCCGAAGTCATTGCTTCTACATTCGACGAACCGGCCGAACGCCATGTGAAGGTGGCCGAAATTGTGCTCAACAAAGCCAAACGCCTCGTCGAATGCGGACACGACGTAGTAATCCTACTCGACTCCATCACCCGCCTGGCGCGTGCATACAATACAGTTCAACCGGCATCGGGCAAAGTCCTCTCCGGGGGTGTCGATGCTAATGCTCTGCAAAAACCCAAACGGTTCTTCGGTGCTGCCCGGAATATAGAGCATGGAGGTAGCCTTACCATTTTAGCTACAGCTCTGCAGGAAACAGGATCGAAGATGGACGAGGTGATCTTTGAAGAATTTAAGGGTACAGGTAACATGGAGCTGCAATTGGATCGCAGACTTGCCAACAAACGACTGTTCCCAGCTGTTGATATTGTGTCTAGCAGCACTCGAAGAGATGATCTAATCTTGGAAGAAACAGCACTGAACCGTATGTGGATCCTCCGTAAATATCTATCGGATATGAACCCTGTGGAAGCTCTTGAGTTCGTCAAACAACGACTTGAGATGACCGGTTCCAACATCGAGTTTTTGGCAAGTATGCAGAATTGAGTTGATGCAGTTTTCAGATAACCTACAATTGTTACAACCATGATAGATTACAATGAACAACCAACCAATCACTACGAACAGTCCTATGCGATAAGTTCGGAGGTTACTTCACGATTGATGTGCTCTGTTTTCCTATGGATGACTATAGGCTTAGGCATCAGCGCTTTGGCAGCCTATATCATACATGACAAGCAGTTCGACATTGCCTTGCTGCAGTCCAGAGGTTTGTATTTAGGCTTGTGTATTGCGGAGTTTGCCTTGGTGATGCTTCTCTCAGCAGCCATCAGACGTCTGTCTTTCGGATTAGCAACCCTCATGTTCGGGGCTTACGCCTTGCTCAATGGAGTTACGATCAGTCCGATATTACTCATGTTTACAGGTAGTTCGGTCATGACAACTTTCCTAATCACGGCCGGCACATTTGGGGCAATGGCTATTTTGGGCTACACGACCAAGATGGATCTGAGCAAGATGGGGAAACTTCTCTATATGGCTCTCATAGGCCTATTGATAGCCATTGTGGTAAATCTTTTTGTAGGTAGCTCCATGATGGACCTTATAGTATCTGGAGCCGGAGTCTTAATCTTCACAGGCCTGACGATGTATGACGTAAACAAGCTGAGAAAGCTTTTTGGTCAGGCATATGAAGAGAACGAAGAGACACGCAAAGTAGCACTGCTGGGAGCCCTGACTCTTTACCTTGACTTTATCAACCTCTTTCTATTCGTGTTGCGCTTTTTGGGCAACAGACGATAAACAAAGCATTCCAATTCTATGATCCGGCTCTGCCGGGCGCAAAAAAAGCGGCACGACCCTTTCTCCGGGTCGTGCCGCTTTTTTTTATAAACCTTGGAGACATGGAATCTCTTTAGAATGAGACTATTCCACAATCCCACTCAGTTCAAATCGACCACAGTGATACCAGCTCCTCCGAACTGTACATGTTCATCTTTATATTGCCGTACTCCCACCACTCCACTCAAATAGTCCCGTATAGCCATCCTCAAAGCTCCGCTTCCGGTACCATGGAGAATACGCACTCGTGGAACAGATAGCTGTATGGCATCATCGACAAAATAAGCCACAGCATCAATGGCTTCGGCTGCTCTCATACCTCTCACGTCCAAATCGGCCTTAAACTGAAGCCGTTTGTTATGTATAGTATCTATCACATTGGAGTGACGTGACACTCGCGTATCACGCAGCTGCTCCTGCTGCTTATCGGCTTGCTCCTGCTCTCGCTCATTGGGTAAAAGGATCTTATCTATCGACACATTTACTTTGAGCATCCCGAGGGCTACACATACATCCCGGCTGTTAATCTCCAGTATTCGACCGAGGGCTTGCTGCCCTTTAATTTTGACCAAATCACCTACCGAAAGGTCATCCAAGCGAAGAGAACGAGGAGGAGCAACCGGAGATTGCCGCTCAGGTTCGACAGGCAAACCAGATGTAGGGACTTTGCCCACAGCCTTACGTTCTTTGCGACGTTTTAGCTTTTCCAATTCGCGGGTATAGCGATCATCTTTGGGCTGTGAGTTGGCTGTTTCAGTCTTCCCCAATTCGGCTATTTGTCTGCGAAAATCCTCCAATTCTCTGCGAGCTTTCAAGGTCTCTTCTCGTTCGGCCTTGGCTTCTTTGATGCTTCGAACCGTCCCTTCGATGCGACTACGAGCTTCGTCCAACAAGCGTCCGGCCTCGGCAGCAGCCTCTTTGTAAAGGCGTTTGCGCTCTGTATCAAAAGACTCCAACTGCCGGGCATACTTGTCAGCACTCTCTGTGAGGCGTTTTTCTTCCCGACGTATCTTCTCTCTCTTCGACTCCCAATAGCGTTTGTCACGGATAATATCTTGCAGATATTTATCCATATCGGTATAATCTTGCCCAACAAGCTCGGAAGCCATATCTATCACATCTTCGGGCAAACCTGTCTTGCGGGCAATCTCAATGGCAAAAGACGATCCGGGGCGACCTATGCTGAGCTTAAAAAGAGGGCGCATCTCATGTCTGTCGTAAAGCATAGCGGCATTGACGAGCCCGCGGGTATCATCGGCAAAGAGTTTGAGATTGTGGTAGTGGGTTGTTACCAAACCTCGGCAACCGGCCTGATTAAACCGATGCAAAAGGGCCTGCGCAATAGCTCCTCCAATACGAGGTTCGGTACCCGATCCGAACTCATCGATAAGCAACAAACTGCGCTCGGAGGAAAGGCGGATAAACTCTTTCATATTCTTCAGATGCGAGCTGTAGGTACTCAAATCATCCTCCAAACTCTGTTCATCCCCAATATCAATAGCCAGACAACCGAATATGCCTACCCGGCTGTCTGGCGAAAGAGTCGGCAACAAACCGCATTGCAGCATATATTGGACAATACCGACTGTTTTGAGACACACACTCTTTCCCCCGGCATTGGGCCCGGAAATAACCAGTATGCGATTATCGGAAGAAAGCGTAATATCCAATGGCACCACCGAACGCCCATGCTCAGATAGAGATTGCTGTAATACGGGATGAGTAGCTCCTACCCACAACAAATCCGGCTGGGGAGATAGATGTGGTAAATTACCATTGAACTTGTGAGCAAACTTGGCCTTGGCTACAATCAGGTCGAATTGAGCCAAATAGGCAATTCCTCTTATGATCTCTTGTGCGACACTCCTAATTTGAGCAGTAGTCTGTATGAGAATACGGATAATTTCTCTACGCTCCTCTCCTTCCAGTTCTCGAAGCCTGTTGCCAGCCTCTACCACTTCAGCCGGCTCCACAAATACGGTGCGCCCGGTGGTGGATTCCCCCTGAACAATCCCACCCAAAGCTCTTTTGTGAGAAGGGATGATCGGCAACACCACACGGCCATCCCTGACCGTAGGCATGGCGTCAGCTTCCATGTACCCTTCGGCCTTGGCATGGCGCATCGCTCGCTCTATCAAGCGACTCATTTGCCGCTCAATCTGACTTATCTCTCGCCGAATAGTTCCTAATTCCGGTGAAGCCGTATCAGCAATCTTGCCACGTACATCAAACAGAGACGCAATATGCCGGCTCAGATCAGGGTATGTATGACAACCGGAAAAGACCCGTTGCAGGTAAGGAACCGTTATTTCATTTTCGGGGACATTGTGTGCAGCCACAAAGGCAACAATTGCCTCTATCGACTGCATAGAGTGGAGTACCGAGAGCAGCTCCTCCTGCTCCAAGTAAGTCCCCTCGGGCCGTATCCTGCGGAGAGCCAACCGACAGTCTGTCTCAACAATAGAAGGGATTGGGCGCGATTGCCTTATCAGCAGAAGCATTTCAGCTGTCTGATGCAGCCAGGCTTCGATAGAGGTAAAATCGTCTGTTGCATGGAGATTTGAGACAAGTTCTTGCCCCAGTTCTGATCCGCAGTAAGAAGAGAGTAAACGACGCAGCTCATCAAAGCCAATTTTTGCCTCGAAATTCGAGGGATAAATCCGAAATGACATTTACCAAATGAGCTTAGAGGAAACGAACCAAATCCTTCACATTGGCATATATCATCAGGGCAAAGAGAAGAAACATACCTATCAACTGTGCCCGGATAAGCCATTGCTCTTTCATCTTACGTCTTGTGATCATCTCGATCAACAAAAAGACAATATGCCCACCATCCAATGCCGGGATAGGCAAAAGGTTCATAACCGAGAGAATCACAGAGAGCAAAGCTGTCATACTCCAGAAAGCACGCCAATCCCAAACAGGAGGGAAGAGATTCCCTATACTCCCGAAACCTCCTATTTGCGAGGCCCCCTCGGGGGTAAACACATACTTCATATCCCCGATATAGCCCTTGAGCGTTGTTACACCCAACCGAACTCCAGCCGGGACAGCCTCTATCAAATTGTAGCTGTGATGATCTACCTGATACAGCTTAGAAAGATCCATCTCCGTGAGTACACCGATTTGCCCGGCAGTATCTATAGGAACAGAAAGATCCAAGACCTCTCCATTACGCTCAAAAGTCATGGGTACAACTTGGCCTCTACGGCTATGTATCTCTGCCCTTGCTTGGCGAAACTCGTCCACTTTCCGCCCCTCTATGGCAAGCAGTTTGTCACCGGCTTTCAGCCCAGCACGCTCGGCTGGCTTGCCGGGAACTACCTCTCCCACTACAAAAGGGAAGCGGATGTACATCAACCCTCGGCCATCGAGCAGGAGACGCTTCATCAGATCATCTGGCATCAGCAGAGTCGTATCTACGCCCTCGCGGCGAACCTGCACACTCTCAGCCTGCGCTACCGAACGCATGAAACCAGCATCGAGAATATCGGCAGGACGACCATCTGTAGCAAGAATAATGTCTCCATCCCGGAAGCCGGCATACTCTGCCACAGGCGAAAAGGCCATACCGTTCTCTATACGAGCAGACGGGAGTTCGTCACGCCCCCAAGTGTAGATGATCCCGGCGTAGATGACTATTGCCAACAGGAAATTGAAGACAACACCAGCAACCATGATCAAGAAGCGTTGCCAAGCCGGCTTGGAACGAAATTCGTAGGGCTGAGGAGTAGTGCCTTCGATCGAACGATCCAGCGACTCATCTATCATTCCATTAATCTTGCAATATCCTCCGAAAGGCAGCCAGCCAATCCCCCATTCCGTGTCACTCCCTTTGGGTTTGTACTTAAAAAGCGAAAACCACGGGTTGAAGAAAATATAGAACTTGTCAACTCTCACACGAAACAAGCGAGCCAACAAATAATGCCCCAACTCATGCACAAGCACCAGTATGGTGAAAGAAAGCATCAGTTGAACGAACTTGATCAATATAGTACTCATTGTATGTATTCGTCTTCAAACTATTAGTGCGGGCAAAGATACGCACTTTCGGAAAGGGAGGCTTCCGGTAAAAGCAGGTCCACACAATCGAAGACCATTGCATAGGCACCAAGAGGCTATCTCAGCAGCTTTTTGCCGGACTTTTCAAAATGCAGCAATCACAAGAGCTCGAGGTAGAGAACAAAAGGAACATATTCGGATGGACAACCGAATCCAAAAGTCTATAGATAACGCAACAAAAGCTGTATCACAAACAATCTCAACCGGCACAGAAAAGCGGAATAATATACCTTTGCCCTGCACCGACACCAAGGCAAGGTCTCTACACACCCGGAGACAGAGACCGGCCTGCCGGAGCAACGGATACCAAGACTCTCCGGGGCCATTATGTTCTAATCTCTAAAACAGGTTTATACGAGTATGAGAAAGTATTACTGGGGGTTGTTCACCCTGCTTGCAATGATCGGCTTTGGCAACTCGGCCTTAGCTCAAACGGAGACGATCTCCATTGTTTTTGGCAAAGGAATGCACAGTGACGATGTGCGCAAAGTAGTCGTATTGTCTGCTCCGAGTGGCCCCACCGGTGAGCTGAAGCCCGATGCAGATCAATATACTTACCATGCTGTCAAGGGATCCAACCTACGCTTCGAGGTTGCCCCCCGCAAGGGATATGTAGTCTTTGTGTGGAAGAAAGCGAACAAAGGCAACGAAAGGAAAGAAGAGTTCCCAGAGTCCTATAGCAACACATCAATAGAGATAGAGAGAGTAGAGAACTCAATCGAGATAGAGGCTGATATATGCCGATTGATCCCTGTCGTCTTCACTACCGAGGAAGAAGGTTCGGATGGCAAAGAGGTGAATGTAGAAGAGCAAGGAGAGTTCGGCCGAGCGATTGCCCCGGAAAAAGACGGTAAGACCTACATGCTACCAGAAAATCGAGGAGCCTATTTCGATCCCAAAACAAAGGAAGGATATAATATCCTTTGCTGGTCTTTCGGTGAAGGACTGCGTTTTCCGAGCCGTCCTGACCAGTTTTACAAGCAAAACGTTCCCGAGGACTTTTACCTACACACCCGTTTCTACAAAGACGGAGAAACTCGCACAGTCACTTTCACACAGCCTCTCACAGCCGTACTCTCCTGCTTCAACCAAGGAGAGACAGGAGGTCCCGAGATCGGCACAGGTGCCAAGGTGACACCCGGCGACCCCATCCTCTTCCAAGTAGCACCTCCAGACAACCCCAGTGGAAAAGTGAGCCTGCATCATTGGGAAATAAACGGCCGAGAGTATGTAGACAGAAAGGGTGAATATTATATAGACAACTCCCTCTCTTGGCCTGCCGATGAAGATCTGAATGTGAAAGTCGTGCCGATGGCTGAATACACCTCTACTGAAAACATAGCCCGGCAGACTCAATTCGAATACAGCTATCTGGCAGCAAGCCGGAAAATTGTTGTCCGCACTTCTTCTGAACAAAGCATAGAGCTGCTGGACATAAGCGGCAAAAGTATTGCAACGGTGTATCCTCAAGCCGGTAGCGCAGAGATATCAGCATCAAACCTGCCAGAAGGTACCTACCTGTTGGCACAAGGACGTTGTGTAGGCAAACTCATGATCAAATAAGAGTAGCCCATGAATATGCATCTACACTCAGTAGCAAGCAAGATCTTGCTTTGGTTTGCATTGCCCATGCTCCTTCTGCCTATTGTCTCCAAAGCTCAAGAAGGAGCAGAGCAAGAAGAATATCCCTACCACTTGGCCGCAAAACCGGAGAGAGGCAGTGGCTCAGCTGAAGATCCTTATCAGATCGATCACATATATCAGCTGGTCTGGATGGCGCAACAAGTCAATACAACCAACGATCTGGCCGATGTACACTTCGTGCAGACAAAAGACCTTGACTTCAGTGAAACACAAAAGTGGGAAAACGGAGAGGGCTGGATGCCTATAGGAGGTTTCTATTCCATCGGTGGCATTCCCAAAAAGTTTGGCTTCCGGGGGCACTATGATGGTCAAGGATACAGGATAGTGAATCTGAAGATTAACCGTCCGAAATATCCCTACCAAGGTCTTTTCGGCTATATCAATAGCGGAGAAGTTCGTAACCTGATTATCGAAAAAGCCGAAATAATAGGTCAGGAAAATGTGGGTTGTCTCACGGCTTATGTACACAATAGCCATATTGTCAACTGCCAGGTGATAGACAGTCGTTCTCAGGGAAAAGACTTCTATGTCGGTCTGTTGGCGGGCTATCAAGATGGAGGATTGATAGAAGATTGCATCGTGAAAGGAGAAGTATATGGTCGGGATTATCTCGGTGGTATCACTTCCTGGAACAACGAAGGAGAAATCTCTGGCTGTACGATGGAGGGAAAGATAGTAGGGAAAGTCCCCGAAGGGACTCCGGAAGATGCTTTGGCTCGCGTAATAGGAGGTATTGCCGGATATATACGAGGCAAAATATCCTACTGTATGGCCAATGTAGAAATGACAGGCGATGAAAAAGTGGGAGGCTTGCTGGGAGTCGCTTCGCGTGCTGAAGTCCGCAGGAGCTATGTCATCGGGGGTTGGATTAAGGGGCAGACCTATGTAGGCGGTTTGATCGGAGAGAATGACACTTCGATCATCGAGGACTGCTATGCTCGTGCCAAAGTGCAGGGAGAGCGCAATGTAGGGGGCTTGCTTGGCTCAAGCTCATATAGCGATAGCCGGGTTACCCGCTGCTACTCCACTGGCGAAGTAAAGGCCGAGAATCCCAGCTTCGGAGGGGCTTTCATCGGAGTCAAGTCTACAGGAGTTGTCTCCAAATGCTATTGGAATACAGAAACCTCGAATATGCAAGAAGCTGTGGGAGGTTTCTATCACGAGGATATCCAATGCGATGGAAAGACGTCGGAAGAGATGAAGAAACAAAATACCTATGAAGGTTGGGATTTCTCTCAAGTATGGATGATATCTCCGAGCCTGAATGAGGGATACCCTACCCTGCGAGGAAAGGATAGCTATCCACTCGACAATGCTCATCTGCCAAACCCCACTATACAGCTTACAGCTACGGCAGACGGCTATCACATAGATAGTGAAGAAATGATAGAGCAGATAGATATCTTCTCGACGGATGGCCAAAAAGTGTACTCCCGTCAGGTAAAGGCTAATAGCTGCCGTGTGGCTACAAACAGCCTGCCAAAAGGCTTGCATGTCCTGCGTGTCAAGACTGGCCACAAGGCTGTAAGTTTCAAGCTTTTTCTTGACAGACGATAGAAGAGCATCTGTTGCAAGTCTTATGTCTGTAAGGTGGATACACCGGATCTTAGGGAAAAGAGCAAAATAATCTCCTAAGAAAAAAGGCAAACACAAATGAGGCTGTACTGAAATTCCATTTCGGCACAGCCTTGTTTTATTTTACCCCCCCCGGAATATGGACTTCAAAGAAAATGTGATGTGTACTGAGAAAGTTGACAGTTGGAGAGGGGAAAAGAGAGGGATAATAAAAAAATTGACAGATTCTGCTCGTCTTGGGATCCAGCAGGGCTAATACACATTCACCATAGACTACTCTTTTTGTCAAATACTCAAGAATACATTATCTTGGCCGCACAGAAAGAAAATAATTTTCATAGGACATGAAATCCTCTACATTAGTTTGTGGGGTTTCTGTAGGTGCCATGGAGGTCTGATGCAGCTCCGCATCCGCGGAGGGTTGTGTCCTATAGTAATAAACTTAAAAAGAGTATTACGGGAAAAGCAC
The DNA here is from genome assembly GCF_900167225.1 of Porphyromonas crevioricanis. Taxonomy (GTDB): domain Bacteria; phylum Bacteroidota; class Bacteroidia; order Bacteroidales; family Porphyromonadaceae; genus Porphyromonas; species Porphyromonas crevioricanis. Next base: position 77,622 of record NZ_FUXH01000006.1, read on the forward strand.
TTCAAACAATCCGCAACACCCCAATTCTCTTTCAATATTAATCATGTGGTCAGTATGAAAAGAATAATCCGTTTCTCCGTAACGTTTCTCGTGTTACTTGGGTTCTCTTGCCCAATAGGCCGAGCACAGTGGGTTTCGCTGGATCTTGAGAAAGAAAGACCCCCCCAAATCTCGTATCAATCACTCAAACTCATTGGCGATCAACTCTATTTCTTTTCCAAGGATGGTATTTACAGCAAAGACCTTGCAACCAATGCGCCTTGGCAAGGACCGACTTTCTCCGGGTCTAGTATTCTGAACTCTGTAATCCATGAAGAGGAAGCGTTTGCTCTTGCTTTTAATGGAGTGGAAGGCTCGCCAACGGACTGTCCTATCTCCTTACTTTACTCTCCGAATAAGGGGAAGACCTTTAAGGATATAACAGGGGAGATAACCTCACGATTGGATCTTCCTAAAGCCCCGAGGCAATATTTCTTAATGCAAAACCCTCAAAACGAAAAAGAACTTCTCCTACTCATAGACGATTGGGATGATATATTTCTCGTTTCCTCATCCGATTTTGGAAAAACATGGACACCAAAAGTTAGCATAGAGGAGGCGCATTCCGACCTGTCGACTCTTTCTGGAGCTCTGCTTGTCCCCTCTAATCCTAAACAACTCCTTCTCTATGGGGTATCTGCAAGCTATGTAGGATTTATATCGACTATCAATTTAGACGACTTTTCCGTGAAAAATTATGAGTTGAAGAAGACCGATAGCAATCTGGAGAATATCATCTATCACCCCTCCAATCCAAGAAGTCTTTTCGCTTTTTCTGGGATCAATAATATTCTTGTGAAAAGTGAAGATGGAGGCAACACATGGACAGAGAAAATACTTGAGGGTGGCTCCATGATTCTTCTCTCTACCTGCATTGATTACTCATCCCCCAGTACCTTATTCTTATTAGCCACATCCTCGGATAAGTATGAAATATACGTATCGACAGATGCAGGGAAGACTTGTCAGTTGTTCTTCACCGCAGATGCCGAGCTGGGGAAATTGTTGGATATATTGTGCTACAAAGATCGTCTCATCCTTCACTCCGAGAGAAAGGGGTTGATCTCAGTCCCTTTGACCGGAAGCAATCCCATAGAAAAAATTGATACACAAAAGTCCGAGCTGAAAGTTTATATGGATAGCTCAGGTAGGCAACTCCGCTACGAGACGGTCGCAAATAAATCGATCAATCGTGTTGAGCTCTCCGATCTCTCGGGGCAAATTGTCTTGAGAAACTTTCATGAAAGCCAGAGCGGAACACTGGATGTTTCATCTTTGACACCGGGTGGCTATATCCTCAATATCTACTTCTTCAATGGCCAAGTTGCCTCGTACAAAATACAGATATAGATACATGTACAGGCAAGCTCTATGAACATTACATATGTGTTCAATCTCTCCGACTGTCAACTTTTTCAGTACACGTCACACTATGTAGTTTCTTTTGTGAGATACCGCCTTCGCAAAATGTATAGATTTATTTCTCTTTGTGTTTTTCCGTTTCTCTTTTGCTATCTTTTTTCCGCCTGAAATGAGATCTCTATTGCCTCGTTTTTCTCTCCTTTCCGACCTCCACAGGTTCTATTTTTTCGTGACACGGGAGAGAACGAAAATTCTCTCCTGAGAAAAATTTTATTCTCTCCTGTGTTAGCAAAAATTCTCTCCTGTGAGAATTTTGACCCTCTCAGAATGCCGATGAATAGGGCATTTTGGGAAGCGATTTCGGGAGGCTCCCCAAAGAAGGTATTAGGTCGGATATTTGAGACCCATTTCTTCGATTTTTCTTGTTCGAGGCTTAGTTGCCATTTTACAAAAAACATCATCTTAAAGCCGTACAACAGACTCAGGACTTCTTTGCACAAGCTAAGAGATGGCAATCAATTGCCATTTCGCTCACCTTGCAGAATGTGGTAATTGCAAGGCATTGAGGCTATGAGGGTATAGAAGTATACTTGTCCCTAAGTGTCGATAATAATGCAATGAGTGCCTTGTTATACAGCAGTTCTCCTCAAGATCATAGAACCCGGAAGTAAAGCACAAAGGACGAGACACCCCCTCGTTGAGTATTATTTCGCAAATCTAAAAAGAGGAACAAGTCAAGATAGCAGCCTCACGAATACGGGAGAAGAGCCGAATTAAGCACCGTATCGAAGAGTACATCCATATTATGCCACAGCATCGCCATCGCTACGAATAGCAGAACACAATCCAGTACATATCGCATCCGGTTTTGTGCCTTCCGAGGGTAAGCATAGGCAGCCAACAATGCCGGGACAAAAACCCAATGTCCACCATATATAATAGCTTCTCTCATGCCGTAGTTGAGGAGAAGGTGGATAGTCAAATCGACAGCTATATAGCAGAGGATAAGATGGAGAGCCTTCTCTCTTCGCCCTCGCCAAATACCCAGTAGGCAAACGGCCAAGAGTGGCCCCAGCACGAACAAGTAGTTTTCAGAGCAATAGGGATCCGGTCTCCAGGTAATCTCTCCATTAAAATCCTGCAGACTCAAATCGGAGATGAACAACGGATGAGCCAAGAAAGCCTCAATGTGAGATTGGGAAGAAGGAAGCATCCAAGAGCTGACATTCCTCAAGTCTATCCACTGCATTTCTCCATGCCGCATCCAATAGGCCAACTGAAAGAACACAATAGACAACAAAAACAATAGAGTGAAACAGAGAGCCAAGACACAAGCTCGCTTAAAACCTCGCTTATACGGCTTCTGTATCAGAAGGGCCAAGGTGGGTTTGGCTACATTGCTCAGAGTGATCCCTCCGGCAATAAAAGACGAAGCCCAAACAGTACGTAATCGGTAGTAGCCATACAGCTGTCTATCTCGCTCAAGCAGGTAGAGAGACAGGATAAGAACAAAGAAACTGAATGGGTAATATTCGCAGGTAAAACTCAGTCCCAAAGCCGTAAAGCTCGTACCGGTGACAGCTGCAACAGCAATAGAGCTGACAAGAGGTAGTTTTTTGAGCCGGTAGGCATAGGCGAAAAGCAGTGCAACACCAGCTGCTACAAGTGTAGCCATGAGAGATATCTGGAAAAGAAAGTTCAGCCGAACCGGAACAATAGCAAGGCCAACAATACCGAAGAGCCAATGCCATGGTCCTACAAAGGGGTGAACAAAATCTTGCACCCCTCCTTTCCGGAAAAAGAAATAGAAGTTGTCGTATCCGAGCATTGCTCCGGGAAGAAAATCATCCTTCTCCAGATCCTCCAAGACAGTGGGTAATTGCAACTGGTATGCAAGCAGAGCAAGAGAGAGGTAACCCAGCCATACAATTGCAAAAAATAGAAGCTCTGCTTTGTGTCGATTGCCCCAAGCCTGCAGACGCTCTTTGTTCAAACTTTGCAAGGAAGAGAGAAATCCGAGGAAAACCTGTCGTGCCTCATGGCAAGAAGTCTTTATTTCGGACATATTCATCAGTGTTTTGCAGTTCCTCATTGTCTCCTCATTGCATTTGCTGCAACTCCTCAATGTATTGCTCGATGCAAATGGGATAATATCGGTGTTCGAGTCGGTGTATCCTTGCAGCCAGAGACTCAACCGTATCTCCGGACAAGACAGGGCAAGAGGCTTGACAAAGCGTTCGTCCATGGTCATAATGGTCATCCACCAAGTGCACACTGATACCACTGACAGTCTCGCCGGCAGCTATCACTGCCCGATGTACATGCTCACCGTACATCCCTTTGCCTCCATATTTGGGGAGTAGGGCCGGGTGAATATTCAAGATCTTATTGGGGAAAGCCTCCAAATAGGGAGCTGTAATGGGGCACATATATCCTGCCAAAACAATCAAATCGGTCTTCCATTTGTGCAGCAAATCGAGGGCCTGACCGCCCTCCAACAACTTTTCTCGACTTATATGTACAATCTCCACTCCCAATCTTTTGGCACGGTCATACACACCGGCCTGAGCTCTGTTGCACACGATCCCCACTATACGGACAGTCTTCGACACTGCAAAAAAATTACAAATCCGTTCCGCATTGGTTCCCTCCCCAGAGGCGAAAATAGCAATGTTCATCATCAATATTTTATTCTTCTTTATATGCACATCTTTCTTGGGTTTGTGCAAGAAAAAGCGTTTTTCCTCCTCTCAAATGGTGATTGTTCGAGGAAATTGTTGTTTCTTTGCTTGCAAATGTACGTAAGCTTTGCCGGATCAATCTCATTGCATACCGCATTGCAGGGTGGATTTGGGAAGCTTCATACGGAGAAAAAACAAGCCTGAATAATTTTATTTGGGGAAAAGGTAATGAGTGTTTAACCTATTAATAGTATTAGTTATGTCTGAAATTGAAGCAAAAGTACGCGACATCATCGTTGAGAAGTTGAATCTGGAACCTTCTGAAGTAACAATGGAAGCCAGCTTTACCAACGACCTTGGTGCAGATTCTTTGGATACAGTAGAGTTGATCATGAACTTCGAAAAGGAATTCGATATGCAAATTCCCGATGACGACGCTCGTGAAATCAAGACTGTAGCCGACGCTGTGGCATACATCGAAAGCCACAAGTAATTAGCTCGACTGATTCTCAAATTAGATTTATGGAACTGAAAAGAGTAGTCGTAACAGGAGTAGGTGCCGTTACTCCCTTGGCCAAGACAGCCCATGCTACATGGGATGCCCTCGTGGCCGGTAAGAGCGGTGCCGGCCCGATCACTCTCTTCGATGCGTCTAAGTTCAAGACCCAGTTTGCCTGCGAAGTAAAAGACTTCAATGCACTGGACTATTTCGATCGCAAAGAGGCTCGCCGTTTCGACCGCTATGCGCAATTTGCCATGGTAGCTTCGGACGAGTGTCTGAGCGACTCCGGTTTGAATCTTGAGAAAGTAGACAAAAATCGCGTCGGAGTGATCATTGCTGCAGGTATCGGAGGTTTGCACACTTTCGAATCAGAGGTGATGGATTACGACCCGGAGGCCGGCCCACGATTCAATCCGTTCTTCATCCCCAAGATGATCTCGGATATAGCAGCTGGTCAGGTATCCATTAAATATGGCTTCCACGGGCCTAACTATTCCACAGCTTCGGCTTGTGCTTCCTCTACCAATGCTCTTATAGATGCTTGTATGCTCATTCGTTTGGGCAAGGCAGATGTAATTGTAGCAGGTGGGGCAGAGGCACCTATCTGCGCTGCCGGAGTAGGAGGTTTCAACGCTATGATGGCCCTCTCTACTCGCAACGAGTCTCCTGAGACAGCTTCACGCCCCTTTAGTGCCAGCCGTGACGGCTTTGTAATAGGAGAGGGAGGATGCTGTATGGTGCTCGAAGAGCTGGAGCATGCCAAGGCCAGAGGAGCCCGTATATACGCCGAGTTCGTTGGCACGGGACTTTCTGCCGATGCTTACCACCTCACAGCCAGCCATCCGGAAGGATTGGGGGCACGTCTGGTGATGCAGAATGCAATAGAGGATGCTAACATTCGGCCGGAAGATGTAGACTATGTCAATGTACATGGCACTTCCACTCCGGTTGGAGACATATCGGAAACAAAGGCTATCAAGACTGTATTCGGAGATCATGCATATAATCTGAATATCAGTTCTACCAAATCCATGACAGGACACCTCTTGGGTGCTGCCGGAGCTATGGAAGCCATGGTAACTCTGCTTTCTGTTTACCACGATGTCGTACCGCCTACGATCAACCATGATCCCGAAGACAAGGATCCGGAGATCGACTATAAGTTGAACTTTACCTTTGGTCAGGCTCAACACAGGCCGGTGCGGGTGGCTCTCTCCAACACCTTCGGTTTTGGAGGTCACAATGCAAGTGTGATTTTCAAGAAGTACGAGGAATAATTTTCGAGATTTTCTTCCGATCTATACTTACTCAAATTAGGTCGTGTTAAGATCAATAATCGACTTCCTTAGATCCCCTTGGCGCAAACGCAGCTCAAGGGGATCTCTTGTTGCTCTCCCCTCTGTTTTGGGCTTTGATCCTGCCAACTGGGATTTGTATTCATTGGCTTTCAGGCACAGCTCTTGTAGCCTTACAGCCCTTGATGGCACGCAGATCAACAATGAACGATTGGAATTCCTCGGCGACTCCGTCTTGGCCACAGCTATCAGTCATTTCCTCTACTGCAAATACCCTCAATGGCAGGAAGGAGAGCTGAGCCAACGCAGAGGAATGCTTGTCAAAAGGGCTGTGAACAACAAGATTGCTCAGGAAATGGGACTTGGGCAGATGATCAACGCCAAGATGAGTATCAACAAAATGAGTCAGGATACTCTCGGGAACGCTTTGGAAGCCCTTATTGGAGCCATATTCCTCGACAAAGGGTATCAACAAGCAGAGACATTTGTCCATGAGAAATTCCTGCACGCATTTTACGAACTGGAAGGAGAACTGGAAGACGAAACAACAAACTACAAAAGCCAACTTTTGGAATGGGTACAGAAACACCACCTCTCCTTGGAATATAAGATGCTCCGAGAGCCGGGACGATCCAGGGGAGAGTTTGTCTGTGCCGTTGTTGTAAACGGCTTGCGTGTAGGTGTAGGATACGGACACAATAAAAAAGAGGCCCATCAGGATGCCTCTCACAATGCTCTGAAAGAGCTGACCAAAGCACAACAGACAATAGAACAATAGTTTTCTCTCCCTGCATCTCTCTAATAATCTCCCTCTTCCTTGTCTGGCATGGTTGAGGGATTTCTTTTAAGAATATCATAAAATCCACAGCAGCCTTTCCATAATAACTCTCGAATATGGCTATCCTTTCATAGGACTATTGCATTGTAAAAAGTATCGAGCATAGAGTTGTCGGTTGATACGGCAATTCTTTTATGGGGCTATTACAATGTAAAAAGGGCTGTGTCAAATAGAAATTTTGACACAGCCCTTTCCCCATAAGAATACTCTAATACTGCGTGAGTTCGATATAGAGAGACCTTTTATGTTATTCAAAATCGTGAAGTCCCTCAAAATAATCCCGACTTTTTTCCCTCTTGACAAAAAATGTGGGCTTCTATCGTTGGTACCCAACCCTGTCACTCGCAAGTCATCTTTTTCAGAAATGGAACAACTCTCATTTTAACACCAGTCCGATTTGTTCTTACATCGAACTCACGTTAATACTAATCTCCTAAAGAGAAAAGATCGATTTATCAGTCGTAGAAACTCTTATCGAAGGCTGTAAACTCCGATTTCCTCTGAATGTTTTTGCTCCACCATGCTCTCAAAAGACCTGTGCCATAACCGATCAACTGCACAAATGCAGCCGGTACAGAAAGACAGGCAACACTCAGGGAGTGGTTCTTGAGCAGGGAGTCTACAAAGATCATCAAGACATAAAGCAACAATGGGAGCAAAACCCAAGGGAAGAAGAAACTCAAGATCAGCAACACAATAAGCCCAATCGAAAATAAAGATGGGAGAAGGTGCACCAAGCGCATCGACCCCGAATGACGAGCCTCTATATGTATACGTGCCATTCCCGAGTTGAACACCTGCTTGAAAAACTTCTTGAAATCAACCCTCCGTTTGTGATAAACGGAGGCCTCATCGAAAAGGCAAACCTTGTATCCCTGCTCGAACAAACGGAGACTAAAGTCAATGTCTTCGCCAAAGCGCATATCCTCAGAAAAACCATTTAGCTTGGTAAATACCGAGCGTCTGCAGCCAAGATTGAAACTACGAGGGTAGAAGCGATCCAGCTTTTTCTTTCCCCCTCGTATCCCTCCGGTAGTGAAAAAGCTTGTCATGGAGTAGTTGATTGCCTTCTGTATATCGGAGAAGTCTTCGGCAGCTGTATCCGGCCCTCCGAAAGCATCGGCTCCCGTACGCAGTATGGCAGCTCTCACAGAACGAATATAGCCCGAGGGCAAAACGACATCGGAGTCCAAAATAATTATGTAGGCTCCACCAGCCGCTTTCACTCCGATATTCCGGGCCTTGGAAGGCCCCCCATTGGGGGTTACCAAATAACGTATAGACAGCAAATCCTCATAGCTCTGTACCTCCGCTTTACAGGGGAGTGTAGAGCCATCTTCCACAATGATGACTTCGAAATCCGAATCTGTCTGGGAAGTGAGACTCTGCAAAAGGTCGGCTATCTCTTGCGGACGGTTGTAAACCGGTATAACAAGCGATAGTCTCGGAGCTATCTGAGTCGTATTTAGAGTGTCCACTCTGTACCTTCTTTGGTGTCTTTGATTGTAAAGCCTATCTGTGTCAGTGTATCCCGAATCTTGTCGCTCGTAGGCCAGTCTTTGCGCATTTTAGCTTCGGCTCGGATATCGAGGAGCAAGTCCACCGCCTTGGCATAGGCTTCTGCCTTGCTGTCCTCAGCAGCGTGAAGACGATTATCCAATCCCAGTATGTCGAAAAGATAGGTACGGTAAGTCGTTCTCAGACTGTCGAGCTGCTCGGCCGTAATTGTGGCCTGCCCATTGTGTACGGAGTTAATAACACGAGAAGCATCGAATAAAGCAGCAATCACTTTTGGGCTGTTCAAGTCATCGTTCATAGCCTCTTCGCATTGCTTAGCCAAATCGGAGATCTCTACAGAGGACTCATCCGAAGGTTTCAATCCGTCGAGCAATGCTTCGGCTTCCCAGAGGCGAGCGAGAGCCTTTTCTGCAGCCTGGAGGGCTGAGTTGCTAAAGTCCACTGTACCTCGGTAATGTGCCCCAAGAATGAAGAATCTCACTGTCATGGGACTATAAGCCTGTTCCAAGGCTGGATGATCTCCGGTGAAGAACTGGTCGAGTGTGATAAAGTTACCGAGACTCTTCCCCATCTTCTGCCCATTGATAGTGATCATATTGTTGTGCATCCAATAGCGCACCATATCCTTACCTTGAGAGGCCACTGCCTGTGCAATTTCACACTCATGGTGAGGGAATACCAAGTCCATACCACCCCCGTGTATGTCGAATACCTCTCCCAAATACTTCTTGCCCATGGCCGTACACTCGCAATGCCAACCGGGGAAGCCTTCGCTCCAAGGGCTGGGCCAACGCATGATATGCTGTGGCTGAGCAGCTTTCCAAAGGGCAAAGTCGAGCGGTTGTCTCTTTTCGTCCTGCCCATCCAGACTACGTGTATTGCTAAGCATATCCTCTATGTTTCGGCCACTTAGTCGTCCGTAGTGGTGGTCGGCATTGTATTTCGCTACATCAAAGTACACAGAGCCTTTGCTCTCGTAAGCGTATCCTGCATCCAGAATACGTTGTACCAGATCTATCTGTTCGATGATATGCCCACTGGCCATCGGTTCTATACTCGGAGGGAGCACCCCGAGTTTATCCATTGTGCGGTGGTAGCGTGTGAGGTAATATTGTACGACCTCCATGGGCTCAAGCTGCTCCAGTCGTGCCTTCTTGGCTATCTTATCCTCTCCCTCGTCTGCATCATGCTCCAAATGACCCACATCGGTGATATTGCGCACATAGCGAACCTTATAACCTAAGTGCCGCAAATAACGAACCAGCACATCAAAAGTAATAGCCGGTCGTGCATGCCCCAAATGGGCATCCCCATAGACTGTAGGGCCACACACATAAAGCCCCACCAAGGACTCATGCAGTGGGATAAACTGCTCTTTCTTTCTACTGAGTGTATTGTATATATGCAGTGGATGTTCCATAATTTGAGGAGTTGAAGTTAGATATGTAAGTGTGATTGTTTGCTTCCGCTGGACCTATTCGCGAACCTGCTTGGCCGACTCTTTGTATTTGAAAAGGAGTTGGAACAAGATAGCTACCATCAGGGCATATCCGGCAAATATAAACCACACCGGCTGCCAATCCGTCCCCTCTGTTGGCCGGGTAAAGAGGTCCACCACCCAGCCGGAGGCAAAACCTCCGATGATAGCTCCTATACCGTTGGTCATGATCATAAACAGCCCCTGTGCCGAAGCTCTGATCTTAGGCGAGCAGACTCTTTCGACGAAGAGAGACCCTGAAATATTGAAAAAATCGAATGCCATTCCGTACACGATCATCGACAAGATAAGGAAAATAAAACCCGATCCGGGGTTCCCTATCCCGAAGAACCCAAAACGAAGTACCCAAGCTAACATGCTGATCAGCATCACGCGTTTGATGCCGAAGCGACCCAGTACGAAAGGAATAGCCAAGATGAAAAGAGTCTCGGAGATCTGCGACAAAGAAAGAAGTACATTAGGATGCTGCACAGCGAAACTATCTGCAAAGGAAGACTTGAAACTATCGAGGAAGGGGTTGCCGAAAGTATTGGTTACCTGCAGGGCAGCACCAAGCAGCACGGAGAAGATAAAGAAGATAGCCATCTGTTTTTCCTTAAACAGCACCAAAGCATCCAAACCCAAGGCCGAGATAAGGCTTTTCTTCTCTCCCGATCCTTTCCCTGCAAGCCCCAATGGAGGGCATTGAGGAAGAGTGAAACTATAGAGACCGAGTAAAACAGCCGAACCAGCTGCTATGTATAACTGCATGGGACTGCGCCCCGATCCACTCAAATCTACCAGCCACATAGCCAAGATGAAACCAACAGTACCCCAAACCCGGATGGGAGGAAATTCCTTGACAATATCCATTTGTTGCTTCTCCATAGCATTGTAAGCCACAGTATTAGTGAGTGCAATTGTGGGCATATAACACATTGAGACAAGCAGCATAAGAGGGTACATCAGGGTATAATCTTTGACCTGAGCTGTCGTAATCAGCAAACCGGCCCCCAGCAAATGCAAGATACCGAGTAAACGTTCTGCATTGATTCGTTTGTCGGCAATAATCCCAGCCAAACCAGGCATAAAAAGCGAAGCGATACCCATCGTACCATATATGGCTCCTACTTGCAATCCGGTAAAACCCAGACCACCAAGCTCTGCCGGCTTCATCATATAGCCACCAAGAGAGATCAACCATGCACCCCAAGTGAAGAACTGTAAGAAGTTCATCACGATGAGCCTCATTTTCAGAGAAAAGTTCGTTCTGTTGTTCATGTCAATAAAGCATAGACCATTCGGTCAAGTGTGTTGTACAATTAGATAAAGGATTTGATATTGAAAGAGAAGGAAGCAAACTTTAGATACAAGGCACAAACTCAAGTATCAATGACGATCCCATCAGAGCCACACTGTGCAACAACTTCATTTTTCGTTTGCGTAAAAAGCTATCCACCAATCCCATGCAAAAAGAGAGGAAAGACAAACCAGATATTCTATCTTAAAAATGCAGTGCAGCAAAAGCTCTTTGCTTCCGCCCCCTTATTCTTCTACAAATATTTCCTGATCAGTTGTAAGATGTTGTCAGGATACCAATCTTTCTTTCCTTACCGATGAGCAGCTTGGCGGCACTGGGGAATATGAAATTGTCCAGAGCTGTCGTTTCCTGATTGCGCTTGCCTGCTGTCTGTCGTCTGGTTGGGAGCAAAACAAAAGTGAGGTCTTTGTCTATCACTACCTGACCATCCACCTCTTTGGCATGCCGCTCCAAATGCTCACTCAGCAATCTGGCAATATTGCCGAACTGATAAGTTCGTGACACAATGCTATAGTCAGTGGAGAGATAGGCTGTCCGGGGTTGCTTTTGCTCTGTTTGATTGTTCGGAAAGAACGAAGCCACAGAGTCTTTAGGCAAAAGCAACAAGTAGGTAGGAGGATTAAGCAGAGTATTTTCAGAAGGGCGCTCCACATCCAAGCCGAATGCAGCCCTGTTCACGATACGCTTCTTGCCCTTGTCCAACAACACCTTTTGCAGGTCTTCCTTAGCAAGGGTGACTTCTGTTACCACTCCTGCCGGAGCCTTTACATAGGAGTATTCTCCCTGTCCATCGGCAATAAGCTGATCCGTGCCTTCGTAGGCGAAATGATTGACAAGTATTTGGCGTTTGGTATTAGAGAATGTCTCCACCTCAGTATCCCAACCAATAGAGTCTTTACCACTCTTATCCTTAAATGTTCTCTGGTAGGTGTAGTAGATATCCACATGGTTGTTATAGACACTCAATACCGAACCCGTGCCAGTGGTGGTAGTGACATACAACCCTCCCAATACTTCTCTGTAGAAACTCTCATCCGTATCAAACACATGGGGATTGGAGAGACTCAAATCGTAGAACTTCTGCCCCAACTGTTTCGGTAGAGGGATCTGCACTTGGTGCTGTCCCTTGGCATTTGCTGCTCGATAGGTTTTTGTTCCGAGCAAGTTACGCTCGTCTATCAAATGACTGAGATCAGAAGAATAGTGTCCCTCTGGCAGGGGCTTTTTTATCTCATAGACCGCAGCCTTGAGCCAGGCCAAAGAATCTCCTGCCCAAGAGCTGTAGGAGACAACCATCTTGATCGAATCTATCTTGTTGTCTTTGGGAGTGTGCGAAAACTTGAACCCCCTGGCACCCTGCAGCTGTGCGATAAAGTCGGCTTTCATGTGCCCATATTGAGGATCCTGCAAATCGCCCAGCAAAGTGTAGGTGGAGCGACTAAATATGGGGTCTGACAATACGGTACGTGTCTGTATTCGCACGGAATCGAGCCGTGCCGTCACCAGATCGGTCGATGGCCTTATGGAGTCTCCCACCTCGGAGAGAGAGTCGTTGCAGCTCGTTGTCAATAGACCTATGAGGGCCGTGCAGAGCATGGCCATTGCAAACTTTTTCATCAGTTGTGTGTCAGTACTTGATTGTAGAATAGGTTGTAAGCCTCTGTATCAATTTCCTGCTGGTAGCCCAATACGGGTTTGTCTGTCTGAGACAACAGAGTTTCCACCTCGGGGCTCAATTCGGCCGAGCCACGCACCAAACCATCGGCATAGGCAATGGCGAGCCTATCCAGAGCGACACTGTCTGTCTGCCCTTCCATCGGAGCAAGCAGCTCATCCGCGAGTTTGTCGAAGCGGAGCTTTTCAAACAACTCCGCAGGCATCTCTACCGGGCTGGGGTCATTGTACAGAGAGTACACGATCTTGGCCTTGGCAAAGCAAGGATCATCATGATAGACTTGTTTGAGGTAGATAAGGGCCAAAGCAGTGAATGCCCCATGGCAATGGATAACATCGGGGATCCAAAGTAATTTCTTGATAGTTTCGAATGCCCCTCTCACAAAAAAGATACTTCTCTCATCGTTATCCTTATGCTGTTTGCCATCAACGGCAAACTTGCTCTTACGCTTGAAGAAATCATCGTTGTCGATAAAATACACCTGCATTCGCGCCTGAGGAATACTGGCCACCTTGATTATTAGTGGGTGGTCTGTATCGTTTATAATCAAATTAAGACCAGATAGGCGAATCACTTCGTGCAACTGGTTTCTCCTCTCATTGACCAATCCGTAGCGAGGCATAAATATGCGCACCTCCTGCCCGGCTTCCTGAATCAACTGTGGTAAATAGCGCGAAACATGGGCCATTTCGCTCTCGCGCATATACGGCTCTATCTCTTGCGATATGTAGAGTATCTTCTTGTTATCCATAATGGTATCTACATTTGTGTTTTCTACAAAGGTACGAAAAAGCATATAACCGTCCCTGCCACAGGACAAATGGCTTTTTTCTTGCTGCTCTTAACATCGGTCAAATGTTTTGCTCCCTCCCCTCATCGAAACTATTTCGAGACTACAACCTAGCCTCTTCCCTGCATGGACAACACGAGGAAAGAAGCAGAAGAAAAACCCTCTTGGTATTCAGAAACAGACGGTAAGGGTTTCATACAGAAAGCTTATATGGTCGGCTCTCTGTATCTTTGCAGCAATGACAAAGAACAAAAACTATGAAGTAATGGCGCCTGCCGGATCCTATGAATCCCTGATGGCAGCCATCAAAGCCGGTGCCAACTCCGTCTACTTCGGAGTAAAAGGGCTCAATATGCGCTCCGGATCGGCCTACAGCTTTACAGTGGAAGATTTGGGTAAGATCGCACAGATCTGCCGAGAGCATGCCGTAGCCTGTTACCTGACAGTCAATACTGTGATCTATGACAATGATATGCCCCTAATGCACAGCATTATCGATGCAGCAAAAGAAGCTCAAATCTCCGCTATTATTGCATCGGATGTGGCAGCAATGCAGTATGCCCGCAGTATAGGCGTGGAGGTACACCTCTCCACACAACTCAATGTTAGCAATGTAGAGGCCTTGCGTTTTTATGCCCAATATGCCGATGTCGTAGTGTTGGCCAGAGAATTAAATCTGGAGCAGGTAAAGTACATCCACGAAGCCATCCTCCGGGAGCCGATCTGTGGGCCCTCAGGCCAACCTATCCGCATCGAGATGTTCGCCCATGGAGCTCTCTGTATGGCCGTATCGGGCAAATGCTACTTAAGTCTGCATGAAACCAATCGCTCGGCCAACCGTGGCAGTTGTTCGCAAATATGCCGCCGATCCTATACTGTGCGGGACAACAGTAGTGACATCGAGTTGGAGGTAGAAAATCCCAACATCATGTCTCCCAAAGACCTCAAGACTATCCACTTCATCAACAAAATGATAGATGCCGGTGTGCAGGTATTCAAACTGGAGGGCCGAGCCAGAGGCCCCGAATATGTCTACACTGTGGTCAAAGCCTACCGGGAGGCTATTGATGCTGTAGTCAATGGGACTTATTCAGAAGATAAGATCGCAGTCTGGGACGAACAGCTGGCCACGGTATTCAACCGTGGTTTTTGGGATGGCTACTATCTGGGACGTCGCCTGGGAGAATGGACTCATCAGTATGGCTCATCGGCTACGAGGGTAAAAGTCGGCCTGGGTAAAGTGGTCAAATACTACTCCCGGCTGGGTGTAGCTGAAATACTCATGGAAAGTGGCGAACTCTCCGTAGGTGAAGAGATATTGATCAGCGGCCCTACGACCGGGGCTTTGATGCAAAAAGTGGAGGAGATACGCTACGAATTACAAAGCGTAGACAAAGCTCTCAAAGGCTGGCACATCTCTATCCCGGTAAAAGAGAAAGTGCGGCCGGGCGACCGGCTGTACAAAATGGTCGTAAAAGAGGAATCGGGAACAAAGTACTGATCCCCTTTGCAGAATCAAAGCAGCTCTGTATAGCTGCCAACAGATAATTTATTCATCAATAAAAATGAAAAAGAAAAAGTACATCTACAGCGTGCCAATGAAGGTGCGAGACTACGAATGCGACATCCAGGGAGTGGTAAACAACGCCAACTATCAACACTACATGGAACACGCTCGTCACGAATTTTGGGAAGCATTAGGATCTGGCTTTGCCGAAATGCATGACCAAGGGTTGGATGCTTTTGTGCGCAGTGTAAATATCACCTACAAAACAGCACTCAGACCGGGAGACAAATTCGATTCTTGCCTGAATTGTCGCAAAGACGGAGCCAAGCTGGTTTTCGATCAGGGTATTGTGCGTGAAGATGGTACCGTTTGCGCCGTAGGGGTTGTAGAAGCCGTAGCTGTACTTAATGGACAGATCACCCGAGGAGAACACTTTGATGCTCTGATGGATATTATCCACAATCAATTCCCCGAGGATGCAGAATAAGAGACCGTACAACTGTCTCGATAGAGGGTACACTCAAGTAAAATACTTAGAGTGTACCCTCTCTCTTTATCAGAACCCACACAAGGCTTCCGCCATTGCATAGGCAATGTAAAACATCATTGGCAGGTATCATACACATAGCTTTGCTCAAGTTGGTAAGTATACCATCCTCTCAAGAGAAGAATTCCACTTGCTTTTAATACATCGCTAAATGTATTCGGCAGTGAAAAGAGACAAACTGCATATATTCCTCCTGATACTGTGCTTTGCGACACAGCTTCATGCTCAAAAAAAAAAATTAACCGTAGCAGTGTTTGACACACAGGGAAATAGGTTGTCATATCCAGAGATCATAATTGGTACTGGTTTTCATAAGATAGGAACAGAAAATGGGACTTTAGAGATGCCTCTCAAAACTCTCAAGTTGAAGGACTTACTGACGGTAAAATATCTCGGATACAAGACTACACAAATCCCATTAGATAGCGTTCTTCTGTCCAATGACCTGATCAATGTAAATCTGGAAGAAGACTCATATTTACTTGATTCTGTAGTGGTTCGACCAAGTGGTTTCTCCGCTGAGAAATATTTTCGGCAGAAAAAAAGAACCTACTTCTTCCCTATTATCGCAAATATTTCTTTCACTCGGAATTTGTCTTAAAGAACAATAGCGAAACGGATCGCTCTTATACCGGTCATGTATTGGGAACATCGTGTCGTACCACAATGGACATAGATAGCACAGCCTTAGCGATCTCGGGACAACTAATTTCTTCGTCCTACCATAGTGTCTCTTATCTGTTGGATACTGAGTTTGGCATTTACGAGCGAATCCCTAAAAACTACACCTGCCTTGTGACAAGAGCAGGGATATCCCTCTCCTGTACACCCAACATAAACCCAATCATCCAAAACAAGCACACGAAATCTCTAACCAGTTTTGTGAGGCTCTTTCGCTGTGTATTATTTTGTTTACTTATACAGTCTTTCTGTTATTATCCAACAGTGTTTTTTCGACCCAAATCGAGGGTTTTCCATTGGGCTTTTTGCTCGCTTTTTTGACGCTATGAGGAGTCAGTTTTTCCTAACACGGGAGAAAACAAAAATTCTCTCCTGAGGAAAAAATTATTCTCTCCTGTGTTAGCAAAATTTTTCACAGGAGAGAATTTGACCCCTCCAGAACTCCCTATTCATCGGTGTTCTGGAGGGTGAATAAAAGCCCATAAAAGGGAGGTGTATTTACTTGTCTCTACAGCCTCTTTTTCTTCCGTTTTTCTGGTTTTTACTGAGAGGAAAATTTTACAAAACATATCGGTTTGTCATCCGAAAACAAGCCTTCTTCCTAGGCTGCTGCATGGCCAATTTCTTGGGCCTTGTTCTCGACCTCCCAGACTTCGACCAAGGCAATTTGATAGCTGTGGCTGTCATCCTACTAAAAATATTTAGCCAGAACTCTATCCCTCTCTCCTTCTTCAGACAGCCTTTGAAATTCTACTCGATGACTTCGATTCGCAACTAAATCTTTTTTTACATCCGGATTTACATCTTTTGTATTCCATATCCAAAGAGATGAAATAAAAAATTAGTCTCAAATAAAACAGAGGAACGAGAAAAAATAAACACAAATGGAATATTCTTTCTACCTTTGCGCGCAAGGATTTAAGCACATCCTTAAATATATCCAACATATAAGTGTACTCGAAAAACTAACGAAAATGAAAACAGCTTGCTCAAAACCTCCGACAATAAGGAGGGTGTTTTTCTTTTTGTCTCTTTAAATCAAACGATGAATTTATTGGGGACGCTTGTTTCTTTAGGTATTTTTCGTCTTCCCTCTTTTCCAATTTACAACACTGCGTCCACATCATTTTGAATAAAAATGTGATGCCTTAGGTGTCACTATACATTTGGTTTTCCATTTCTCCATGGCACCTCTTTTACAAAAAGGGTTGCCCAATAAGTTTGTATATGAAAAGAAAACTAACATTACTACTACTCTCACTCAATGCTCTACTGGCAGGAGCTACTATCCACGGAGAATTTAGTTTATCTGAAAGCGACTCTATCTTATCCAAAGCGCGCGAACAGTATCCAAAATACGTTGCTTTCCTGCCCAGCAATAAGCTGGATTCTATTTTGGAGTACAAGGGGACAGATGTTACGCCCATTACTTTTCAGGTAAACAAAGTAGATCTGGAAGAAAATGAGCAGCTTAAAAACATCGTGTCGGTTATCAACAAGTTGCGGAAAGATGAACACTTCGGGATAGGATATATCTGGATTGCAGGTAGTGCATCTCCGGAAGGCCCAATAGATGGTAATAAACGGTTGGGAAAAAGTCGTGCAGAAGCACTTGCGGACTACCTGAAAAGGGAGACTCATTTGGAGGATGTCGATATACGAATAGAAAACATCTGGGAGGATTGGGCCTCTCTTTCTCTTCTCTTGTCGAAGCAGGATTTTCCCAATAAGGAGAAAGTGATCCAAATCATCGCAAATGAGGAAAAGTGGGACCAAAGAAAACTCAAGATCAAACGGATTGATAAAAGGAAAACTTGGAACCTACTTCTACATGAGATGTTTCCAAAATTACGCAATGCTCGTATGGTTATTGTGTGCTCTGTCAAGGAATCTCCAGTTCTCTCCGATACGTCCGTTAGTCTCTCTTCGGAAGAAATTGCCGTTGAAGCACCACCAATCTCCTCTCCTGATATTGAACTACCAACAATAACAACGATGGCCGAGGATCGCTTCTTTGCCCTAAAGACAAATGGTCTCTATTTGGGAGCCTTAATCGCCAACATAGGCTTTGAAGTAGAACTATGGCGTAAATGGAGCTTGGATGTCCCGGTTTGGTACTCACCCTACGACTACACTCCCACCCGCAAGATACGTCTTTTGGCCACTCAACCCGAACTGCGTTTCTGGCCGAAGAAAGCAGGGAAAGGACACTTTTTCGGTCTACACACACATATTGTGGGCTTCAATGTTGCGATCAACGATAACGGACGCTATCAAGATCCCAACCACGCACTGTGGGGCGCAGGATTCAGTTATGGATATACATTCCACTTGGACAAATCCCAAAAATGGAGTCTTGAATTCAATCTTGGAGCAGGCTTCGCCGAATACGACTATGATGTATATCGCAACTGGGCTAATGGCCCCAAATTCAATTCCGGTAGTGATTTTTATTGGGGCATAACAAGAGCCGGAATTTCTATTGCTTACAAGTTCTACAAGCCAAGAACAAAATAAGACAGCGCATTATGTACAAAGCACATCATAAAGTTATTGTCCTCTTATGGGTCTTTTTAGGCTTACTGGCCTCTTGTGACCGCACTATACACGAGTACCCTCATCCTAAAAAGTCACAAGTCATTATAGAACCACACATAGATCGCAATCCTCCTCTGTATTACAAAGAAGTGGTTTATAACGAAAAGTGGCAACGTTCCGAGAAAAACCTCGAGTCTCATCCCTCTTCTCCCTATACCCTCGCTGATGGATACTCTCTGCGACTTATCATTGATATTTACAGATGTAATCCCATGAGAATAACTCCCTCAATGCGACAAGAACAGTTAGTAGATCGCAGAGTGATAGAGCTCGACAAAGACGCTATGCCTCCTCAGGACACTCTACACACCTACCTGAACGATGGGAACTACTGCATTTTGGCTTGGGCGGATTATGTACGCAAGGGAGATTTGACAGACATCTATTATTCAACCAATACCCTCCTAAACATCCACTCCAACATCCACAATTATCCACCTGATAGACATCTGAAGAGTGCCGCAGCCGGACGGCAGAGCTTTAATCTTAATATGAATTTGGGGCCCGAAGGCTATCCTATATTACCCAACTCCGGGGTACAGACCTCTCGTATTGTTCCGGTAATGTTGTCTCGGCCAATGGCTCGCTACAAGATTGTGGCTTCGGACTATAACACCTTTGTAAAAGAAGGTGGTAAGCTGCAGGGAGCCACAGTGAAGGTTCTCTATAAACAATATGTAAGTGTTGGATACGATGTGTCGATAAGAGAGCCCAACGAGTTTCTAAGCACTTATAGATTTGAAACTCCTGTATTGAACGAAAGTACTGGTCAAGAGGGAGAGACAGTCCTTGTGGGAGACTATCTCTTTACGAGCTTCGACAAAGAAGACAACATTATCGCAGACCTATGCTTTTTTGATGCTAATGGTAAAGAAATTAGTCGATGCTCCAATGTTGAGATTCCGTTGAAGCGTAATCAAGAGACAATCGTAAAAGGGCCTTTTTTAACAAAAAAGATTGACAATGGTGGCCAAGTAGCGATTGATGAAAATTTTGAGGGCGAACACATAGTAGAGATATAATCTTCATCCACTAACTATGAAACAAAGAATAATAACTGGCATAGCTCTTTTGAGCCTTCTATTCCTGGGTTCTTGTGAGTCCAAGCAAGATATAATGGAAGAGTTAGACAAGAATACACAAATCGTGGATGTAAATCTCTCAGTCAAGGCTCCAGAAGAAGAACTGCAACAAATGCGTTCGGCATTGTTGGGAGATTCAAGCAATAGTTCATTGGGAGGAATCATCAATGTCGATCTCAAAACTCAATATGACCTTCGCTACCAGATCGCTATTTATAAAATCAATACTGATGGTAGCGTCACACAGGTAATAGCACCCATCCTGAAAGTGGAGGATACTGCAAAGACTGTAAATTTCAACTTACGTCTAACACTCAACCATAGCTACAAAGCTGTGCTTTGGGTAGACTTTGTGCCACAAGGGAAAGAAGCTGACTATCACTATAATACACAGCATTTTCCCAATATATCTTTTTCTCAACCCAATAATAGGGAAATCCTCAATGATGAAAGCCGGGATGCTTACTACGCTGTACAAGAGTTTACGGTGGGTACTAAAGGGATAGTTGAACAAATAGTGTTGAAACGTCCCTTTGCTAAGCTGCGTATTGTAACAACCGATTGGAATTCTTCCACTCCGAATGTAGACAGAGTGGCTATCACCTATCATGGTTGCAAACGATTTACCGGTATCAATCTTCTTACGGAGGAAGGAGAAAGCATAGATCTTCCCGAAAATGCAGGAGAAACCTACAAAGGGTCTCTTAGCAAGACACAAAAAGAATATGCACAAGGATACGATCTCAGTGCCAACAACCGCACTTTAGCAATAGAGTACTTGATGATTCCTAATCAAGGACAAATCCCGATTCGTCTCACCTTTGAAAGCTTTGAAGGTGACACCTCCATTGCTAAACATATCCTGACAGGAAATATCCCTATCCAACGAAATTGGCTGACAACAATCACGGGAAATCTCCTCTCTAAAAACAAAAGAAAAGCCCTATATGAATACTCTCTCCAAGAAGTTTTCCCCAATGCTCTACAAGAGTAAGTAGAAATGCACATACGTACATGTCCTATATCTTACTATCTCCGAACAGCTTATTATTAACTCACACATAATTATATCAAGATGAAGAAAAAAGTAATCTATTTCATGTCGTTGTTACTTGCTCTGACCGCTTGCCAGTCAGAAGATATCCTTACAGTGGATAAGCAAGTACCTGATGGTAGTAGAGAGGCTAACGTAAACTTTACTCTCACTCTACCTGAAGATGTAGAACTCCAAGCCTCTCGCGCAGCCCTCTATGGAGAAAAAAGCAGCAGTGCTGCCGGAGGGCTTACAAACGTTAATCTTGCTACTGAGCATGACCTTCGCTATCAGTTGGCTATCTATCGTATAGACCCCTCCGGTAATATGATCGAGGCTGTTGCTCCCATTAAAAAAGTAGTAGATACCTACCAGCCCGTATCTTTTTCGTTACGCTTAACACCAAATCGTACTTACAAAGCAGTGGTATGGGCAGACTTCGTAGCACAAGGTACTGATACAGACCTGCATTACAACACATCCGATTTTAAGAACATTACTTATGCGGATGCAACAAAGACAGATATCCTGAATCAAGAAAGTCGTGATGCCTATTTTATAAGTCAGGAATTCACACTCAATACCGGTGAAATAACAGAAAACTTAGTGCTCAAACGTCCCTTTGCGAAAGTGCGTGTCGTAACGACTGACTGGGGGCTCTACGATTTGGAAAAGGCCGATCACTTCAAAGTCACCTACTACGGATGCAAGCGATTTACGGGTATGAATGCCATAACAGGAACTACCGTTTCAGAAGACCTTCCAACACCTGGTGCTGTATCTTATACGGGACATATCAATAAAGACACCAAAGAGTATGCCCTCAACTACGACCTTAGTGAGCACAACAGGACACTCACTGTAGACTACCTTATGACCGACCTTTCGGAGCAAACTCCCATCCATATGACTTTCGAAGCTTTGGACGGAGATAAACCCATTTCCAAACACGATCTTAAGACAAACATACCCATCCAGCGCAACTGGCTGACAACGATAATGGGTAATGTCCTAACAGCAGATGCTTCCTTCACAATCACCATTGATGAGAATTTTGTAAACAACTGGAATGTCTCGGAAAGATGGTGGAATCCCGCAACACTAAACCCAACAGCTCCTTCTTATGATGATGCAACCAAAACCTATACAATTCAGACTCGTGATGAATTTGCCTGGTTGCCCGACAATGTAGCTGCGATCAATGGCAAAACAGTTGTTTTGGCCAATGACATTGATATGAGTGGTGTAGAATGGAAACCTATTCATAATGCCAGCTTTAATTTCGATGGACAAGGGCACAAACTCAGGAACTTCTCTCTTAATGGCAAACACAGTACCCTATATGAATATAGTGCCCTTGGAGGTTTCATATCGTATAAAGTGATGGCATATACTGGCGTTTTCGGCATATTCAACGGACACATAAGCAACGTTACTTTTGAGAATATCACTATCAACGGTCGTGCCGATGATGCTGTGCACACCGATGAGCATGGCAATCCTATAAAGCATGACAACGAACCTGCCTATTTTGCTGGCTGTATCGCCTACACGGGTCGTGTGTGGGGTACTAACGACTCTTTCGTCAATGTACATGCCAAGCACGTAGACATCAAAGCTTCTATGTCCAAGGGATACACGCAAAACATCGGTGGTCTTTTCGGTTGGATTGGTCGAGGAAAGGTAGTTGTAGAGAACTGTTCCGTACAGGATATATACCTCGTTGCTAAAGGGAGCTTCTTTGATGGTGAAGTTGGTGGATTGATCGGAGAAATTCAAGGTGGTTATGATGTACAGGTACGCAACTGTACGTCAGACAAAGTAACCATCCGCAAAATAGGAGCCTCTCGCAGCAGAAATGCTTTCATTGGTAAAATAAAGTATGGAAGTGGAATCGTATTGGACAAAAACCCCGTTCCAACCAACTTTCAGTATATCAATCATAAAACAGGACTTCCTGCATTAGACTATACTCCTCAAAACGTCTACTATGGAACTGTCGAGCAAGACGAAAATAAAATTGTAATCAACAATCCTTGATTTAGCCACACAACCATATCGAGAGTTATATTCAGTACTATAAATCAAAGACAATAATGAAAAGATTAGCAATATATCTAAGCAGCTTATCTCTTCTCTTCACTGCTTGTCAGACCGAAAATATTGAGATGAATAATCAAGCTGTAAACGGTTCGCAGGAGAGTAATGTAACCTTTACGCTCAGTCTTCCTACCACTGGTGAGATCAGCAACACACGCTCTGCCCTTTATGGCGATAAGAGCAACAGTGCTGCTGGGGGTATTACCAATGTAGATATGAGCAAATACGACCTCCGTTATCAGCTTGCTATCTACCGTGTAGATGGATCCGACACTCCTATCGCCGTGGCTCCCATCAAGAAGGTAGTAGATAAATATGAACCTGTGACTTACTCGCTGCGTCTTACTCCAAACCGTACCTACAAGGCCGTTGTTTGGGCGGATTTTGTGGAGCAAGGCTCGGAAGAAGACTTACACTACAACACCACGGACTTTACAGCTATCACTTACACTCAACCCACAAAAGTGGCTGTCTTGAATGATGAAAGTCGTGATGCCTATTTCGTTACTCAAAAGTTCGAAGTAGAAAACTCCGGTGTGAATCAGTCACTTGTCTTGAAACGTCCCTTTGCCAAGTTGCGTGCTATAACGACAGACTGGGCTCTGCACAATCTGGAGAAGGCCGATAACTTCAAGATAACCTACTACGGCTGTAAGCGATTCAAGAACATCAATGCCGTGACAGGTGTATCGGAAAGTGATGAACTCCCGGCAACAGAGACAATGTTCTACACAGGCTCTATCAATAAGGATCAGAAAGAATATGCTCTCAACTACGATCTGAGTACCAACAACCGTACTCTTGTTGTGGATTATCTAATGACCGATTTGAGCAATCAAACTCCTATCCACCTGAAATTTGAAGCCTTTGATGGCACAACCCCTATCGCTGCACATGACTTCAAGACTAATGTTCCTATCCAACGCAATTGGCTGACTACCATCACAGGTAACCTCTTAACCCATAACGCTACCTTCAATATCTCTATTGACGAACACTTCGCCAACGAATGGAATGTAGCAGAAGAATGGTGGGAAACAAACACTATCATTCCTGTTGCCCCTTCTTATGACGATGCCACAAAAACCTATACGATCAAGACTCGTGCAGAGTTTGCGTGGCTTCCGGGTCATGAAGCTGAACTTGCCGGTAAGACAGTTGTACTCGACAATGACATTGACATGAGCGGAGTAGATTGGGTTCCTATTGTGGATGCTGGGAGTTATACTTTCGACGGGAAAGGATACACGATTAAGAATGTTTCGATCAACAGCAAATATGTGGATGACAACTACAAACCCAATGTAAAGGCATATACCGGCATCTGGGCAAAGTTCACAGGTACAATGAAAAATGTGACTTTTGAAAATATCACCATAAATGGTCGTGCCGACGATGCTATACACAACAACGCATCAGGGCCGGTAGATCACAGTGATGAACATGCGTATTTTGCAGGGTGTGTAGGCTATGCTGGAGCTAACTATAGTGTCATGGCAGAGTTTGACAATGTACATGTTAAACACATTGTGGTGAGAGCTTCCAAAGGCAAAACGGTGCAGAACATAGGAGGTTTATTAGGTTGGTTGGGCACAGGTACTCATACCATCCAAAACTGTTCGGTAACAGATGCTTATTTCGTAAGCGGTGACATCAAGGGAGAAGTTGGTGGGCTCATTGGCGAAATATTGGGCGGTCGTGGCATCACAATTAAGAACTGTAAGACCGACTACATAACCATAAGAATGGGAACAACAGACTTCCAGGATCGTTCCGGTTTTGTAGGAAAAATCAAACATGGATCAGGGACTAAGTTTGAAGGCTGTACAGCTCCTACAGTGGTAACCTACATAAATGAATTAGGCGAACTCATAAGCAATTATGCTCCGGTTCACCCTCTTTATGGCAGCTGCGAAGACCAGGCAGACCAAATCACGGTAACCCCTTAATTCTCGAATTCTTAGTCAAAGCAGAAAGAGCTGTCCCTATGAAAAGGGGCAGCTCTTTCTGTATACCCCACCCAAGCAAACTATCGTTTTGAGGTTGCGCAAATAAAGTTCTTACAGTATTACATCCATATTTCTCCGAGAGAAACGACTCCCTACAAACAATGGTTACAAAAAGGTCAAAATCCCCATATATAGGCATTATTAGGGGGCTTTTGTATTGAATTACAACTCTTTATTTACTTTCGTGCGAATCCGATCGGCCAACTCATCTGTCTTTGTGCAGAACAAAAGAGAGGCAGATGTGTTTTACTGCATTAGCCAAAACTGTGAATAGAACTTATGAAAGATTCTTAATGAAGAATCCGAAGGTTCCCAATTATCTAAGAAAACCTAATATTAAAACCACAATAGTATGAACAAATTACCCTCTTATCTATTCGGAGTTCTTTTTCTTGGCTCCGTCTCCTTATTTACAACAACCCTCGTTCAAGCTACAGAGCCGGCAGTAGGAATGTTTACGGACACTGCCCCTACAAAGCCCGTGAAAGTATCTGTCACCGGGACTGTTTTGGACAAGAAGACCCATCAACCGCTACCCTACGTACAAGTTGTCGTAGACGGAACAACTCTCGGTACGACATCCGATGCGGCCGGCAATTTCTCCATAAAGGATATTCCGCTCGGGAGTTTTCGCCTGATTGCTCGTCAGGTGGGTTATGCCTCTTCGACTTATCAAATAAGTAGTCAGGAAGGAAGCAGCCAGCACATAGATATCTATATGCAAGAGGAAGCCATCGAACTGGATGGTGTAGTCGTAACCTCAAGTCGCAGCCAAACACTGAGGCGAGTAGCTCCATCTCTGGTTACTGTGCTATCACCGGAAATGTTTTCCAAGACTTCGTCTTCCACACTCAGTCAGGGTTTGCGCTTCCAACCCGGCTTGCGCATAGAGGATAACTGCCAAAACTGTGGCTTCAACCAAGTACGTATCAATGGACTCGAAGGAGCTTATTCGCAGATCCTTATAGATGGTCGACCTATATTCAGTGCCTTGGCTGGCGTTTATGGGTTAGAACAAATACCTGCCAATATGATCGAGCGAGTTGAGGTCGTGCGTGGAGGTGGATCAGCTCTCTACGGTTCCGGAGCCGTAGGGGGTGTCATAAACATCATCACTAGAGAGCCTGCTCGCAATAGCGGAGAAGTATCGCATCAGTCTATTTTATTGACTGGAAAAAACAAAAGTTCGGTGCAGAACGTAACCTCATTCAATGCTTCGGTTGTCACGGAAGACAGACGTGCCGCCCTCATGGTATTCGGTCAGCACAACTATCGCCCGGGGCACGACTACGATGGCGATGACTTTACCGAATTGCCAAACCTAAGAAACCGCTCGCTCGGATTGCGCTCCTACCTCAAAACCGGATTGTATGGCAAACTTTCTCTCGAATATCACAGTATGCAAGAATATCGCCGTGGTGGAGACAGATTGGATATGCCTCCTTTTCAAGCTCGTATAGCCGAATATTTGCAGCACTATATCAACGGTGGAGGCTTACGCTTCGATCAAGGTTTTGCAGAAGGACGGACTCAACTCTCTCTCTATGCTTCGGCTCAACACATCCAACGACGCTCCTACTATGGTGGAGGAGATACAACCGATGCATTGATAGACCTCATTATAGATCCTTCCAGCGATGATGAGGGACGTAAATCAGCAGCCAATGATGCCAAAACAGCACTCAACAGCTATGGTACCACACAAGATTTGACTGCCCAGAGTGGAGCAATGCTCGTGCATCGGTTCGGAGAAAGCGACTGGTACCTGACTTCCGGATTGGAAAACTCGATCAACCAACTTGATGACAAAAGTGTATACAGGCCGGAGCCTATCGACCAGAAAAGCATTGTATGGGGGCAATACGACCAAGTAGAATTTCGCACTGATAAATTCTCTGCGTTGGCCGGTGGACGCTTTGACCTGACCTATCTCTACGAAAAAGGGAAACGAAAAATCGATCCGCTGTTTATCTTCAGCCCCAGAGCGAACTTGCGGTACAACCCGATTTCGGATATGGCAATGCGTCTCTCGTATAGCGAAGGATTCAGAGCTCCACAATTCTTCGATGAAGAAATGCACGTAGAGCTATTAGGTGGGCAGCCGATCAGTCGTGTCTTGAGCAAAGACCTGAAAGAAGAACGCTCCCGATCAATCAGCGGTTCGATAGACTACTACGGACATTTTGGTTCTTGGCAATACAATGTGATGATAGAAGGCTTTGCCACGTTCATCTCAAATAAATTCGAGGCCGGACCAACTGATACCGATGCCAACATAGTAGAAGTACGAAACCAAACCGAAGGAGTTTCTAAGGTATTCGGAGCAAATTTAGAAGCAAGATTGGCCTACAGCCGGTTGTTCGACTTGCAATTGGGATTAACCCTGCAACGCAGTCGCTATGGTATGGATCATGTGGTTTTTGAAGCCGACTCTGAAACAGGTCAGCAAGAAGTCAAGACGAGGAATTTCGACAAAACACCCAACATTTATGGCTACATGGTAGCTACTCTGCGACCCTCTCACCATAGCTTTGTGAACCTCTCTGCTACCTACACCGGTCCTATGGATGTAAAAAGGGAAGCCTACGAAGGCGTAACGGCAAAGGAAGGCAAGGCTATAATTGACAACAAACCGGTAGGAGATGTCGCACCCGATGGTTCTTTTGACTTTATCCATGAAGGACAACGTTATCGTGGTTTGGCTCAAGGATTTGGTAAACTGCAGCGTGCCAAAGCTTTCTTCGACCTGGATATACAGGCCGGATATGTATTCGATCTGACTTCTTCTACCGAAATGGAACTAAGCATAGGTGTTCAGAACATTCTCAACAGTTACCAAGAAGACAGTGATATGGGGCCGGGTCGGGCATCCACCTATGTTTATGGACCCATGCAACCGCGCCGAGCTACATTAGGCTTAAAACTGAGTTTCTGATAATCGTTTGAATCCATAAACAACAAATCTTTTTCTCAATCTGACAAAGTCGTTTTAACTCTCCAAAAGGGGTGAGTTGAGACGGCTTTGTTCTGCAATATTCTCAAATGGAATCCCCTCGTATAGATTCTAAAATGACAAGTTTTAGTTGCCGTTTTGTTGACTTTGCAGAGTGCAGTAATCTCAAAAGCATTGAGATGAGGATGCAGAGAGTATACTTGTCGTTATGATCAGGCCTGAATATCGAAAATAACACAGCAAGTGCCATGTTATGCAACAGTCTCAAATGACTTGTTACCTTTGACAACCGACTGTATAAGGTTGTAGCCAAGAAGAAAATACTCAAGAATAATCCGAATATGAATAGACTTTGTAGACTTCTCAACATTGAATTGCCAGTAATTGCTGGTGGTATGGTATGGTGCAGTGGCTGGCGACTGGCTTCGGCTGTAAGTAATAATGGAGGGCTGGGCTTGATAGGAGCCGGCTCCATGCACCCCGATACGCTTCGCTACCACATAGAACAATGTGCACAAGCAACAAACAAGACTTGGGGAGTGAATATCCCTCTGATGTATCCTCAATTGGATGAAATCATGGATATCGTTATCTCCTCCAAGGTACCTGTGGTAGTAACTTCGGCAGGAAGTCCCAAATTGTGGACAGACAAATTACACAAGGCAGGAAGCAAGGTATTGCATGTAGTAAGCTCGGCCAAATTTGCCAAAAAGAGTGAAGAAGCTGGTGTAGACGCTGTGATCGCCGAAGGATTTGAAGCCGGAGGACACAACGGACGAGAAGAAACAACTACACTCTGTCTCATTCCACAAGTAGTAAATGCTGTGAACATCCCCGTAGTAGCTGCCGGAGGTATTGCTTTGGGACGAAGCATAGCGGCTGTAATGGCTTTGGGTGCCGATGGCGTACAGATAGGGACACGCTTTGCTCTAAGCGAAGAAAGTTCGGCTTCGGAAGCCTTCAAAGAATACTGTCGCAACAGCGGAGAAGGAACAACCATGCTCACCCTGAAAAAAGTCTCCCCTACTCGCCTCTTGGATAATGAATTCAGTCGCTCTGTAATTGCAGAAGAAGCCAATGGAGCTAGCAAGGAACAACTCCAGGAAATGATGGGGAAAGGGCGCGCAAAAATGGGAATTTTTGAAGGACAAATCAATGAAGGTATGTTGGAAATAGGTCAGGTAGTGTCGCACATCAACAAATCGGAAACAGTGGCAGATATCATGCAAGATCTACAACTCACCTATGAGGCAGTTGTCAAGAGATTGTCCCCTCGCTTGAGACCCATGTAAGTACTCCACACACAAGAAGAGATCGCTGCACGACTCTCTCTCAGAACCTTTCTGCCGGATCTTGCAATAGTCCCGAGAAAGGTCTACAATGCCAAAAATAAGAGACTGCATACAGCAAACCTTTTTCAGATTTGCTGTATGCAGTCTCTGTTATTTACCTATTATTCAGGATCCGAACCTATACGAGAGAGCTACCCAAAAACTGAATAGAAAGTCGCTATCCTGTTTCAGATTATATCCAATCAATTCTTAATCTCCTTTTCTGCTTTCATGAGTTTTTTCTGGTACTCCTGTGCTTTTTTGGCTGCTTGGAGGTTTTTTCTGGCAATGACAAGATTCTTATCCGCAATCTTGCGATCTTTCATAGCCTTCTTGTAGACTTTACGTGCTTCCTTCATAGCTGCCTCATGCTCTTTGTATTTAGAACGAGCAGCTTTCTCTACCTTCTCCAGTTTGTCCAATTCTTCTTGCAACTGCTTCACAATATTTTCTCTCTGCTGCACTTCATTGCCTTTCTGCTCCAATATGGCACGATTATCCACTGGTGGATTTTGTGCCGATGCAACACTAACCGTGAAGCAAGCTGCTACTATTAGGACTGTGCTGATAAATCTTCTCATAAGTAATTAAAATCAATTTGTAGGTGAATACTAACAACAGGTTTTTTATCCATTTTCTCTCTAAAAGATCAGAGCAAATCGGAGGCCAATTCGCTCAACTCACTGCGCTCACCCTTGACAAGATTGACATGAGCAAACAGTTTCTGCCCCTTCATTTTGTCTATCATATAGGCCAAACCATTACTCTGCATATCCAGGTAGGGTGAATCTATCTGGTGTACATCTCCGGTGAAAATCATCTTAGTACCTTCCCCAGCTCTGGTAATAATTGTTTTAACTTCCTGAGGTGTGAGATTTTGTGCTTCGTCTATGATACAAATCGTTTTGGCCAAACTCCTACCTCGTATAAAAGCCAAAGCCTCTATTACCAACCTGTTTTCCTTTTGCATATCCTCTATTTTGCGCAATTCGGAAGCCTTGTTGGAGAGTTGAAATTTGATCACATTCAGATTGTCGAACAATGGTTGCATATAAGGCGCAACCTTGGCCTTCTCGTCTCCGGGTAAAAAACCCAAATCTTTATTTGCCAGAGAAACGATAGGACGTGCCAAAAGTACTTGCTCGTACTCATCGGCCTGATCAAGGGCAGCAGCCAGAGCCAAAAGTGTTTTACCCGTACCAGCCTTACCCGACAGGCCTACCAGCTTAATATCCGGATCTTTGAGTATCTCCAAAGCAAAAGCCTGTTCGGCATTACGTGGTTGTACTCCCATCACCGGGTGCTTCTCTATTTGTTCTATACAATCAGTAAAAGGATTGTATCGAGCCAATACGCTATTACGTTCGCTCTTCATCAAAAAACAGTGATTGGGCTCCAACTTTTCTCCCATTTCCCAATTCTGCACAGGGATTCCCCTTGGCGTAGCATAAATCCTATCAATCAATTCGCCGGATACTCCCTCATAGACCACTTCTTTCAATGCAAAATGATCTACATTCTCCACCTTGTCGCTTATATAGTCTTCAGCCACTATACCCAAGGATTTGGCCTTCATGCGCAGATTAACATCCTTGGTAACCAAAATAGTGGGCACTTCCGGATGCTCCTCAGCTATTGAAAAAGTAATGGATAAAATACGGTGATCAGGGATGTTCTCACGAAAAGCCTGAGTTACTCTCTCATCCTTTTGTCCCCGGACATATACAAAAAGACGGCCACGTCCCTCACCCAACGACACTCCGGAAGCAAACAAATCCTGATCGCTCAACTCATCGAGCTTGCGTACAAACTGACGAGCATTGAAATTGATCTGCTCAGATCCTCGTTTGAACTTATCCAACTCCTCAAGCACAACAATAGGGATATAGATATCATTCTCCTCGAACTTGTCTATTGAGTCGTAATCATGCAATATCACATTAGTATCGAGTACGAAGATCTTCTTGCTCCCATTTCTTTTCGGACTCTTGTTAATTCTTCTGGCTGCCATTTTGGTATAAAATTACTTTTCCATTAGCGGAAACATCAATGAGTCGGTAATCAAAAAAAATTCCAACTCTCATGAAATTCCCTCCGTGCTAAGTTATGACTATTGAACTAAATAAACAAGCTGGGAATATAAGAGAATAAGTATGTTTAACATCCACTCCTTTTTATTTATTAACTTTGAGGTTGTGTGAGTTAGAGCGTGAGAACAAAATTTCACCGACCAAACTCTGTAAGTTCCTCAACAGCTAAAACGAATAGAAATAAAAATACAATGACACTCCAACAACTCGAATACATACTTGCACTGGAGAGAAACAGACATTTTGCCAAGGCTGCAATTGACTGCGATGTGACACAACCAACCCTGAGTGCTATGATACAGAAATTGGAGAGTGAACTTGAAGTCAAACTTTTCGACCGCAACAGAGGAGGTATACAACCCACTCCGATAGGCAAAAAAGTCATAGCTCAGGCTTCTATTGTGCTAAGAGAAGCTTCAAAAATAACTGACCTAATAGCAGAAGAACAAGATAGTCTACACGGAAATCTACGGATTTCCATATTACCTACAATTGCACCTTTCCTGCTACCCAGATTAGGTCAATCACTCTTCAAAGCACTTCCCAAAGTAAGTTTTGAGATCTCGGAAAGAAAAACTTCCCAATGCTTGAGTGGACTCATGGACAACGAAATAGATGTAGCAATCATAGCCAGCAAAGCCAAAACCGAGGGATTGGACGATACACTCCTGTATTACGAGGAATTTTTCGGTTATGTATCAGAGCAAGAACCTCTATACAACTCACCAACCATACGCAGCACCGAGGTCGATGGCAGTAGACTCTGGCTACTGGATGAAGGACATTGTTTCCGAGATCAACTGGTACGCTTCTGTCAGCTTAAAAGTTTTATCAATAAATCTCGAAACTATACCAATGGCAGCCTCTCTACATTCATGCACATGGTAGAGAGTGGTGCTGGTATGACCTTTATCCCAGAATTGGCACTGGATAGGCTCTCCCCCGAACAAAGCAAACTGGTACGCCCCTTTACCATCCCAAAACCGACCAGAGAGATACGACTCTGCTATCGTGAAGATTTTGTACGCAAACGAATATTAGGAGAAATAGAGCGGATGCTTCGCGCATCGGTTCCAAAGTCGATGCACGAATTAAAGACCGGACAACAACTCGTCTGAATAAAATGGGAATCCTTCCCAGAGAGACCTCACTACACAGTCCCCTAAAAGATCACTGAAATGATCTTTTATTGAGATGTGCGGAATGCCGCATCACACAATGGTCTCTAAAAACTAAATCAGAGAACTACCAAAAAGACATCAAGTCTGCGGGAGATAATTAGAATCACCGCAGCTATCCCTTATGGTCTTTTTCTTTCTATTCTTTATGTATATATAGGAAGGATTTTAATTGGTCTAATCAATAATAAGAATGTCTGTGCAAAGTGTTTATAACTCTATTTGTTTCCCTTTTTATACGTGAATAATCTACTGAATAAAGTGGGATTATTAAATGAATATAGACAGAGTTGTAGACAGGTTTCCAACAAGTATATATCCTTTATTGATCGGAGAAGTCATTAGTTTTTGACAAGCCCAGATCTTCGTTTTACTTTCAGGCTCGATATGTATCTATATTCTCCCTTGTCTATAAATTGAGCAAAACAAAATAATAAGTTTTTGACCTTCTGTATTGCATATTTCATTTGTTTTTGATGGTATATGAATCTCTGAAAACACCAAAAAACTTAGCGTGTTTTTTTCGACCATTTAAGCACAACTTATTCACAACTTATCCACATGTCTATTTTTCTTATCGGATGTCGGATTACAGCTCTCCGCTTTTCGAGAGCGATTTTCCGGGCATCACTGAGATTGACGTGTACTGAAAAAAGATGACAGTAGGTGTGCTTGGGTTTATTAGCTGTTTACACACTCTTTTCTTACTTCTGTTTTAGGTTTACACCTATCGACTCAGATTCTTCAAAAGGATTACACTGGCAATTTAGCCTTTGCTCGGAGTTCATCATTCACTGAAATCAAGTATAATATTTGAAGAATTCGTATTTGAGCTGTGTTGTAGCGAGTTTTAACGAGGTCTCCTGTATATGAAAGTGAGTATCTTTCTGCCCAAAATGAAAGTTCGGATCACAAATAGAGGTCAGACGATGCTGTCAAATACAAGCCTGAAGATTTGGC
Source organism: Porphyromonas crevioricanis (assembly GCF_900167225.1). Taxonomy (GTDB): domain Bacteria; phylum Bacteroidota; class Bacteroidia; order Bacteroidales; family Porphyromonadaceae; genus Porphyromonas; species Porphyromonas crevioricanis. Next base: position 111,189 of record NZ_FUXH01000006.1, read on the forward strand.
TTACCATAAATATTCTGAGCTTTCATGAAGAGTCAAGGCCGAGGTGTGTGCAATATGTACTACCCTACCTGATGATATTATAAAGCAGTATTTGTAGAACGATAGAAACAATAGAAGATTTTGGCATGATTCCATTTACAGGACCGGGAATAATCTTGGTATTGGTCGTTTATTTCGGAGGGATATTATTGGTTGGTAAGCTCCCATTTGTTAGTTCGTTACCATTCAAAACTCAAGTACTTCTTGTACTTTTGACACATGTTGTCCTCTCTGTCTAAACTATTTTCTGGCCAAATTTCTGAACAGAAATGGAGTTAAGAATACTGTTGCTGGCCTCAGATTGGAAAAGGTAGTTCTTTTCATGAGTATTGTTTTCTCCTTCATAATCCTGTTGATGGTTTATGGAGAATTTAAGGAATGAAGAACATAATTTCGAAAGAAGACACAATGAAAATAATAAGAGACAATATGGATATTCCCAAGCGTCCATCTCGGCTATTGACGTTCGTAGGTTTGCTTATCATCTTGTCAGCAATTCCTGCCATGTATGTCCTCGGTTTTATGACAATCGGGAAAATCAATTCGACCCCCAAGGATGCAAAAGTTGTCAGAACTTTCTCGGACGAAAAAATAGATATACAGACCCAAAAAGACGAAAAGACATTTATCTATACAGACTTCTTTTCGATCCATCGCAACGACTATTCGTATGAGGTAAGAGATACCGAAGGCAAGGAAGTACCCCTTACCAAACTAAACGGTAAAAGAGATATTCCTCTTGATGGACAATTGGTGACAAAATTTGTTCCTACAGCCTCCTTCACGGCACCGGGTGGAACTGTTACCTTCTGTGCCAAAATGGAAGGAAATTCGCGAGGAGAATTTTTCATCGGAGAGAAGATAGATCGTTTTTCTGCCAATTGGTTACTACCATTTTTACTCTTTATTTTTGGTACCCTGATTGGGGGTTTAGGGTTGACAATGGCTATCAAAAACATTATTGCCCGTAGGAATTGGATCGATAAATATGGCCAATATGAATGATCCCCAAGGTCCATACAAAACAGAATATTTATTCTCGAGATATATAATATAAGTCAGGGAGTGATACTCTATACCCTATGAGGGGAGGATTACAACCATATCCGGATAATCTTCTTCCTGAACAGAAATAAATTATGCTATACACGCAAAACAAAAAATATGATGTGATAGTGGTGGGAGCTGGTCATGCCGGTTGTGAAGCTGCTACGGCTGCTGCCAACTTGGGTTCACAGGTGCTACTTATCACATTGGATATGAATAGGATAGCCCAGATGTCTTGTAATCCGGCTGTAGGAGGAATAGCTAAGGGACAGATTGTCAGAGAGATAGATGCTCTTGGAGGCAGAATGGGACTTATCACAGATCGTACAGCCATACAATTTCGTATGCTGAACCGCTCCAAAGGACCGGCTATGTGGAGTCCTCGTTCGCAAAATGATCGAATGCGTTTCTCCGAAGCTTGGAGACAGGAATTGGAGCAACAGGCTAACTTGGAGATCTATCAGGATGAAGTAAAAGAATTGATCCTTGATGGAGAAAAGGTGACCGGTGTACGGACTTTGCTTGGGATGCTCTTTGAGGCTCCTAATGTTATCCTGACTGTGGGAACTTTTTTGGGAGGGCTGATGCACTTTGGAGAGATACAGATACCCGGAGGTCGGATATCTGAGCCAGCTTCTATTGGACTAACCCAGCAACTCTCCGATTTAGGTTTTCGTACCGATCGGATGAAAACAGGGACTCCTGCTAGGATAGATGCTCGCAGCATTCACTTCGATGAATGTGATAAACAGGAGGGAGAACAGGACTTTCATCGCTTTTCTTTCCTTGATACAGAACATCCCAAATTGCAGCAACTCCCCTGCTATATTACCTATACCAATGAGGAGTCTCACGATATTTTGCGTCAGGCATTGGATCGCTCCCCTCTGTATAATGGTCAAATACAAAGTATAGGGCCCCGATATTGCCCCAGTATTGAGACGAAGATAGTCTCCTTTGCAGATAAGCTTTCTCACCAGTTGTTTTTGGAGCCGGAAGGAGAGAAAACAACGGAATACTATGTCAATGGTTTCTCCTCTTCTCTTCCACCCGAAGTACAACTGGAGGCGATGAGGGCCATACCGGCATTGCGTGATGTGCGGTTCTTTAGACCGGGTTATGCCATAGAATATGATTTTTTCGATCCGACACAGCTCAAGCCTACTCTCGAGACAATGCTCATAGAGGGACTTTTCTTTGCTGGACAGATCAATGGGACTACAGGGTACGAAGAAGCTGCCGGGCAAGGTATGGTAGCTGGTATCAATGCACATCTCAGAAATGATTTGGCCAAAAAAGAATTCATATTGCATCGTGATGAGGCCTACATAGGTGTGTTGATAGATGATTTGGTGACCAAGGGAGTGGATGAGCCTTATCGTATGTTTACCTCCAGAGCGGAGCATCGTATTTTGCTAAGGCAGGATAATGCCGATATGCGTCTTACTCCCAAAGCTATCGAATTAGGTCTGGCTTCGGAATTGAGAGAGCAACGATTTGGCAAAAAGAACAAGCTAAGGAATGAGCTAATTCGCTTCTCCGAAACTTTCTCTGTATTACCCGAAAATATCAATCCTTTTTTAGAGCAGATAGGAGATACTCCTATTCGGCAAAAGACAAAACTGAAGGATTTAATTCTCCGTCCTCGTCTGAATATGCTCACCTTGGCTGTGCAAATACCCCCTTTCTTGACACGAATAGAACAGCTTGGGAAGATGAAAGAAGAGGTATGCGAATCGGTAGAGATTCTTATCAAATATGGTGGATATATAGAGCGAGAGAAAAAACAAGCCGAGAAACTTTACCGACTGGAAGAGGTGCGTATACCCAAGCATATTAACTACGAAGAGCTGCTCCAACTATCCACCGAAGCCAGACAAAAGCTCAGCAGAATACGGCCTGTTTCGATAGGACAAGCGGCACGTATTCCGGGGATTTCGCCTCATGATATAAGTATTTTGCTTGTCCTTTGTGGCAGATAAGAAAGCAGATTGTTTCACGTGGAACATAACCAGCATATCTATATCAGTCCTACCAGGCTAAGCAGGGAACAGCTTGTAGCAATCTTGCCTACTCTGCCTACTCTGCCGGGTTGTTACCAGTACTTCGATGAAGAAGGTTCTCTTATATATGTGGGGAAGGCCAAAAATTTGCGTAAGCGAATCAGTTCTTATTTTCAAAAAGAACTCACTGATCGCAAAACCAAGGTGCTCGTATCGAAAATACGTGGGCTGAAATACATTGTTGTAGATACCGAGGCTGAGGCTCTTATTCTGGAGGGTAATTTAATCAAGACACATCAACCTCGGTACAACGTTTTGCTCAAGGATGGCAAAACATACCCCAGCATAGCTATCACCAAAGAACATTTTCCACGGATTATATTTACCCGAGATATACGGAAAGATGGAACAGAATATTTTGGTCCCTATCCCAGTGCCATAGTTGCCAAAAACATGGTTGCTCTGTTGAGGGATCTGTATAAGTTTCGCACCTGTTTGCTTAACCTTAGTCTAGCAAAAATAGCTGAGGGGAAATACAAGGTTTGCTTGAATTATCACATCAAGAAATGCAATGCTCCTTGTATAGGGAGGGTAAATGAGAGTGATTATCTGCACTCCATAGACGAGGCCAGAGAGTTGCTCAAAGGCAATCTTTCTCTGCTTATGAAGATATATAGAGAGGAAATGATTGCCGCTTCCGAGCAGATGAGATACGAACAGGCACAAGTCTATAAAGAACGACTTGCCTTACTGAAGCGTTATGAAGCAAAACATACAGTTGCTCCAAGAGCAATTATGCTTGTGGATGTTTTTTCTTATGACGAAGATCAACAGCAGGCATACATCAACTATATGCAGGTGAGCGAAGGAATGATCCGACTTACCAATACAGTGGAATATCGCAAAAGAGTAGATGAAGAGCCGGACGAGATTTTTGCTCGTGCCATTGCCGAATTGCGAGATCGCTATCAGAGTATGGCAAGAGAAATTATTCTGCCTTTCGATCCAGGTTGGGGAGCGGCGCAGCAAGCCAAGATCACTATACCACAGCGTGGTGATAAAAAGCATTTGCTTGATCTCTCTGAGAGGAATGTCAGACAGTATAAGATTGATTGTCTTAAGCAGGCCGAAAAACTTAATGCAGAGCAATCAGCTGCAAGGTTGATGAAGCAAATGATGAAGGATTTGCATCTGGATAGAGAGCCCAGATTGATCCACTGCTTTGATAATTCCAACATACAGGGCACAAGTCCAGTAGCTGCTTGTACTGTATTTAAGAATGGAAAGCCGGCTAAGAGTGAATACAGAAAGTTCCACGTGAAAACAGTTGTCGGAGCTGATGACTATGCCAGTATGCGAGAAATTGTGGGTCGTCGGTACAGCCGTATTCTGAAAGAGGAAAACAGTGAAGAGAAACTCCCTGACTTGATTGTAATAGATGGAGGTAAAGGGCAGCTAAGAGTGGCATATGAAGTTCTCAGGGAACTTGATTTGGTTGGAAAAATACCCATTATCGGTTTAGCTGAAAGGGTCGAAGAAGTCTATTATCCAAATGATCCGGTTCCTCTTACATTAGGATTCAATAGTGAGAGTCTTCGTGTATTGAGACAGATAAGGGACGAAGCGCATCGCTTCGGTATTACCTTTCACAGGCAGACACGTGGCAAAGCTCAAGTGAAAAGTGAGCTTGATAACATTAAGGGCATAGGACACAATAGCAAAACCAATTTGCTCCGGCACTTCAAATCAGTCAAACGAATCAGAGAAGCGACAGAAGAGGAAATTGCTTCCATCGTAGGCCCTTCAAGAGCAAAAAAAATCCGATCAGCCCTACAAGCTGACCGGAATATCTCATCCATGGAGAGTTAAAAGAGGCATAATAGCCATTTTGTTAGGTCTTAATATCTTATATATCAACCTCTTATACCGATCTATTGCAAATAAACTCTGCAAGTTGTTTTAGTTGCAATCCAGCCTCTTTGTTAGGTAAAGTGTCTATCAAAGCATTGGCTTGGCTCAAGAAAGCTCTCATTCGCTTGTTGGCATATTCTATCCCTCCTGCGGAGATTGCAAACCGGGTAAGTCTGTCTAAATTTTCGTGGTCGAAGCTGCGAGCTTTGATAAGGCTTAGGCATTCTTCTTTTTCTGTCTTTTCGGCATAAGAGGTATTAAGAGCATAGAGCAGAGGAAGGGTTACCTTGCCTTCTCGTATATCATTGCCGGTTGGTTTGCCAATATCTTGTTGGTAGTAATCGAATATATCATCCCGGATTTGGAAGGCATAGCCCAGCAACTCCCCTATTTGTCCGCAAAGAGAGATTAGCCCTTCCTCGGCATCTACAGAGATGGCTGCCAACTCGGCTGCTGCACGAAAGAGTGTAGCCGTTTTTTGTTTAATGACGGAATAGTAGATTTCCTCGTCCAGAACAACTTCGTCTGCCACCTCAAACTGACGTATTTCTCCTTCACTCAATTCTCGCCCGATGGAAGAAATGATTGAGATAATTCGCAAATCTTGCAATTCGATTGCACGCATCAAAGCCGAGGAGAGTACGAAGTCACCCACCAGTACTGCTACTCGATTATCGAAGATGGCATTAAGGGTAGGATGTCCTCGTCTCAGGTTAGAGTTGTCGATCACATCATCGTGTATCAGAGTGGCTGTGTGGATCAATTCGAGCAATACAGCTGCCTCCGTGGTTTTGGCCGAGGGTTCATGATTACAGGCTTTGCTCATCAACCCAATAAGGAGCGGACGCACCTGCTTGCCGGTTGCTTTGTTGAGAAGTTCTATAGCTTGCCCCAACCAGCGAGATTGTGAGGCAAGGGCGTGGGCAAATTCGGTATCGAAAGCCGCTATAAAATCCGCCACGGAAGCCTTGATGGGAGCCAATTGGTCTGTTACACTTTGCATAGCACGCAAATATAATGATACTTAAGCGTACCTTTACCCCTAAGATGAAACAACAACTTTACCTCTTAGATGCTTATGCCCTCATATACCGGGCATACTATGCTTTTATTCGTGCTCCCCGCCGAGATTCTTCCGGTCGAGATACCAGTGCTATATTCGGCTTTGTACTCACTCTGCAAGACCTTCTGGAGAAAGCCAATCCCGATCTCTTGGGGGTGGTTTTCGATCCCTCCGGCGGTACATTCAGGCACAGGGAATATCCCGAATACAAGGCGCAGCGAGAGGAGACCCCTCAGGGGATTACTTTTGCCATTCCCTATATCAAGAAGTTGTTGGAGGCCTACCGTATCCCATCAGTAGAAGTAGCCGATTTCGAGGCCGATGATGTTATTGGTACTTTGGCCGGGCAGGCCGAAGCGGCCGGATACGAGGTACGTATGGTGACTCCCGATAAGGATTATGGTCAGTTGGTTACAGAGCACAGCAAGATGTATAAGCCCTCCAAGAACGGTGGAGGCTATGAGCTGTGGGGGCCTGCCGAAGTGGCCTCATCTATGGATCTCAGTGGCCCGGAGCAGGTAATAGACTATCTCGGTCTGATGGGAGACAGTAGCGATAATATCCCGGGTTGCAAAGGTATAGGACCCAAGACTGCCTCTACCCTGCTCAAAGAATGGGGATCGATAGATAATATTTATCAGCATTTGGATGAGATCAAACCTGCGACTGCCAAGAAGCTAAGAGAGGGTAAAGAGTCTACCCTACTCTCTCGTTATTTGGCTACAATTCGCACAGATGCGCCTATTACATTCCGAGCCGAAGATTTTACACGCAGAGAAATCAATATCCCCGAGCTGATAAGTCTTTTTGAGGAATTAGAGTTTAGATCTCTTTCCAAGCGTGTTTTGGGACAAAGAGTTGCCAAGACGGAGAAGGTGATACAGCAGGACTTGTTTGCTGACGAAGAGTCATTGCAGAGCTCTACTCTCTCGGAGGGAAACACACTTTTCCCTCACCTATCCGACTACCTCGATGCTCAGCCCAACTATCGAAGAATAGAGACACCCGAAGCTCTCAACCAGCTTTGGGGAAAGTTGAGCAAACAAACAGCTTTTGCCTTCGATACGGAGACGACAGATGTAGATCCACTCAAGGCGGAGATTGTGGGGATTAGCTTTTCCTGGGAGGCAAAAGAGGGGTACTATATTCCTCTGCCGGAGGACGAAAAAGAAGTTAGACAAATGCTTCGTCCATTGAAACGCTTGCTCGATGACAACAAACACCTAAAAGTGGGGCAAAATCTCAAGTATGACTTGCAAGTTCTGGATCGCTATGATATTCGAGGGAGAGGACCATACTTCGATACTATGATTGCACACTATGTCTTGGAGCCGGATAGCCGGCACGGGATGGATTATTTGGCCGAAACCCTTTTGAGTTATCGCACCATCAGCTATGATGAACTAATGACAACAGCGACACGCAAGGGAGATATACGTACGACCAATCCGGAGCGACTCACACTCTATGCAGCTGAGGATGCGGATGTCACTTGGCAACTATATCAGAAGTTGCTGCCTCTCTTCGAGCAAGAAGAAACAGTTAATTTGCTCAATCTAATAGAGATGCCCCTCATGCCGGTCTTGGCGCAGATGGAGCGAGAGGGAGTACGACTGGACACCTGTGTATTAGAGGAGCTGGCAGACGAAATTGCCGGACGGATACAGCTGCGAGAGGAGAAGATACAAGAGATGGCAGGCGAGCCATTCAATGTCAATAGTCCCAAACAAGTGGGGGAAATACTATTCGATAAGCTCCAGCTCATGGACAGGCCCAAGAAGACCAAAACGGGGGTCTATAGTACAGCTGAAGAGACCTTGCAAAAAATTCGATCAACCCACCCTATTGTCCCTCTGATTCTTGATTATAGGGCAGATCGCAAGCTCTTGAATACTTACATAGAGCCGCTCCCTTCTATGCTGCATTCGGATGGTCGTTTGCACACATCCTACAACCAGTGCGTTACCAGTACTGGGCGACTTTCCAGCTCCAATCCCAACCTGCAAAATATCCCTATACGTACAGAAGATGGTAGAGGTATCCGTCGCGCTTTTGTTGCACGCTCAGACGAATATACTTTCCTCTCAGCCGATTATAGTCAAATAGAATTACGTCTCATGGCTCACTTGAGTGGAGATCCGGGATTGATAGAGGCATTTCGAGAGGGGAAAGATATCCACACTGCTACAGCTGCAAAAATATATGGCATCAATACCGAACAGGTCAGTTCGGATCAGAGAAGAAAAGCTAAGACAGCCAATTTCGGTATCATCTATGGTATATCGGCATTCGGTTTGGCTGAACGATTGGATATACCTCGTGGTGAAGCCAAAAGTCTTATAGATGGTTATTTCAATCTTTATCCACAGGTAAAAGAGTACATGGAGGCTGCTATTGCAGAGGCCAAGAAACTCGGCTATGTGAGCACTCTTTTTGGTCGTAGACGCTATTTGCCGGATATAAATAGCCGGAATGCCACGGTGCGTAGCTTTGCTGAACGAAATGCTATCAATGCTCCCATACAAGGCACTGCCGCCGACATTATCAAGCTGGCTATGATACGTATAGCCAAGGCTATTGAGGAGCAGGAACTTCGCTCTCGTATGATCCTGCAAGTGCACGACGAACTCAATTTTGATGTTTTCAAGCCCGAGCTTGAGCAAGTCAGCCAGATTGTGCGCATGGAAATGGAGCAGGTATTTCCGGAGCTTTCCGTTCCACTCGTGGCGGATATTGGGTATGGACGCAATTGGTTGGAAGCCCATTGATGAGACAAAAGAGCCTGTTGCGCAACGTTTAATGACACAGCAGGCTTTTATTTCGATTATACCTTAGGAGAGAGAGAATGCTTCTCCAATGTTTTAAGGTCAGCGGACAATAATCTCTTTCAGATCCCAAAATATTGTGGGGCTACTCTACGTGTAGAGTCGATATGTTTTGCTTGGTTTCTTGGGACTGGCAAATGCCGGTTTGAGATGTATTATTATGTTTGTTTCTATTTTGTTCTGTTTCTATTTCTGCTGTGTTTTTCTGCCCGAATTGGGGACTTTTTCCAAGGATTTTCCCTCCTCTTTTTGATGCTGACGGGAGACATTTTTTGCTGACACGGGAGAAAACAAAAATTCTCTCCTGAGGAAAAAATAATTCTCTCCTGTGTTAGCAAAATTTTTCTCAGGAGAGAATTTCGACCCTCTCAGAACGCCCTATTCATCGGTGTTTTGGGAGAGCAATTCGGAGCATATAAGAGGGAGATATATCCACCCCTATACGGAACTCTTTTTTCCTCCTTTTTCCTCGATTTTTGCCTCGAGAAGAATTTACAAAACATGTCTATTCCGAGAGGATAAAATAGGAGCTTCTTGACTGCATTCTGATTGCTCAGCTGCTCTTTGTGAGATTCACGGGAAGGGTTGTTGCATGAGGACACGATGATTTCATGGAAAGCAGCTGTAACAGCCTCTTAGATCTGCCCACACATTGTGCACAGGAGGGGAGGCTTTGGCCCATGCTCTAAACAAAGAAAGTGCCACAACCCGATCAAGGGTTGTGGCACTTTCGA
>NZ_FUXH01000005.1 GCF_900167225.1 Porphyromonas crevioricanis
ATGCTCGCAAAAAGAAGAGAAAAAACACCTGAAAAAAGCAGCCAAATACAAGTGAACAAAAAAACCTCTCAAAGGCTTTACAATGACCGCCTAAAAGGCCGATGAATAGAGCGTTCTGGAAAGGTCGGTTTTTTCTCCTCAGAGAAATTTTGCTAACACAGGAGAAAAAGTTTGCTCTCACAGGAGAGAATTTTTGCTCGCTCCCCTGTTAGAAAAAAACAGCTCCATAGAGAACAAAAAAAACAAGAGAAAAACAGACTCAATAATACCCCAATTTCAAGAAAAAAATACCAGAAAAAGAAAATGAAATTATAATATTCTTAGGAAAATTATATAGATACAAAAGAGATGCAAGAAGGAATAATCAGCAGAAAGAAAAAAGAGAAATCGTTCCCTACGATGACAGAATACAACATCCCCCCTCAAGGCCGATAATTTGTACTTTCGCAGAGTAGTCTTATATGGGCTACACATCATACTCCAAGAAATATCGCCAAAGATGCAGCACCCATACGCTACAACCGCCTCTTAAAGCTACTCTGCCCTCATGAAGCCCGCCAAACCAATCGCTTTTGTCATAAACCGAATAATAGAAGCAGCACCCGTCTACGTACTATACAACATAATAGCATACCTGCCAAAAAAACTATACCTCCCCATAATTATCGAATTGAGAGATAGCGCACCTTCCGGGGCAAACCTACGCCAACACTTCAAAGAACATGGATGCGAACTACTCTCCCTTGGCTATAGTCTTTGGCAACTGGAACTACGGACAAAAAAGGTGAGTCGGCACATAAACGAAATACTCCAAGCAAGAAATATAGATCTGATACATACACATGGCTATCACCCCGACTTGGTAGCAGCGAACTTGCATGGGGAGTATCGACGAATAAGCACTCAACACAATATCGCAGGTGATAGCTTCCCGATAGTAAAGGGGAAACTGATCGGCTCTTATATGACGCATCGTCTCCTCTCGCAGTTATCTCGAATGCAAGCCGTCGTAGGGATCACCCAATCGACAACCAATTACTACAAAAAAAGATTAGGAACCGCTGTACACACTTATACCGTATCCAATGGAATAGACCCTCAACGCTTTGGGCAAATGGAAAATGTCGACACCAAGGCCGAGTGCCGCAAGAAACTGGGATTGTCCAACTCGACAACCGTTCTGGTGGCCGTTGGTCTCTACACTTCTCTGAAAAATCAGCCAACACTGATTCGAGCTGTGGGGCTGCTCAATAGTTCTAAGCGAATATCGGATGATCACCTTATCATTTTCCTCGGCAGTGGTATCATGCAGGAACGATGTCGATCTCTGGCACAGAGTTTGGGAGTTCGTGTTCGCTTCGATGGTCTGGTAAGTAATATGCCAGAATACTTCCGTGCAGCGGATATGCACGTTACGGCATCTCTTACAGAAGGCTTTGGCTTGACTGTGGTAGAAGCAATTGCCATGCGTTGTACAGTTGTATCCTCTGCGATTCCAGCTTTTGAAGAGATAACAGAGCGATTACCATCCATCAAACCTCTACACTTTGAGCCAACCGATGTCGAAGCCTGCGCCTTAGCAATAGAAAAAGCTCTTGACTATCAATTCGACGAAATAGAAGCGCAGGACTTCACTCGCTACTACTCGGCTCCACGCATGGCAGAGGAGTATCATAAACTATACCAACAGCTCGAAAAAGGTCAGATAGAAGAGGCTGAAAAGTGATATATAGACAAGGTATTTTGTGCGAAAATATAACCTCATTCTTGTCGGATAAACTCCGCATGAGAGCTGAAAGTTGCCTATATTTGTGATTCAACAAAGCCCTCTTATGGAAGACAATACAACTCTTGATTCCCCAAAGGACAACTCCTCAGTGGATGAAGTCGGAGACAATCTGCTCTCCCCCGAAGACACACAAACAAATACTCTCTTGGATCCGGATAGCTCGGATACAGCAGCTCAGCAAGCAGAAACCTCGCTTGTGCTTCGCACTGAGAATTTGGTGAAGCGTTACCGCAATCGGACGGTGGTCAATCATGTATCTATCGAGTTGCATCAGGGAGAAATTGTAGGGGTATTGGGGCCAAATGGGGCCGGCAAGACAACTACATTTTATATGACGACCGGCCTGGTGGTTCCGAATGAAGGGCGAATATTCCTCAATGATACCGATATCACACAATATCCGGTATACAAGCGAGCCCAAGCCGGAATTGGTTACCTGGCACAGGAAGCATCTATTTTTCGCAAGCTCTCTGTCGAGGACAACATCAGAGCTGTTCTCGAAATGACAAACAAAAGCCCTCAGGAGCAACGCGAAAAGTTGGAAAGTTTGATTGCGGAATTCCACTTGGAGAAAGTGAGAAAGAACCATGGGAACAGATTATCCGGGGGAGAAAGACGACGTGCAGAGATAGCTCGTTGTCTGGCAATCGACCCCAAATTTATCATGCTTGATGAGCCTTTTGCCGGAGTAGACCCAATCGCAGTGCAGGATATACAGCATATTGTAGCCGGACTGAAAAACAAAAATATCGGGATACTCATCACTGACCACAATGTTTATGAAACACTCAGCATCACCGATAGAGCTTATTTGCTTTTCGAGGGGAAAGTCTTATTCCAAGGGACGGCTGAAGAATTGGCCGAGAACGAAATTGTGAGAGAAAAATATCTGGGTAAAGATTTTAAACTTAGACGAAAGCAATTCCTAAAGCAGTAAAAACAGCTCCCTCTCCTCTTTGTTGCATTCTCCGAAGCCTCTCCATACCGATATGCTACGAATATTATACCTCCTCTATTTCTGCCTAATAGCTTTTCCGCTCTTCACAGTATGCACAATCCTCTGCACCTTAGTCACAGTCATTGGTTGCAGTTTGGGCGGACGAAGGATATTTGCCTATTATCCAGGCATGATATGGTCCAAAGTGGCAATCATCCTCTCCGGCTGCCGAATAAAAGTACAAGGAAGGGAACATATTCGTCCGAAACAGAACTATGTAGTAGTAGCAAATCATCAGGGAGCATTCGATATCTTCATGATGTACGGACACTTGGGTATCCCTTTCCGCTGGGTGATGAAAGACGGCATCCGCAAAATTCCATTTGTCGGATTGGCCTGCCGATATGCTGGGTTCATCTTTGTGGACGACCGCAAACCCAGCTCCATACAATATACCATGCGGCAGGCAAAAAAGGTATTGAGCGAAAACACATCCATTTTCATATTTCCTGAAGGCAGCCGCACGACCAACGGGCGAATGGGGCGATTCAAAAAAGGGGCTATTCTGATGGCAGACGAATTGGATATACCACTCCTCCCTGTCTCAATCGAAGGCTCATATAAAACCCTTCCAATAGGGAAAGTTCTCCCCCGCCCTACCCTTCTGAAGCTTACAATCCATCCAGAGATGAAGGTATCCGATTTTGGTGAGAAACCACAAGCCTTTGTTGCAGCTGCAGAAGCAGCAAAAAGGAGTATTGCCTCAGCTCTTCCCTTGGAGCAGAACTAATAATGTTCCATAGGTTCTCTTCTCAGACAAAGGAAAAGAGCCTATTCTACTATACGAATCAAACGGAGGTCTTTTATCCACTCAAATCTTCCACAATATGCTCTACCAAAGTCGCTATCAGCAACACAGAATATTCGCAAACACACCTTTTCGTCTGACTGTAAAAACTCCATCAGGACAAGAAGGGGGATATATAGAAGTGGTATGTATAGCCGATAACTTTCTAAAAGTACTCCACACAGTGGTCGACCCGAAACACAGAGGAGGGGGCTTGGGCAGGGAACTGGTGGATTTAGCAGTGAGATATGCCGCAGAACATCGACTGAAACTCCTCTCAGCTTGCAACTATGCGGCCATGCTTATCCAGCGCAACGCCTCTCAACGGGCTCTCTCTGCTTCGGCTGAAGACATAGCCGACTACTTGCGCCCGATGCGCCAACCGGAAGAGAAAAAATATTTTGTAGAGCGAGTATTGGGGATCAAACCCGGAGAATACGGCTTTGGAGATCAGGTGTTACCTCTCACTTTACCACAACTGCGAAAATCGGAGCAGATACTTGGGCCTTTCTCCGAATCTCTCATCTCGGAACTACTATCCCACCCTATACATGATTTGCGACTTATTGCAGTCATTGGGCTTACCGGGATGTACAGAAAAAGCAAACTCCCGGAAGAAAGAGAACTCCTGCATCAGACCTATGTACAGCACTTCCCCGGGATAAACAATTGGGATCTGGTCGATCTCTCAGCCCCATATCTTATCGGAGACTATGCCCACAAGAAAGGGCAAGATTATACAGAGATATATTCTTTGTCTGCCAACTCGAATCTTTGGATCAAGCGTATCGGCATCGTTTCTACTCTGGGCCTAATCCGGCAAGGCATCATAGCTCCGACTCTCCACGTTGTACAAGAAAATCTAAGCCACCCTCACCACCTTATACACAAAGCCATGGGTTGGGCCCTGCGAGAAGTCGGAAAGAAAGATGTGGATCAAATGATTTCCTTTATAGAACAATGGGGTTCGTTCATGCCTCGCACCACACTCCGCTATGCAATAGAGCGATTAGACCAGCCTACCCGGAAAAGGCTTCTCTCATTACGTTAATCCCCAGACGAATCTTCTCCTCTCCGTCATGGCATAAGCCCCTGAAGAGCTTAACAGAAGCAATTATGGGACGTAAGTATCGAGCAATTTGAGCCCCCCTTGTGTCTCTAATACAAACCCTCGAATCTGAGCCGGCAAAAGGAGAGTATCCCCACGATACAAGTTTGTGGAATAGCCTTGCAGATCCCTCAATACTCCTTCTCCTTCGACACACTGCAAGATCGTAAAACTATCGCGAAAAGAAAGGTCTACGGTTTGGCATCCTTGCGTCATTGACAGCAACGCAACAGAGAAGTATTCACAGCTAACCAAAGGTGACCGAAAACGCCCTTCAAAAATCTCATATTCAAGCTGATAACCTGACGTTGGGATAGAATAATCGATTGCCTTAGCAGCATAATCCGTATGCAATTCTCTATAATTGCCATCCTTGTCTTTGCGCATAAAATCATATATGCGGTAAGTCAAATCGGAGCTTTGCTGGATCTCCGCCAATAAACACCCTTTCCCGATAGAATGGATACGTCCGGGAGGAAGGAAGAAAACATCTCCTGCTTTTACTTCATGCCGGATCAAAACCTCCTCTATTGTTCCTTCGGCAATTCGTCTCCTGTACTCTTGTTCCGTGATGGGAGATTTCAATCCACAGTAAAGAGAGGCTCCGGGAGCAGCATCAATGATATACCACATCTCTGTCTTCCCTTTTGCCGATGGGCCATGCAACTGCTGCGCCAATCGATCATCCGGGTGCACTTGGATAGATAAGTCCTGCTGTGCATCAATGTACTTTATCAACAGAGGGAAGGAACCGGGGTATTGTGCGTAGACTTTCCCTCCCATAAAAACAGGACCGTAGAGACTTATCAATCTATCAAGCCGATAGCCTTTCAGAGAACCTTCTGCCACCACTGAACAATGCGCAGGCAACTGGGCAACCTCCCAAGACTCCCCATAGAGAGCTGCCGGGTCAGTTGCATCAAGGCCTTTGAACCTGGGCAGTCTCTGCCCTCCCCAAAGAACCTCCTTGAGATAAGGCTCAAAACGAAGCGGATAAAGCGGACAGGGAAGATGCATAAAAAGTCATTTGATTAAACAACAATGCCCCTTTGCAGACTACAATGTCTACTCCGAGGGCATTGGTGTGAGTTTTCGGGCTGTACAATACTCTATTTATTTACTCCTCTGCTAAACAGAGCAGAAAAGGGCAACCCGTGAATAGCTCTGTATGGAGCTTTACTCCATATTGGTGAATACGTTCTGCACATCTTCGTCTTCCTCGATTCTTTCGATCAATTTATCCACCTGCTCCCTTTGCTCATCGGTAACAGCTTTGGTGTCTTTCGGCATACGAACAAACTCGGCCGACTTGATCTCGTAACCATTCTCTTCAAGGTATTTCTGTATTGTGCTATTATCTGCGAAGTCACCATAAAGGATGATTTCATTTTCTTCCTCATCCTCCTCCAGCTCATTTACACCGAAGTCAATAAGCTCTAATTCCAAGCTCTCCAGATCTACATTCTCAGGTCTGGTGATATGGAATATACACTTATGATCGAAGAGGAACTCCAAGCTACCGCTCGTGCCGAGACTACCTCCATGCTTATTGAAGTAGCTACGGATATTGGCTACCGTACGTGTATTGTTGTCTGTTGCAGTCTCTACGAAAATAGCGATACCGTGTGGGCCATAGCCTTCGTAATTGATCTCCTTGTAATCCGTAAAGTCTTTCTCCGTTGCTTTCTTGATAGCTCGCTCTACGTTGTCCTTGGGCATGTTCTCCTTTTTTGCCGTCTGGATCAACACGCGAAGACGCGGATTGGTATCCGGGTCCGGTCCTCCGTCTTTAGCTGCAATTGTGATTTCCTTTCCCAGCTTAGTAAACACTCTGGCCATATTGCCCCAGCGTTTCATCTTTCTCGCCTTACGGTATTCAAATGCTCTTCCCATATCTATTATTTCGAAATGCTATATCGTTGTATTTTTATTACTGTCGCAGCTCATCTCAGACTGGCCCCTAATTGCTTATCCATGGCCTGAATCAGCTTGTTCATTATGGACTCGATCTGCTTCTCACTCATCGTCCTATTGTCATCCCTGAGATAGAAACTTACAGCATAACTCTTCTTTCCCTCGGGCAGGTGCTTACCTTCATAGACATCGAATAGCTCCACTCGCCTGAGTAGCTTTCGCTCGGTATTGCGTGCAACCTCCTGTATCCGAGCAAAGCTCACCTCTTTATCTATCAACAAAGCCAAATCTCGCTTCACTTCGGGATACTTAGGCAAAGAGTGAGCCTCGAATCCGGCCCGACGACTGCCTAACTCAAAAATAGCTTGCCAAGAAAGCTCTGCATAATAAACCTCAAAAGGAATATCCATGGCTTTTGTCACGGAAGGAGAGATAATCCCCCAAGTACCCAGATAGGTATTAGAGGCGTAAATATCCATACTGACCTTGTAGAGGTCTGAACCGCCTTCTCTCAACTCCAACTGCTCTGTATCCACGGCCGAACGCTTGAGTATGTTCATCACATGTGCCTTGATTTCAGACACTGATGAAGCCTCATCGGGATGTGCCCAAGAGCCACTTACTCGCTGTCCGGCAATCCACAGAGCCAAACGGGTCTCTTGCTGATAGCTCGACAAAACATCTGCCGAAGACTCGGACTTATCACTCGGGACAAAGCTGTAAACATTGCCCCACTCGAAGTAATAGAAGCGGTTAGCCTTGCGATGCTCGTTGCGAGAGAGAGACTGCAACCCCCCGAAAAGCAAGGTGGAGCGCATAACATCCAACTCATTGCTAAGCGGATTTATCAATCTCACCAAATGAGATTCGGGACAAGAATGTAAGTTGTGATAAAAAGATGAAGAAGTGAGCGAATTGCAGAGGATCTCATTAAATCCGGCACCTACAAGCTGCTCAGAAAGAATAGTAGACAAATTGTGTTGCCGATCTTCCTGCGATTCGTCACCAATGGAGATTGTCATCCGTCCGTCCAGCTCCACATTGTTGTAGCCATAGATGCGTAGGATCTCCTCGGCTACATCGACATCTCTTGTCACATCTGTGCGATAGCGAGGGACTTCGAGCTGTAGTGTGTCTCCCTGCCTATCCGCGATACGGATCTCCAATGCTTCCAAGATGGTCTCAACCTCCGGCTGAGGGATCTTCTTTCCGATCAGACGATCCAGCCAACTAAGGCTCAATGCAACCTTGTGAGGTTCCTGCTTCACGGAATATATATCGGTTACAGCCGAGGTTATCTGTCCTCCGGCTATCTCCTGAATCAAAGCTGCGGCTCTCAGCAAAGCTCGGTGCGTATTATTGGCATCCAAACCTCGCTCGAAGCGGAAAGAGGCATCCGAATTGATGCCCAAGCGACGGGCTGTCTTGCGAACGCTCGTTGGATGGAAGTTGGCCGCCTCAATTAGCACAGAGGCTGTGCGCTCGGTAGTACCTGACTCCAAGCCACCAAGCACTCCGGCAATACACAGAGGCTCGTCTCGGCCGGAAGCTATGATAATATCGTCGGCGGTAAGCTTGCGCTCTACCCCATCGAGAGTAACAAAGCTCTCTCCCTCCTGGGCCAAACGCACAACAACACCTCCGTCTACCATATCGGCATCATAGCAATGCAAAGGCTGTCCCAACTCGTGCAAAACGAAATTGGAAATATCCACGATATTATTGATCGGCTTGAGCCCTATTGCCCGAATTGTATTTGCCAACCAAGTAGGACTCTCTCCCACCCGTACGCCATCTATTCTCAGCATCTCAAAACGTGGGCATAGCTCCGCCGGACAGGCTATCTCAACCGGAACAGTAGGTTTTTCGGGGATGATCAACTCCGGCAACTCCGGGTATTGAGCACGCACAACCTTACCCGTATGAGCAGTAAGATAAGCAGCCAAATCCCTTGCTACTCCGTAGTGCGAAGTGGCATCTACCCTGTTGGGAGTAATATCCACCTCAATCACATAATCTGTCTCCACCCTATAGAACTCTGCAGCAGGCATACCGGGGTATACCTCCTCTGCCGGTAGAGAAATTATTCCGGAACAGGACTTCCCAACACCTATTTCGCTCTCCGAACAGATCATCCCAAAGCTATCCACTCCACGCAGGCGAGACTTCTTGATCAGAAATGGATTGGCCTGATCTTGCCCCAATATCGTACCGATAGTGGCCACAACAACGTACAAACCGGCAGCTACATTAGGAGCTCCGCAAACGATCTGCAAGGGGGTATCCAGACCTACATCCACCGAGGTCACATGCAAGTGAGTACTATCGGGATGAGGCTCACAAGTCAAGACATGCCCCACGACCAAGCCCTTGAGGCCTCCGGGGATCGATTCGACCTGATTGACACCGGACACTTCAAGACCGATGGAAGTAAGAATCTCGGAAAGTTCGTTAGGACTTAAATCTATATCGATATACCGCCGAAGACGGTTGTATGAAATATTCATGTGTAGTGCGATACTTCTATTTATTGCGGTACAAATTTAGCTATTTATTCCGTTCTCTTTCATCGAGTCAAACCCGGTCCGATGAGTCTGCAAAAGAGACTTGACAAAGAGGCCAAAGGGGCTGATAAATACCAACTTAATTGTACCGGTTCATTGCCCGATCTATACCCTCAAGGCAAAAGCTACGGACAATCTCCACAACCTTATCCAAAGCCGGGTTCATCTCGGTAAGCTCTCCCTCGGAAAATTGCCCGAGGACATAATCGATTTGCCCTCCTCGAGGGTAGTCATTGCCAATCCCAAAGCGCAATCTGGGATAAGCCTGCGTACCCAATAACTGAGCTATATTTTTCAGGCCATTGTGCCCGGCATCACTTCCGGAGGCCTTCAATCTCAATTTTCCGAAAGGCAAGGCCAAATCATCAAGCAATATCAATATCCGCTCTATGGGGATCTTCTCTTGCTGCGCCCAATATCGGACGGCATTGCCACTCAGATTCATATAGGTATTCGGCTTCAGCAATATCAATTCGGCATTTTTTATCCTCATGCGAGCTATCGCCCCATAACGCTCCTCCTTAAATAATGCGCCAACCGTCTCAGCAATAGCGTTCACCATGCGAAAGCCAATATTATGTCTGGTACCACAGTATTCGGCCCCGATATTTCCAAGTCCTACTATCAAATACTTCATCTTATCGACAAATGGATCTTGTCTTTTCTATCAAAATCAAAAAAAAGAACGAGGCTGCCCTCGAAAAGCAATACACTTTTCATAGACAGCCTCCAAAAACATTTCCTTGGGCAAATCTTCATCCTCATCTTCTCGAAGAGAGAGGACAAGGAGATCTGTCAGGTCAGAAAAAATTACTCTTCCGTAGCTTCTTCTTCCTCATCAGTAGCCTCCATCATGGCGGCACGAGCTGCACCTTGCGCTGCACGAGTGAGTTTCACTGCACATACAACTGCGTTCTTCGCATTCATCAACTCCAAGCCTTCAAAAGCAAGCTCTCCAACTTGGATTGTCTTGCCGAGACCCAATTTGGTAACATCGATAACCAAATTTTCAGGAATAGACGAATAAACAGCTTTTACACGCAGACGACGCATATCGAGCTGGAGCTTACCACCGGCTTTCACACCGACAGAGTGTCCCTTGAGTACCACCGGCACTTCCATAACCACAGGCTTGTTCTCAGACACACGAAGCAAATCCATGTGCAAAATACGGTCGTTTACCGGGTGGAACTGAATATCCTTCATGATACACTTGCAAGACTGGCCATTTACATCCAGATTGATCAAAAAGATCTCCGGGCTATAAACCAACTTGCGTACAGCCTCCTGCGTAATTACCAAATGCTGCACTTCTCCCTCCCCGTAAAGTACGGCAGGAATTTCATTGCTCACACGAAGAGCCTTGGAGGCTTTCTTACCAAGATCCGTACGAGGATTGGCTTTCAGGTTAAATTCTTTCATTCTTGTCTGTTTTTTGTGTTACTCAAAATTAGCTTTACCTAATCTCCCATCACACGGAGGGATATCAGACTTTTATCTCAAAAGTGGCGCAAAGATAGGTTTTCCCTTCTTTCCAGATAAAACCCGACTCCTAAGAAGTCTATTATGCCTCTGCGCTATCTTCTATATTTTCTTTAGCAACCAAGTCTTTGTATTCGTCTTGGCTCAATGTCTTTTCATCCAGTGTCACCTCGGATTGGATACGGCGTGCCAAAAGCATATCCGTAGCTCGGAGATATACGTGCTCACTCTGCTCTCTGTTTTGCAACATTTCGGCAGCATACTTGTCTATCAAATCCTGCGGAGCTCTCGACAAGCCATATTGGGCAAAGCGTGCCTGCGTGATCTTGCGAGCAAGGGCCATAAGCTCATCTTTGCTCGGCTTGACATCATACTTCTCAGCCAACTTATCTCTCAGAAGACTTTCTGTGAGGGCTGGGAGCATCTTGTCTACTTCGGCACTTGCGTCCTCGCTTGTCTTTTTCTCATCGCGCTTCTGATTGGCATACCAGCGTTTGAGTAAGTCCAGAGGATAAACAGCAGATTGATTCTTATCTGCCAGATATTTATACATGTCTACCTGGAACTTATAATCCCCTTCCTCTCTCAACTGACGCTCCATATCGGTGCGAATCCAATTGCGCATAGAGGCTTCGTCTGTCACATCTTCCTGTTCAGCGAATACGGTCTTGAAGAACTCTTCGTTGAATTCGGGATCTTTCTTCCGTGAGATAGATGCAATCTCAAAAGCAAACTCGACATCTTTACACCGCTCTACTTCTTTGCGGTCGATGCCCAAGAGAGAAGAAAGCTCGAAGGCGTTTCCTTCATAAGCCTTGTACAAATCGAGTGTGAGCACCGTGTTGCGCTTCACTGAGGCAAACTTGGCTTTCTCAGTCTCATCTTTCATAAACTGAGGGAACAAGACGGCATTTTCTTTCTCTATACCACCGTCTTTGGGCTGTCCATTTTCCAACTGTGTGAGGCGTCCCTTAACGATGTCTCCCTCCTCGTAAGAATCAGCATCGACAGAAACCTTATTCTGCTCGCGTATATGCTGAACTTGCTCGTCTATATCGGCATCGGAAACAGAGATATTATAGAAGACGATCTTATCTTCCTTGCCCAAGTTTATATCCAACTTCGGAGCAATGGCAACATCGAAATCAAACTTGAAATCCTGCAGGCCTTCCATATCCTGATCCGAATATTCTTGTTTGATCATCGGCTCTCCGAGAACATGTATCTTCTCTTCGCGAATATAGTTGTACATGGCCTCTCCGACTTTTCTGTTGATCTCCTCGATCTTAACAGCAAGACCGAATCTCTTCTTTACCAAGCTCAGAGGTACATGGCCTTTCCTAAATCCCGGCATATCTACCTTAGACCTGTGAGAGCGAAGTGACTTCTCTACCTCGGCCTCATAATCCTGCTGGGCCAACTCTACTGTCAGTACGGCTTGTACATCATCCGTGTACTTAATATTTACATTCATATATTCTCCTACTTGTTGTATTCCAAATACAAAATATCCAAGCATTATCGACCAGGAGCTCAGCCTCCGGCCGACAATAGCTCGGCAAAGGTACACAATATCAACCGACTAATAAAGCGACAGTCTCACGAACCGGCAAAAGCCCAGTTTGTGAGACTGTCGCTCTAAATTCAAGTATGTGTATCTCCTATATAGATAAAGTATCAGCAACCACAACTACAGCCACCGCCACAACCTCCGCCACAGGAGCCACCTTCTTCTCCGCAGCCACAACTTGACTCATGTTCGTCACCGCAACCACAGCTGCAACCACCATGATTATTGAAGAACTGTGCATTGTCTTCGGCTGTAGCCTCTCGTACCTCCAAGACCTCTCCTACGAAGTGCAGGTAATTATTGGCCAACGGATGATTGAAATCCATTACCACTACATCATCCTTTACTTCGACCACTTTGCCCACGAGCATATTCCCTTCGCTGTCATTCATAGGCAAGGTGTTACCCGGGAATACGTTTTCAGCATCAAATTCTTCCTTATCATTCTGAAAGATTTTCTTGGGCAAATCAATGATGTATTCCTTATTGGTCATTCCGTAGGCTTCCTCCGGGCTCAACTCGAAATCGAACTTGTCTCCCACTTTCAGGTTCTGCATTTTCTTCTCGAAAGCCTCCAGCATCAGCCCCATGCCATGGATATAAGCCATGGGCTTCTCGGCTGTTGCCTGCTCCACAAGCTGACGCTCTTCCTGCTCACCTGCAAAGAGTTCATACTTGCAGGCTACAAACAAATTGTTGGATATTGTCTTCATCCTAAATCTTCTTTTCGTTTTGATTCAATTACCTGGCTATCAATAACTCTTCGTGCTTTTCTTAGACTGCATCCTCTCACTTTGCAGTGACATACAGTTCCTTGCACGATCTAGATAGCTCGGCGCAAAGATAATACTATATATGGAGTGAAACATGAGGAGCTAGCTTAGCCCTATTGCAGCATCAAAACAGCCGAACCAAGCATAATGGCGATACCAAAACTTACCAATGTGCCTATCAGAACATATTCTGTCGTTCGTATTTCACGGGCCTTGTTCAACTCCCCAAATCTGAAAATAGACTTTGCAGCCAAAAGGAAACCTACCCCTTCTATACTCTCAGTCAGGATAAAAGTCAGGATGAGCAAACGTTCCAAATATCCAATCCACTTCCCTGCATTCGGAAGAGATTTATCCTTCAACTCCTGTGGCGTCCATTTCGCAATAAACAGTCCCAAAAGAATGGAGGATGGCTGCAGAACAAGCAGATATGCGATGGCAATGAGCCATACTTTGGGCGTATTCCACTCCATGGGAAGTTGAGAGAGGGTAAATCCTTCGGCAAAGAACACAAGCCATAAGACAAGGATCACGGCAACGTGTACCACCTGATCCAAGAGGAAAGCTGTTATAGTCTGTCTCATTTTCGTGGCTTTGAACCAATCCATTCCGAAATGGGTAAAGAAGATGATAAGAGGGAGCAGGTAATTCGTCCACTGTGCCACGAATAGGTAGGCTAATACAGCATGAATAAAGCTGTGCAGCAGAAGGTAGTCAAAACCTTTACGTCCTCCCGCACTTTTCCCCTTGGATAGTTTGTCCGACTGCAATGCAAAATCGGCAAGGACATGGGCGAAAAGCAGTCGTAATAGTACTATCATGTTCATTTATTGATCTCTTTAAGGATTAGTTTCTGATAACGCTCCAAGTATTTCTTGATCAAGTTTTCCTTGGCAGTACCCAAAAGTTTACTTATTGTTTGAGGGGATTTGTCAATCCGAGAAGCGATTTCTTTCTGAGTAATATCATGCAATAATACGAGGTAGATTACCTCTGCTTGGGCTTGCGTCCATCCCGAAATAATGTCATCGGCAAAAGCTGTACTGACCGATAGCTCTTCATTGATATGCTCCCACCTCGTACGCAAAGTAAGTCTCTTTTTCTTGATGTCATCCATTTCCCTTCCGGAGAAATGAAAGGCTTCTCCATCCGAGACTAAGATATTGTCTGATAGGAAACTAACCTCTCCTATACCTATAGACACACGGGCATCCCAGCGTCTCTTACTCTCCTGAGGTGTGCGACTTACCAAGCCTGCTCGAAAAAGGATGGCCACCAGCAATGTTTTTTCTGGTTGTTCCACCAAAAGCTGAAAACTGTCTCCCCGAAAAAACTCTATCTGCAAATCCGAGACCTCTTTCAAGTCCTCAGCTATTTCCTGCATAGTGAGTAATAGCTTCTCTCTCCATTCCAGCTGAATGGATGAGGAAGAAACAATATCTCCAGTAATAACTCCTTTTATTTTCATGTAGCAACCTCTGAGGATTATACATTATTCTGCCACAAAAGTAGCACATAAGATTGACAAATCAGCCTAATCAGGTTGATTTCATCAAATCAGCATAAAAGAGTTGTTATCCAAGAATCACCTAAATAAGGGAGGCTTTCCATAAATAAAAGAAGTGTCATCAGGGATGGGAAGTAATACCATCAATATCCATAGCGATGCCGCAAGTACAGCGTTACATAAAGCTGCTAATAGTCATATTTACTTTGGCTTACTCTTGCCCACACGGGCCCAACATGGCAGGGAGCTTCGATCTGCAATTGTTTGGGTGAAAGCTCCTATTTTACGCTCTCGAAACCAACATGTTTTGTAAATATTCGATCGCAGAAAAAAAGAGGAAAAAGAGAGGGAAAAAGAGGCTATGCATACAGATAAATGGGTAGCCTTTTATGCGTTCTGAAAGACCTTCCAGAACACCGATGAATAGAGCGTTTTGGAGAGGTCAAATTTCTCTCCTGAGAAAAAATTTGCTCTCACAGGAGAAAAATTTTGCTCTCACAGGAGAGAATTTTCGCTCTCTCCCGTGTCAGCAAAAAACAGCTCCTATGGACATCAAAAAAAGAGCAGGAAAACCCACTCCGAAGGACCGCAATCCGAGTATAAAAGCAGCTCAGAAAGAGGACAAAAATTCACAAGGCTAAACAGAAAAACACGTTGTTATATCTTGAATATCTAATACATAAAAAGAGGGTGTGCCATAAATTGGATTATGGACACACCCTCCTCTCGGGTATTGAAATTATAAGACGATTTCCCTTAAGCTGTCACACGCTCCAGACGCTTCATTACAGAGAAAATGAATGCAGCAGAGAGCAAGCAGCAAGCGATCAGAACGCCCCAGAAAGCTACCAACGACATTTTTTCCCAGAAAGATCCCATCACACCTACAAGCAAGTTACCCACAGCTGTGGCGGCCAACCAACCACCTTGCATCAAACCTGCATACTGAGGAGGAGCCACCTTGGACACAAACGACAGACCCATCGGGCTAAGGAAAAGTTCAGCCAGAGTAAGTACGAAATATGTACCGATCAGTACATTGGGGCTTACCAATATGCTGCTGGTACCCTCAATGTCACTGGGTGCAGGCAAACCGATAGAGCCAACCAGCAATACGAGGAAGCCGACAGCGGCCAACAGCATACCAATACCGATCTTGCGAGGAGCAGAAGGCTCTCTATCACGACGAGACAGGTAGGTGAAAAAGCCTACCGTCACAGGTGTGAGCAGGATGATAAAGAATGGATTGAACTGCTGGAAGATTTGCGGAGTAATACTCTTGGTAGCCTCAGTGATAGAAGCAATGTCTAAGAAGTAACCACCGACAAGTCCGGCAATACCCAGCACAATGAGGATAAGACCGGTCTTGGCGTTGCGCTTTCCTCCCAACAAACCAAAACTTGAAAGATAAACTCCGTACATGAAGCAAATAAAAGGAATGAGCATCACCAGAGAGAAGGCCATGAATTGGTTAGGTGACACCTTGCTTTCGGTATAGTCACGAGCAAAGAAGGTCATGGTAAGGCCATTCTGGTGGAAAGCCATCCAGAAGAAGATAACAACGAGGAACACCAGACCAAGAGCCAAAAGACGCTCTTTTACCTCTTTCGGAGACATCTCTACGGCTGAGTGTTCGCCCTTGGCAGCTGCAGCCTTGGCTTGCTTGGCTGTGACATCGGCAGACTTCCATGTAGAGCGGAAAACGAAGAAGATAAGAATAGAGATGATTAAGCTACCGCAAGCAACAAAGAAAGCCCAACTGTACGAAGTAGAGAGCAACTCTGTCACATATTTATTACCGAAATCACGCTCAAAGCCCTTTGAGTCAGTGGAAGCTAAAAGAACAGGATCTGTCACTTCTGCTGCTGCCACACGAGCCAATATTTGTTCTTTCTTGGCAGCATCGGCAGCATCCCGGCTGTTTATAATTTCGTAGTCACTGGAAGTCACCATCAAAGCCGGATCGGAGATCTTGCCAGCCTTGGTATACTGATGCAGACCTGCCAACTTGAGGTTGAAGAGGACCTTTGCCTCATCTTCGGCAAACATCACCCCGGCTTTTTTCTTAGCCTTGGCAATTGCCTCGTCCTGCTTGTCAGCAGCCCAACCACTGTAGTGAGGGTGTTTGCGAGCATACTCAGCCACGAATTGATCGGCATCGACCACTTTGTCATTCAATGCCACATAGTTTCTGGGTATGGAGGCATCGTAATAAAAATTCTCCTTTGCCAATACGCTATTGGTAATGGTATTTCCCATACTCGGAGCAAAGAAAGCACCAATGTTGATAAACATGTAGAAAATAGAGAAAGCCATATCTCGGTTCTTGCTGTACAAAGGATTGTCGTACAGCTTACCTACCAAAGCCTGCAAATTCCCTTTGAAAAGTCCCGTACCGGCCGAAATCAATATCAACGACAAGGACATGAACAGGATACCAACAGAGTCGGTACCGAATGGAATACCCAAAAGCAGATACCCGGCAAACATGATAGTGATACCGATAAGGATGGTCTTGCCGTAGCCCAACCACTTATCAGCCACAATACCTCCGAAAACCGGTAGGAAATACACCAAAGCGAGGAATGTGCCATAGATCAAGCTAGTCGTTGCGGATGAGAATCCGAACTTAGCCTGCATGTACAGCGCTAAAATGGCCAGCATGGTGTAATAGCCGAAGCGTTCGCCCATATTGGCAAGGGCCAAAACGATAAGCCCTTTGGGGTGATTCTTTGCCATAAATTTTTGTTTGATTACTGGTTTAGAATTATAATATGGATTGTATGAATATTCAATAGTTTCACTCTATCCGGTCTCTGTATATATCAGCTTTTTGTATGGCAAAGCCATTGTCTCGATCTGCACAACCGAGAGACTCCTCAATCTGCACACAAGAGACAGCACAACGGTGACAAAAAAAGCCAAAAACCAAAAACCAATGGTCGAGAAACATGTACTACACTATCTATGTGATTATCTACAAATGTACAAACTTTGGTCTACATTACTATCATCGAGATTCCATTCTGCCCACGAAGACATACATACCGCATTCCGATGCAGAAAAAGCATTCTCTTCGTGCCATATCTCCGCCTCTCCGCTAACTAACCTCCTCTCTATGGCAAAGGGATCGTTATACGATTTTGCAACAATGCATTAAGTACAGTATTCTGCAAAGTCAACAAAATGACGAGTTTCAAATGCCATTCAAGAACATTCATTCGAAAGTCTCCAAAAAGCTCAATCCAAAAGAGCGAGACCGTGATCGATACTCCGACACGGTCTCGCTCTTCATTAGCGACTGAAAGGAAAGACTACTCCAAACCTCTCAATAGCATATTCGGTCACTCTACAATAACCTTGTAAGCCCGCATGTTATTCTGATTGTTTGTAATCTGAAGGATGTATGCGCCCGGTTCGACTTCGATTCGGTAGCTGTCCTCCTTACCACCCTTATAGATAGTGTTCCCCATAAGGTCGTACAGACTAACGGCTTGAGCCTTACAATTCACAAGGATTGTATGATTGGATATGCCAAAGATATTTTCTTCAACAGGCACCCAAACAGCCGTTCCCTGCTGAGTAATGAGCTGGAAGACCGTGAAACCTTTCAGGACATAGGGAATAGTAAGATCCTCGATATTCTTTCCGTTGGCACGAACATGCTTCACGTGGAAACCCTCGTTAGCAACAGCTTTGATCGTCAGAGGAGTATCGACTTTCACCTTATCTCCAGACTTCACTTCTCCTCCGTCACTTTTCAGGAGAGACAAAGCTCCATTTTCAGCAGGTAGGATCTGGATGTAGGCCTCATTGCACCCCGTGCCATCACCTTCATAATTTACTTTCCAACCCTTGAGAGAAGCAATGAGAGAGGCTGCCTTCTCGGCTTGATTGTGCGAATCACTCTCGGCCTCCTTAACAAAGAGGGTAAAGTTCTGCTGATAGTCGGGGATAGCTTTGTGCTGTGGGAGAGTAAAATAGAAGTCATTCAATTCACAAGCTGTCATCCCATTGCTTTCACAATGGATAGCTCCGAGATTGATATTTTTGGAAAGATCAAGATGCTTAATCTTATTCCTATCAAAATGGAGAGACACAAGACTTGTATTATTGGTCAAATCGAGCTTCTCGAGCTGGTTACCGGATAGATAGAGAGCGGTCAATTTGCCGTTTTTGGAGACATCTATATTGGAGAGATTATTGAAAGAAGCATTGAACATCTCAAGCTCCGTCAGCTTATCCAAGCCTTTTATATCGGATAGTTGGTTTGTATGCACCTCCAGTTTTCTTAGTTTTGTACTAGCAGTCAGGTCCATCTCCGAAATATGATTCTTCTTGATACCCAAATCTTCGAGATTAACCAAATTCTTCACATCCAAACTGCGCAACTCATTGCCGCTACAGCGGAGAGTTTTTAGCTCTACAAGATTGGATACATCCAATGTCTCAATCCCACAGAACTCACAATTCAATTCCTGAAGATTGGGGCATCCTCTGAGGTCTAATTTCTTGATCCCCGGATTCATAAATAACTCGAGTATTTCGAGCTTCGACTGGCTTTGTATTTCAATTCCCTGAAGGTCGTTATCAAAATCGCCTACCTGGGGATAGCTATCCAACATCGCATGCTTGATCTCTCCCTCGATCTTGATCGTTTCGCCCAGAGCCTTGTGATCCAGACGGGTCAAACTCGTTGAGGAAATGTTGTAAGGCATCCTTACTCCGTCTCCCCAGTCGATAGTCAAGCCATCGGAACCTTCCGGAACAGTAAAGGCAATGGATAGATCATGCCCCTTCTTGGCTTTGAGTGTAAGTATGGATGGGAGCAAAAATACTGGTTCAATAGTAGAATTGGCCTCACTAATCACAAACCGATTGTGTCTAAACAATTTATCATTGACCTTGATACCTGCAAATTCATAACCCTCATTGGCCTTGATTTCGGCTTTGATCAAACGACCAATATAGGCCTTGTCCGTTATCGGCCTATACTCTTGCCCATACTTGTTGGTGGATTGAGTCAGAGACATCGTGCCATTTTTCGACTCGATAATTTTTATAGGTACCTGATCGCAAGTAGCCGACTGATCGCCCCTTACGTCTAAAATCCAAGGGGTATCTTCGCTCTGCATCTCGATCTTTGAGGGATCCGATTGTTCTGCCCCAGGACAACCCTTGATAAGCAGGTTGGCACTCCATGCCCTGCCGTTATGCACAGGGAGAGTCATAAACATGAAGTTGATAGAGCATGCAGTCATATTCTTGTTGTCTCTGACATCAACGAACTGCAGGCTACCGCCATTGGCATCGAAATCAAGAAAGGCAAGCTCGTTGCCCGAAGCATTAAGTCTCTTGAGATATGTTGCGTTGGACAAATCCAAGAAATCGATCTTGTTGCTCTCGCAACTCAAATCGGAGAGTTTACCAAGGCTGGAAATATCAAGTGCACTGATCCCATCATTAAACCCGCAAGACAAACCGGTAAGCTCCGTATTGTGAGAGACATTAAGAGACTTCAGCTTGTTCACCGCACAATTAAGTCTGACAAGTTTCACATTGGCAGAAACATCGAGAGTAGCCATGGCATTGGAGTCACAATTGAGCTGCGCTAATTCTGTACACTTCGAGAGGTTCAAAGTTGTGAGCTCATTCTTTGAAACATTCAAAGAACTCAACATGGGATAGTTGTCCCCCAACTCTAGTTCCATCAAGGCATTATGATTTAGATCGAGGCTTCTCAGATTAGGCAGGCGTACCGGATAGAATACACTTACATCGCAATAAGAGAGATCGATCGTCTCTATTTTCTCAAGCCCTTCTACCAAGATATTCCCTACGGACTCGTTGTGAGAAATATTGAGAACTTTCAGGGCTGTGAAAGGTCTGAAATCGAAAGAAGACATCTTGTTATAGCTCAAATCCAATGTCTCTAAACTGGGAGCACCCACCAAATCCAATTGATCCTTGGTGATCAGATTCTTCTTGAGAGACAAATATTTGAGCTTATCCTGCTGAAGAAGTTTGATAGAAGTAATTTTCAACTCATCGGCCTCCAGTTTGGTCAAAGGAGCATAAATCTTAATTTCCTCGCCTTTTACGGTACCCTCAAACTTCGAGAAGTATCCGGAAGCATTCGGATCAATGTTTTTGGTTTCTAATTGACCATCTCCAAAATCGATACTAATTGGAATGTCATAGCTCTCTGTTTTGGGGTAAAGAGTGATAGCAGAGCCAAACTCCAACTGCGTGCGAATTGTAACAACAGGCTTGTCCGTCTGAGCCTGAACACCCAAGATAGATGCCAAAAGGAAGCAAACAAGCCACTGTAGCTTAGTGAGTTTCACCATACTTGTCTTTGTTTTTATTATTGACTTGGAGCGACTATACGCCCTCGGTGAGCAAATATACAAAAGACAAAGGCCAAAAAATCACGAGTATGTAACGCTATTGGTGTGCGGTATGCAAGAGGTCTGTTTTTTTGAGGGGGAGGGAGCTCGGCTCAAAAAAATGCCCTCTCCTCGCAAACAAGGAAAGGGCAGATAAATCCTAAAGAAAACCTGACTCTAATGGTCGTCACTCATTAGTTTTGTTGAAACGAACTTGCGACTCAGCCTTGATAGCTTGAGTATTTTTTGCCGGGGAATCACCCCCTTCAATTTGTCGTAATACTCCTTCTGTATCTCAATGGAAGATAATTTGGCCTCGTAGAGTTGATCCAGCAAATCATCAATCTCTCGATCGGTAGGATTAACCTTGGTTTCTATCTCTCTGCGCAAACGAAGTGCTGAACGCATACAATCCACACGTCTCCTGTCATAAACCCTCATCAAAGGCAAGAATGCCCGAGTTTCATCATCGGTCAGTTGGAGCTCTTTGAGCACAAAGGTCTCATACTCGATACAGGCCTTCTTATACCATGGACCCGCAGGGCATCTTCCTCTCGATGTTTCCTGCGCTGAAAGGGAATCCGGACAACACAGCCAAAGAAGCTGCAAGCCCAAATATAGTGGTAAGAGTATCTTTCGCATCAAATTTCTACAAGGATAAAATCGGGTAATACTATGTGAGTGATCGATCTTGACATCAGTTGCTCCTAATGGGGTTAAAAAGCATCCTCCGGCAGATAGGCTCGTGCCAAATAGTCGTCTTCGGTCAAAAAGTCGTAATAAGCTTCTGTCTCTATAGACAAATCGTTTTGGGTAACCGGTTGCTCTGCTATCGGCAAACTCTTTACGCGTCCCGTCTGCCACTCAAGGAGCTTGAAACCGGCGATCACGATTAGGAAAGAGGCTGCCATATAAAGCACCGGCCTAAGGTAAGACCATAGCCGAAGATTCGGCTTCTGCACTCGCTCTTGAGCACACTCCTTCTCGATACGAGACATTATCCGTTCGTTGAGATTATCGAAGTAATCCTGCGGAACGAAATAATGCTCTCTACTTCGGAGAGGATCCGGCCATTTTGATATTTCTTTCGGGCTATTCATAAGTCATACTAAAAAAACGAAGCCACGACCGAGGTCCGGAGGCTACGTAAGTCTGTGCCATATACAGCTATAGAGACAGAAGAGTCTCAAAGTTTAATGCTGACTGCGCAAAAAGGATTCTATTTTTCGGCTGGCGTGGTGATAGGATGCTTTCAAAGCTCCCTCACTGGTACCGGTAACCCGGCTAATCTCACTGTACGGCATATCCTCGTAATATCGCAAAGTGAAAACCAAGCGTTGTTTATCGGGCAAAGCAGCAATTGCCGCAGCAAACAGAGCTTCAGCTTCGTCTCCATCGAAATAAGGGTCGGTCAAGGCCTGCTCAAGCAGGAAAGCATTCTCATCTGTCACATCAACTTCGGAATGAGAGCCTAGCTTGTTTTTCTTGAGGAAAGCCAGACATTCATACATGGCAATCCGATAGAGCCAAGTGGAGAGTAGTGCATCTCCCCGAAAATCATCTATTCCGGCCCAGGCTTTCAAGAAAGTATTCTGCACCATATCATCGGCATCATCGTGGTTGTGCACCATACGACGTACTTGCCAATAAATCCGCTCAGAATAACTCTCGACCACCTCAGCGAATGCAGCGCGCTTAGTATCGGGCTTGCGCAAACGCTCAAGCAAATCGGCTTCGGAATGACCTAATTTTCCCATCTATTCACAAAGATAGTGTATTTATTCCTCTCAAAATTTCGGACATCCGAATCTCGACAGCGAATTATATCACAAAAAGAGATGGGATAGCAAATTGAAAATCAACGAAATAGCACTCAAAAAGAAAAATATCAGATGCCTGTCAATCGCTTATAAACGGCAGCAACCATGCGAACATCGGCTAGTGCCTTATTGCTATACTTCAGCTCAAGCCGAGGCTTTCCATAATAAAGCACACCGAAAAGTTCTCCGAGTTTTGGGTATTTCCATTGTCCTGCTGCTCCGATAATATGAGCGGCATCAATCCCGGACTCCATAGTGCAATAGGAGTCGGCTTCAAGCAAGGGGGAGGGATCACAAGCATGGCATTGCATATCTCGAACTAACACAGCCAAGTGATAAGCAGCATTATGAGCCACCAGCAACGGGCGGGCTTCGAGTCGCTCCAGCAACAAGCCATACACCTCGGCGGGCGACTCTCCTTCCG
Source organism: Porphyromonas crevioricanis (assembly GCF_900167225.1). Classification (GTDB taxonomy): domain Bacteria; phylum Bacteroidota; class Bacteroidia; order Bacteroidales; family Porphyromonadaceae; genus Porphyromonas; species Porphyromonas crevioricanis. The sequence goes on from NZ_FUXH01000005.1 coordinate 23,126, forward strand.
TTCTCATCTGCTCAGTAGAAATATGATGAATAGCCTCAGCCTCGTAAGGGATTTCCTCTTCAGGCTGAGAAAGTAAAAAGCAGTGCTCCTCTATTTTTCGACCTTCTGCATCCAAGAGGATCCATGCCAGTTGGATGACGGCAATACGTTTGAGCGAAGGGTCAAGTCCTCCCTCTTCTGGAGGCAAACCAGTTGTTTCAGTGTCTATAATCATCACAGCAGGCTTGGCCCCTTCCGGAGCAGCTGTCAGCCGGAGCTTTCTTGTTTGGTCTATATCTACCCGAATAGGTTTGTAAATAGGGTTCCCAAAGCGATCTCTCGGTCTGCCTTCACTCAGGATCCAACCTACTACCGAACCGAAGGCTACTGTGGCCAATAGTAGCCAAATACTCATGGGAACATGATTTTAGTATCACGCTCAATCGCTTCTCGTACCCAGATTTCAGGCACAAATCGCCAATTGGCATTATTCTGCACTTCGATACTGCCCTTGTCTACAATATATTTGTGCACATAGCTGCGAATATCGTCTTTCTCTTCAACAATACGCCTGGCTAATTCCTCAAAACGAATTTGACAACCTTCGGTAAGCAAATCTCCTCCTCCACCTCCTCTGAACGAATCAAGAGCCACACGGTATACTTTGGAGTAGTCAAACGGTTGTCCATTACTCATTTTTAAGATCTTCACTCTATCTCCAGCAGGCTTCGAGACATCCACTGTATAATCGATCCCGGCAGCAGAGCTGTAGTTAAAAATCTCATGCAATGTCTTGAACTTATCCTGCGGAGTAATCCCTGTCCGGAAGAGGAGCAAATGGTCTTTCGGTCCTTTCATGTGATTAGCCCATTTACCATAAGAAAACTCCAGATAGTCCTTCACTTCGGAACCGGTAAGTTCCATAACATAGAGGAAGTTTTCAAATCGATAGAGGGAGAATAAATCTCGCACACGCAGAGGGCCAGCCGGGATATAAGTATGCAAATCCAATGGAGAAGCAAAAGAAATGTCGGCTCCTGTAGCATCCAGCTGCACACGATGTATCAGGCTAAGGAAGGGAGTAGGACCGAATAGAGAGCCACGAATATCAAGTGGAGTCTCCAGCACTCCTACCTGTCGATTTGCCCATTTACGTACAGCCTGTTGTTGCTCGGAAAAAGCCCTTTCAAAAGCCGGATCCGGCTCATATTGGTTCAAGTCTACCAACCTGGACGAAATATCCTTAGCTACAATCTTATTCCCTTTGCGGGTAACACGAATAGTCAAGTCCGAAGCGAAATCCAGATGGCTGGCAGGGTTGCAGACATGCACCGAATCTCCACGAGAAGTACGTAGCTGCCCATTGAACTTGCGGTGATCGTGACCGATAAACAAGGCATCAAACCCCGAGACTTCCTTGGCCAACAACTCTCCGGCGTTCTCGATATAGTGTCTATTGGTATTTTTCAAACCGGAGTGCAACAAGCCGATGAGAATATCAGGCTTCTCATGCTCTATCACATACGGCACCCACTGCTGAGCGGAAATCAGTATATCCTCAAACCCAACTCCTCGCCAAAGATCTTGAGGTAACCACTCCGGTATCGCAGGGGTTACAAAGCCCAAGATAGCGACACGAATTCCGTCTATGTCTTTGATCGTATAAGGAGGCAAATAAGGCTTGTCCGTCTCAATATCTATCATATTAGCAGCCAACACGGGAAACTTGCAATCCTTAATCCACGAATCATACACCTCGTGCCCGGTCTCTATATCATGGTTCCCCACTACGGAAGCATCAAAACGCAAATAATTCATCGTTTGTGCAGCCAAGTTTACAGGCAGGGTATCGGCATAATTGGAATAATAGGCTGCCGGTGTCCCTTGAAGGATATCCCCCCCATCAATCAAAAGCAGGCTGGGATTTTGTTTTCTGGCTTCCTTGAGAAAGGAGGACAATCGAGACATGGAGCCGGTGCCGGCTGAGTCGGCCAAGAAGTCGAAAGAGAAATAATTGCCGTGTATATCGGTTGTATGTATGATGCGTATTTCTGTAGTACGCTCTCCGGAGCAAGCTGACAAAAAGACACAGCAAAAGACACCCCAAGCAGCGATAAGGGAGCGACAAAACAAAATAAATCTACTCATATTCAACTTCCTAAATTATTTACCTGATTTCTTACTGTATGACCTATAAGCTGGATGATCATAAATCTGCTGTATCGTACGCACAACTCCCAAACCATCCTCCAGGCCCACAACCTCGGCTTCCTCTCCCAATAGAGAGGCTACCACATGCCGAATCACCAAATGATGATTCTGCGCACTACCCGAATATCCGCCATATTGGTTGCCTGGTGCGGAAACCGGCATTTTGGGCACCTGATAACCGGCCACTTCGCAGTGCTGTATCTCATTCAGGAAAGCCCCTCCAAGACGGATGCAACCCTTCTCCGACAATACCGTGAGGGCTATCTCCATATTCCGCCCATAGACAGCTGTCGAATAGCTAAGTCTCCCCTTAGCTCCGGAAACAAAATCAAATGCTACTTCTCCGCTATCTTCAAAATCAATCAGATTGCCATGGCTGTAATTGGCAAAATCGGCAAAGCGCAACTTATCAATTGGACCAAACCACCAAGTGAGTAAATCGACGAAATGGGAGTACTGGGTAAATAATGTCCCGCCATCCATATCGGCTGTACCATGCCAGTTGCGAGGAAGATAGTAACGCTCATCCCGGTTCCACAAACAATCCATTCGCACATCATACACCTTACCCAAACGGCCGCTCCCTATCAAGTTTTTAAGCCATATAGAAGAGGGAGTATATCTATTCTGCAGGACCCCGAATATCCGCCGTTTGCTTTGGGTAGCAGCTTCTCGCAAAAGCTCACCCTCATGCAGGTCGAGCACAATAGGCTTCTCAATAAGGACATGATAACCTGCAGACAAAGCCAAACAACCCATATGTCCATGCAGACCATTAGGTGTACATATAGATACCACATCTATATCCAAACCCGATGAAAGGAGTTCCTCAATAGACTGAAAGAAAGGCAGCTGAGCAGCTTCTTCGGGTAGATTCAGCTCTGCCCGATCTCTCACATCACAAAGAGCGACAACGCACCCTCGGGGATCTCTACTGACCATTTCGAGATGCCGCTTGCCAATGTGGCCACAGCCTACGATGGCAAAACGCACAATCCCTCTGCAATCAGGCTCCATATTTTGATTCATAACTCTATCACAAATCCGAGTTAATTCTTCCTTATCTATTGATCATAAAAAAGCTACGCACAGCATCTACCACACGCTCGCACTCCTCTTCTCTCATCAAGGGGAAAATAGGAAGCGATAGTATTTCTTCGCTCAGGCGATCTGTCTCGATACAAGGAGAACTATGGGGCGAAGCTATCCGAGCGTAACACGGCACTCGGTGTAGTGGAGCGGGGTAATAAAGGCCTGCAGCAATTCTCCGGTCAGACAAGAACGCTCGAAGAGCATCTCTTTGACCTCCTAAGACTCGTATCGTGAACAAGTGCCACGAAGGCTGGGCATTCGGGAGCAAGCTGCACTGGGGTAACAGCAAACCTTCTATGTCCGATAAAGCCTCGGCATAGCTCCGAGCAATCACCCGTACGAAATGCTGCATCTGAGACAAATACCGCAACTTGACACTCAGGATTGCCGCTTGCAAAGCATCCAAGCGACTATTACGCCCAGGTTCTATATAGTTATACTTTCCCTGCTGCCCATGCCGAGCCAGCATGGCGATACGCTGCATATCGTCTGATGAAGGTCCGAGCACAGCCCCTCCGTCTCCCATACAACCGAGAGGTTTGGTCGGGAAAAAGCTAAGCGTAGAGACATCACCCCAACTTCCTAAGGCTTTACCATCAAGACTTCCTCCCAAGCCTTGTGCATTATCCTCTATCAACAACAAGCCATGGTTGTGGCAGAAGTCTTTCAGACGAGGCCAGGCAGCAGGCATACCATATATGTTCACGGCTACCATTGCCTTGGTTCGCCTGCTCATACAAGCCTCCAAATGCTCCGGATCGGGATCCACATTGTATCCCTCCTTTTCTACATCTACCCATACAGGTATCAGCCCCTGGCTTACCGCCATTTCTGCCGCTGCAACGTAGGTATGCGAAGGCATCAATACTTCGTCACCGGGCTTCAAACGGGAAAGGCTGAGAGCTAAAGCCAAAGCATCAGTACCATTGGCACAAGAAACAGCTCGGTATTCCTTCCCTTCTCCTACAAAAGAGGCTAACTGCTGCTCGAAATGACCAACTGCCTCCCCTCCTATATAAGTACCACTATCCAACACCTCGCTCACGGCTTGGTCTATCTCTTCTCTCAGAAAGAGATAGATGCGACGAGGATCAAACTGCGGTATGTGAGATAAGCCGGACATTTGCAGCAAAAGAGAGGATCAAAATTCGTTTTAGCCGACCGTACAGCCTGGCTCTATAGGCTCCGTAGGTCCAATCACTCGCAGCTTTCCATCGGGATATTCTGCCGACAGAATCATTCCTTCCGACATGATACCTCGCAATTTGCGGGGTGGGAAATTAGCTATAAAACAGACCTGTTTGCCAACCAAATCCTCCGGTTGATAATATTGGGCGATACCCGATACGATAGTCCGCCCTCCTAAACCATCATCGATACGGAACTGCAACAACTTATCTGCTTTGGGAACCTTGGTACACTCCAACACGGTACCAACCCTTATGTCCAACTTAAGGAAGTCGTCAAAACTGCATTCCGCAGCTATCGGCTTGGGTTGCCAAGCAGCCAAATTGTTGCTCTCCTTGGTTGCAGCCAGTTTCTGTAACTGGGCCTCTATCACGGCATCTTCTATTTTCTCAAAAAGTAATTCTGCCTTCCCCAGGCAATGACCGGCCGGGATCAAGTCTTCCCGACCCAGAAGATCCCAATCAAGTCTATCAATCGGCATTGCAAGCATTTCTCCAATCTTATCCGCACTAAAGGGCAAGAATGGAGCAAAAGCAATCCGCAGATTGGCCGTGATCTGTATGGCTACATACATAATCGTGGCAACACGCTCCGGATCGGTCTTGATCAATTTCCAAGGCTCGGTATCAGCCAGATATTTATTCCCCACACGAGCCATATTCATGGCTTCTCTTTGGGCATCACGCAAATGGAAAGCATCTAACCGTTGCTCTATCTCTTCCTTGAGCCTGCGAACTTCTGCCAATGTCTCCCGGTCATAATCATCAAGCGAACCAGCAGCCGGCACCACTCCATCATAGTATTTCTGTGTCAAGACCAATGCACGGTTTACAAAGTTGCCCAAAACGGAAACCAACTCATTGTTGTTACGAGCCTGGAAATCGCTCCATGTGAAATCATTGTCCTTAGTCTCCGGAGCATTGGCAGTAAGGACATAGCGCAGAACATCCTGCTTGCCGGGAAATTCATCCAGATACTCATGCAACCAAACAGCCCAATTTCGACTGGTAGAGATCTTATCTCCCTCCAAATTGAGGAACTCGTTGGCAGGAACATTCTCCGGCAAGATATAGGAGCCTTCGGCTTTCAACATAGCGGGGAAAACAATACAGTGGAATACGATATTGTCTTTCCCTATGAAGTGCAGCAGCCTGGTCTCCGGATCTTTCCACCAGGTTTCCCAATCATCAGGACGCAAATCTTTGGTATTGGAAATATAGCCGATAGGGGCATCGAACCAGACATACAAAACTTTACCTTCGGCTCCTTCCACAGGCACCGGTATTCCCCAATCCAAATCGCGACTCACAGCTCTTGGCTGCAGTCCCATGTCTATCCAACTCTTACACTGACCATAGACATTACTTCTCCATTCTCGATGATCCTCCAGGATCCATTTTTTGAGGAATGACTCATGTTTGTCCAAAGGCAAATACCAGTGTTTGGTACTGCGCAACTCCGGTACCGAACCACTAATGGCACTTTTGGGGTTCACCAAATCAGTAGCATTGAGCGATGTACCACAAGCCTCACACTGATCACCATAAGCCCGCTCGTTTCCACAGTGTGGGCAGGTACCCGTGATATAACGATCGGCCAAGAACTGCTTTGCCTCGGGGTCGTAATACTGCTCTGTAGTCTGCTCTACAAACTCTCCTTTCTCATAGAGTTTTCGGAAAAACTCACCCGCTGTACGACGGTGCGTATCACTGGTGGTGCGACCGTAGACATCGAAACCAATACCAAATCGCTCGAAGCTCTCTTTGATGAGGGTATGGTAGCGATCTACCACTTGTTGGGGACTTACCCCTTCGGCTTTGGCTTTCAGAGCAATGGGGACTCCATGCTCATCCGACCCTCCTATCAAAAGTACTTCGCTCCCTCGCAATCGGAGGTAACGCGCATAGATATCTGCCGGTACATATACTCCGGCCAAGTGTCCGATATGAACAGGGCCATTGGCATAAGGCAAGGCCGTGGTGATCAGTGTACGCTTGAATTTCTTTGTCATACGCTCTTTTCCGTGGTAAAACCCCATCGACACACAAGCAGGAGTCAGTCAAGCCTGCCTTGTGTACACATTATTTATTACTTACAACTGCAAAGATAGCAAGCAATCTTTTAGAGACCGTTGCACAACGCGGCTCTTGCTGCGTTATTTTCGACATTCGGGCTTGGTCATATACGATACAACGATCTTTTGCGCAAGTCCCTCTATTCTGAGAGTTTGCATGGGAGGAGAAATTTTGTGGCAACAGGTAGGAGGCAATTATCCTCCGAAAATCACGCTACGAGACTTATTGTGCAAACTACCTCATGTCTCTTCTCTAAAAAGAGAAAGCCTCTTGCCTGACAACGACCATGGAGCTCATCCCACAGCATGCACAGACAGAGGCTTTCCGAAATCCACTAAGCGACTCGACTATGGCAGGTCGAGAACACAGAGTCTCCCGTCTGCGAGCGGGACGATCTTCCTCGGGGGGATTTTGAGAGGATATACAGGACGCATATCCTTAGCTTAACCTCGAAGCCGCAGAAACAGACGATGCAGGTCTTCTGGCTTCGTTGCTTCACCAAAACAAGCGCCTTCCCATACGAGACAAAGAATCCTCCTACAGTGGCATAATGCCTGCGGCTCAAACGCAACTTACAGCAGCGGGTCTGCCCGGGATTTTCACCCGATTCCCTTTTAATCCCAATCCGACAAAAGCCTAATTAGGGAACACCATCGCCACAAAGGTATACAATAAAATGAACTATGCCGGACTAAAGCAATCTGCTTAGTTAGGCTCGATACCGAAATAAGTATCTACCGAAAACAAATTGGCGGGTAGTTGTTATTTTACTAACTTTGACATCAGGGGATATCTGACAGCAATGCCAAATGAGAGACTTACAAGCGTGAGTAGAATTGTTAGTCTAAGCGCAAAGCCGTATCAAAAGACAACAAGATAAGAGCAAACCTATCAATAACAGCATTGGTTGATTTTAGCCATGTTTTTTTTGTTTTCAGACAGAGAGTTTCTACAACATTACTCCTCAACTGAGTTAGAAATCAATAAATCATCCTTCTTATGAAAACAACACGAATACTATTAGCAGTGCTTATTGCACTACTCGTTGTGCCTGTGACAACTAGGGCACAAGAAGAAATGGGCGAGAAGCCAACAGATGAAAATTACCAAATCATGGAATTTCCTCTCCGTGATGGTACGATTTGGGTGAACAGCTGCCAAATGAGTAAGCACGTCATACCTTCTGAGGGAGCAAAGTCCCCCGAAGGGCTCTTCTTTTCCTATATATTTATAAATGGAGATACGACAATCAATCAGTTGAACTACAAAAAAGTCTATTGTACCAAAGACGATAGATTTATCGCGAACGAAACAAACTACTGGGGGGCTATTCGTCAAGACAAGGGGGTTGTTTACTTACGTATACCACAAGGGCTTTCTGATCCGGAGACCTATCCCAACACATTCTGGGAATTTGGAGGTTGGCATTGGGCAGGGAATGTAGCTCCTTTCAATTTCATAGAAAAAGGAGACAATTCAGACACAGGGTCTCTTCCTAATCCCGATCAAGAGCGTATCCTATATGATTTCAACCTGTACGAAAAACCACAAACGGCATACGATCGAGTATGGGGAAATGATGCAACAAGACCTCAATTCAAGGACTATAATTATGAGTATATCGCAGGGAGGTGGAGACGAACAATTTCCTTCAAAAACAACTCCTCTTTCGGTGTTAAATGGGTAGATGGAATAGGAGCTATGGAAGGCTTCGGATTTACTTATGTTCGGCTCATACCCACATCAGCTTCTATGCTCAAAGAAAAAGCTCCGGGGCAACATCTTTTTAATATCTATCATAGAGCCTCTCTGCTTTGTTTCCTGCAGGATGACCAAGTTGTCTATCACGACCCTCGTCCACAACAGGACTTGTACGACAACCTAATCCTTCCTCAAGAGAATGTCACAGCAAAAGATTGCTTCCGAGCAGACCAGATGCTAAATGTCGAAGGTCTGACAAATAATCCTTTCTTGCCCAAGGAATGGGCTTTTGTTGCTAAGGACAATCTTCTACGATGGGAAAAGACAAACCTAAAGACATTGGCTCTGTACAATATGAAAGCTGAACAAGTATGGGTCGGCAATATGGAGGACAAGACCTCTGTCGATCTCTCCTCCCTTCCCACAGGGCTATATCTCTACATCGTGACCGACACACAAGGCTTGCGATACACTGGAAAGATCTACTTAGGCGAATAAGTTTGCACTAAATAAAGAAGCCTGCGACACAAGAGAACTTTCCTCTCCTTGTCGCAGGCTTTTTCTTTGCTTACAGAGACCTTCGCACAGACTTCCTCTATGACGTACCAGACATAACGAATCAAAAGAGTTTCGTGTGCGGAGGTTTTGGGCTCACGCATTCTTCAAGGGTTATCAAGAAGCTCCTACATTCTTGTAGTTGAAATAGATATATTTTGTAAAATTCAGATTGCAATAAAAGCCGAGAAGAGAGAGAAAAAAACAGACTGTACACAGAAGATTAGCTCTCTTTTACCCCTCTTGTGTGAGGCTTCCAGAACAGCGATGAATAGGGTATTTCAGCAGGGTCAAATTTTCTCCTGAGAGAAATTTTGCTAACACAGGAGAGAGCAATTTTTTTCTCAGGAGAGAAATTTCCTTTTCTCCCGTGTCAGCAAAAAACGTCTCCCATGAGCATCAAAAAAGAGAGGAAAAAAACGATCAAAATAGCCCCAATTTGAGTAGGAAAAGCACAGCAAAAGAAAACACAATAACGCACAACCAAACAAAAGAAAACAAATAAAAGTTGCCTCTCGGAGAACTATCCTGGGGACTTTTTTTAGCAGAGATCGTGCAATCATTTCAAGGAGCCAAAGAAGAATTTTATACAGAAGAGTCTGGCTCCAATTCAGGTATAAAAAAAAGGGTGCAAACCGCATGCTGCGACCTGCACCCAAACTCTTTCGTGGAGTATAGCGGACTCGAACCGCTCACCTCAACACTGCCAGTGTTGCGCTCTACCAGATGAGCTAATACCCCCCCTTGCGACCGCAAATATAGAACATTTCTTGGATATACATACATTTGCGTATAGAATACCAATCAGACCATTAGTAGGATACAAATAGAATACAAAGTCTACTGAAACAGCCTTTTTACAACCCATACAACAGTCCCCCTCAAACAAGGAAATTCACAAGTATGCGACACTTATATAATATCAACTTTGCAATTCCTCGAGAGCAGAGCAAGGAATTGGAGGCACACCTTAGCAAGACCACGTTGCCACAACTGAGAGCGGCCTTTGCAGAAGTAGAACTATATGCCTACCGCCTCACAGATCCGATTTATGACGAGAATGTATGTAATTGCAGCTTGCAATTCATCTTCCCCGATAGAGAAACGAAAGAGCAAGTCATGGCTTCCCCTACCTTGGCCGAATCAATCAAAGCCATATCTGAGGTTTTCGACAATAGATTATTGAGTTTCGATTCGCTACTCGAAGAAATTCAACCCGAAACGATCGACTAAGGAATGCCAGCGGAGCGTATCATCTTAGGCATAGACCCGGGTACGGTGGTTATGGGCTACGGACTGCTGAGGGTACAGGGACAACGGGCCGAGATGATCACAATGGGTGTGATCAAGCTCAATAGATACGACAATCACTACATCAGGCTAAAACGTATTTTCGATAGGGTAACAGGTCTGATAGATGCCTATCTACCTGACGAACTTGCTATCGAAGCCCCTTTTTTTGGCAAAAACGTGCAGTCCATGCTAAAGCTCGGACGCGCTCAGGGCGTTGCAATGGCAGCAGCCCTTACCAGAGATATCCCGATCACCGAATATGTACCTATGCGTATCAAAGAGGCGATCACCGGGAATGGACACGCCTCCAAAGAGCAGGTAGCCGGTATGTTGCAGCGTTTCTTACACATCCCCGAAGAATCAATGCTAAAAGAGATGGATGCCACAGATGCTTTGGCTACAGCTCTTTGCCACTTCTTCCTCACCTCCAATCCGCTGCAAAAACAGACCTCGGCAACCAAGAGTTGGAGCGACTTCGTAAAGGCCAATCCCAATCGAGTCAAAGGCTCTCAAGAACGGAGAAAGCCGATATAAACAGCTCTCATTATCTTTGTAGAAACATTATAGCACGAAAGTTCCTATGGACGACATAAGCAGACTTGGCGGGCAAATACATCAGCTGGAAGAACCTGTACCGCTGCCCTTGCAGGCCGAGTACTTCAAACAATCTATTGCACTGAGGATGACCAAGGGAGAAGGAAATCCGCACAACTATCCGACCATGGATGCCGAGAAGCTCATCTTCGATCAAGACAAACCTCTCTCGACACGCCGTATGGCACTCTCTCGACTGGCAATGTCGGGCAGAGTAGAAGCCTATCGGGTAATCGAAGACTTTCTGAAAATTGCTCCCGAAGGAGAGCTAAGGCAGTGGGCCATGATGGCCAAACTCGAATGCAGAGTGGCTATGATGAGCGACTTGGTCGATGAACGACAGATAGCCGTAGCCAGCGGGTTGGGCGGCCGTGGCGATCTAATGCGCTTCATGGGGCTTTTCCACACCGTACATCTGCAAGAGTTCGAGCCTTTTCAGGTGGAGCTATTCACCAAAGAGCTACAATACCGAATGGAGCAATATGGAGGCGAAGTGGAGGATATCTCCGTTGGATACAATTACATCCAAATTTCTTTCCTCCTACCCATACAATCCCCTATCAAAGAGATTTTTGTGGGATTTATCCTTGAGTGCAACCTCTATGGAAATTTCTTGGGAGACAGCTTTATGGTTACCAACTCCCAGCCCATCACTCCACAGGTAATCAAAGAAACTTTGGCCAAATATGCTAAGGAGAAAAACCTTGATCCAACTCATTAAGTACGGGCTGATCGGCGTTTCCAATACGCTCATCACAGCCATCGTAATATGGGTTCTGCTAAAAAAAGCCGATAGCCCCGATTGGATAGCCAATCTATTGGGCTATACGGCCGGTATCATCAATAGCTTTGTATGGAACAGGAAGTGGACTTTCTCCAGTGAACACAGCTGGACGAGAGACTTCCTGATATTCCTACTGGCTTTTCTAATCTGCTACCTGATACAGTACGCAGCCGTCTTTGTTCTCAACAGACACACGACCTACGACTCCTACTACAATCATGTAATAGGGATGCTGCTGTACACAATACTCAATTTCCTGTTCAACAAGTATATCACATTCTCCCCTGTATCTAAACAATGCGAAGCCTGAATGAAACCCACTAATCCTTCTCTTCCTTCTCCGCCGGCAGAGGAGCGCATGCTCTTATTGGCCAGCTATCAGGAGTTTGAAGAAGCCGAATACCTGCTATCACTTCTGTCTCGGCATGGCGTGAGAGCCTATCTGCGCAATGAGTTTAGTAACAGGATGCTATCCCCCATGGTAGACATCGGCGGTTATAGGGTAGAGATCGCCGAGCTTGACGTGGAGAAAGCCTTGCAAATACTGGAGGAAGAGGGTTACAGTCTGCCTGATGAGACAGAAAGCGACATCGGCACAATAGCAAGTTTGGCCGACAAATTGCCCTTCTTCAGAAAAAAGAATTTGGAGTTTCGCCTTTGGGCTTTGCTGCTGAGTACAATCCTATTTCTTGCACTCTTGGCTTTGACTCTATACTTGATTACATCCTTTGCCGGCTAACCCTCCCTTTTGCCATGCGAACACGCAAACCCCTCAGCAAACTTCAGATGGTTTGTATCATCCTTTTGTGGGTTTTGATTGTTATGTACATACTCGCTCACGCCGAAATAGATGGGCCTCTCGTGCTAAGCCTTGTCATATCGGGTGTACTTGTGTTGGTACCTATCTACAAAACAATTCGCAAGCGATCAAAAAAGAATTAAATACATACTTATCACTCATAACCTACGAAGACACACATTTATGAAAACTCACGCAGAAGATTTCTTCCACAACAAACCGAACAACTGGAACTGTTGCCAATCCGTACTCAAACAATTTCAAGACCACATCGCTCTCTCCGATGACGAAATAGAGCTACATTACCGTCCTTGTGGAGGAGGACGGGCAGAAGGTGGGCTTTGTGGAGCCCTCTATGCAGCCGAAGAATTGATGAAAAAGCATCAGTTACCGTCAGTAAAAGACGATTTCAAGAAAGAAGCCGGTGGGACAACTTGCAGAGAACTGAAAGCTGAACTCAAATTCCCCTGTGTAGAAGCTGTACGTCTGGCCGAACGGCTTGTCAATGAGCGTCTGGGCGAGAAAAGTAATCAATAAAAAGACTGTTGTGCAAGGCAACAGTCTCTTATCAACAAAGACCATTGAGGTCTGAAAAACGAAAGCCCTGCAAACCGACTTGGTTTGCAGGGCTTTTTATTTTGCCTCAATCAACTATCGTGCTGAGTCTTACTTAGAATTCCAATTCGAGACCTATGGAAACCTCCTCAGGAGCAAAGCGCAAGCCGAATCCATTTTGTCCAAAAGCCGGGCCTCCATGACCATGTCCGCCAATGCCATCATGATGGCCGGAGAAATAGTCTTTACGATAACCTATGAAGCCAAGGTGCATGCAAAGACACAGCCCTTTGGTCAAGTCAATACAAGCTCCGGGACGAAGACCGACCTCAAAACCCTTGACAGTCTCGTGTTCTTCCTTAGAGTAATTGAAACCTACACCTCCATCTATATACAAGTTGAATGGACCTCTGTGCATGTAGTAGTAGCGTACGAAAGGAGAAACACTGAATGCACGCTCGATATGGTCTTCGCCACTTTCTTTATGACGAGACTTGTTGTATTCGTATCCGAGCATTATACCGGCTCCCCAAGTATCATTGAAGAGGACGCCAAACTCCGGTTCAAACTGAAAGAAAGTTGCTTTCTGGTCATTGTTGTTCCAGTAGGTAAAAGCTCCCCCAACGAAAATAACGTTTTCATGATTGTGGTCATGGTCATCCTTGGGAAATCCATAATCCTGGGCATTGGTAGCAGTCAAAGCGGCAACTGCCAAAACCAAAAGAGAGAAGATTTTCTTCATAATTCGTGTAAGTTTAGATGTATTGGTTATTTTCTTGTTTTCAGCAAGCGATGTGGCAAATATAACCAAAACTTTCACATTCCCCCGACTAAAGAGTTATAAAATACAAATACACAATCTCTCTGCCTCCGAAACAAGGAGGAGAATCCTTTTGACACAAATATACGCGAGAGCCTCGGCTTCTTGAAGGTTCTGCGACAGAAAATGACCCTATTGTACAAAAAGGGAAATCGGCTTGGCGAAGAAAGGGTTTTACAGCGAGGGAAATAGCCACGCAATCAGGACTCCTCTATTATGACTACCTTTGGGCATAATATTTACGCTTATAGTATAATCCTCATGGAGAATTTCAGTCAGTTGGCTGCCCGAATATTCGATGAGGCCATTATGGCCTACGAAGCTAAGGGAGATATAGACGCCACTTACCCCAATCCCTATCCGGAACAAACGATAGAGCACGATCTGTATCGCAAAAATCTTATCGACAACATCCAGTGGCATCTCGAAGACATCATTCGAGATCCGGACATAGACCCTGCTCTTGCACTACAAATCAAGCGTCGTATAGACAGGAGTAACCAAGATCGAACCGATCTGGTAGAGCTTATAGACTCCTACTTCCTCACCAAATACAGAGATGTATGCCCGCAGGCTGATGCAACGATCAACACCGAGAGCCCGGCTTGGGCGATAGACAGACTGTCGATACTCAAGCTAAAGATCTACAACATGCGTCTGGCTACTCAACGCACCGACACTTCGGAAGAGACCAGAAAGAGCTGTCGCCAGAAATTGGCTGTCCTCATGGAGCAGGACATAGATCTCTCCGGAGCCATAGATCAACTATTGGCCGATATAGAGGCTGGGCGCAAGTACATGAAAGTCTACAAACAGATGAAGATGTACAATGATCCCAATCTAAATCCTGTACTTCTGGATAAGGCCAAGGCCTGATCTTTTCTTCCCAAGCAAATCGACTTGCAGCAATGCGCTATCTGGTGATTCGCCTTTCGGCATTTGGAGATGTAGCCATGAGCATACCGGTTCTCTATGCGGTAGCTCGCGCCAATCCAGAGCACAGCTTCACTCTGCTGACAATGCCAGTACTCACCTCTTTGCTGTTGAATGCCCCACCCAATGTCGAGGCCATGGGGATAGACACCAAACACGACGAAAAACGGCTGGGGGGGCTACTGCAATTTGCATCAAGGCTCTCGGATGAGCGATTCGACAAGGTAATAGACCTGCACAATGTTCTTCGCTCTCGAGTTTTGAGGACTTATCTCAAATTCAGAGGGGTGAGTTCGGTGCACCTGCATAAGCCACGAAACAAAAGAGCCATGCTCGTGGCCATGCCACCGCTAAAGCGCAAGAAACCCATCGGATCAATGATAGAGCGATATGCAGCCGTCTTCAGGGCAGCCGGCCTGCGCTTTGAGTTTGATACAGAGCCTACTTCGCCTCCGATTGCATTGCCGACAGCCGATTTGCTTGAAGCACAAAGACGAGCCGGGTTGTTGCCGGTCGAGCAAAGCCCATATATACGGATCGGCATCGCACCTTTCGCTGCTCACAAAAGCAAGACCTACCCGATAGAGAAGATGGAGCAGGTTGTAGAAACACTCAGCTCAAGAGGAAATCTGGAAATATGTCTCTTCGGAGGTAGAGGGAAAGAGGCCGAAACCCTTGAAGTCTGGGCCAACCGGTACCCTCACACCTACTCCATGGCCGGGAAATTGACCTTGACCGATGAAATTGCCCTGATGCAAACACTGCGCTGTATGCTGTCGATGGACAGTGCCAATATGCACTTTGCTTCTTTGGTGGGTTGCAGAGTTGTATCTGTCTGGTGTGCCACTCATCGCTATGCTGGATTTCTGGGTTACGGACAGTCGGCCGAGGATGCCCTCTCTCTCGACCTGGAGTGCAGCCCTTGCTCCATATTCGGGAACCGCCCTTGCCGTGGTCGCAATTATGCCTGCCTTGAGTTACCTGTGACAACTATTGTAGAAAGAGTGAGCTCTATCGTAGAGGCTCCTCTCAACAATCCGACCTCGCTGTCTACGCCAATCGGGTGAGAAGCCTCATACAACCACCATCATAGAAAAACTATTTGTCTCGATATATGCAGATCCGAATAAACAAGCTAATCAGCGAATCCGGATTAGGTTCTCGCCGGGAGGCCGAAGCCTACATTACGGAAGGACGCATCTACATCAACGGGAAACGAGCCTCTCTCTCCGACAAGGTTTGTGAGAAAGACACCGTACTGCTGGATGATGTAGAGCTGCCCGTAGCCGAACTGATCCAAGAGCTTTCGGCCGCAGAAGCCTACCGAAAAGCCATCGAAAAACCTTCCCACAAAAACACAAAACAAAAGGCAGAGAGGACATACATCTCCCCCAAAAGTGCATCTCTTCGCTCCAAAAGCAAAAACAATCCGGAGAATAAGCGCAGGCACAAATACAAAGAGCGGCTTGAAACCGAGAACCGGGAGAGTCCCTACGCCGAACTAAATCGCAAAATCAGAAAACAAAAGAAATGAAAGTATATCTAGTAAGGCACACATCTGTTTTACTCGATGGGAACGTGGTTTGCTACGGTGCAACGGACGTGGATGTGCGAGAAAGTTTTGAGCAGGAAGCCGAAGTGACTAAGAAACTGATCAGCGACCGATCTTTTTCGGCCGTTTTCACCAGTCCTCTCAAACGTGCCAGAAAGTTGGCCGACTACTGTGGCTATCCCGATGCAATACAAGATGACCGTCTCAAAGAGTTCAACTTCGGAGAATGGGAGACTCGGCCATGGAATCAGATCATATACGAGCACGATGTAGCTCATTTTTTCCACCGTTATCTCCACGACCGAGTACCGGGAGGAGAGTCTCTCACGGATCAGCAAAACCGAGTGATCGATTTTCTACGAGAACAGAAAGCCAAAGGATATGAGTCAATCCTTGTGTTCTGTCATGGAGGGATCATCAACTGCGCCCGGGCTGCCGTCGGAGATTTCACTCTTGAGCAGGCATTCGAGCATTTGCCGGGATTTGGTTCGGTGACTCCCATTGAATTCTGAAAAAACAACCACTCATTAAAAATACATTTATGAAGAAAGTAAAGATGTTGGCCATGATTGCTCTGTGTGCAGCCATGGCCTTGCCTATGACCTCGTGTCGAAGCCGATCCAAGGCAGCTCGGGCAAAGGCAAAAAAGGAAGTCAAAGCTCCTTCAAAATTCGATCAGGCTATTGCAGATGCAAAGAAACAAGAAGGCCCCTTCTCTGTCTACTTTACCAAGAAAAACAAGCTCTACTTCGCCCTTCCCGATTCGGCTTTTTCCAGAGAGTATCTCCTGGCAAGCCGTGTAGCAGCTACCAGCAAAACCAATGAAGTGGTGGCCGGGCAAATGAATATCAATCCTTTTCTGATCCGGTTCAGCAAAGACAATACCAATGTATACTTGCATCGCTCTCAATACCTCAGCACGGTACGCCAGGGGGATGCGATAGAGCCCAGCTACAAGCGCAATTTCCTCGATCCAATCCTCAAAGCTTTCCCCATCGTCGATACCAAGGATGGGAATGTGTTGATCGAAGTAACCGAGTTTTTCACCTCCGATGAAAAGAGCCTGTCTCCGCTCGTCACAGCCCCTCCGGCCATGCAAAGCAGATATATACAAGGATCGCTATCCAAATCTGCCAGCAACATGATGGGGGTAAAGGTCTTCCCTCAAAATATCGAGATCAAGAGTTTACTGACCTATCAAATCAAACCGTTGGGACAGCCTTATACCTTGCAGATGAACCGCTCCATTCTGCTTCTGCCGAAAAAACCAGTGCGCATGCGCCTGCAGGATAACCGGGTCGGTTTCTTCCGCTCTTTCCGAGAGCATTTTACGACCGACAGAGATAAGGTAGAAAAATATGCTCTTATCCATCGTTGGGATCTGCAACCCAAAGACTCGGCTGCCTACTTCCGAGGAGAACTGGTGGAGCCTATCAAACCTATCATATTCTATGTAGACTCTGCCTTCCCCGACAAATGGCGTTCGATAGTAAAACAGGGCGTAGAAGATTGGAACATCGCATTCGAAGCAGCTGGCTTCAAGAATGCAATCCAAGCAAAGGATTATCCCAAAGACGATCCAGACTTCGATCCCGATGATATTCGATACAGCTGTATCAAATATGCAACGACCTCAACAGCCAATGCAATGGGGCCGAGCTATGTAGACCCCAGATCCGGACAAATCATCTGTGCCGATGTAATTTGGTATCACAATGTTATCAGTCTTGTGCACAGATGGAGATTTGCCCAAACCGCAGCCGTAGACCCACAGGTACGCAAACCGGTTTTCGACGACGAGGTGATGCGCAAGAGCTTACGCTATGTGACCTCGCACGAAGTAGGGCATACGCTTGGGCTAATGCACAATATGGGAGCCAGCTACAGTTTTCCTATCGACAGCCTGCGCAACCCCGGATTTACTCAGAAGTATGGTACGACCCCCAGTATTATGGACTATGCTCGCAACAACTTTGTGGCCCAACCCGGAGACTTGGAGCGTGGAGTATCCCTCACCCCTCCCGTCCTTGGCGTTTACGACATACATGCCATCCGGTGGGGCTATCGCCTAATCCCCGAAGCTCAAACAGCTGAGGATGAGCGTCCGACACTCAACAAATGGATTATGGAGAAGGCCGATGACCCGATGTACACCTTCGGAGCCCAGCAATTCCCCCACACCATAGACCCGACTGATCAAATGGAGGACTTGGGTAATGATCACCTAAAAGCCGGAGATCTCTCCATCAGCAACCTGAAGATCATCAGCAAAAATGCTGCCGAATGGCTCATGGAACGAGACAAGAGATACGACGACATACATGAGATCTACGGAGAAATCATAGGTCAATACTTCCGACACATCAGCCACGTAAAGCCCTATATAGGCGGTATCATATTCAATGAGAACCGACAGGGAGACCAACAAACAGCCTACACCTATGTACCTCGCAGCCAACAATTGCAGGCAATGAAATGGCTTGCACGCGAAGCACGTACTTTCCACACTTGGCTGATCACTCCAGAGCAACAAGCAGTGTTTACCAATGGTGAATATTACGTACACCCGTCTCTACGAGCTTCTATTGTACGAGCCTTCTTCAACCCTTCGGCTCTTATGCGTATCTATCAAAGTGAATTGTCGGGTGAAGAAAACAGCTATGCCCTGAGCGACTATACAGACGATGCCGTAAAAGTGCTCTTTGAACCCTCTATCAAAGGCAAGAAACTCAGCTCAGCCGATATAGATATAGAAGCCCTGGCCATCGGAATGATGCTGAAAGCCTCTGGTCTGGTGAAGGAAGAAAAGTCTGGATCAAACAGGTTGCAAGACGAAGAAGAGCTTTTGGCAACTAAGTTTTTCAAAGAAGAGCAACTCCCCTGCGCTCTTGGCTACAGACAGGGAGCCAACGCAAACGATATGGCACAGTCTTTTGCTCGTATCACCATTGCCTATCGCCCCATACCAACCCACGTGATAGCTCCGCTCTGGATGAAGCAACTCAAAGAAATTCGTCGTATCTACACAACACGTAAGAACGCAACAGATAAGGCTCTGCGTGCACACTACGAATATCAGATCATGCGCATAGACAATGCCCTTTCCGGCAAAAACCTCTAAGAGGAAAGAAGCTAAACTCACATAAACAGAGAGGGAGCAGTACCGATCGGTAGTGCTCCCTCTCTGTTTGTATATAGCCGAAGAATAGACTACTCCAGCATACGATATTCAAGCACCTGCTCGATAGAGAAATCTTCTAGACCGAGGTAGTAAGCAGCTGCATCTACCAGCGCCATCATGGGTACAAGGCCTATGATCTCAGCACCTACGATCTCTACACCATAGCGACGAGCTTCGATACGCACCAACTCGTGTGCACGATAGATAGCTGTCTTGCTGTAGTCGGTCAAGTTCATAGATACCTGAGCGATATTGCGATCCGTCAGCTCCACGCCCATGGCCTTGCAGAAACGCAGACCGCCACCGATGTGACGTACTTTCTTGGCAATTGCATCGGCAATAGCAACATCCGAGGTATTCAGGTTTACGTTGTAAGCAACCAACGGCATACGCGCACCCACGGCTACGGTACCTGCTGTAGCATGACGATCGGCAGGACCGAAATCAGGCAACCATTCGGGTTCGTGTATTTTCTCTGCCATTCCTTCAAATTCTCCCTTACGTACCTTGGCAAGGTTTTCACGATGAGGAGCGGTTGCAGACTTTTCATACAAGAACACGGGGATACCGAAGCGTTTGCCGATCTCTGCACCCACTTCCTTAGACAAAGCGATAGCCTCGTCCATATCCATATTGCGGATAGGGATAAAAGGCACTACGTCTACGGCTCCCATGCGGGGGTGTTGTCCCTGATGCTTGTTCAGGTCGATCAACTGTACAGCCTGCTCAATAGCTTCGTAGAGAGATTCTGTCACTGCTTCGGGATCACCGATAACAGTCACTACCAAACGGTTGTGGTCTTCGTCGTTGCTGTAGTTGAGCAATTTCACACCCTGACGTGTGCGGAAAGGATTGACAATCTTCTCGATGTTTTCCTTGTTACGCCCTTCACTGAAATTAGGCACGCACTGTACAATTTTGGATTGAGTTGCCATAATACTGGTTTCTTGAATAATGATTTTATCAGATTGGTATTAAAAACTTGCGCTAAGGTACCGCTTTTCGCCCGATAAACTAAGTGCAACTTCTACGTTTTCGAGGCTTCTCAAGTTTCAGAAATATGCTCCTCCCAAGGTGTGTTGTTTTGTTTATTTCCGTGTTGATTTATTTTCTTTCCATGCCGCTATTTCTGCTCAAATCAGGGCTGTTTCGACCGTTTTTTTCCTCTCCTTTTTGATACCCATAGGAGATGTTTTTTGCTGACACGGGAGAGAACGAAAATTCTCTCCTGAGAAAAAATTTGCTCTCTCCTGTGTTAGCAAAATTTCTCTGAGGAGAAAAAATCGACCCCTCCAGAACGCCCTATTCATCGGCATTTTGAGAGGGCCATATAAGAGGCGTAAGAGGGGGAACTATTCGCCCCTGTACACAGCCTGTTTCCCCTCTCTTTTTCCTTTTTTTGCTACGACCAAAATTTTAAAAACATACACACTCCAACAACATAAAAAAGGGAGCTTTCCCCGGACAATTGCAAAATCGGATTTTCTTGCCCTGTTGGGTCCGTACAACAATATCAAATGAGAAAAAAAGAGGAAACGATTGAATATCATTGTCATGACGTCGAATATTTTTTCTACCTTCGCACAAATTTTTAGTCAATGCACATGGCAGAGATCCCTTTGTTTTCGAATGGATCAAAAAAGTTTTTTTATGAACAAACCAATTAAACTTAAATTGACGGCATTATTATTGTCGTTCCTCGGTGCATGCACCCTTTCAGCACAGTCAATTGTAGGTTTCAAAGCAGGGGTCGGTGTTTATAGCTTCCCCAACAAAGATGTTAAGTCCGTGGCCGGCGTGTCGGCTCGCTTAGGAGCTTCTTATGCCTATGCATTTATGCCGGAGAATACAATCCAACCTGTGCTCCAAGGCGAATTGGCTCTATCATCGGTAGGCGCAGAAGTGCAAATCCCAACAACAACAGTAACCAGCGACCCCACAAACAATGTTTCTTTCCGTGGGACTTTCCTGAACTTACCTCTTTCCGCCGGTGTCAGATTTAATCTTGAGGATCGTTCGGCTCTTACTCTCCGCGCCGGTTGTTTCTTCGATTTCGGGCTATGGGGTAATAAGAAAGTAGAAACGAATCTGTCGGACAAAACCCTGTACGTGGATATGTTCAAAACAGTATCCTTCAAGGATAATAGGGGATTCGAGAAGCAGGTCTTTGGATTTAAGAAAATTATGGGAGGTTTCTTACTTGCATTGGACTATGCTGCAAACGAACACCTCAACTTCTCGCTTGAGGCACAAAAGCAGGCTGTTCTTGAAGATGGAGGACTTATCTCCTATTCTACAACACAACAAAGACTAAATCCGATGAATATAACCTTTAGTATCGGTTATAATTTTTAGGATAAAGCATTGTGAGAAATAACACTACAAAAAAACAATTATTTTAATCACTGCCATTCAAATACAAATAGACTCGCTATATAAGCTAATTTGACATAAGAATACTAAGTGCACTTTCCAAGTGTAAGTGCGACGCAAAATAAACTTTTGAGAAGACCGGTTAGGAGCCCCCGACCGGTCTTTGCTTATCTGTTGTTGTGTTGCGCTCGATACCGGAATGCGCAACATAGAAAGAAACTCTCGTATAGAACTCTCTTCGAATACTTCTTCCTAAATTTGCTTCAGCATTATATCGCATCACAGTTCCGGGAGTATCAGAACGCAGTCTTTCCTTATCCGATATAAGGAAGGCGAAAAGAAAGAAGGATAAATATTCGATATATAAGGAAAGAGACTTGTCATGAAAAAGAGTAGTTTTTTGGGCGCACTACTTGCACTTATTTTATTCCCATTGGGAGGCTTTTCCTCGAGTATTCCGCAAGTTTTGGCACATGAAGATCCGGTCATAACAATGACCACAAGCAAGCAGGTTGGAGAAAAAATCACATTAGTCATCAGAGGCAAAGCACCCATCCGCATTGATGGCGTGAAAGAGGAACCGGTATTTGGGAAATATAAACAATACACCCTGACTCAAACAAGCATTTCCATACACGGAGAGGTTACAGAGCTGTATTGCTATCCGGACTCTCTGACGAGCTTGGATGTAAGCAAGAACACAGAGCTTACAAAATTGGACTGCTATTCCAACTCCCTGACGAGCCTGGATATAAGCAAAAACACAAAGCTTGCAGAATTGGACTGCTCCTCCAACTCCCTAACGAGCTTGGACATAAGCAAGAACACGAAGCTTGCAACATTGGACTGCTCCTCCAACTCCCTGACGAACTTGGATGTAAGCAAGAATACAGAGCTTACAAGATTGTCCTGCCACTCCAACTTCCTGACGAGCTTGGATGTAAGCAAGAATACAGAGCTTACAGGATTGTCCTGCCACTTCAACTCCCTGACGAGCTTGGATATAAGCAAGAATACAGAACTTGAGTCGTTGTTCTGTCTCTCCAACCAACTAATGAGCTTGGATGTAAGCAAGAATACAAAACTCACAATATTGGACTGCTCCTCCAACTTCCTGACAAGTTTGGATGTAAGCAGGAATACAAAACTCACAACACTGTCCTGCCAGGCCAATTCCCTAACAAGTCTGGATGTAAGCAGAAATACAGAACTGATGTGGCTATCCTGCCAGTCCAACTCTCTGACAAGCCTGGATGTAAGCAAGAACGCAAGGCTTGCGGAATTGGACTGTTCCTCCAACTCCCTGACGAGCTTGGATGTAAGCAAGAACGCAAGGCTTTCGGAATTGGACTGCTCCTCCAACTCCCTGACGAGCTTGGATGTAAGCAAGAATGCTGAGCTTGCAGAATTGCGCTGCTCCTCCAACTCCCTGACAAGCTTGGATGTAAGCAAGAATACAAAACTGACATGGCTGTGCTGCCACTCCAATCAAATACGAGGAAAAGCCATGAGCCAACTTGTGGTAGGATTAGCAAACAGGGAGGACAAAAAAAATGCAGGGCTGTTGATTGTGATAGACAGCCAAGATTTCAATGAGCAAAACCATTATCCGAAAAGCGATATTGCCACAATCAAGGCAAAGAACTGGGTAGTCTATGACTACAACGGAGGTAGCAATAACCGCATTCTGCTAAGTCAATAAGGCAACTAAGCTTGCCATTTTGGAGCCCATGCGAAGGGGCTATAGAAGATTTGGCTTCGCACAACAGGCTCAAACATGCTTTTGAGTAGACCGGTTGGGAGAGTCTCTGGCCGGTCTTCGTTTATCCATCATGTTGCACTTAATACCGGGATGTGCAATACGTAAAAAGCGCAAAACACCCTTGTGTTATTGGTTCGATATAACTACCTTTGCCCCTGATTTTACGCAAAAACGAATGAGGCAACGATCGAGATACAGTATAGATCTAAAGTCGATACAGCAAGATTCCTACGAAGAACGGTTATTGCTGGATGATGCCTACTTTGCATCCCCCGACATGGCAGAGATTCGCTCCGGCCGAGTGGAGGCGCACATTCAGATGCGGAAAACAGCGGGACTCTTTGACTTCCATTTTCACCTCTGTGGAGAAGTCCTCATCAGTTGCGACCGCTGCCTTGGCGACCTGACTTGGCCTGTCAATACGACAGCCCATTTGGTAGTCAAGCTCGGCGATCACTACGAGGAGGAGAGCGAAGAGGTCTTGGTACTGCCGATGACAGAAGCAGTGCTGGACTTCGGCTGGCTGCTCTACGAATACATAGAGCTATCCCTCCCCCTGCAACGCATGCATCCCGAAGACGAATGCGATCCGGAGATGCTGCGTCGCCTCGGACAAATGGAAGCAAGCAGAGGGGGGCAACCAAATGAAGAGGGTGCTACTTGCGATACTCGCTGGGAAGTACTCAGGAGCCTGCAAAACATTTCAGACTGATTAACAATTAAAACATAAAACTATGGCACATCCCAAAAGAAGACAGTCGAAAATGCGACAGGGCAAACGCCGTTCGCACGACCATGCCCAGATGCCGACATTGGCAAAATGCCCTAACTGTGGCGCCTGGCACATCTATCACACCGTATGCAACGACTGCGGTTACTACCGTGGTAAGTTGGCCATCGAGAAGGTAGAAGAAACTGTCTAAACGAAGGGTCTTGACCCTGTCGATGAGACAAATACCAATCCCCGGCTTCCCCATTTGGGGTGGTCGGGGCTTTTTTTTACCTTAGCGGAGGTTTGTACCACACGTACCTTAGACACGTATATTATATGAAAACGATCAATGCTGCCATCACAGCTGTCGGAGCTTATCTACCCGAAGACAAGCTCACAAATGCCGATATCGAAAAGCTTGTAGATACTTCGGACGAATGGATTATGACCCGCGTAGGGATCAAGGAAAGACGCGTGCTCACCGATCCCGACAAAGGAGCCAGCTATCTGGCTATTCAGGCCGTACGTGGTATGCTCGAAAAAAATGACATAGATCCCAAAAGCGTAGACGGGCTGATCTTAGCCACCAATACTCCGGATTATCACTTTCCGCCCTCGGCAAGTATCGTGGCGCACGAGTGTGGCTGCACCAACGCTTTTGCATTCGACCTGCAAAGTGCCTGCCCCAGCTGGCTCTATGCTCTGGAGACCGGGGCCAACTATATCCGCTCCGGGCGATACAAAAGATTGGTTATCGCTGCAACAGAGAAGATGACTGCGGTAATAGATAAGACTGACCGCACTACGCTACCCCTCTTCGGTGACGGTGCCGGGTGCGCCTTGCTCGAACCAACAGAAGAAGACTTGGGAGTAATCGACTCAGTATTGCATAGCAATGGTGTAGGGAAAACCAACCTGATCATGAAAGCTGGAGGCTCGGCCAAGCCCCCTACGCACGAGACTGTAGACAACAGAGAACACTACGTATATCAGGAAGGAGCTGTGGTCTTCAAACACGCTGTGGTAAATATGTCCAGAGCCTGTTTGGAAGTGATGCGACGCAACAAACTCACCCATGCTGATATAGACTGGGTTGTTCCTCATCAGGCCAATTTGCGCATCATCGATGCCGTGACACGCATGATGGAGGTGCCACAAGAAAAAGTGATGATCAACATAGAGAAATACGGCAATACCAGCTCCGCCACCATACCCATCTGTCTGTGGGAGTGGGAAAAGCAATTACATAAGGGAGACACCCTCATACTCACTTCTTTCGGAGCCGGGTTTACGTGGGCAGCCGTCTACCTCAAATGGGCATACGATCCCAAATAAGAACCGATGACAGAAAACCAAGAGACCATACAAAACGACAATATGCCGGACTCGCTCCGGCATTCCGTCAAGCCCGGGCATCGCTCGGGCTTTGTCAACGTCGTTGGCAATCCCAATGTGGGAAAATCCACTCTCACCAACCTGCTGGTAGGCGAGCGACTCTCCATTGTCACATCCAAATCGCAGACAACACGACATCGCATCCTCGGTATCGTCAATACTGAAGAGATGCAGATCGTATACAGCGACACTCCCGGGGTACTCAAACCCAACTACAAGCTCCAAGAGTCTATGTTGGCCTATAGCCGATCTGCCTTGAGCGATGCGGATGTGTTGGTATACGTAACCGATGTGATAGAGAAATATGAGAAGAACAGCGAGTTTCTCTCCTTGGTAGCCAAAGCTAAATGCCCGGTAATACTGGTTATCAACAAAATAGACCTCACCACTCAAGACAAACTGGAGCAGCTGGTAGAGCAGTGGCATACCCTTTTGCCTCAGGCAGAAATACTCCCTATCTCCGCCACCAATAAATTCAATATTCAGCCACTGAAACAGCGTATAGAATCCCTCATCCCCCTCTCTCCTCCTTATTTCGACAAAGACGCTCTCACCGACAGACCGGCACGCTTCTTTGTGACAGAGATCATTCGGGAGAAGATTTTGCTTTACTACCAACAGGAGGTTCCCTATGCGGTAGAGGTCGAAGTAGAGGAGTTTCGCGAAGAAAGGGACTTGATACGTATCCGTGCAATCATCGTCGTGGAGCGTGAGTCTCAAAAGGGAATTATCATCGGGCACAAAGGTGCTGCAATCAAAAAACTGGGCAGTACGGCACGGAAAGATCTGGAACGATTCTTCGACAAAAAGATCTTCTTGGAACTGTATGTCAAAGTAGAAAAGGACTGGCGCAACGACGAAAAGAAGCTCCATACCTTCGGCTACCAACAAAACGACTAATCAGCATATCATGAGCAAATTAGTAGCCATTGTCGGCCGCCCCAATGTGGGCAAATCCACTCTTTTCAATCGCCTTACAGAAACCAGGCAAGCCATCGTCACGGAGGTTGCGGGGACAACTCGCGACAGACAATACGGCAAAGTGGTATGGCAAGATCGAGAGTTCTCTCTCGTAGATACTGGGGGCTGGGTAGTCGGCTCGGAGGATATATTCGAGGATCGTATCAACTCTCAGGTAAGCATAGCCGTGGACGAAGCCGATGTGGTTCTCCTTGTCGTAGACGTAGAAGTGGCCGATCCTTCTTTGGACAGCGAAGTAGCTACAATCCTCAGGCGAAGTCGCAAACCGGTGATATTGGTTGCCAATAAGGCAGACAACTTTGCTCTGCATGCGCAAGCCTCTGTGTTCTACAGTTTGGGTTTGGGAGATCCCTACCCCATTGCTGCGATCAACGGATCAGGCACAGGTGAACTCTTGGACAAGATCATAGAGCTGCTACCGAAAGAAGAAAATTCACGGCCGGAAGAAGAGCTGCCCAGAGTGGCAGTAGTCGGCCGCCCCAATGCCGGGAAAAGCTCTCTGATAAATGCCTTTATGGGAGAGGATAGGCATATTGTCACCGACATTGCCGGGACGACAAGAGACTCTATCTACACCCGATACAACAAATTCGGGCAAAACATCTATCTGGTAGATACAGCAGGCATCCGAAAAAAGGGGAAGGTAAACGAAGATCTCGAATACTACAGCGTAATACGCTCCATACGTGCCATAGAAAACTCCGATGTATGCATACTGATGCTCGATGCCACGAGAGGAGTGGAGAGCCAAGATGTGAATATATTCGGGGTGATACGGCGCAACAACAAGGGACTTGTGGTGTGTGTAAACAAGTGGGACTTGGTAGAAGACAAAAGCAATGGAGCCATACGGACTTTCAAAGAGGCCATACAGGCACGCTTTGCCCCTTTTGTCGATTTTCCCATCATCTTCATTTCCGTTCTCGAAAAACAACGCATATTCAGGGTATTGGAGACTGCGGGAGATGTGTACAAAAGACGTTCGACCCGTGTCCCGACTCATAAGTTAAACGAGATCATGCTGCCCATAATTGAGGCAACCCCTCCACCAGCATGGAAAGGCAAATACATCAAGATCAAGTACGTAGCACAGCTGCCGACTGCCGTTCCGACCTTTGTCTTCTACTGCAACCTGCCACAATGGGTCAAGGAGCCATACAAACGCTTTTTGGAAAACAAGATCCGAGAACACTGGGACTTCAGTGGCATCCCTATCAATATCTTCATGCGGGAGAAGTAAATCTCCCTGTCACGAAGCCTTATCCGACAAAAGCGAACATTAGAACCCATTATTCACTATGATCAAAGTAAGAAACGCCTTTTTGTACCAGGTTGTACTATCTGCATCTGCTATCGCACTACTGGCCGGATGTGGGGGGACAACAGAGGAGGCAAAGGTCGAGCTCGTCTCCCTTGCTCCCTCTGATACAACCATTGCTGCGGGCAAGAAATTCATGCCCAGAGTGCACATAGACCCTCCTTGCAGACAAAAAGATCCTCTGTAT
Organism: Porphyromonas crevioricanis; assembly: GCF_900167225.1. Taxonomy (GTDB): domain Bacteria; phylum Bacteroidota; class Bacteroidia; order Bacteroidales; family Porphyromonadaceae; genus Porphyromonas; species Porphyromonas crevioricanis. The sequence goes on from NZ_FUXH01000005.1 coordinate 51,166, forward strand.
TGGCAGAGCAGCAACGAAGCTGTAGCGGTTGTCTTCCCGACAGGAGAAGTATTGGCTATGAGCGATGGAGAAGCGACTATCTCGGCCACGGCAGCCGATGGCCCCAAAGGAGAACTTCACCTAACGGTCGGCTATGATGTGCCGGCATCGGGGATACAAGTCTCCCCCGAGGTCCTGCGAATCAATGTGAACAAACAAGCAATGTTTCAGGCCAAAGTAGTTCCCTCCGTCTATGATGGGGAAATCAAATGGAGCTCTGCCGATGAGAAGATCGCATCGTTTGCTAACCCCAAAGAAGGCCTTATCACGGCGCATAAAGCTGGGGAAACGGAGATAACAGCTCGTATCAACAGCTATTCGTCCAAAGCTAAAGTAATCGTCTACAACGGTCCGGAAGAAGGTAAGTCTTCCGGTAAATAAGAACTGATCATCTCTAAGAGAGAAATTTAGAAGGTTATTGACCCGAACCAGCGACAACTCAACTTCTCGGAACTATGGAAAAGAAACTCCAAATCACAGCAGCCCTGCTCCTCCTGTTTTTGCTTGCAGGCTGCAAGGGTAAGCAAGAGGAAATACCCCAACCGAACCCCACTCCCTATCCCTCTATCGAGACTAAGACATTCAGCTCTCTGCCTTTTCTCTACGATAAATGGGGAGCCAAAGCAGATGTTCTGATACAGGCGGAGAAAGACAACGGAGGGACAGCTTCTACCATAGATATCTTCGGATCTCCTTCGGATCTGAGCTTCACCACCTCCGACCAACAGGTACCTTATCGTGTGTACAGCATGGAAGGAGACAGTTTAGTCAGGTCACGGCTGCTGGCCGTCCCTTACAGTCTGGTACTGCAAGTCTCTGAAGACCGCTTGCGCACAATGCCAAATCCTCATCTCGAACTTCTACTACGCAAAGCCGGATTCAGTCCGGAAACAACAGCCAAACTGCCTTTCTTCTTTGTGAACAGCGAAAAGAATTGTCGTCTCTCTCTTGATTCCAAACTGCTGGAAGGCAGGCTGTCAGCTGTGATTGGTATGGAGCCGATACAAAAAAGGATTCGTCTCTTGCGCCAAATTCCTGTAGCTTGCACGCAATGGGGAGCCTCTCCAACGGAGATCTACTCCTATGAAACAGCTTTGGGATCTGTTTTTCTGGGAATTTCGGAGCAAACCATCATTTTCGATACAGCAAAGGAAGCTCCTCTTTTGTCCAGAGCCTATCTACTCGATTCGGACAAAAAGCTCTTACAAAGTGAGATATACCTCTCTGACATTTCCCTCCTATACACTTTGGATACAGAGCAAAAACCTAAGATAAACCCTCATTGGCAAGGCATTTTGCAAGAAGCCGGCTATGAGCCAAACAAGGAAGTTCCCTCCAATCCGGCCGGACTTGTTCTCAGCTACACAAACACCAAACAAGGGATTCGCTTGTCCTTCGGATCAAGTACCCTGCCATCAGTATACAAGGATAACTCTTCGCGAGGGCTAATCGTACTGGAGCAATACACTCCAAAAGGCTAAACCCTTCCTCCATCAACAATACCCGACATCGTGCGTATAGATATTCTCACCGTACTCCCCGAGATGATAGAGCAAACACTCAGTTGCTCTATTATTGGTCGCGCCAGAAACAAAGGGTTGCTGGATCTGCACATCCATCAACTACGCGACTACTCTACGAATAAGTGGCGACGAGTGGACGACTACCCCTTTGGAGGAGAGCCGGGCATGGTGATGCAAATAGAACCGATTGACCGCTGTATATCGGCTCTGAAAGCAGAGCGGGAATACGATGAAATCATTTTCACCTCCCCCGATGGCGAACGCTTCACTCAAGGCGTGGCCAACGAATTGAGCCTAAAGAATAATCTGATTTTTCTCTGTGGGCACTACAAAGGGATCGACTACAGAATCAGAGAACACCTCATCACCAGAGAGTTTTCCATTGGCGACTACGTACTCACAGGAGGAGAGTTGCCGGCTGCAATCATGACAGATGCAATCGTACGTCTTATACCCGGAGTACTTGGGGATGCTGGTAGTGCTCTCTCAGACACTTTTCAGGACAATCTACTCGCTCCTCCTATCTATACCAGACCGGCAGAATACAAGGGTTGGAAAGTCCCCGATATTCTGCTTAGCGGACACGAAGCAAACATTGCCAACTGGCGCATACAACAAGCAGAAGAACGAACTCGAAGACTACGCCCGGACTTGCTGGGTAAATAACATTTTGAGAGTTGTACTGTTTGCTCTAAATTTGCAAATACAATCAAATTCGGAGGGATGCCGGAGTGGTCGATCGGGGCGGTCTCGAAAACCGTTGTGTCTTCGGGCACCCAGGGTTCGAATCCCTGTCCCTCCGCAATAAACCTTGGTTTTCAAGGAGTTACAAACAATGTACACGGATGCACATACAAATCAAATGCCCCGAACACAACATTCAGGGCATTTGTTTTATATCTTATACCTGCCTGTCAAGGTATTTTCCTTTTTCTTTTCAGAAGCTTTTTAATTAGGCTCCTGATTGGCTTGTGAAATAAGTATATGGAAGCTATGGCAAACAAAGTGGCGTAAATGTATCCTCGGCGTGGGAACCCTTTCGTTCCTGTCCTCTTCTGCCCGGACTTCGTTTCTTTGCGTATGACAGCCTTTTCTCTCGCCTCCTTATTCGTTGAGCTTTCAGATTCTTTTTCCTTGTTCTCCACCAACTCTTCGACGGTTGTTTGCCGTATCGACTTGATGGGCTGCCCCCTTATGTGAGATACGTCGAGGGCTGTATTATCTATCGACACTTCGTAGAGCACACTGTCACTATGATAGAACTCTATTTCCGTAACGCTTGCACGTCTTTGGCTCTTCCTTATTGCTTCTGTCATCCCGTCGAACGCACTCTCTTTATGTGCGGACAACGAGACGGAATCAAGCTTGCTACGTTGCAGTTGTATCTCCTTTCTACTTTTCCGCCACTCAAGAACCAATCCCCGATGCTCGCATTTTCTGCGAGTAGAAGTCCTGTTGCAACAGAAGAAAATTGCGCTCCGAAATCATCCCACTTGCTGCTTGTGCAGCTCGGAGTAACGCCACTGAACGAGCCTGCATCTACCTTGGCGATGTAGTACGTTCCGCTACACTTCACAATATCTCGACGAGTTGGATTGCCATAATATGTGATGCCAGATTTGTATCCCCCCCTAAACACACTCACCGGGCTATCTCCTTTATCGCCCTTATCTCCTTCTTTCCCGTCTTTGCCTGTGATTCGCACAGGCTCTGTCCAGTCCGACATTGCCCACGTTCCGTCAGATGCAAATTCTTGTCTAGCGGACGACTGCCACCACACAGAGCTTTGAGGTTCAGACACAGAAAAATAGCCTGCGTCATCGTACTTTGATTAGCGACCATTTGTATCTCCCAGGGTCGGAGCTATCGGCCTGCACAAAGTCTGTGTATGTTCCTATGTATTTTTTTCCACTCGGGTTTTGTGAAAAACCTCCTCCGCTCAGCGTGTCGGCATAGGCAATGTGCGTATAAGACGATTTCCCATTCGCACCCGGAGTCCCCGGAATACCTCTGTCACCTTTAGGCCCTTGCAAGCCTTGCAGACCTGCATCTCCCTTGTCTCCTTTATCGCCCTTTCGACCTCTTGCTACCACCGCCCAATAACTTACATAGCTGCTCGGACGCTTATTAGAGCTTGGAGATCGGAAAACTTGCTAACCGCCTCCTTGCGTACACCTTCGTTGGTTGAGTTTATAGCCTTATTGAAATGCTCATATTCCTCTTTCCGCTTTTTAAGTTTCTCAATAAAAGGGTCCTTCAAGTTGCCCTTTGGTGCACTCTCTTTGGTGGGATTTTCAATTAGCTTTCGCAAGTCTTCAATTTCCTTGAGTTTTTGCTTCCACTCATCAGATTGAGGGATTAAATTATTGAGTTCTTCTTCTTTTGATTGTATTGCCTGATTAATAGCACGGACGGTACCTTCATCATAATCGTTAATAGCCCCAATACTCGCATTTTTAAGTTTAATAAATGCATTCTTCTCCTCCTTTGCCGAAAGATCGAACAGTTCACGCAGCTTACTATTGGCTTTTTCTACTTCCTTTTTTTTCTTTTCATACTCCGGGTTTGCCACCGTCACTGTCACCATATGCATACCTCTTGGTATAGATTGTTCTTTCGTCGGTTTTAGTTTTTCTAATTCTCTCTCAAGCTTAATTAGATTTTTCACTTCTTCCTCGGCTTCTTTGAAGTACACAGCTGCCTTCGCTTTAGCTATTTGTGCCGATATGAATGCTTCTTTGTTGTTGATCAACAGGTTTTCGGCGTCCGATACAGAACGAATGGATACGCCAAGCTCTTCGAAGGCTTTTTTGTTGTCTTTGATGAACTTCTCTTTAGCTTTCATGTCGTCACCAAGTGCTCTGTACGATTGAGACAGCTGCTCAATCTTGGCTATTGGTTTATATGCACCCTCAACAACTGCATTTGAAAACTCCTCTTGAGCCTCTTTGGCTTCTCTGTTTTTGGTGATAATCCTGTCGATGAGTACTATTGCGCCTGTTATAGCAACCGATAGCCCGAGGGTCAGTGTGGCCATCAATGCTTGCGCTGCAACGTTAGATATACCAAGAGCTGTAGCAAACTTCAGTTCAGCTGCAGTTAGCAATTCCTTAACCTTCCTAACTGTGTGAAGAATGAAGGCTCCATTCTTATTGAGGGCTTGTGAAACCTGCTCCAATCCTATTGTGATAGCTATCACAGACTGCACTTTGGTCATAACCTTTTGCAGGTCTTCATTTTCTCCTGCAAACAATGACACAGCCCCTATTGCTGCAGAAAGCCCTCCAGCAAGTCCCGAAAGACCCTGTAGAACCCCTTGAAAACCTGCTTGATCGCTCGATAGAATTTTCCCTTGTTGAGCAATATCCGTCTGAACTTTTTTTTAATTGTCCAAGTTCGTTAGCAAGAGATTTGTAGGCTTCGCTTTGCTGGTCAATGCCTTGGCTGACAAGCCTTGCCATTTCCTCTTTCAATTCCCTAATACGAGACTGCAAAGTCTGATATGCCTTTGCACTTTCTTCTGTCTTTTTCCTGACATTCTCTAAGATGACTTCATGCTTTCTGAGCTCATCCGCAGCATCTTCAGCCTCTTTTATCAGCTGTCTGCGCACCCTCATCTCTCCTGCAATAGCTTGTTGTCTATCTGTTTGATATCCTCCTTTATTAGCATCAATAGACGTACCTTGCGCAAGTCCTATTTGCTTGTATTCTTCTTCAAGCTTTTTGATTTGGCTTCTATGCAGTCCAACAGCCGCATCTATTTTTGCAAAAGCCGCATCTATGTCGGAGGCCACTTTATTGAATGTTTGATCCATATCATTTCCTCCCTTTACGGTTGCATCAGACAAGCGTTGAAATAAAAGATACATTCATCTACAAGAGTACCGATATAGCAACCTATATCATAGCCTTGGCAAATGATAGGAGAATCTCCATCAATATGACTAAGGTACAGAAGCTCCTGTATATCATCTATGGTGCATACTTGAGGATCTATGGCGAACGATTACTTAATGAGCATCCTCAAGCTTGGCCTTATGGTCCTGTCTTTCCAACGACAAGAAATAAACTCCTTAAGCAAGAGTTGTCGCTTATCTCAGCAGATGATATTGTAAAGGAAGAACGAAAGAAGATTCTAAAAGACACAAAGCTCAACAAGGTTGTCGATTTTGTGTTTAATCATTTCGGAGGTTGGAATGCAGGGCAATTGTCGGAGTGGTCACATAGTGATGGAAGCCCCTGGTACCAAACAACTAATAGAAATGGCTTTAAGTGGGGCGATGTAATCCCGGATCATTTAATCAAAGGTTATTTTAACAGTATTATTTCTGTAAAATCGGAGTCGTAAAGGTGGATTGGGATAACGATGTGTTTGTCTTATCGGAGTCGGTATTGCCTCCATCTACGGCTTCAACAAGCAATAATGACGTTAAGTCGCTCAAAGAGCAAGAGCATCAACTGAAAAATAAGAGATACGCAAGTGATACGAATTGGAGGTGTCGGCTTTCGTGGTGGGTTATCATCGTTGACTCCGTTTGGCTTGCTTCGGTGTTGCTTGTTCTTATCTTCAATCGCAGGTGCTGTATAGGGTTGTCTGACGCTGTTTTAATGACGGTGTTAGGAACAACAACACTTAACGTACTCGGGTTGGCATTTATCATATTACAAAGACTTTTTAGTAGTGAAATAACTCATAAAACAAAACAGCAATGAAGAAATTACTAATTACAATGATCGCCCTTGTCGGGCTGGTAGCGTTCTCGGGATGTTCAAAGGATGACAAAGAGAATGATTACTCACTAGATGGTACTGTGTGGAAAAACGAAACAGACGGCATCAAAACCATCAAATTCGCTTTAAGAACTTTCACCTTTGATTACGTCTATCAAAACGGAACGTATCACGAGGAAGACCACGACAACGGAACATATGTGTACAATCCGCCATTCATACACTTTACCGCCATCAACCGAGAAACAAATAAGACGGAAACACAATCGGGGAGGATTGATGGAAACAAACTGATATTTGGAGAACTCGTTTACACGAAGCAATAAAAAAACGAAGAGGGAGCGTTTCTGCTCCCTCTTATTTGTTGTCTTGCTTCCATATTAAAATCCTATCGGGCTGGTGATGTCAATACGCAAGCCGAGTGCATTCACCAAACGGAAGAACAACCCCACGCCCGGTTCTATCACCCCATTCTCTATTTTAGAGATATAGGACTTCGTAGTACCCACACGCCGTGCAAGCTCGCTTTGTGTAACTTTGGCTTCCTTGCGTGCTTGAAGAAGTAGTTGTGCAGCATAGAATGCCTTGGCTTCTTCTTCATGTTTAAGCCTCTCGGGGCTTCCCTCTTTACCATACTTGGCATCCAATACCAAGTCGTAATCTGAAATTTGATGGTTATTTGTCTGCATAATATGCCTCCTTTATTTTTAATGCCCTTTCTATTTCGTTATTTGGCGTCTTCTGTGTCTTCTTCTGAAAGCCATTAAACAACACCACTATTTGACCCTCATCGAAAATGAAGAACACACGATAGATATTGCTATTGTACTCTGTACGTAGCTCAAATAAGCCGTCACGAACAGCCTTTACAAACTTAGTAGAAACACGGTCTTGAGTTTTAAGCAAGAGCAATCCGTACTCAATTTTCTCTCGTACTTTATCTTCAAGCTCTGCCATAAACGCCTCGAAGTAGCCACCGTATGTTCTTATCTTCCTTTTCATACTGCGAAGGTAATAAAAGTTTCCATATAAAGCAACCTTTAGAGACTTTTTTTGATGCAAAGAAGAAAAAATCCTTATTTCATTTTGCCGTGTCAAATCTAACACCTACCCTTGCAGCGGTTACAGATGGTAGTTGTACCTACTTCGCAGAGCAAGCGGTTAAGTTGCTCACATCAAAAGTGGGCTTTTTTATTGCCCATCTGAAAGATATAGGCGGTTGCCTTTTGCGTAAGATAATCAAAGCTCTCGGAGTGGAGATACCATCTGTAACCAGCGCAAAATGGTAGCCGCTTTTTCCTATGCCTACAACCGTCTAAAATGGTTACAGATGGAAAATTTAGTAATTCACAGCTCACAAGGGCGAGACGTAACGACAAGTCTAATCGTTGCGCAGGTGTTCGGGAAAGAACACAGCAAAGTATGTAGAGACATTGAAAGTCTCTCTTGTTCAGAAAGTTTTAGGGTCGCCAATTTTGGCGAGGCTACCTTTGAAAACCAAAAGACAGGACAAAACCACAAGATGTATGAAATCACCAAGGATGGCTTTTCATTCTTGGTAATGGGTTACAACGGCAAAAAAGCGGGTGAGTTCAAAGAAATGTTCATCAACGAGTTTAACAAGCGTGAAATGATGCTCAAAAGCGATGACTACATTTTAGCACGCTCACAAGAAATCCTGCACAACCGCTTGCAGTTAGCGGAACAACAACTCGAAGCCGCTCAAGAAACGATCTCGATTCAGAGTGAGCAACTCAAAGCTCAAGCCCCGAAGGTTGAGTATGCAGATAATGTATTGAACTCTGTAAACACCTACACGAGTACTCAGATGGCAAAGGAACTTGACTTGCGTACGGCTGAAACTGCACAAGCTGCTGAAAAGTTATGGTATAATGATACGCCAAAGCGGTCAATGGTTGTTAGCTGCAAAGTATTGCGGTCAAAACTACACGAAGACACGCACATTCTCCTACACACGCCAAGACGGCTCGCAAGGGACGAACATTTGCACAGTGTGGACAGAGCGTGGGCGTCGGTTCCTACATCAACTAATGTCAAAGAAAGGGGGTGCGCAATGAAATCAATGGTAGAAGAAATCAAGAGCTTGCCTATCAGCGATAACACGGCGCGCCTTATTGCTTGCATCCGGATGATACAGCGAGTCTATGGAGAAGTCAGTAGCGTTATTGAGGGCATCTATGGAGAGGCAGAAGCAGAGAGATTGATCAATAACAAGATGCTGAATGCCTATTGTGATATGGAGGATGCAATTCAAGAGTTTGTGAAGATATCTGTTGCAGAAAACCTAATCAACATTAATATGAAAGCCATCTAAAAAAAGCTCCCCTGATGAGTGATGTACAGCTCATCAGGGGTATCATTCATTTAATAAGTAACTTTGCAACGCAGAAGAATGCTATTATGTCAGCCACAATTACAGGTAGCATTGCAGAAGCCTATTACCGTATTCCTCAACATATACAAGACAAGGCGTGGGGTTATCTACCAACAGAGATGCAGGATATAATAACTCAATTCAAACAGAAGTATGGATAACGATCACGATACTGGGAGCATCCTTATTTACCAGTCTCAAGATGGTAAAATAAAGGTTGATGTTCGTTTTGAGAATGATACAGTATGGCTATCAACAGACCAAATGGCGACACTATTTTGTCGTGACAAGTCTACGATTTCTCGACACATCAAGAACATATTCGAAGAGGAAGAGTTATACCCCTCATCAGTTGTTGCAAATTTTGCAACAACTGCCTCTGATGGCAAAGTATATCAAGTAGACCACTACAATCTTGATGTCATCATCTCTGTGGGCTATCGAGTAAAAAGCCTACAAGGCACACAGTTCCGCATTTGGGCGACACAACGCCTACGAGAGTATATTATCAAGGGATTTACTTTGGATGATGAGAGGCTAAAGAGCGGTTCAAGTTACAACTACTTCAAAGAATTACTTGACAGGATTAGGGAGATACGCCTATCAGAACGAATATTCTATCAGCAAATCAAGGATATCTACGCTACAAGCATAGACTATGATCCGAGAGATGAAATGACCATTTCTTTTTACAAGGAGGTGCAAAATAAGCTTCTTTGGGCAATAAGTGGGCAAACAGCTGCAGAACTTATTTACTATCGCTCCAATGCCCAAGTCCCTATGATGGGGCTTACATCAACAGAAAAACAAGGTAGAGTAACAAAAAACGATGCTTTAACGAGCAAGAACTACCTGAATGAAGAGGAGATGCGCCAGCTTAAACTTATTGTGGAGCAATTTCTTGCTTATGCAGAAATGCAGGCTATTGCTGAAAAGCCTATGTATATGCGAGATTGGGCACAAAAACTTCGCCTTATTTTAACTATGAATGAGAAAAATATACTTGAACATGCTGGAAAAATCTCTCATAAATTAGCCGTCTCCAAAGCAACAAAGGAATACGAAGCTTATAAAATCAGACAACGCGAAATAGAACACTTTAATGATATTAAGCAGTTAGATCAAGATATAAAGCAAATTCAAAACTCTAAACAGCAATGAAGAAATTACTAATTACAATGATCGCCCTTGTAGGGCTGGTAGCGTTCTCGGGATGTTCAAAGGATGAACCTACAAACCTGTTCAAGGGAACAAAATGGACAGCTCCTGATGATATTGCAGAAATGATTTATGGAGGGACCTGTACCACATCCATTGAGTTTCTTACCGATAGCAAATGCCAAGAAATAAGGGTGAGAAAAACAAGAATGTTCTCTGGTGTTGATGTAGAAGAAGGAACGTACTCTTTCAAGGGAAATTCTGTCTCTTGGACGATTGGAGAAAAAACTATCAGTGGTAAGGTCTCTGGAAGTGTTCTTTCAACTGATATGGGAACTATAAGTGGAGGAAAACGCACATACACGAGGGAGTAATTTCATGAAGTATACTGCACTTGCATAATCCATGGGCATTTGTACTCGTACAAATCAAAAGTAGAAAGTTATGGGCTTTTCACTCCCCAAAAAACAAAGAATATGAAACAAGTAGAAAAACTAAAAGAGCTTCAACGGAAAGAACAAGAAATCGAAGCAAATAAAAGCACAGCTTGGGAGAGCACTTTGCGTGTGGTTGCATGGCTCTCAATTATTGCGGCGTTAATTAGTATTATCGCCGCAATCGAAGGAAGTAATCCAGCAATACTTATAGGTGGCGCTGTTGCTTTTTTGAGTGGCACTTCCCTCCATATTCTGTGTAACATCTCAACTCACTTGTCAGACGTAAAAGAAATCCTTAATAAAGGCTATGCGCTTAAGAAGATCCTTGAATTTGGCTCTCAAGAAGAACAGGAACAGACAGAGAAATAACCCCAATTTGCACAATCCAAAAACATTGCACCACCTTTGCGGTGTTCAAAGTAATCGAGAGCGACTTATAGGCTCTCAAACGTAGGTTGAGGGCTATTTTTATATAGTCGCATCGGCAAAGAAATAGATATTGGCGTGAATACCCCCGTTGCATTGCTTAATGGCGTGCAAAGGACCTCGGTAACCTGTAACAACGGGAAAGGTCTACACCTTTTATTTGTTTACAGCTATGTTACAAGCTACCGAAGTACAAATCTTCCAATTCAACAGTAGTCCTATCTCCTTTCAGAATGGGGATAGTGTAATGGTGAATGACCCCGAAAGGCTACCGCAAGAAAGAACATTGCCCGATATAAAGAAAGAACTCAAATCAGGCTATCGGAAAATGAAGAAGTTAGACAAACCAAAAAACAAACAGCAATGAAGAAATTACTAATTACAATGATCGCCCTTGTCGGGCTGGTTGTAGCATTCTCGGGATGCAAGAAGACCCCACAAAAGCAAGCCGAGCTTCTTGTCAAGAAACGATTAGAGGTGTCGCTTCACGATTTTAGTAGCTATGAAAGTGTTCAATTCGGCACACTCGATTCTACCTTTTCGCAAGTTAAAGACCTCGAAGAATTCCAAACTTCTCTTTCATTGGCTGAGAAACTAAAAGAAAAGGGATTTGAAAAGGGAGAAGACGCTAAGCTATATAGTAAATTTGGGTTATATCAAGAACAAGCACGATATGCAACAGAAGCAATGTTACTGTTGGATAGTGCAATGTTTCATATTAGGAGATGTGAAGAATTAGATTCTCTTTTTACACCTGAATTTATAGGTTGGCAAATAACACACTCTTTCAGGGCAAAGAACGCAAGCGGTAACAAAATAATCGCACACCGCATATTCTACTTTGACAAAGACTTGACAAGGATTGTCAAAGATGAAGATAATAGCGAGAAATAATCCCCCACCCGAAATTTGCACGATATTCTATGAGCTGGCTAAAGAAATTATTCGAACACAAAGAGAAAGACGAACCAAAGAAATTTGAAGTTGAAAATGTATTGGTTTCTTCTGTAATGCCTAAATATTGCAATATTGGAAATTTGATTTTTGAGGGGAAACATAATGAAGCAATTCAAAAGGGGGCATCAAAGGGGCTAATGAGATAATTAAAATATTGTGTGCAACGATTCAAAAAGGGCGGGCCTACATTGTGATAGACCTGCCCTTTTCATTCTCCTCGTCGTCTTCTTCATCGAAGTATCCCGATTCAGCAAGTATGCGTTCATCATAAGCCTCCGTCTTTTTTCGCTCTTCCTCTTGCTGTTCGGGGGTTAGGGCATTCCATCGTTGTTTTGCTTCTTCCCATTTCTGCCTAAACTCGTGGTGTTCTTTTTCGCTTTCTGCGAGTTTCTTATGTACTTTGGTGCTGGTTTCAGCATTAAAACTATTATCGTCTTTTGGAGAAACATAATACAAGCACGACCCGACAGAGCCATCACTAAACAGGTAGTCAATGCCATACATCCACATTCCTGCATCTTGATCAAACCTTATTTTCTCCCATTAAGTAATCTTGTAGCTCATAGTTGCATTTTTTCTGTGTTCCGCTTCGAAAATAATCTATTATAACTCTGTCATATGCACTCGTATTATTCCAGTTCCATCTATTACCTCGTCAATTCGGAAAGTGGTGTTGTTAGTAAATAACACTTCTTGTTGATTTTCAGCTGCAAAGCTACTTCTCTGTCTCTACTTTGGATAATGAACATTCTCGATGCCGTATTCTCGGCAAAGCCAAGGGCGGTAAAATTCGGCTTGACTCTCGGCACTACGATGCCGAAATTCCCCCTCACTCACCTCTTTGTATCGTCGCATCAGGCTGTGGTTGCTGTGGTCAAACACAAAATTATCAAGCTCTGCCTCGGGCAAATACCACACAAACTCCCCCCCCCATCATCAAAAAAGAAAAAATACTCCAAATATCGCTCCGCAAGGGCATCGCTCGCCTCATCCTCGCTATCATCATCGATGTAGTAAAACCCCGTAGCCTCATAGCGAGCCAATCGCACATCCTTTATTTCTGCATTGCTCATAATTCACTCATATTTAGCCATACCACATCGCCCTTATCCTCTAAGTTATCTATGCGAAATGCCGTGTTACTGGTAAATAACACTTCTTGTTGATTTTCAGAAGCGAAGCTACCATTAAATTCCGATATTTGGGAAATATCACGCCCATTTTTGCTCACAATCGTTATCATAAGTTGCACCCCTTTCTTGCCCAGTGCCCTAAATCCTGCAAATCTTTTAGCCACATTCATATCCTTGCTTGAAGATACAAAGCGATTTTGTTTCACAATACTCCAACGCCACCACCAAACACCCGTTCAAACTCCTTATGCTTGATAATCATACCACGATACACCGATCCTTGATAAATTGGGACTTTCTCAAGCCCCTGTGCTATCAGTTGAAGACTGTAAGCATTCCTTTCTCCATCTGCTTGTTTAATTGTCGATAATTTCCGCCATTTCGTGTGTAATGATGAATTGCGGCAAGTTCTGTGTTAGGAACATCTGGATACAATGCCGAAAGTTCTGCCAATACACGCTGCATTGCCTCTTTCGTTTTGCGTGCGTGTGTGAATTTCTTTTCCTGGTCTGTGTAGATATCTACATCAAACTTACTCTGCACAAACTTTTGATTGTCACGGATGAAGTGTGGCATATTTGCCCATCCTTTGGCTCGCTCTTGATTAACCTGTACCCATTCATTGAACGCCTGAGGGACACACTTTACCTCATCGGGTTTCCATTCTCCTCGTTTCCCGTCAAATATCTTTCGGTAAAGGTCATTTCGTTCCTCCTGCTTTGCTAGTATAGGCAACATTTGACATCTGCATTGAGGATGCCAGCCCTTAAACTTGAATGACTTAGGATATTCTCCAACAAGTTCATCGCAAATATCCTTGAATGGTACAGGTTTTCCCTTTATCAAAGTTGTGTGATTGTTTGACAAAACGATTTGCCACCCAACAATCAAGGAGTTGTTTTGTGCCGCATTCCATTGTGCTTCGTGATAAGCTGCCTTTATCTCCGTTCGTGCCAATCGCATAGCATTTTTGTAGGCACTGCGATAGACACCCTGCCCGGGATGGTATTTTTGAGCCGCCTTACTTAGTTCTAATTCGCCCGTTTCCTTATTTTTCACACGGCGAAAAAGACGCTCAGGTTCATTCAAATATCCTTTTAGTGACTTGGATATTTCGGCGGCACTCTTACCCTCTTTAATGCCGTTTTGCAAGACAATTTCAATTTCCTTTTTTGCATTCCGTGATAAGTTCCAAACACGCTCCGAAATAGTAAACCCGTGCCTTTTCTCATTGTAAAAGGCTTCCGCTGTTTTATCTCGTGCGCTTTTCGTGGCTTGTTCTCGAATATGGTCGTTCAACTTCCTTTGCTGTGCCGTTTTTGACAATGAAAGTTTCACCCTATCCCAAAAGTTCTCTTCACCACATTTCCATTCTCGCTTAATACCGTTAAGTAGCAACACATTCATTTGCCTCGCCATTGTAGAGAGCATCTTCTCTATCTGCTTGTTCGCCGTATGGTTGTGAGCAAAGAAGAAGCCATCGCTGCCTTGCTCAATAGCATTTTTCACAGCTTTAAGCTTGAATGAGATCAAGTAGTTTTGATAGATAAGTTGTTGCAACAACCGCAACAACTTATCCTGCTCCTTTTGACGCTTGCGTTCTTTGCTGTCTTCTTCTCCTTTCATCTCAAACCATTTTCTACGTGCTTTTTGAATGCGCCCATTACTTCTCGTATTTCATTTCCCATATCGGCCTCAAACTCGTATGAACTACCCGTTAGCACATCGAACCCTTTATGTTCAACATAGCGTGCATATTCAGCTCCTGCGACAACAACAGCAACCATAGCATGACCAGCTTCTTCCCCTGCTTTTTTACGAGCAAAAGCCAACCCCTGATTAACCCCGTCTATCCCCATTTCACCTCCAGTGTCCTCAAAATAATTGAAGACTTCCAATCCATTGTGGTATAATACACATCCGATAGATGAACGTAACTTGTGGGTTTGATCCTTATACGTATTAGTCTGTTTTGCTCGCTTGACCATTTTAATACAAGCCGTTTTCATTGCTTCCATTAAGGCCTCCATAAGCTCATCATGTTTGCTGTAGGCGTAAGCACGTATAGCACTCATATCAAAATTCGCTTGTATTCCCATAATCCTTTGTTAGATAGTTGGTTCGAATACATCTGTATAACGTCAGTTCGACGTTAGTGTATCTATCTTCTCCGAGAACATCTTGCATTGCAACCATTTTCCGTATTCAGATAAAATCCTCTGGAGAAAGAGGTTTTTGGGAGGCTCTACTTTCTTGTCTGGCAGTTTGTCGTAGTACGACCTGAATTTTGTCTTTCCCATGTATTCTTCGTTTGCTATATGCATTTGTTACCTTTGCGATACTTAGGTAAGTATCACGGCGCAAAGAGACAACAATCAGCTGTATGTGCAACGTTTTATTGTATGCGACATGGGAACAATTAGGACCAATGCACTAGGTTAAGTTGTAGAAACATCTAAAAACCAGAGATTTAGATATCTTTTTGATAGGTTAAAAAACGATGGGAGAATATACAATGCAACAGATTTATCCATAAAATTGGATGTGGATAAGAGTTATATATCAGAATTGCGTAATAATAAGCGCAACTTGACCGAACAGTTTGTTGCATCTTTAATTAGTACCTTCAATGATGTTTCTGGCGATTGGCTCCTAACCGGTGAAGGCGAAATGCTACTCAAAGACGATGGAGATGATGCCTCTTCAAACACGACAGAAGTCGCAAGTGATATTTGCTTTGTCCCATTGCTCCCAATATCAGCACAAGCCGGCAGCCTTAATGACTTTGTTGTGTCTGTCAAGGATCGTAATTGTGAGCGTGTGATTTCGCCAATAAAGGGAGCTGATTTTGCAGTCACTGTTTCAGGTGATAGTATGGCTCCTGAATACCCCTCCGGAGCTCAGATTCTCATAAAGAAGATCAATGAGAAAGCCTTTCTCGAGTGGGGAAAGGTATACGTGTTAGATACCTGCAATGGCACAGTCATAAAAATACTTGTACCATCTCAGAAGGAGGGCCACGTGAAATGTGTGTCAATCAACCCGGATGAACGATATGCCCCATTTGATGTGTCAATGGCGGACATATTCGGAATATACAGAGTGATGCTTTGTATGTCGGTTAAATAGACAAGAGAACCTCAACGAGATAATAGATGTAACATTCAAAGAGAAGCGATGAAGAAATCCATCAACCCGCAAGTGATCGAAATACAAAAACGCTTCTTTGATGCGATCGCAATGGCCAAGGCACTGGGGAGAACAACTGGCTTGAAGTCTTTTTGTGAGGCTCACAACTTGAACCTTGTAAAGTACTATCGTATCAAGGGTGATTTCGGCAAACCTATCGACGAAATGCATTATAAAGAAATCGATATTGATGCACTTGCATACATATGTGAGGATTTCGGGATTTCTCCGCAATGGCTGTTACTTGGTCGTGGAAAATTAGAAATTCGTTAGTTAGATGTTGATCGACGAAAGTGGCAAACTTGATTTCTAGCATGTGTTCGATATGTTCACAAGGCAAGTTGGTGAACAAAACCAGTGGACCCCATCAACATTTCAAAAGTTCCGAACATTACGACATCGCCTCAAATCGTTTGCCCCAAACATATCTTTCCCCTCTCTGACAGAGGAAAAACTGCAAAATCTTATTAACTACTGCAATAAAAAAAGACTTTCGAAACACAACCATATCGAAACAGCTTTCATTCTTGCGGTGGTTCTTAAGATGGGCGGCTCAAAAAGGGTATTACAACGGTAATTTGCACAATACATTCAAGCCAAAGCTGAAGGGTATTTCTGTTGATTCAAAAGAAATCATCTACCTCTCACGAGAGGAACTGAAACTTCTTCAAGATTTTGAGTTTCAGCGAATGCAGGAAGCCCTTGAACGTGTACGGGATGTATTCTTATTTCAATGCTTCACGGGGCTTAGGTATTCCGATGTTGCTAAGCTAAAACGTTCTGATGTAAAGAAAGGGGTTGTTCATGTGGTAACAAAGAAGACTGTTGATGGGCTCAGGATTGAACTAAACAAGCATTCTCAGGCGATAATTGATAAGTATAGAGATTGTAATTTCACAGATGATAAGGTATTGCCCGTTATCTCGAATGAGAAGATGAACGCCCACCTCAAAACATTGGGGCAGGTTGTCGGGCTTGACGAACCTACACGAATAGTTTACTTCAAGGGCAACCAGCGGCATGAAGAGGTATATCCCAAGTGGTATCTATTGACTACACACGTCGGACGGCGCACCTTCGTTGTCACAGCTCTTCAATTAGGCATCCCGGTTGAAGTGATATGAGGTGGACTGGACACTCTAATTTTGAAGCGATGAAGCTTTACGCAAAAATAGTGGACGAATTGAAAGAGAAATCTATGTCAAAGTTCGACTCTCTTTGAGCGTACACGGAATATTTGTAAAAATCAATCCACATGGATTTGTACACGATTTTTCAACTGTGATATGAAAGATGGTGCAACTTCATGCTATCGAATATGTGAAACAAACGACTATTTGGCGTTTTGTGACAGTACATGAAAGCAAGGTCTTGCTTCCTGTCCTTCCGCAGTAAACGACTTATAAGCAACACATTAGAATGGGCTGTGACAAACAAAAGTTTTGTCACAGCCCATTGTTAGTCAATAGGGAAAAGGAATAGACAGCTCAAGGCTCCGGAGCTATCTCCCTCCAAGAAGTTTCTATCAAAAAAGAAAAAGGAAAAAGTAATTTCCGACCTGTCAGTCTCGCTCTCCCCAAAAACGATAAAGCTGCAAAAGAGGAACAGACACTCGAAATGCAAGAGAGGAATATCTGTGCCTATCAAACCCCAAGAAGAAACCGACACGCATCAAATCTCCGATCCCGAGACTATAGCCATATTCCGTCCAAACGGATGTCTCTCTCTTACCCAAATAACGCAAATGCTCTTCTTGCAACAGAGGAGGCTCCTCGTATCGAGAAACAATAGCTTTGAAATGGATAGCTTCATCCAGTGGGAACCCCTTCCTCCCCATTGCCTTTGCTAAGGGAAAGATAGAAGTCTCATAATTCAGATAAATCGACAGCCATCTCTCTCCCAAATTGCGGGCAGGGGTTATTGTCTGAAAACGATAAGACATTTGGGAAAAACCAACGGTATTGGCTGTAGAAACGTATTTCAAATCCTGCTCACTCCGCCACATCTTGCCTATATAAGCTCCCGCTCCTAACGCATAATGCATATACTGCCGAGAGTCTATATCATAGGTACCGCGAAGCATCACTTCCAATCGGCTGTAATCGGAAGAAGGAAGGTCTCCTCCCAAGGGCCAAGCTCGCCGATAGGCAACAGACAATTCGGGGATCCTATACCCGAGGGGAGAAATATAAGCAGCCCGTCCGGCTGGCGAGATTTGGACATTGGCTAAAGGATGAAAACGCAATCTTAACTCCGTACAAAAAGCACGATGAGAACCGTACCAGGCAGAATCGACAATCGGCCTGCGGTGTTCAAAAGTGGAGGTAAAGTCTATCCCCAACCAATGATTCAACTCTATTTCGTTTCTCAACAGTAGCCAGTCTCTCTCATAAGTCCGTGTCGGCTCATTACCAAGTGCAGGCTCTATATAATCGAGCAAATAAGACTGATGACCATTCAGGAGATTGTATCCTCCACTGCTCTGCCCCAACCCCAAGAAAAGCATTCCATCTCTCTCCGGGGTGTAGTGCAAGCCCAAATAGCTATGCCAAACCACTTTTTTTCGCCCGGTGGTATAGTAGGCATTCCCTCTGGCATGCAAAGCATAGCCTGCACGAGGTTTGTAAGCAGCAATCAGTTCATAACCACACCATATGCCGTCAGTGCTATTGACTTCTGGAAAAGCAAACCCCAGCCCGTCCACTCCTAACATCCAACAAGAGTCAAGCTGGAAATTGTATCCAAAGAGAGCAGCCATCCCCGCATCGAGAAACTTCTGACGAGTACTGCCACGCTCATCCTCAATCTCACTCGAGATCCCGAATTTTTCGGCGAACCTTGCGTCCAAACTGTCTATGCAGCGATAAGCCCCATAAGCCGTAGATTTCGCCTGTGGCATAAGCCGATACACACGTGGAGCTATGAGCTTAGGACGATAGATGCAAGAGCTGTCAGTCTCCGAAGCCAACATCCATGTCGAGTGAAAAAAGACGAGAAATAAAAGGAGATAGAAGTGACGACGGGTCTTCTTGAAATAAGCACGGATAGAGAAATAAACCATAGCTTTGCACACATGAAAGACAAGCAACACTCTAAGGCTAAATCAATCTTCTCCTACATTGTATTAGGACTAATCCTGGCCATTATAATTGCAGCAAGTATCTGCACACTGGTATTGGAGGGGCCCAAACTGCAAGTCATATGGATGGGTGGAGGTTTGCTCATACTCAATCTCCTGATTCTACTGGTCTTTGTAGGACGCAATATACGCTGACCTCACTTGCAGCGACGTACCCCGTGAGGGCTCACGACAACATCCATGGCCGTATCCCACGGATCTGTGGGTAATTGGGGAGTATCCATCAGGGCATAAGTCACCCCCACACGACAAGCATTGGGAGCTTTGGGCAGGAAACGATCATAAAAGCCCTTACCACGCCCCAAGCGGAAGCCATTGTCATCAAAAGCCGTAGCTGGCACAAGTATCAAGTCCAATTTCTCCGGAGGCAAGGCTTCCGAGGGATCTGCCTTGGGCTCTTCTATTCCAAAAGCTCCTATCCGCAAATCTTCCGGCCCACGATACCTGTAATAGGCAATATCATCGCCCTCCACCCTGGGTAAGTAAAGAGCCATGCGGCTGCTATACCGATCCAAAAGGGATGCAAGATTCGGCTCGTCCGGCAGCGCGTGATAAAGCCCCACACGCCTCTCTTCGGAAAACTCCGGTAAGGTCTCTATCAAATCGACCACCACTTGAGAAGCCCATTGCACATGCTCTGCATTCAACTCCTCCTTGGCTCTGCGACGCAACTCTTTTCTTATCTCCTGCTTGGTCATTTCTATTTCCTTCGTTACTTCCTTTCCTATTCCTTAGAAGGGGTTTTCTCTACCTCTTCCTTTCGATCTTCTCGTCCATTAAGACTGAGAGGAAAAGCCTGCTCCTTCTCTATCATCTCCACACAGCGAAGTATGCCATTGTCTCGTTCGTTGAATATCATCCACATGGCTTTTCTGCTAAGGATATGCTCAGCTATCAAAGCATAAGTCTGGTTAAGAATCAAATCGGCAGAGCTATGCAAGGCATTCGGGCGGAGGGCTATTCCCTCACGATGTGCGAAATTGCCCACCTGATAGAGTAGTCCCTGTGTATTGAGGTAACCGACCAACTCCTCAGCAGTCTTGTATTGAGAGAGCTTAGCCCGGTAACGATCGGCATAGATAAAAGAAAACTTGTGCAGTACTCCCTGATTCACCAGTCGGAAATAATAGCTCGTAAAACCTGTCGTATCTCTCGGGATGAAGACATCCGGAGAGATTCCTCCGCCACCGTAGACCACGCGCCCTCCTTGTGTACGATACAACAATCTGGGGTCTTGCGGAGGATCGATTTCTTTGTCCCACTCATCTTGCGCATAGCGATTTTGCACCTCCATGCTATAGTCGTACAAATTTCCCGGCTCGTAGGGCTTCTGTATGCAACGTCCGGAAGGCGTAAAATATCGGGCTATAGTAAGTCGCACCTCAGATCCGTCCGGAAAATCATACGGCTGCTGCACAAAGCCTTTACCAAAGGTACGTCGGCCGACAATCACAGCTCTATCCTGATCCTGCATTGCTCCAGCAAAAATCTCACTCGAGCTGGCAGAGAATTCATCGACCATAACAATTAAAGGGACTCGCTTCAGCAATCCCGTACCATCGGCCAAGACTGTCTCTTTGGGATAAGCCTTTCCTTCTACATAGAGAATACTCTGCCCTCTCTGCAAAAACTCATTGCTCATCCTTACGGCAGCTTCCATATAACCGCCACCGTTTCCACGCAAATCCAGCACTATACCTTTGAGTCGCCCCTTGGTAAGCATGGGAGAAACAGCTGCCAAGAACTCCTTGTGCGTGGTACGCCCCCAACCATTTAATTTGGCATACAGGATACCCTGAGCAATCTCGTATTGCGATTCTATTGAGTTGATCGGTACATGCCCACGTGTTACCTTCAGGTGCATCGGCTTGCCATTGCGCAAAATGGACAAATCAGCAACACTCCCTTCCAGACCTTTGAGGTGATTGCGAATACTGTCGCTATCCAAAGGAGGCTTGGTCAGATCATAGCCAGACACACCTAAAATGCGGTCTCCGGCTTTCACTCCGGCACGAGCAGACGGCCCCCCGGCAATCACCTGCACAACGACTACTGTATCCGTAATTGTATTGAATTGTACCCCTATACCACTGAAAGAACCTTCCAATCGCTCGGTTTCTTGCTGCTGCAACTGAGCACTGAGATAAGAGCTGTGCGGATCCAACTGCTCTAATACAAGAGGGATTACTTTTTCCTGTATCGAATCGGTCGAGACTTCATCCACATAAAGCTGCTCCACCAACTCCAACACAGCATTCAGCTTGGCATATTTGCCCGCCGCACCGGAATGCTTGCCCAAATAATAACCTGAATAAATAGCCAAAAGAGCGACCAACAATCCAATAACGATATAGGCCGCCGTACCAAGATGATGAGACTTTACAGACATTGCCGGTTGCTTGCAGTCTGCCTTTTCTCTTTCCTTTGGCTCTACCTCTGCAGAATTTGCCTGTTCATCGGAGGAAAGCTCCTTTTTATCTATGTTCTCCATATCCGTTTAGTGTTTCCTCCACATTAAGGCATTGGCAGAAAATCGACTTGTATCCCGGCTCTTTGCAGCAGCTCTATACCATCGGAAAGACGGTATTCCTTGGCATATACCACCCGCCTGATTCCACACTGAATAATCAGTTTTGCACACTCTATACAGGGTGAGTCCGTGATGTATATAGTAGCCCCGCGACTGTCATTGGTCGATCCAGCCACTTTCGTTATGGCATTAGCTTCGGCATGAAGCACATAGGGTTTGGTGGCTCCACTCTCGTCTTCGCAAATATTTTCAAAGCCGGAAGGGGTACCATTGTAACCATCGGAAATAATACGCTTGTCTTTCACTATGAGTGCTCCCACCTTGCGCCTTTCGCAATAGGAGTTCTCCGCCCAAATAGCTGCCATTCGCAGGTAGCGTTTGTCGAGTTCGGTATTCTTGTCCATCGCTTTGCTTTAGGAGTGACAGCCTGCACGACTTTTGTTTTACGGAAAGAGAGGAAGTAAAAGGCCGCCACCACCCTGCAAAAGTAACATTATATCAAGATAATACACAGTCCTCTCTCCGTGGCGAACATCAGAAAATTAGCATCATAAAAGACTGCACTACAAATACTGAAATAGCTCTTTGGCCAGTCATTACCCACACACGGATACTCTCTTCTTTTTTTATGTCTCCGTTTCCTCTTTTTTATCCGACACAAATATCGAAGCGATGTAGGCGGTAAAAGTCCCGAAAAGACCTACCTCTGCGGTCATCAAAAACATCGCAATAAGTCTTCCCTCTGTCGTTACAGGGAATTTATCCCCATAACCGACTGTCGTGATGGTGACATAAGACCACCAAATAGCATCCTCCGCTGTTTGTATATTGCTGTTCGGTGCATTTTCGACCTGAAGAATAGCTATTGAAGAAAATATCATTAGCAAAATCGCTAAAATCGCAGCCGAAGCAAATGTGCCCTGAGCCTTGCTTTTGAAAACGTATGTCACAAAATCCTTTGTGGTACGGAATGCTCTTAAAATTCAGAATAGCCGGATCAATCTGAATATTCTCCCAAATCTCAAAAAGTCTATCATCGGAATACCCGAAACCAAATCAATCCTGTCCCAACGCATGAACTTCCATTTATCATCTGCCTGACAGAGCCTTACACAGAAATCAAAGAAAAAGAAAATACAAATGGCGACATCAATGTAATTCAAAAGCCGGGATGTCTCTTGTGGCAGTTCAAAAGTTGTATCAATAATCAGTACACCAAGAACATAGACGGAAAGTACAAAAACCGCCAGATTTAGGAAACCGAATTTAGTTGTAGTATTTTCTTCCATTTCTACACAATAAGAGCTAAACAAAGCCGGTAAAGCTTTGGCTTGCACTGGTCAATCAGCTAAGACAAAGAGCCCTCCTCGAGAAGAGGATAAATCAAAAAACTCTCCTTTTTCGACACTTCTCTCTTGCACCCAGCGATTCAGGAATAAGTGAGGGGAACCTAAACGTCTGATTTGTCTTCCTCTGTCTCCTCATCAAGAGAGAAGATCAATCTTCTGGTACTTGGCCCATATTTATTTTCGGCCAAATCTCCTCTGCTAATAGTCCATGCAAACAAAAGGGCGGCCAGCAACAGATTAACGAAGCTAAGCAAGAAAAAAGGTATACCTCCTTTCCGTCCCCAAGAATTGATTAATATGGCAAAGAACGTGACATTGGAGACAATCGACAAGAAGAACAAAGGCCCCCACCAGCCACTCCTGCCTGTATCGTGTAGCCGTCGTGCCAACACTGCCATTGTAGGCAAGAGAGAAAACAGAAAAAACAGAAGGGAGAACAGAGCAAAGAGAACCTCGACAACAAGATTCATACCGGAGGGGATGCTTCCTCCAAGAATAGATCCAAACAAGACCGAAAAGAGAGCAAAGCCCGTGCCATTCACGATGCGCACAAAATCCAAAACAAAGAAGATCAGAAACTGAAACAGCATAAAACTCCAAAACTCCTTCCGTCCGGCTCTCCCCCTAAAGTTGGCATACTGCATCCAGCAGCCCAACCAATAATCGAACAAAGAATTCTCTTTCTTCATCTCCTAATTCTTCCTTTAGCTACTTACAGAAGAGTTGGGCCCATCTCTTTTTGGTAGGATCGGCCCAACTCTTTTCGACTACTCTTGCGGTTTATTTCTGAGGATATTCCTTCCAGTCAGTCAAGCGCATATCGCCCTTCTCGATCAATGCCCGGTGGAAAGCAAAGCAGGCTGTAAGATCCTGCGGAGTATGCCCGGCAATCCCTCTATCGAGATATTCATTGAGCAGCGGACGATAATCGGGATGTACACAGTTGTCTATTATCGTACGAGCTCGCTCTATAGGAGACTTTCCTCGAAGATCTGCAATACCATATTCGCTAATAATCACCTTTACCGAATGCTCATTATGGTCTGCATGCGAAACCATTGGTACAAAGGCCGAGATTTTCCCTCCCTTAGCCGTGGAAGGAGTGGTAAAAATAGAGATATACCCATTGCGAGTAAAGTCTCCGGAGCCTCCCAAACCATTCATCATCTTGGTTCCGGTCACATGGGTAGAATTGACATTACCAAAAATGTCGGCTTCGAGAGCAGTGTTGATTGTGATAACACCCAGCCTACGCACAATCTCCGGGTTATTGGAATATTCATTGGGGCGGAGCAGGATCTTATCCTTAAAGAAATCCAACTGACTGTATATATCACGGATCACCTCCCGGCTAACTGAGAGAGAGCAGCCACTGGCGAACTTCACCCGGCCTTTCTTCATCAGACCAATCACCGCATCCTGAATCACTTCTGTATAAACCTCAAATGCAGGGATCTCCTCGTTGTCACCTAAAGCACCGAGGACTGCATTGGCCACATTCCCCACTCCACTCTGCAGGGGGAGAAAGTCAGCTGGTATACGTCCGGATTTCATCTCTTGCACAAGGAATTTGGCCACATTGTTACCAATAGCCAAAGTCACATCATCCAAGGGCGTAAAGCCACTATCGTCATTCGGCTCGCTCGTTCGTACAACCCCTACAATCTTGGCTGGATCCACCTGCACATAAGGTTTCCCCACTCTGTCGCTGGGCTTATAAACAGGCATATCCTTGCGATGTGGAGGATCCAACGGCTCTGCTATGTCGTGGATACCGCAGATCTCTTTCGGATGCTTATCGTTGAGCTCTACAATAATGCGCTCTGCCAATCGGCAAACAGTAGGCAAGAGGCCTACCCCCGTGGTGGGTACGATACGCCCATCTTCCGTGACGTCGGCAGCTTCCACAATAGCTACATCGATCGGGCCATAGAAGCCGTAACGCAATTCCTGCGCCAGATGAGAAAGATGAATATCGAAATAGCTTACCTCACGAGCGTTAATCTGATTGCGCAAATCCTTATTGGACTGATAGGGTGTGCGGAACTTCACAGCCTCGGCACGTGCCAATTCACCATCCAAACGATCACCGGTACTGGCTCCGGTGAATACTCCGATCTTAAACTCTCTACCGGCCTCATGCTCTCTGCGAGCTCGCTCGGCTATAGCATGAGGAACGACCTTGGGACATCCGGCAGGAGTAAACCCCCCGAAACCGACATTGTCGTTGTGCTGCACAAAGCTGGCGGCCTCCTCGGCCGTGATAAATCTTAATGCCATATGTAATGCAATTTATTTGGTGTGAGTAACTGACATACAAGCCATTCCGATCCGACAAACCGGCAGACAGCCAACAAGGAGAGAGAGACCGCCATACAGCTCTATTGAACCGGAATATCCATTAGTTTGTACTACTTTTGAGTACCCAAAAATACACAATTAAAGTGTTTCTTCCTGCCCTTTGGCGATCAATAAATACCAGCGATGAGCGATACCACCCGAATAGACTCCACCAAATACCTATACATCGAGACTTACGGCTGTCAAATGAATGTGGCCGACAGCGAAGTTGTTGCTTCTATCATGCAGATGGCCGGCTATGCTCAGGTAGAGCACCCGGAAGAAGCCGATGCCATACTTATCAATACCTGCTCGGTACGAGATAACGCCGAACAGCGAGTCATTCACCGCATCGAACAACTGCAAGCTCTGCGCCGAAAGCTGCACAAAGCCATTGCCATCGGAGTGCTGGGATGTATGGCCGAACGCGTACAACAAGAGCTCATCGAAAAGCACGGAGTCGATTTGGTGGCCGGGCCGGACAGTTATCTGGACTTACCCAACCTTATTGCAGCAGTCGAAAAAGGAGAAAAAGCTATCAATGTGGAGCTATCTAAGCAGGAGACATACAAGGATGTGATCCCCCTGAAGATAGGTGGTGTACACATCTCCGGCTTCGTATCTATCATGCGTGGATGCAACAATTTTTGCTCCTATTGCATCGTGCCCTATACCAGAGGACGAGAGCGTAGTCGCGAAGTAGACAGTATCCTCGCCGAAGTGCGAGACTTGAGGGAGAAAAACTTCCGAGAAGTTACCCTACTGGGGCAAAATGTCAATTCCTACTCCTATCGAAACCCACAAGGAGAAGAGATCTCCTTTGCCGGACTACTCAAGCTGGTTGCCGAAGAAGCCCCTCAGATGCGTATCCGCTTCACCTCACCCCATCCGAGAGATATGGGCGATGATGTGATTGAGGTCATGGCAGCTTATCCCAATATATGCAGACACATCCACCTACCAGCACAGAGTGGGAGCAACAAGATATTAACGGCCATGAAACGTTGCTACACGAGAGAGTGGTACCTCGACCGCGTGGCCGCCATCAGACGCATCATGCCGGATTGTGCCATTAGTACGGATCTATTCTGTGGATTTCATTCCGAAACAGAAGAGGACTTCCAAGAAACACTCTCTTTGATGAGAGAAGTAGGCTACGACTCAGCATTTATGTTCAAGTACAGCGAACGTCCCGGGACCTTCGCAGCCAAACACCTGCCGGACGATGTGCCGGAAGAGGTGAAAGGTCGTCGCCTGAGCGAAATGATAGACCTGCAAAACAAACTAAGCGAAGAAAGTAACCGGAGAGACATCGGAAAAACATTCGAGGTCCTTATCGAAGGATTTAGCAAACGTAGCCGGGAACAACTCTTCGGTCGCACGCAGCAAAACAAGGTGGTCATCTTCGACAAAGCCGGGCATCGTGTGGGCCAATATGTACAAGTGCGTATCAACAGTGCCAGTAGTGCAACCCTATTGGGGACGGTGATCGAGTGAGAAGCAATCACGGCCGAGTTTTTGCACATTAGGCAAAAACAAAAGGGAAGAAGGATGGAGGATGAATATGAGTCAACGCAAGTTTTACTACAGCATAGGAGAAGTGGCTCATCAGCTCAATGAGCCGGTGAGCACCATACGCCACTGGGAAAGTCAGCTCCCCGAACTTCGACCGAGAACCTCTCGCAGAGGTACACGCCTGTATCGCCAAGAAGACATAGACCGTCTCATGACGCTGCGTATTCTGATCCGAGAACAAGGACTTACAATAGAAGGAGCCAAAAGAGCCCTTTCTCAGCAGGGAGACGAATTGGAGGGACGAATAAAAGCGATCACCCTGCTGAAAAACATTCGCGGACAGCTGTTCGACCTGCGAAGAGCATTAGACCAAACAGAGAGAAAAAGTATGCTCACCCGTCTTGCCAATGACCTGCAATTGGATGGCATCCTACCCAAGAAAGAGGAGCCACGATCCTAACATGACAGCGTGCGGTAGTAGTCCTCCCCTTCAGAGCACAATACATAGACCCAACGAATAAGTCAACCGAGGGGTAAATCAATCCTTCGGGAAGCATCGCTTGGGTTTCATCAAATAGAGGCTGCAACACTAACTCTAAACACACATGTTTTGTAAAATCCCCTCTTCACTCAAAACGAGAAAAATCGAGGAAAAATCCCACAAATATCCGGCTCAACATTCTCCCTTTCAAACCCTCTGAACTCACTTTCCAAAATGCCCTATTCATCGGCATTCTGAGAGGGTCAAAATTCTCTCCTGTGAAAAATTTTATTCTCTCCTGTGTTAGCAAAAATTCTCTCAGGAGAGAATTTTCGCTTCCTCCTGTGTCGCTAAAAAGTAGAACCCATGGAAATCAAAAATGAGAGAAAAATCAAGGCAATTGAGGTCTCTTTTCAAGACAAAAAGGCCTCTCATCTATTTACACAAACAACACAATAAAAAACAACAGATAAAAATCATTTGCATGAAAGCATTTCATACCTCTCCTTGAGAAGTAGAATCAGAGACATGGAAATCAACAACTCCATACCGTCTAATCATAGAGATACGCTACCGCAATGGATAAGGCTATGGGGCAGGTTGAATTATGAGTATGTACTAAAAAAACATTGGCCTAAGGATCTCTGCTGTTTATGATGTTGCCCATGAAAACTTTAATCTCTGGCTAATTTACCGTACACTCTTGATCAATCCCGATCAAAACAAAAAGAGCCGATGAGGGTATTCCCCTCATCGGCTTTTTGCACACCGCAAAACCCTGAGCAAAGCCTCTGAGGTTTGAATAACAATCCTCCAAACAAGCTTTGTCCCTAATTCTTTGTCTATATCTCTCTATCCAAATCCTTGAGTTTTTTCTCCTGTTTGCGCAAAAGATAGGCATAGCCCAAGGAAGAGAATAGAAGATACCCTCCAGCTTGCATCCACAATATCGTATGATAATTAGAGACGACCTCCAATCCTCCTCCCATTGTATTAAGAGCAACCATACCTCTGGCTCCGGGAGTGGAAGGAATGAGGAAGGATACCCAACGCCAAATCTCGGGCATCGCTGTCTCCGGCCATGTGACTCCCGAAAGGAATACAAAAATAACAGAAGTAAAGGCGATTAAAAGCATAGAATCCTCTCGGTTGAAAATAAAGCAAGAGACGAAGAGAGAAAAGAAAACACAAGCCAGCAGGAAAGGTAAGATAAAAAGAGCCAACTCCCCGAGATGAGCCATACGAGGTAAATCGAATATCGCAGGCACGGCCAGCAAGACCCAAACACAAACAACAGCATAAACCATTATATAGGCCACACTCTTGCCAAATACAATACGCATCGGACCACGATAATGTCGGTCGCTTATCAGGGGGATAAGCTCACGGTGAAGACTTCGCTCCCTCTTCGTGGCTGCCAACATAGATACTCCCATAACCATCGTTTGCTGGATAATCAGGATCAGGATAACAGGGAGCAAGAAAGAGGCATAACCTCCAGCCGGATTAAAAAAAGAGACATCCTCATTCACGACGGGCTGTACCTGAATCAGAGCGGGCTGACCGGTCTTGTCTATGTCATGGTTTAATCGATATGCACGCCCCAAATCCAAAGCAGCCTGATTGAGCGTGAGCATAAAATTCTTGTAATACAAGACACTGGACAAGTCGCTAAAAAAAGTGACCCGAGTTTGTTTTCCTTGATAAATATCTTTCCGAAACCCCTTGGGAATACGAACTATGGCATAGGCTTCCTTGTTCCACAAGGATTGGCGGGCTTCATTGACATTCGTAGTCACACCCACCACTTGCACTCCGGCAGAGGCATCGATCATACGGATATAAGCCCTGGACAAGTCGCTGTTGTCTTGGTCTACGATCACCATTTTCGACTCATATACCACCTCTTCATTGTAGAGATAGGCATATAACAACGGATAGAGCAATGGGACCAAGAAGAAGAGAATAATCACTCCTCTATCCTTGAAGATGGAAAGGAACTCAGTCCGCCAGATATAGTATATATCGGAGAGTCCCTCCCGGAAATCGAATAGTTTCCTGCGCATGACAATAGTTTTCAGGGAATATATTTGAATTCGATCAGTGCTCGCTTAAGCCGTTTCATGACCAACATCGGCAAAAAAGCAAAAGCCAACAGGGCGATGTATGACGGGAGTGTATAATAGAGAGGAATCCCATTCAGAGCCTGATCGACATAAATCAAAAAGTAATGACGCAACGGGAAGAGATAAGCCAAAGACTGTATAGCCGGAGGCATCGCCGAGAGAGGAAAAGAAAATCCTGCAATAGAGAAGCTAAGCATCCCAACCAAGGTAGAGAAGCTCAGCCCCAAGCGGAGTGTAGGTAAGATGGAAATAAAGAAAATACCCATAGCTTGGGAAGCGATAATAAAGACTGTCATCGCCACAATCATAGGCCACCAACCTCCTTGCAAAGGGAAGCCAACATAGCCATACAAAACAGAAAGCAACAATAGCCCAACAGCAAAATAGACAACGAAATGCACCGATAGCTTACCGAACAAACCCAGAGAAATAGAACCTCTGGAGATACGCAACCACTCGTGTGAACTGCGATACTTGATCTCGACCCCTATGGAATAGGCTGTAATCAGGAAAATCATCAACTGGAGAATGCCAGGCAGAATAGCATTATTGAGGTAAATGGAATAATTCAACCACTCATTCCCCAAAATATGAGCCTCCACTTTTATGGGCTGAATCTTGGCTATTGCCACTTCTGTCGGTATTCCATGAGCTTCCGCCAATGTCAGGATGACTTTCCCATTGACCAGCTCACTCATCATCTTCATATCCTTGAAAGTGAGACTCCCCGCCATCAAATAGCTCGCATTGAAATAGTATGAGACTTGTGGCCGACGGCCGTTGATCACGTCTCGACTAAAATTCTTGGGGATTAGGTAGATACCATAGATTTTCCCATGTTGCATGGCCATACGTGCCTCTTCAAACGAATAGGTACGCATCTGCACATCGGTCTGTTGCTGAGAACTGAGATTGACAATAAGACTACGGGATGCAACCGAATTGTCTTGATCAACCACAGCTACGGGCAAGCCCTTTGGTAAACCCGCAGACATCAGGTGCAGAAAAAAAAGCATCGACAAAACAGGTACCAACAGCATACAGAAGAAATAGACCGACGTGGCTCCCATGCGCCGGAATTCCCTACGCTGCACCTCCCATATGATACGCAAACGCTTGAGCATAGCCCGTAGAATCTCAGTGAAGAACAACAGACATACCCGGTAGCAAGTCTTTAGCAATGCCCTCATCCGTAGGCACAGCAGTGAGCTCGAAAGTACGCAAGTCTATTTGCTCAGAAGGCTTGGCCGCTTTCCATGCAGCGTAGGTACCCATATCTTTTACTTTTACGATACGTAGAGACAGCTCCTTGCCCTGCAAAGCAGGCACATGGCCTTTGATTTCCACACCAATACGTTTGTCTCCAAGCAAATCTTCACGGATGGAGAACACGACTTTCTTCTTTCCGGGATCGTATATATTCATAATCGGGGCTCCACTACCTACCAACTCTCCTCTGTGTGGAAAAATCTCACTTACAACCCCATCCAGAGGAGCGAGCAAGGCTCCTTCTTTCAGGTAAGAATCAACCTCCTGGATTGCTCCGCCGGCTCTGTCTACAAGAGCTGCGGCAGCCATCTTATCCTCTCGTTGGGCACCGTTCACAGCCATATCATATTGACTTTTAGCCGCCCGCTCTGTAGCCTGCATAGCCTGCAGTTGAGCACTTACTTCATCGTATTTCTGTGCCGGTATCACGTCCTGTTCATAGAGTTTTTTCACTCTTTCATAACTCTTCTGAGCGATCTCTAATCCAGCTTTGGCTTTCTGCCACATCTCGAAAGCAGCCCTTTTGGTCTCCTCTCTGGCTCCCACCATTGCCTTTTGTCTTTGCGCCTCTGCTGCCTGCTGAGCTGCTTTGGCCTGAGCCAATTTGGCCTCCACTTCCGGCGTATGAATACGCACAAGTGTATCTCCGGCTTTCACCTGTTGCCCTTCCTCCACATAGTAGGTCACAATGCGGCCGGGAACCTTACCAGATACACGCACCTCTTCTACCTCTACCTGCCCTACAATGGGAGCAGCCTTGGGTTTGAGGAAGAGAATCCCCACCAGAGCTATTACGACTATGACAACGATCACTATAATAAAAGCAAGTAGCATATTATTGATATTGAACTTCTGCTTGTCGCCTGCTACTTGTCCGTTTTGTGTTTCCATATTACCTTGTTTATATGCTTATGTTTAGGCTGAAAATTATTACTGATAAGTGGGAATAGTCAATTTTCCATGGGCATCACACCGATCGCTCTCTGATATTTAGTATATGCCACACGTACCCCTATCTGTGCCTCGATGAGAGCATCTTCGGCTTGTATCCAAGCTGTTTGCGCCTGAGTAAGATTGATGACTGGTATTACCCCCTCTTTGTAGCCGATAGTAGCCATGCGCAAGTTCTCTTTAGAATTGTCGGCATTGTCTTGGGCCTTCTTGAGTTGCTTGTGAGCTTGGGTTAGGTTCAGCCGTGTTTGGTTGATTTGCAGATTAATTTTGGTGCGAGCATCATCCGTCTCCAACTTGCGGATAAGCAAGCGTTCATTTGCATTACCATACTTGAATGTACCACTGACAAGCCCCGTCAATGGCATAGTCAAAGCCAATCCGATATGATAAGTACCACCAAAAACTCTGTCAGGATTAGACCAATAATTGGGAGAAGAAACGGAATAACCACCGACCAAGGCGATATGTGGCAACATATCGGCCAATACCATTCTGCGCTCAAGAGAAAAGATCTTCTCAGCCGTTTTCAAACTGCGTACCTCAACCCTGTTCTCTACCACAGAGGCAATGTCTGTATCCTCCGCAGAACGATATAATTCTAAGCCATCGGCCAAAGCTCCATTTTGCTCATCCGTTGTATAGATAGGATTTTCCGGATCTAATCCACAGCGTTGAGCCAAAAGCATGCGGCTCAGTTGCAAACCATTTTCTATACGAGTCAGCATTACCTCTGCTTCACTCTGCTTCACTCTCACCGACAGGGCATCTGCCTTGGTCGCTATTCCCTGCTCCACCAAAATATGCACATCGGCAGAAGCATCTTTGATAAGTTTGAGGTAAGCCTTACCAAGTCTTAATTTACTGCTCAATCCCACCACCTGCCAATAAGCCTCATCCACAGCATCGTAGACATCACGCTCTTTCATCTCTAGCGTAGATTGCTTGAGCTTGGTAGCCTCATTGGCCATACGACGTCCGGCCACGATCTTGCCTCCCATAAATAGGGGTTGAACAGCCGAAACTGCCCCAAAACGAAGATCTGACATACCGATTTTCGTTTTGTTTTTGATAAAAGGAGGGACAAAGGGGGATAATGGCCCCAGCAACTTATCATAGTTGATGGGTTGTAAATCATCACCAAAGCTCACAGCAGCGCCATAGAGAGACACCTGAGGGAAAAAGTTCACACTCACCTCTTTCTCTTTGTATTTGGCTGCCTCTATCTCGTGCTTGGCGATAGCAATCTCTCTGTTGCGATCTCGTGCCAATCTATAGCAACTATCCAACGTGAAGGCTGTTTGTGCCTCCATAGACAGGCAAAGCATAGCCCATAATGCAGTCGTCGTTCCTACGACCAACCATTTTCTTTTTTTCATACCATTGTATATCTATTACTTCCCGCCACCGCAGAAAAACACTATGCCCTCGCTGCTCTCTTCTCTAAACCCTTTCCAATACACAAGACACGATCAGGAGATCAGCCAAGAGCGTCCAGCAAATGTAGCAATTAAATGTTCTCATGTATTGCCACATTCAAAATGTCACTTTCAAGGCTTATCTCCAATAAAAGTTGTTACATTATTTAAGGTTGCTGCAAGATTCAAATCCGGATCCGAAGACTGATCTGGTAGAAACAAAAAAAGGTGTGCGATCTCTCGATCCGCACACCTTTTTTATTCAGCTGGTTATTCTGTCGGAATTACTCCACAACTACTTGTACAGCTGTCTTTCCAACTTTTATTACATAAAGTCCGGCAGAAAGAGAGGTCAGGTTCAACTGAACTCTACCATCACTGTCGGTCACAGCAGAGAATAAGAGCTGGCCTGATAGACTGTAGAGATATACATTCTCTTCGGCAGAAGCCTCTATCCACAAGAAATCTTTTGCAGGATTGGGGAAGAGACGAACTTGGACGGAAGGGTGCACACACACGGCTTTTTCCGAACCTTCATAGTCTACACCTTCTCCATTATTTGCGAAGTTCTTGTAGTCGAGTACTCGCCAAGCTTTCTTCTTTGCAGCGGTTACGTCCTCGATATAGCAAACGTTCTTCTCCTCTTGGCTTTCCGTATCAATGAGCATGATACGGGCATTATCTGCACTCGCCCGATTAGGAAGAGAGGCAATCAACTTGCTCATTTGACTTCCCTCAATCTGATTCTCATAGCAGCGAATATATTTGACAGCTTTGTTGGCAGACAAATCCAAAGCAGAGAGTTTATTGCTGTAGCAATCAAGTGTATCTAATTTGAGGTTTCCACTCAAGTCCAGTTCGGAGATCGAATTGCGTTTGCAGACAAGCTCGGAGAGGTCTTTCAGGTGCTTGACATCGAGTTTATCGATCCCGGTATTCGTACAATCCAAGGAACGAATCCATGGAGTCTTGCTCAAATCCAAAGTCTTGAGAGGAGAATTTTTGCAGCTCAAAACGATGAGACCAGGGTTACCACTCAAATTGAGGCTATTGAGTCCCTTATTAGAGCAACGCAGCTCGCCCAAACAGATATTTTGCAACACATCAAGGTTCGTCAGCTTATTCCCGGAGCAATCCATGAAATATAACTTACCGCAAGTAGATACATCCAACTGAGACAGGTTATTGAAATAGCAAATCAATGAATCCAGAACCGGTTTATTGGACAAGTCCAGCTCATCAAGCTTATTCGTATGACAAGCCAAATATTCGAGCAAAGAGTTTTTCGACACATTTAGTTCGGTAAGCCCGGTCTCACTGCAGTCGAGCCAACGCAGGTTGGGATTATGGCTCAAATCCAGAGGACTCATAGTATGGCTATCATAGCTGGAGCAATCCAACACTTCCAAATCGGGACAGAAGCTCACATTCAAGCCCGCCAACAAATTATTCTTGGCTTTGAGGACTTTGAGCTTTGCTGCTTGGGTCAAATTGAGAGAAACAAGGTTATTGTCACTACAATCTATGTACTCAAGAGCTTCGTTGTAGGCCAAAATCAGATCAGTGGCAGCATTATTTGTGAATTTCAGACTGACCAGATTTCTATTGTTTGACAAATCCAATTTGGAGATTCGATTTTTTGAGCAAGACAACTCTTCTATATCGGGAGCCTCGG
This sequence comes from Porphyromonas crevioricanis, assembly GCF_900167225.1. Lineage (GTDB taxonomy): Bacteria > Bacteroidota > Bacteroidia > Bacteroidales > Porphyromonadaceae > Porphyromonas > Porphyromonas crevioricanis. The sequence goes on from NZ_FUXH01000005.1 coordinate 85,947, forward strand.
ACAGGTCTATCATCTTTATGGCATTGTCGTCGCAAACAAGTCGAGTAACAATCCCTTTGATCGTGATCTCTTGTTTCTCCAGCGTATATTCATGCTCCCACTTGTCGTATTGAGCTTCCTCTTTAACACCCTCTATCGCAATAGTGCCTATTCCTTGTATAGTGAGATTAATCTTCTGCCCAACTTCTTTTGCAGTTGTGATCTTGATCATGCCCTCACCTATCGCCGGAGCATCATTACCACGGAAAGGAATTCCTTTTCCCCCATTTGCAAAACGTTCATAATCAAATACTTTCCATCCGGAAGTAGTTGCTTTTGCCACATCACTCATGGAACAGTAGTTCTCTTCTTTCTCATCTTTTGTATCAATGACCTCTATGCGATTCCATTCACCCACTTTGGCTATGGGGAGAGATTCGATAAGGGAAGTCATTTCATTCCCTTTAATCTTATTGCTGTAGCAAATAAGTAATCGCACATCCGGATTTTCAGCCAGACTGAGCTTCGTCAGCTGATTCTCACTGCACTTAAGAGTATCGAGCTTTGCATTCTGAGTCAAATCTATTTCACTCAAATTATTACCACTAAAATCGAGATAAGTAAGCTCTTTGAGCATAGACACATCCAAGCTTGCAAGCCTGTTATTAGTGCACTCCAGATGCTCCAATTTAGGGTTTTGAGACAGGAGGAGAGACTCCAATTGTCCATTCTTGCAATTGAGTCTTTTCAGCAGAGTGTTCTTCGACAAATCTAGATTCTTGAGGTTCTTGATGGAGCAACTCAAGTCTGTCAGTTCGGTATTTTGTTTCAGATCAATAGTTTCGATAGATGTAGCTGAGCAGGAGAGATAACGCAAATTCTTATTCTCCGAAAGATCAAGAGAACTTATCCTGGTATTGAAACAATCGAGAATCTCCAGATCCTTATTTGCCTTGACATCTATTTTCTTAAGATCTTCATTGCGAGCACACGAAAAAGATTTTAGAGCGACATTGGCCTTGAGGTCTATCTCCTTCAGGAGGTTGCTCTCACAATTGAACTCCAAAAGCTTTGTATTTGCCTTCAGATCTATAGCATTGAACTTATTGTCTTTGATGTTCAGACTGGTAAGTTCAGGGTTATTCTTCAGGTCGAGCATATACAGATAGTAGTTGCTACTACAGTCGAGTACTCTCAACTCCTTATTTTTAGTCACATCCAAGTTGGCAATGTAGTTCCCCTGACACTTCAGCTCCTTCAAGTCTACATTATTACTCAGATTGAGGACATTCAAGGAATTGTATCCACAGCCCAGATTGGTCAGTTTCTTATTGTTCTTCAGATCCAGCTTTTCAATTCGGTTATCCGAGCAGTAGAGCACCTCAAGAGAAGGGCAGTTGCTCACATCAAGGGATACAACCTTGTCCTCGACACAAGAGAAAGACCGGATATTGCCATAGATCTTTACTTCCGGACTTAGCAACGTGTAAATCTGTTCCTTACCATCGGCTACTATCGCTTCTTTCAATCCATCAGCTTTCACCTCGCCCTCTGCTTCAAACATCAGCGTGATGGGATATCCGACACGAGTAGTAGTGCGAAATGAAATGGCCGGAGTTTGCGTATTGCCATCCCGGAGCTCTACTTTTGAGCCAAGTTGAGAAGGCTTCATAGAAGCTTCTGCTTTCATAGAAGCAAAAGCAAAGAGGCTCATAAGTAGTACGGCCCCTAAAAGTCTAATTCGACTAGTACTAGTAAAAGAATTAGTGTTCATCTTTGTAATACTGATTTAGTCAAATAATGGATGGAGGTCTATCTGAGCAAGTAAACCGGCTTGTATATCCGACCTACCAGGCCAAGTTATGCATATTTTATCAACAGCTTTGTAGCTCTGCTGTCCTAGACTTCTTCGACAAACCCCAAAGAGGGCATGCCGTAAACTGAACTACGACACACCCTCTCCCTCCATCTCTATTTAATAAGCATAAGAGTGTTTTTGTTTAGCGAAGTACCACCTTTTGCACAGTAGTCGCAACTCCTGTCTGTACCTGCAAGAGATAAACACCTCTGGGGAGGGAAGATACTCCCATCCGAACTACATCGGCATCCACAGCCAAGCTACGTACTTGCTCTCCGTTCAGAGTAAAAAGTTTAATCTTTTGTATATCAGAAGCTTCAATCCCAATTAGATCTGTTGCAGGATTGGGATACACCTTTACTTTAACTTCGCGACTTACCTCTTTGGTAGAAGCAGGGAATGAGTAAGTATAGGTATAGTCTAATTCCTTCTCAGCCGATCCTCCTGAGAGAGAATAGTAAGTCTCCTTGGTTCGACAATTTTTTAGCCCACGCAACACAACACGAGATATCTCGGTAAAAGGTAGCTGCGGATAGAAAACCTTTGTTCCATCTATACTCTTGTCATACTCGAAGACTCTATCAAAAACTCGTCTCCCTCCTTGATTGACCCCCACAAATGAGATCAAATTATCATCTTCGTATTTATATATATCTTCTTTAAAGACAGTAGCCCAATTGTCCATAACAGACCTATACTCAGCCTTAAGCAAGTTGTCATTTGCATCATAAGTATAGTCAATTGAGGCTCTAGCTGTCTCTACTCTATCTGCTCCACTTCCGGACAATCCATAAAGCGTTTCCTTGATTAGGAGCTTTTTATCATTGTATTCATACCTTATCATTTGGTTAGCCGTAGTTGTTTCTTCCCAGCGATCAAGCAATCCATCTTCTCTATAGAAGAAGTCCATTACGTTGAAAGGTTTGGTAAGATCGAGCATATAGACTGTGCGATGAGTCATCTGGTTCTTCTCATTGTAGGTATACACGAAACGAGTATCCACTACAGTCGGTTCTTGGTACCACGTTGCAGGATCTTCGGTCGGCTTCTCTACCAATACCTTGTAGATGTCTAAACGTACAATGTTGCCATGATCATCGTAATAGAGCGAATCAGTATGCATTCTAAGGTCTTCGTACTTGAATAGATCTCTGGCAACGAATCGGTTTTCTTTGTCATAGACAAAACGATAAGAGAAATCCTTGAGTTGATCTGAGCTATAAATTCCCGAGAGAAACATCTCCTTTCCTTCATTTGCTGGTAACGAAGCAGATTCTGGTACCTGGGCAGAGGCCACCCCCAAGGAGGCCACAGCTAAAAAAAGAGAAGTAATTGTTCTTTTCATATCTCATTGTTTTTCGTTAATACGATCAGGTTTATTTGTATAGTATCGTACTATAACCCCATCGACACAAAGGTAGGAAACAAAATCACAAAAGCAAACAAAAGGCCTAAAAAGAAGCTATAAATAGCTACTAAAACCCATTTCACAAGACATATGTAGGTATATCAACAGGCTTTCTCATACATATGACAGGCGAGATAAGGGAATTAGAAGAACAACCTATTTAGTACGAAGTTTCCTCAACTGATAGTCCATAATAATCGGTAGCAAAAAAATGGAGGGGGGGGGCCTCCGATAGACAGGGAAAAGCAGAAAGTGCTGTGATCGGAGAAATCACTTATCAAAATCCACGAATCGACTTGTCGTCAGGACGCTTGAAATTCCGCTTCTCCATACGTTTCCAATACTCCTCGTTAAGATCTTTCTTTTCTTCCTGTGGTTTAGTCTTGCGAAGCTCCTCCGGCTTTTGTTCATCCAGAGGTAATTCGTTTATCTGCCAAATCTCATTTGTGATCCATTGAGCTTTGACAAGCAGTTTCTTGGGAAGGTAATAGACCTCTTCCGGCAATCGATCCGGATATTGGCCGGTATCCCAACGCCCATTCGCATTAGCATCGATAAAGAGGCGCGCGTAATACTCTCCGGCATTGATATAAGGAAACACAGCCTTGCCATTGACGGTGTTGGTCATTGCTAATACATTCTCAGTATTGTCGAGGAGCTCTACCACGCAATTATCGGCTACCGGAGAGATCTCCAACTCTACACTGCCGTATTCCTGCTCTTTCGCCAGCTCCAGAGTAAAGCTGAAGGCTTTATTCACCTGTCCATAGTAATCCTGCAATACAGCCTCATCAATAGAGAAGCGATACAGACTCCCCCACTGCCAATCAGAAGACAAACGATATACACATTCATTTGCGGGCAATGTTTCTATCTGATAGTTCAAGAAAGGCCTCCAAATACTGTCTGATTTGACCTCCACACAAATAAGACTGTCAAGCTGCTCTACAATAGGATGGGGCGAAGTAATAGAAACCGTGTCCAGCGGTGTTTTGGAATAAATACCCTTGCTACCGAAGACTTGCAACTCAAAACGAGGGCGTTTGTCTTGTATCTGACCTGTACTGTCTGCCGGCTGTTGTACTACAGAAGGCCGATCTTCTTTCTCTTTGGCTTTGCTTTCTTTCTCATTTGTGGCAATAGGGGTAGCCTCTTTGACTTTCTTATCGTCCTGAGCTATAGGAGTTTTTTTCGATTTTTGTTTGTGTAAAAATAACGTATCGGTAAGCACGATAGGCTGACGAAGGGAATCTAGACTTGAATAAGAGACTTCAAGCGGAATGCTATCTCGAGCGGACAAATCAGGAGAAAGGATCTCGTACCGCAGAGTCGTAGCATTCTCCCTAATAGCAGCCAAGAATGGATAGGGCCTACTGGGGCGACTCTCCACAGTGGGGCGACTTAGCTCCCTGAATAAACTGTCGGGCAAAGAATCCACTGTAACCCTCCGACTGACCGGCAACACAAGTGACGAAACAGAAAGAGAGTCCGGGAATTTAATCTCCGGCATTTGATCAACCGGGATAGCAAAATTCAGTACAAAAACCGCCGAATCCGGACGTTCGGACTTGAGTAGCTTCTGAGCATCTTGCACAGGGCGAAAAAATCGCAATATGATCTCCCGAGAAGAAGAGGGCGGTAAACTTCCTTGTGAAAGATTGCCAGGTACAGCCAGAAGAGCTGTGTCTGCTCCATTCAAAAGAATACTATCCTGCAATGATTCGGAAGAAAGAGACTGCCCCTGAGTAGAGCTTATCAGGGAAACAGAATCGAGTGCGGCAGTAGCCACAACCTCAGCTTGTGAAACTTGCCTCTCCTTCGATACAAGAGAGGCAGGATTAGCAGGCAAGGAATCGGACATTTCCTTATGGATAGTATCCGACAACACGCTGTCAACCACCTCCTCTCTGGGCAAATCCTGAACTGCGCAGTGAATTTGCTTATCAAAGGCTAAACCCTCTCCATTGGGAGAAAGCATATAGTTTCGGTCTATATCCTGAAGGGCATAAATACGATAGCAAGAATCCGGCAAATGAAGTAGAGAGAAATGGCCATCACTACGAGTCGTTGACACTCGGTAGAAGGGCTTGGTAATAATGGCCGAGTCCCCACGATCGACATGCACCCCAACCTTCAAGCCCTCCATAGGCTCTAATGTGCGAGCATCCACGACTACTCCACTCAACCGACCGTTATCCAAGTGATCTCCGGTAGAGAATGAGTACACAAATCCCTCTATCGGAGTATTCTCGTGTATATCGGCAACGGCATCGGAGAAGTCGATCGCATAGGTTGTATTAGGGAGGAGATCTTCCTGAAGTTCAATAGTAACATTTCGTCCCGATACTTTGATTTTTGGCGGTTCGGCTTGAGGGGGCGAAAGTGTCACCTTGGTGAGGGGACTTTTCACCTGCACTATTTCGTCGAACTGTAGCCTAATTCGCTTACCCTCTACCTGTACACTGTTAGGTAGTGGTGTAGCCAGAAGGAGCTTGGGAGGATCCTGATCAAAAGGTCCTCCTTCGGGAGATGCTTTACTGGCACAGGCTGAAAGACCCCACGTCACCGCCAAAAACAGCAACGATACCCATAGCTGTTCACAGCAACGTACCGAAGAGAAGAAGCGAGACACTGGTCTTACCGATAGGCTTGACGAATCAATTCGGCTACTTTAGCCAGCTCTTCCTGCGTAGGATTGAGCTTTTCTTTTCCGAAATGGATATCGGACTCTTGCTGCATCGGTACCAAATGAATATGTGCATGCGGTACTTCCAGTCCAATCACAGCTACTCCGATCTTTTTGCAAGAAATTGCCTCCTTGACAGCCTTTGCTACACGTTTGGCAAAAACTGTCATTGCAGCCAAATACTCATCATCAAGATCGAATATATAATCCACTTCTCGCTTGGGGACAACCAAAGTGTGCCCCATAGCCAAAGGATTGATATCCAAAAAAGCGTAATAATCGTCGGTTTCGGCTATTTTATGCGATGGAATCTCACCATTGATGATCTTACTGAAGATTGTTGCCATTGTATTTCTTTAGATCCATTGGACTTCTAATGAAAACAAATATAAGGAAAGAGATTTGTTTAGATTGCGATCTCCACGATTTCAAAGGTCTGTATACCTCCTGGTACAGTGATTTCAGCCTTATCTCCCACTTTCTTTCCCATAAGACCTCGAGCGATGGGGGTGTTTACAGACATCTTTCCCTCTTTGATATTGGCTTCCGAGTCAGACACCAGCGTATAAGTCATAGTAGCCCCATTCTTGAGATTCTTGATCGTGACCCGATTGAGTATCTGCACAGTATCCGTCCCTACGAGACTTTCGTCTATAATACGGGCGTTAGCCAACAGACCTTTGAGCTGGCTTATTTTGCTTTCTAATATACCTTGTGCTTCCTTGGCCGCATCATATTCGGCATTTTCAGACAAGTCCCCCTTGTCTCTTGCTTCGGCTATCTGTCGAGAGATCTCCGGACGTTGCACACTCTCCAGTTCGTTGATTTCGGCCACCAACTTGTCGTAGCCGTCTTGTGTCATATAGGTGTATGCCATTGTTTTTTCTTTGTTTCCGGACCAAGGATTCGCAAAATGCAAACCTCAACCCTGATACACTTGTTTTCTTATATTTCGATAAACTTCTTTTGCAACCGGATAATGCAAAACAGAGACTGCCCACTTTGCAGTGGGTAGTCTCCGATTTTTCTTACCCTTCCTCCGAATATAGATAATCCGAATAGACTGAGACCTCCCTACCGGGTTCCATCTGAGAGAAGCTCTTTGAGAGCTATTATCTGCCTGGATTATCAGCTTTCTTCAGCTTTGTCCCCTGATACAAGCGACAAAAAAAGTGGGGGGACAGACATTAGGCCCACCCCCTCCGCCAGACTTCTTTCGGAGGTCCGGTATGCTTAGAAGTTTGCTAAGTTTAGAGCTTTTTAGCAGCGTCTGCAACTTCCTTAGAAGCTTCCTGAGCTACTTCCTTTACTTGCTCAGCAGCACCTTCCATTGCTTCAGCAGCAGAGTCAGCTGCAACCATCATATTTTCTTCAGCCTGCTTCTGAGCTTCAACTTGAGCAATAGAGTCTGCAATGCGAGCAGAGTCTTCAGATGTAGTAGTATTGGTCTTACCGCCACAAGAAGCGAGAGTCATAGCTGCAGCTATAGCTGCAACCGCTACAATTTTCTTCATGTTGTTTCTAATTAAATGAGATAAGTAATATTCTTAATATCGGGTACAAAGGTACAATAAGTTTTAGTATCGCAAAATCATGCTGTTCATATCTCAGAAATTCAAGTATTCGAGCTCACAAAAAGAGAAACTCTGAAAAGGAGCAACCCCCTCTGGAGAAAAAAAAGAATGGAACAGCATACATATTATAATAGTGCAACAGCCCTCCTCTTCATCGTCTCTGTCCTACTTGACCCCAATCCCTCTGTAAATAATATCGTATATGCGAGGGATATCGTACACATTTCGCCCATCAATCACTAAGGGCGTATGCATACTCCGGCGCACAACCTCCCACGAAGGCATTCGGAACTCCTTCCATTCAGTGACATGAAAAAGCGCATCGGCTCCTATAAGCGCATCATATTTGTCCATAGCATAGCGGACTTTGTCGCCCAATCTGCGTCTTGCTTCATCCATTGCAATCGGGTCATATACAGACACAATGCACCCGGCAGCCAAAAGGGCCTCTATCAGGACTAATGAGGTTGCTTCTCTCATGTCGTCCGTTCCGGGCTTGAAGCTCAATCCCCATACGGCAACCTTGCGCCCAGTAATATCTCCATCAAAATAAGCCAAGAACTTATCGAAGAGGACACTCTTTTGCTCCTTGTTTACAGCCTCTACCGCCTCCAACACCTGCATCCTGTAGCCATTCTTTCTGGCTGTCTCGATGAGAGCCTTGACATCTTTCGGGAAACAAGAACCTCCGTAGCCACAGCCGGGATAGAGGAATTTACTACCAATACGAGAATCGCTACCGATCCCCATACGCACCATATTGACATCCGCACCTACTCTCTCACACAGGTTGGCAATATCATTCATGAAGCTGATACGGGTAGCCAGCATGGCATTGGCCGCATACTTGGTCATTTCTGCTGAGGAAATATCCATGAAGAGTACACGGAAATTATTTAGCAACATCGGTTTGTAGAGGTAGGTAAGCAGTTCTTTCGCTCTTTCGCTATCGACACCCACAACCACACGATCCGGACGCATAAAGTCCTCCACAGCATTTCCTTCTTTCAGAAATTCGGGATTAGAGGCCACATCGAATGCTATATCCATCTGGCGTTCAGCTAATTCATGAGAAACAGCATCTCTGACCAAATAGGAGGTACCCACCGGCACCGTACTTTTGCAAACGATAAGTTTGTAGCTATCCATAGCTCGCCCAATGTTGCGCGCAACTTGCAGCACATATCTCAAATCGGCTGCCCCGTCTTCATCCGGAGGAGTCCCCACAGCTATAAATACAATCTCCACATAAGGGAGTACGCGATCAAGCTCCGTATCGAAATGAAGGCGTCCGGCCTCGAGATTACGTTTGACAATAGCCTCGAGCCGAGCCTCGTAGATGGGCACAACACCTTGCCTCAGTTTCTCTATCTTTTCTCCGTCTACATCCACACAGTAGACTTCCGCACCAAGCTCGGCAAAGCAAGCTCCGCTCACCAGGCCTACATATCCTATTCCTATGATCGCTATTTTCATCTCGGGTGATTTCTATTGTCTGGAGGGATTGATTTATGACCGTTCACAAAGAAGCTCTCGCACGCCCAAAGTCCAATGAGAAGGTCTGATCCCGTATGCATCATACAGCAGGCTGTTCGACAAGACGCTGTATGCAGGTCGGATGGCAGCCGTAGGATACTCCTCTGTACTGATAGGTCGAAGAATACAGGGGTGCTGAGGGGATGGACGGAAAGACAGTGCATAAGCGGCCAAGTCATACCAAGAAGCTACTCCCAAATCACTGTGATGCAAAAGGGGAACTCGGAATTTAACATCTCGGTTGAACACCATGGCTATATCCAATAAGCTCTTGGCCAAGTGCGGAGCATAGGTAGGCGAACCTATCTGATCGACTACTACTCCCAATTCGTCTCGCTCGCTGGCAAGACGCAGCATATTGAGAACAAAATTGGAGCGATAGGGAGAGTAGAGCCATGAGGTTCGCACAACAAGAGCACGCCCGACAGAAGCAAGGGCCGCCACACCCTTCTCGCCCTCAAGTTTGCTGGCTCCATATACAGATCGGGGAGCCGGGAGATCCTGTTCGGTATAGGGGCGATTCTTCTCTCCATCAAACACGTAGTCACTACTGATCTGTATCATTCCGGCATAATCTAAATCAGCAATGAAAGAAGCCAGCTTGAGGGGAGCAAAAGCATTGAGAGCAAAAGCCTCTTCTCTATCCTCTTCGGCTTTATCTACAGCTGTGTAGGCTGCACAATTGATGAATATCAATTTGTCGTTTCGTTGGTCAAAAGAGGAGTTGGACAGCAGGCTCTCTATCCCCCTTTGCAGACTCTCCGAATCCTGATTGATATCCAGCACATCTCGGCCGGGGTTTACAAAGCATAAGTTCTCACGCCCGGCCGCCTCTGCCGCAAGCGCAAGGCCCAACTGTCCTTTCCCTCCGGTAGCTATTACATGAAGCATTCTTTCAAGAGATCGGTTTGTCCGATCATTAGTCGTTTTCGTCTTTTGTCTTGTATCGCTCTGAGAGCAGGGTCAGAAAGTTTCCAACCCTACTTAAGGCCTCTGTTGTTTCTTTGGTAACGGGCTTACCTTGGAGCTTTAGCAGATAATAGCCGTAAATTCCCTCCAACAGAGTTTCGATTTCACCACATTCTTTCCCATCGGACTTCTCCCTCAATCCTACAATGTAGGGGAGAACCTGATAGTACAGACTTGTGTACAACTGCTCCTTAGGATCAGCCAATAGATTTCGGTGCAAATCCTCCAGCTGCATCAATACAATACGCAGAATATTAAGGTGTCCTTCTTGGCGAAGGCCTTCACCTAGCATCATATCGAGCAGTTCGGCATAGCGACGTTTGACCTCCTTAGCTTCCTCTCCCTCGATGCTATAGCGACTCAGAAGAGAGCACTCCAGCTTATCCATATCCAAGTCACAAGCTCTTATCAAGTCCTCTACCTGCCACATATATAGCAAGTAATTGACAATATGGTCAGCTCTAAGTTTGTCAGCTGTGATCATCGTCGGTCGTTGTTTAGGGCTGCAATATACGCTCTACATCTTGCTCCTTTGCATCATGTGGTGCCGGGGTTATGCCCAGCAATCGGCATAGCAGAGGGTAAATCGTGATATTAGGTATGGGTTGCTCTATGCGATGGGCATTGGGGAAGTCCGGACCGAATGCTGCGAACAGGGCTAACATCTCGGGATGAGCATTGTCATACCCGTGCGCCCCTCCTGTAACGAAGGTTGGGTTAGTACTGAAATAAATATAGGTACCGATATCCGGTATCAACACAATCTCCCCAATGCGAGGATTGGAACCGTAGTGCAGCCGATCGGGAATGTCTGCTTTGCGATAAACTTTGACATGAGGCACCTGTTCAAGCTGCTTCATCACCTTATCGACCTTACCCGGCAGAGGGTACAGGATTGCCGGTACGCCATCTACTATGTATTCAAAGTCTTTTTCATCGAGCCATTGAGCTAGATTTATGGACTGCTCAGGGGTATAGGTAGCCATACCATGATCCGAGACAATGAGGAAATCGATCTGATCTCGATTGGGCAGCTTGCGTAAGCGAGCCAACATCTCTCCGACAACCTTGTCCATCTGCTCTACTTTCTCGATTGCCTGCCTGCTATCGGGAGAATAGGTGTGACCGGTATAGTCCGGCTCCTCTATATACCACAAAATAATGCCGGGGGCTGTCTCTTGTGGCATACTGAGCCAATGTATTACAGAGTCTATGCGCGTCAGTGGGCTGATTTTGCTATTGTATTGCATCCAGTAGTCTGGCCGTTTTCCTCCAATAGCCGCTTCGCTGCCTACCCAAAAGAATGAGGCCGAGCGTATCCCTTGTCGTCCCGCGGTTGCCCATATCGGCTCTCCATGATAGAAATCGCCACGTTCTACGGACTGACGATCTCCAATACTGTAGCGACCCAACTTTTTGTCAAAAAAACTATTTGCCACTAAACCATGATGATTGGGATAAAGCCCGGTCACCATACTATAATGATTAGGGAATGTGAGTGTGGGGAAGCTAGGTCTGAGCCTTCCCGAAACTCCGACTGAAGCAATCGAATCGAGATTAGGGGTTCGTGCCTTGTCGAGATAATCGGCACGAAAGCCATCGAGCGAAAGGATCACTACTTTGCGCTCATTTCCTTTTTGCTCCTTAACGACAGCATTGTCGTTTACTGTAGCAGCTGATCCAATTATCGTTGTCGCAGATCGAGTTGTGCAGCCGATCATCAAACCGGGGACAAACAATAGCAACAAGCGAATCATTATATATTTTCTCATTGTATCACATATTTATTTTCACCAAATATCCTCCAAAGATATATAAAGGACACCATCCACAGGCTATTTTGCCACAATTACAAATATCATTTTTTGCCCCGAAGCATTTCCCGAGCATCCTTATAATTTGCTACCTTTGTCAGACCAATCTTGCATCCAAATAGATCCGATAATACAACAATGGAACAAAACAATTACGCTGTCTTTTCCGGCTCCAAGTCCAGGTACCTGGCCGAGAAGATTTGTACAAGTCTGGGCTGCCCTTTGGGCAAGATGACAATCGAACACTTCGCCGACGGAGAGTTCGCAGTGTGGTACGAAGAAAGTATCCGTGGTAAGGATGTTTTTCTGGTACAGAGTACCTACCCTTCGGCTGACAATCTGATGGAGTTATTGCTGATGGTAGATGCCGCCAAGCGTGCCTCCGCACACTATATCACAGCCGTAATTCCCTACTTCGGTTGGGCACGTCAGGACAGAAAAGACAAACCTCGTGTATCTATCGGAGCCAAGCTGATTGCCGACATGCTCAGTGCGGCCGGCATAACCCGCCTGATAACTATGGATTTGCATGCCGATCAGATCCAAGGATTCTTTAACGTACCAGTGGATCATTTGTACGCATCGGCTCTTTTCCTCGACTATATACACAACAATCTGCCTCTGCAAAACCTTGTCATTGCTACTCCGGACGTAGGTGGCACCAAGCGCGCCAACAGCTACGCTCGCCATTTGGGTGTACCGATGGTGATTTGCCACAAGAGTCGCATCAAAGCCAACGAGGTTGCAGAAATGCGTATTATTGGGGATGTAAAGGGAAAGGATGTATTGCTTGTGGATGATATTGTAGACACAGCCGGCACTATTACCAAAGCAGCGGATTTGATGATGGAGCATGGAGCCAATTCGGTTCGTGCCATAGCAAGTCATGCAGTGATGAGCGACCCGGCCTCTATGCGTCTGGATCAGTCCAGAATCATGGAAATGATATTTACGGACTCTATCCCCTACTCTCAGAAATGCGAGAAAGTCAAAGTCCTCTCTTGTGCGGCTATGATCGCTGAGAGTATCAAGCGCGTTTGCAGTCACGAATCAATTAGTTCTCTCTACTCTTTCTGATCAGAGACAAGGAACGCACAATAAAGCAAAAAGGGCTGCCCGGTCTATGGGCAGCCCTTTTTTGTATGGTCCGAAATCTCTGACTCTGTTGTATAACACGACATTCGTTACATTATTATCGATATTCAGGCTTGATCATATACCACAAGTAGTTCTCTGCACTCTGGTCTCGATGCCCTCAGGATTACCTCATTCTGCAAGGGCGACAAAAAGACAAGTTTTAATTGCCTTTTTGGATCCATGCAAAGGGTTCTCTATTTCAGTTCCCCAAAAACCGATATAAAATCACTCTTCACAGAAAAAAACAGTACCGCAAGAAGTACACCCCCAACAAGGGTGAGGGGCAGAGGGATCCTCGTTCCCCTGAATAAGTTTTCCTTGGCGTACAGCCTCGGCCGTGGCTTCATCCATTGGAGCATATACAACATCTACAACGGAATTTTTGCCACAAGCAGGGCAATTCACCGGCTTTTCGGCGAAACTAAAATTGAGTGGTCTGTGTGCTCTCATAATTTCTATGTTGATTAGGTTTAATTCATAAGTTCTCAATAGCTAAATACTCTACCCTGCCAAAATGTTTTAAGGAGAGAGAAGTTCTCTACTTCGGAAAGAGAAGGGAAAACCGCCCTATCGGCTTAGTACGGCAAGTCCGTGAGTGGAGTTCCACTCAGAAAGTCATCTTGAGATTGCAGGGGAGTTGTACCCATAACGGCAAGTGGATCTTGCGCTTCTTCGTCTGTTCGGCCAGCCGCAGACTCTCGTATGGTAGAAAGCTCGGCTTCCAGGGGGAGGAATTTGGCAAACTCAGCCCGGAAACGAATACGCACATCCCCTATGGGACCATTTCGATGCTTGGCAATGATAAATTCCGCCAAGCCGATCAGAGAGTTGCCATCCGGATCCTGAAATATCTTATAGTACTCGGGTCTGTGGATAAAGCAAACGATATCGGCATCTTGTTCAATCGCCCCTGATTCACGCAAGTCCGAAAGTTGAGGGCGTTTACTATTGAAATCCCCTTGCCGGGTCTCTACACCACGATTAAGCTGCGAAAGAGCTATGATCGGTATCTTGAGTTCCTTGGCCAATACCTTGAGAGAGCGAGAGATCATACTCACTTCCTGCTCTCGGTTACCCACATTCATCCCTGATGCATTCATCAACTGCAGGTAGTCGATAATGATAATCTGCACACCGTGCTCTCGCACCAGACGTCGGGCTTTTGTGCGCAACTCAAAGATAGACAGAGAAGGGGTCTCATCTATGAAAAGCGGTTTATCGGTAAGGACTTGTAGTTTCTTGTCCAACTGTGCCCATTCGTATTTTTCCAGACGACCACTTTTGATTTTGTCGCCCGGTATTTCACAGACATTGCTGATCAGACGCTTTACCAACTGCACCGAACTCATTTCGAGGTTGAACACCGCAACCGGGATATTGTAGTCCACAGCTATGTTTCTGGCCATTGAGAGGACAAAAGCCGTTTTCCCCATGGCAGGGCGTGCAGCAATGATGACAAGATCCGAGCGTTGCCATCCGGAGGTCATCTTGTCGATAGCCGGGAAGCCCGATGTGATACCACTGATACCACTTGTCTGGTTGGCTGCAATACTTATTTCGTCCAAGGCCTGCTTGATGATCGGATTTATTTGGCGCACCTCTTCCTTGAGGTTACGCTGTGAGATCTCAAACAGCTCGGCTTCGGCCGATTGCATTTGATCTTCTATGTCCTCAATATCATCAAAAGCATTCTTCAGCACCTTGCTGGAAAAGCTGATCAACTGCCGGCTCATGGACTTCTGAGCCAAGATAGCAGCATGATACTCCAGATTGGCCGAACCGGCCACACGCAGAGTAAGGGAAGCAATATAGCTGGGACCTCCTACCTCGTCGAGCTTCTCCGTACGCCGTAGCTCTTCGGTCACAGTAAGCAGGTCTATAGGCTTCTGTTTGGATGCCAAACTCACGATCGCCTCGTAGATCAACTGATGTATCTTCAGGTAGAAAGTAGAAGGTTTGAGCAGGTCACTTACCGATGAGTAAGCATCCTTCTCCAGCAATATAGCTCCCAAAACAGCTTCTTCCAGCTCTATTGCCTGCGGTGGTATGCGCCCCTCTATGGGGTTAGCTATAACCACCGGATCTTGTAGTTTGGATTTCTTCCCCTTAGTTGCCGGCATATCGGTATGGAGTGATGGTAATTTTTGCGCTTTCAGTCTAATTTCAAAACAGCCAAGAATGCTTTCTGCGGAACTTCTACGGAGCCGATTTGCTTCATCCGCTTTTTCCCTTCTTTCTGCTTCTCCAAGAGCTTACGTTTACGAGAGATATCTCCTCCATAACACTTGGCCGTCACATCCTTGCGAACAGCTTTCACGGTCTCTCGGGCTATAATCTTAGCTCCGATAGCTGCCTGAATAGCAATGTCGAACTGTTGCCGGGGGATCAGCTCTTTCAGTTTCTCGCACATCCGCCTCCCGAAACTTTGAGCATTGTCGAAGTGAGTGAGTGTAGAGAGAGCATCCACGGTTTCTCCGTTGAGCAGAATGTCCAGTTTGACCAACTTAGAGGGGCGGAAATCCGATATGTGATAATCAAAAGAAGCGTAACCCTTGGAAATACTTTTGAGTTTATCGTAGAAGTCGATCACTATTTCCCCGAGGGGCAAGTCATAGATCAGCTCCACACGATCTCCGTGTATATACTCCTGCTTGATAAGAATCCCCCGCTTGCCAAGACAAAGAGTCATGATCGGCCCGATGAAAGCGGTATTGGTAATGACCGAAGCTCGTATATACGGCTCTTCTATATGGTCGATAAGCGTTGGATCCGGCAATCCACTGGGGTTATGCACCTCGGTACAGCTTCCTTTCTTGTCGTAGACTTTGTAGGATACGTTGGGCACAGTGGTGATCACATTCATGCCAAATTCGCGATCCAAACGCTCCTGAATAATCTCCATATGTAGCAGGCCGAGGAAGCCACAGCGGAAGCCAAAGCCCAAAGCTGCTGAGCTCTCGGGCTGAAAAGTGAGAGAAGCATCGTTGAGTTGGAGCTTCTCAAGCGAAGCTCGCAAGTTCTCAAAGTCTTCTGTTTCGATAGGATAGACCCCGGCAAAAACCATTGGCTTAACTTCTTCAAAGCCGGCAATCGCTTCGGGAGCAGGCCGATTGATATGTGTAATCGTATCGCCCACCTTCACCTCTTTGCTTGTCTTGATCCCAGATATGATGTATCCCACATCTCCACAGTTTACCGTATTGCGAGGGGACATACCGAGCTTGAGAACGCCCACTTCGTCGGCATCATACTCACACTCAGTCGCCATAAATTTCACACGATCACCCTTGCTTATACTTCCGTTCACGACCTTAAAATAGGCAATAATCCCACGAAAAGAATTGAATACAGAGTCGAAAATCAGACACTGCAAGGGCCCATTGGGATCACCTACCGGAGCAGGTATCCTCTCGACTATGGCGGACAAAATCTCATCCACCCCCAATCCGGTCTTTCCACTGGCCCGAATAATGTCTGCCCTGTCACAGCCCAAAAGATCTATGATTTGATCCTCCACTTCATCGGGCATTGCGCTGGGCAAGTCGCACTTATTGACGATAGGGATAATCTCCAAATCGTGCTCCAGAGCCATATAGAGATTGGAGATTGTTTGGGCTTGAATACCTTGCGCAGCATCAACGATAAGGAGAGCTCCTTCGCAGGCAGCGATGGAACGAGAAACTTCGTAGGAGAAATCCACGTGTCCCGGAGTATCGATCAGGTTCAGCACAAATTGCTCGCCTTTGTAGCTATAGTTCATCTGTATGGCATGGCTCTTGATCGTGATACCACGTTCGCGTTCCAGATCCATATTGTCCAAGACCTGATCTTGCAGGTCTTTGCCACTCACGGTTTGCGTTATTTCGAGCAGACGGTCGGCCAAGGTACTTTTGCCATGGTCGATGTGAGCTATGATGCAGAAGTTTCTAATATTTTTCATCGGGGACAAAGATAGCAAATCGCAAGCCTTGTAACCAGAGCTTTTTCTCCGGAAAAAGAGTTCAAACCCGGAGCTGCTTGCATCTCTCCTTAAATATAGGGAAAGAAAATAGCTGTCCATTACTGCCAACCGAGATATACCTCAAATTTGAGTCTTTCGCAAGGGCTCCAAAACAGCAATTAAGACTCGTCTTCTTGTCTACTTCGCAGAATGCAGTAATAGCAAGGTATCAAGACTGAGACATAGAGAAATACTTAATGGTATATGACCAAGCTTGAATATCGAAAATAACGCAGTGAGTGTTGTGCTATGCAACAGTTTCAATCCTATATCGTAGCAGGGAATACTGTAAACAGAAGTAAAACATCATATTGAGAAAACCAATAGAAAAAAGGCGTTTGGGAGACCTTTTTATCCCCTCCTAAAACACCGATGAACAGGGCATTCTGAGAGGGTCAAATTCTCTCCTGAGAGAAATTTTGCTAACACAGGAGAGAACGAAAATTCTCTGAGGAGAGAAATTTCGCTCTCTCCCCAGAGATTTCTTTTTGCGTAGTATGGCAGTCGATCTTGGCTATTTTGAGATAAACTCTTTTTAATGTATACACATATATATTTTGCACTATATAATAATAAATACTGATCCCATGTAGTTTTGTGCAACGATATGATACTAAAGAATGCAGCAACCACTATATCGTATGATAAGTCCAAAGGTGAGAATACAAAAAAAAGGGGCGTCACCGCCCCTTCTAAAGTTGTCTCACAAGGATTCGAACCTTGACAAACAGAACCAAAACCTGTTGTGCTACCATTACACCATGAGACAAGCCCAAAGCTTCTCGGGTCTGCTTGACAGGAACCCCGAAATGCACCGCAAAGGTAGTGTAAGTATTTTTTCCCCGCAATACCCTGACCGAAGGACTACCGCCTTAGCTTATGGCCGGAGAGAGACGGGTCTCTCCAATCGACACTTTCCTCACCAGCTCATCAAGAGAGAGCATTGTACAGTCTTCAGTCGGATGCATTGCTCAGATCCATACGGATGCGCCATTCATGCGGATAAAGGTTATTGGCTCTATTGCCCACATTCTTGACAAACCCCAATGGCAGACCGGCATAGGTAATCAACAGATAGCCCTTATTAGCTTCCGGATGCAAGGAAATAGCCTGTCTCTGCAGATAGTGCTGCGCTTCTTCTCGGCAAAGATCTACACGATCGAAGGCTTCAAAATCAAGATCTATAGAGAAAGCCAATGCCGGAGCCGGGGCATAATTGCGCCCCTTGAGTTCGGCAAAATCTATCCCAGCCATAATAAGCCTAATGTTGGCAGACTCCAATTGCTCTAATATAGGGATTATCGGTTTTGGAATAGCATGGATAAAGCCATCCGCCATGTTCCGGAATACAAAATCTTCGTGATGAGTAAGCCATTGTCGTATATGCAGAGGGATATCCTCCAAGCCTTTGTGCTGCTTGTCGTTTCTTTTGCTCTTCCGGTGAGCCATAGAAACATCTTGATCTTCTTTGCGCACAAGAGCCATAAAAATTCCTTCTCCCTCAGTACGATGTGGCATAAAGCGGAAAGTTGTCGTAGCAGACGAATAGCCCGATATCCCTCTCCTTGCAGCCTCCATCTCGGCAATGTGCGAGGTATCCAGCTCTACCGGCTTAGCCCCCAGCTCATTGAGCAGATATGCAACATTCTCTTCGTTTTCCTGTCTATTGTAGGTACAAGTCGAATAAACCAACAAGCCACCGGGCTTGAGCATCTTCCAAGCTTCATCCAAAATTTCTCGGGCTCTCTTGGCCGATTGAGCTACCCGCTCTCGAGACCATTCGAGACGAGAATCAGGATCTTTGCGAAACATACCCTCACCCGAACAGGGAGCATCGACAAGAATAAGATCGAAAGAAACGCCCGATCGGCTCAGAACAGAAGGTTCCGCAGCGGAACAAATAGTATGCGAATAACCCCACTTACGCATATTCTCTGCCAAAATACCAGCACGGCTCCATACCACTTCATTAGCTACCAGTGTGGAGCCTGTCGGTAAAATATCCGCCAGAAGAGTCGCCTTACCACCCGGAGCAGCACATAGGTCGAGAGCAGTAATCGGAGCCGTTCCCAGCAGAGGGCGAATAAGTGATAAAGCCATGGAAGAGGGCTCCTGAACATAATAAGCAGCTCCGTGAAAGAGAGGATCGGCCGTAAAAGAAGGTCGCTCCGGCAAATACACACCCCAAGGAGAATACCAAGGGATTCTTTTGTAAGGGCTATTGTAGACCTCAGAAAAAGGAAGAGCACACTGTATCAAGCCTGTTGTGGCTTTGTATGGGTGCATACGTATGGCTATCGTAGGCGGTTGTTCTATGGCATGCAGCAATTGCTGGGATTCTTCTTCACCGAGCAACTCCTGCATATCGGCTGCAAAGCCTTTGGGTAACGGAGGAAGATGTATCATTTACCTAATATAAATATGGTGGGTATTTTGTGTAACTCGGGTTTATGCTTTTTCCACTTACCCAAGCTTTGAGTCTTAATCATTTGCCGGCTGCCGGTTATATCGGAAGCTATGCACAGTAAGGTCGAAGGTTTGCAGCAACGGCAAAGGTCGTCTACGAGTTTTTCATTGCGGTACGGAGTCTCGATAAATATCTGTGCGGATCCATGGCGATCTACAGCTTGCTCCAACTGTTGCAGAGCCTGTCGTCGCTCTCGCTCATCTATAGGCAAGTAGCCATGGAAAGAAAAGCTCTGCCCATTGAATCCGGAGCTCATCAAAGCCAAAAGAATACTTGATGGCCCAATCAGAGGACAAACCCTATAACCGGCCCTATGTGCAGCAGCTACCAGCAAGGCTCCCGGGTCTGCTACAGCCGGACAACCGGCCTCACTGATCATACCTACATCTTCGCCTTCTTCCAATGGATGCAAATAGCTCCCGACGTCTTCGGGAGAACTGTGCTTATTCAATTCATAGAAATGAAGGCTATCAATATCTATACTGCGGTCTGCAAGTTTGAGAAAACGTCTGGCCGAACGCACATTCTCCACAACGAAGTGACGTATATGCGCCAGCAACTCTACATTATAGGCCGGTAAGACGTGATCAAGGGGACCTTCCGAAAGAGGGACGGGAATAAGATAGACAGTACCGGGACGACTATCTGTGGAGGTGTTTGTCGTATGATTATTCATCATAAGAGAATTTTAGGACTGGAAGAAGAAGCCGGCTGAGACTGCTTCTCGACATGTGCTTGACGAAGTTGTTCGGCCAAACGCACAGTATGGCATATATAGGGCAATTCACTTTTGAGACAGGGAGCAATCGTCCGGGTATTCAGATGTTGCTCTATCTGATCTATAGGCCACCATTTGCCTTCGCAGGGGCTTTGGTGACAAAGTAAAAGATCGGGAGCCTCTATCTGTTGTATGAAAAGGTATATGTATCGCCCACACTCTTGCCCATCCAAACTATAGTGCAACAAACACTTAGGTTGGGGACGATGTATTCCACAAAAACGATTGTACACCATCGAGGCGGCCAAATCACTCGGCTCTACCCCATCGGACAGAAAGTTCTGAAAAGGCGTGTCGTATCCTCCCACCGGACAAATATCAGTCGGTTTACGGCTCTCCAGATAAATCATATCATTACAAACCGTCAATACCCTCACAGTGGGCAAGTAGTAGAGCTGAGGATTTTCGAACCGATGAAGGGAGGAACGAGCTGTAAGACCCACCCGAATACCCATACTATTGAGCAAAGGCAGCCATTCTTCCTGATGTAAACGGCTACGCAACAGCCAATGGCGAGTCAGCTCATAGCCTATGATAAGGAGGGTAGCAATCGGGGCTACATACAGTACCGGATCCGACGATGTTTCTTCTCCATTCCATATTGAGTTCAACAAGATAGCCGGCAAATAAGACAGACAGAGCAAGCAATGGCACAAGAGCTGCTCGGATGCGATGTACAAGCGTTGCGACTGGTCCTTATGCTTCTCCTTCCGACGACTTTTTGCCGAGACTCTCCTGTATAGAAAAACGGACAATCGTTCGATCAGAGAATAAGCAACAAAAGTCGATAGCCACACGAGCTGTAAGTGGGATTTATGCTCTATCTCCCACAATATGGATACTGCCAGAGACAACAACACAGCCAAGGCAGGCCCCAAAAGAGCCGTATGCATACAGAGTGGTTTGCGCATGAAGGCATAACGTAAGCCCAA
The DNA here is from genome assembly GCF_900167225.1 of Porphyromonas crevioricanis. Taxonomy (GTDB): domain Bacteria; phylum Bacteroidota; class Bacteroidia; order Bacteroidales; family Porphyromonadaceae; genus Porphyromonas; species Porphyromonas crevioricanis. The sequence goes on from NZ_FUXH01000005.1 coordinate 107,085, forward strand.
AGCAAAGCACAGAGCAAAACCAATAAGCAACACCAAGCCCGGCTGGATATACAACAATCCCCATGCCACCCACAAAATAGGCAATAAGCCCTCTGCCGGGTGAATACTACTGGAGAATGGACAAGATGTTTTCATACCTCAAGGGTCGCTAATACGACTTCTATATTTATTCTGCTGTAACTGACTCAGATGTGCTAAATCCTGATTTCCACCATCTTCTCTATTCCAAGAAGGAGAAAGAGACACAGCACATATCCGAAAAAGGTTGCCCGCATTCGGATATTTACTTTTGGGGACTGTGATGCTATAACAAGCCACTATCCTATCAGGTTGAGTACAACTATCATTTTGTCAGTCCCGTACTCAATCCTCGAACGGACATAGAGAGATGGTGGAATAAACCCATGTAGCATCTATCTCGAAATGATTTATACCTTTGTCGCAGAGATGAATAGAAGAATAATACTTACACTGTTGGCTCTATGCTTGGCTTGTACAGCCAGCTTCGCCCAACTTCGGCAGGGAGAAAACACCTACCCTATCGCTGCTGAGAATATCTACCTGATAGAGGCACAAAAGCTCTCTCCTTTCGTATCCAAAGTCTTATCTCTTGTTGAGTTGAAAAACGATACAGCTTCCGTAGCAACCACCTTGGCTCAACCGGAAAAGCTGCAATCTGTCATCAATCGACTCAAACGTGATTTGCCGGTACAACCTCTTGATCTGACCGAATCTGCAAAATACCATCAATGGTCTATGGATGTCCCTTTTCAGGACAAAAACAGAAATCTGTCTCCCGAAGTACTGACGGAAATAGCCTGCCTATCTGATGGATTTAAACGCGGGCAATATGGTTATATCGTCATTCGGGCAAGCTACAAGCCTGCAGATCTTCTCATCCCAATACGGATGGATAAAATCAAGCAAGCCTTGGAGTCTTCCGGCATACCATCTACAAGTATCGGCTTGGCACAAGACAAAGCCCTGGATGCCCATGGGGAAATAGAGCTTATCGTCATTCGCTGAAGCTGCTCTTTTTTACTTAAGCCTTTTCTGACTGCCTCACAGCGGACGGTGTTCCGGCTGTGTGGCTTGTGTTGTACTTCTCCCTTTCTAATGGAGGGAACGTACTTATGGACAATGAAAAGGGCCAAGGTCTCACAATAGTCTCTACCTTTGTTTCGGGACTTAGTGTGAGTAGTTCCTCCGTAGTAATGAATGACCTGCTGAAGCAAGACATAGCTTATCTGCCAGGGGTCGGCCCCAAACGTGCCGAAGTGCTGAAAAAAGAGATCGAAGTGGAGAACAAACTCGATCTGCTGCAGTATTTCCCTTACCGCTATGTAGACCGCTCACGCTTCTATACCACAAGAGAGATTCACGCAGAGATGCCTTATGTGCAGCTGCGAGGCTATATCCGTCGTTACGAAGAAGTTGGCAATGGCCGACAACGACGACTCACAGCCATTTTTTCAGACGAATACGGTTCCATAGAGCTGGTTTGGTTCAAGGGCTATCGCTATATAGAACAGCTCTACCCGGCCGGTGCACAATACATCATTTTCGGGAAGCCGGTTCTCTATCGGCATGGATTCAACATTGCCCATCCAGAAATAGACAGAGAAAGTTCGGCAGAGCGTATTACCGGAGGTTTGATGCCTATGTATAACACCACCGATGCCATGAAAAGAGCCGGACTGCACTCTCGAAAGATACAGGAGCTGGTTTTTCTTCTACTCAAATCGGTGAAAGGGCATTTAGAAGAGACTTTACCGGAAGACCTTATAAAACGGTATGGGCTAATGCCCTATACCGAGGCTATCACTCTGGCGCATTTTCCTCGCAATAGCCGTGATCTGGAATATGCCCGCGCTCGGCTCAAATTCGAGGAGCTCTTTTACCTGCAACTCAAACTCGTAGGCAGGAAACACAAACGCAAGACAGTGTTTCAAGGGGAAGTATTCGAGCAAGTGGGAAATCTATTCAACACCTTCTATCACGAACATCTTCCTTTTGAACTGACGAATGCACAAAAACGCGTGCTCAGGGAAATACGTCGAGATACCCTTAGTGGGCACCAAATGAATCGATTGGTACAGGGAGATGTGGGCAGTGGGAAAACGATGGTTGCCCTGCTTTCCATGTTACTGGCATTGGACAATGGTTGTCAGACAGCCATGATGGCTCCTACTGAAATTCTCGCACAACAACACTACGAAGGACTCAGCGAATTACTCAGCCCTCTGGGGATAGAAGTTGCCCTGCTCACCGGCTCTACAACCAAGACTCAACGACAGAAATTACTTCCTCGATTGCTATCCGGAGAGGCTCCCATCGTTGTCGGCACCCACGCCTTGCTTGAGCCAACTGTCCGATTTAAGCGATTGGGATTGGCTGTGATTGATGAGCAACATCGCTTTGGAGTTGAACAAAGAGCCAAGCTCTGGATCAAGAACTTAGAGCGACTTCCTCATGTCCTCATCATGTCTGCTACCCCTATTCCTCGTACTCTGGCAATGACTCTCTATGGCGATTTGGATGTCTCCGTAATCGATGAGTTGCCTCCCGGCCGCAAACCGATACTCACCCTCCACCGCTACAGCAACGATATACATACCGTTTTCGATTTTCTGCATCGTCAGCTTCAGGCGGGCAGACAAGCCTATGTCGTTTTTCCCATGATAGAGGGGAGCGAGAAAGATGACTACAAAAATTTGGAAGAGGGCTACGAACTCTACTCAGCTGTCTTCGGCTCAGAAAAAGTCGGCTGGGTACATGGAAAAATGAATGCACGTGATAAGGCAGCTGCCATGGCTGCTTTTGTCTCGGGAAAAAAGCGAATACTCTTGGCTACAACCGTCATAGAGGTAGGAGTGAATGTTCCCAATGCCACGGTAATGATTATCGAGGACGCCGGGCGTTTTGGTCTCTCTCAGCTGCACCAATTAAGAGGACGTGTGGGGCGTGGGGCAGAGCAGAGCTATTGCATCCTGATCACTGACACAAAATCGGGATCCGACGCAAAGAAACGAATTGAGGTAATGTGTGAAACGAACGATGGTTTTGTAGTTGCTGAGGAGGATATGCGCCAAAGAGGTTTCGGTGAAATAGAGGGGACTCGACAAAGTGGGCGTGAACTGACACTGAAAATAGCCAACCCGGCTACAGATGCACAGTTAGTTGCGTTGGCTCGTCATGTAGCCGAAGAAGTTATCTCAGAAGACCCCAAACTGTCTTTACAAAAAAACTCCCTCATTCGAGAGCATCTGCAGTATCTCAATAGGCACACAGACGAAGATTACCGCAATATCAGTTGATTACTCTCTCAAGGCTTTGTGCACTCATTGTTGTTTTTATCTCCGTGGAAAGGGAATGATCTGATTACATACAGAAGGAACAACCCTGTTGTATACAGAGGCAATAAGCTGATTACACACGGAGGGAACAACCCAATTGTATACAGAAGCAATGAGCTGACTACACGCAGAAAGAACAATCCTATTGTGTGCAGAGTTACACTCGAATTTGGAACGATTATATCCGATCAATATACGAGCTTGAGTCATTTTCTTTTTATCCACTCTCTCTTGTAGTCTTACTCGCATTGCCTGCATCATCCCAGTTCATTTTCTGTCTTTATTATCTATGTACCTATAAACTTTATACGACATCGAGTCCCTAGCCTCTCTTTATTCTCTCCCGTTCTTGATTAGGAATTATAGATATAGATTGCAAGGGATGGAAAGATTCATTATACCCGAGTCAGGGAAAGAGACCGAGCCAAAATTGAATCTTGATGCAGTCTCATTTTCCTGTTTAACAGTATGACAATTCAATTGTCTTTGGTTTGTCTCCAAGCAATATGCGCTAGCAAGCAAAATGTTATATAGCACTCACGGGAACGCTACACTCTCCCAAACAAGGTCTATTTGTAGAGGAACTTATGGCTCACAAATTCTCCATTCCAAATCTGGCGATCTCATCAATAATAGGCAATACTTTTTCGCCTAATGGTGTGAGAGAGTACTCCACTTTGGGAGGAACCTCCGGATAGTGTTTCTTTTTGACCAATCCTTTGCTGCAAAGAAATTTCAGTTCATCAATAAGCATCTTCTCACTTATGCCGGGAATCGCTCGTTTGAGCTCTCCGTAACGGATTATCCTTCGATTGATTTGGAAAATGATGAGCAGAGTCCACTTTCCAGCGAAAATCTGCATTGACTTCCGCACAGGACATTCGTTGTCCGAAATTTTTCTTTCCATAATAAAGTCTTTTACTACTGATAATCAGCAAATCTATCAATATAGTATGTATCATACAATATTGTATGTACTTGTATATTATAAAGCATCGGCATTACTTTACAGTGATTTCAATAAGTAAAACACAGATCTATGGAAAAGAAAACTGAAAAAGTGAGCCAATTTTACACTGCTTTAGCACAGGGTGATTTTGAAACAGTAGGAGCATTACTTTCCGATAATTTGATATGGCATCAGCCGGGAGAAGGTACACTGTCAGGCATTTACAACGGGAAACAGAGTGTTTTCGCTCATTTGGGAAGAATGGCTCAATTGAGCAATGGTACTTTCGCCATCAACCACGTGGATTACATAACGGAAAATGGAGACTTAGTTGTAGCGTCTATTGGTTTTATGGTATCTGCAAGTGGACATTCGATAGAAATGAAAGGAGTAGATCTCTTTCGCTTTGATAATGACTTGATAAAGGAGGTGTGGCTTTTTTCTGAGAGAATTGACGAAGAAGATCAATTTTGGACAGCGTTGGCACAAGACTGACAGCCCCTCCTTAGTGTAAACTTGGAACTGTCATCGCACAACAAAGGCGGAGTATACAACAGGTTTTCGGTGGTACAATAATCCGCCATAAGAAACAGGCAGTAAGAAGAGTGCTTCTTGCTACCTGTTTTCATATTCAACTGTCTCATCTGTTTTTACTACAACTCACGAACAAAGGCACAGAGTGCTATGCAATGGTCTCCGGTGGTTCTCGGGGAAGATGCCGCTACCGAGGGTTAGACAAGACACATACACAGAGTATCCTTGAAGCCATGGCGTACAATCTCAAGCGTATGCCAAGGCTTATTGTGCTTCAAAGTGCCAAATAAGCACAAAATCCCCGACCTTGTGGCGATTTTCCACAAGATCGGGGTAAAGGAGGAGAATATCACAGCTGAAAAACACGACCTCAAATAGCAAAACACGGTCTGAAAGAACAAGGCTACCGACTTTCTATTGCGCAATGGTCTCCAATGGTCTCAAGAAAGAGAGAACAATCAAAAGATCGTTGTGGTCCATACAATGGCTTGTTTTAATGCATTTTCATTCTCAAAAAAAAGAAGTTGGCCAATGGATGTTTATTCCATTGGCCAACTTCTTATGAATCAGAAAGAGAAAGAGAACTTAGCTCTCTAAATGTATCAAGCCTCTACAGCCTCTGCTTCTCGCTCGGTTTTCTCAGGAAGAGTAGTAAGCAACTTGCTCTCGGCTTGCACCTTCTCGTAATCATCCTTATGCATCACGATCAGCTTGTCGTAAGCGCGCAGACTAGTTCCGGCAGGTATGAGATGACCGCAGATCACATTCTCTTTAAGACCTTCAAGCGTATCGGACTTTCCGTTGATCGCAGCCTCATTAAGCACCTTGGTTGTCTCCTGGAAAGAAGCAGCACTCATAAAGCTGGTTGTCTGCAACGCAGCCCGAGTAATACCTTGCAGGATTTGGTTAGAAGTAGCTGGCTTAGCATCTCTGGTTACCACCGGACGCAAATCCTTGCGTTTGAGCATTGAATTTTCATCTCTCAATTTGCGCAAAGTTACGATCTGCCCCGGTTTGAAGTTCTGGGAGTCTCCGGCATCTTCAACAATCTTCTTATCCCAAATGCGGTCATTTTCTTCCATAACCTCCTGCTTATCCACGATCTGGCGCTCCAAGAAACGAGTATCTCCCGGATCCATGATCTCTACCTTACGCATCATCTGGCGAACGATCACCTCGAAGTGCTTGTCATTGATCTTTACACCCTGCAAACGGTAAACATCCTGCACTTCATTAACGATGTACTCTTGTACAGCCGTCGGACCTTTGATGGCCAAAATATCAGCCGGAGTGATGGCACCATCAGAAAGAGGGGTACCGGAACGCACGAAGTCGTTACTCTGCACCAAAATCTGCTTGGATAGAGGCACAAGGTATTTCTTCACCTCTCCGAGTTTGCTAGTCACCGTGATCTCACGATTACCTCGCTTAATACGACCAAAAGTAACCTCACCATCGATCTCAGAGACGACAGCCGGGTTGCTTGGATTACGTGCTTCAAATAACTCTGTCACACGAGGCAAACCTCCGGTGATGTCCCCTGACTTGCCTATGGCTCGTGGGATTTTCACCAATGTCTCCCCTACTTTAACCATGGTGCCAGGATCTTTGACTACGTGTGCACCAAGCGGAAGGTTATAAGTGCGCTGAGGATTGCCATTAGCATCGATAACCGTTACTGACGGAGCTTTTGTTTTATCCTTCGATTCGATAACGATCTTCTCTCGAAGTCCTGTTGTATCGTCAGATTCCACTTTGTAGGTAACATTCTCCTCGAAGTTCTCAAACTCCAGTTTACCATCAGACTCAGAGACAATAACAGCATTGAAGGGGTCCCATTCAAATATCACATCGCCCTTCTTCACACTATCGCCCTTCTGTTTGTAGAGCTTAGCTCCATAGGGAACATTGTGTGTCGCCAACACAATACCAGTATTGGGATCCACCTGACGCATCTCTGTCATTCGACTCACAACCACTGAATAAGGCTTATCAGAGTCTTCAACATCCACGATTCGTAGTTCCTCAAAATCAAGTACAGCATCAAACTTAGAAATCATGCTGTTTTCCGTAGCGATATTAGAAGCGATACCCCCAACGTGGAAAGTACGAAGAGTAAGCTGTGTACCTGGCTCTCCAATAGACTGAGCAGCAATCACGCCGACAACTTCTCCTCGCTGCACCATCTTGTTTGTAGCCAAATTACGACCATAGCACTTGGCACAAACTCCTTGTTTAGATTCACAAGTAAGTACAGAGCGAATCTCAACGGTCTCAATGGGCGAATCCTGAATCAGCTGAGCCTGCTGCTCACGAATTTCCTCTCCAGAATGAACAAGGATTTCCCCGGTATTCGGATGTACAACATCATGCACCGATACACGACCGAGTATACGATCGTAGAGAGAAGCAACAACCTCTTCGTTCTTACGCAGCTCTCCAGTGACTAATCCACGAAGAGTACCGCAATCCTCCTCAGATATAATCACATCATGAGAGACATCGACCAAACGACGTGTCAGATAACCGGCGTCAGCTGTCTTAAGAGCTGTATCCGCCAAACCTTTACGCGCTCCGTGAGTAGAGATAAAGTATTCCAATACCGATAGTCCCTCCTTGAAGTTCGAAAGAATCGGGTTCTCGATAATCTGCCCACCTTCTACACCACTCTTTTGAGGCTTAGCCATCAGGCCGCGCATACCGGATAGCTGACGAATCTGTTCCTTAGAACCACGCGCCCCGGAGTCCATCATCATGAACACCGAGTTGAAGCCTTCGTTATCCTTGGCCAGATGATCGATCAGCACATTAGACAACTTAGCATTGATATGTGTCCAAGTATCGATAATCTGGTTGTAGCGCTCATTGTTTGTGATGAACCCCATAGAGTAGTTGTTCATCGTTTCGGCCACTTTTTCATAGCCTTCATCGATCAACTTTTGCTTCTCCTGTGGAATAATCACGTCTCCAAGATTGAAAGACAATCCTCCCTTGAATGCCATGTAATAACCAAGGTTCTTGATATCATCCAGGAACTGAGCTGTTCGGGCCACACCACAGATCTTGATTACTAAACCAATGATATCTCGCAAAGCTTTCTTACCCAGCAGTTCATTGATGTACCCAACTTCCTCGGGAACAAGCTCATTCACCATCAAACGGCCAACAGAAGTCTCGACCATACGAGTCACAAGAGCACCGTCTACTCGATCTTCCACGAGGACTTTCACCGGAGCATGTAAATCAACTTTGCCCTCATTGTAGGCTATCGTGGCCTCTTCAGGTCCGTAGAAAGTGAGGCCGGCCCCTTTGGCTCCGGGTCTGAGCTTGGTGATATAATAGAGCCCCAATACCATATCCTGAGAAGGCACTGTGATAGGGGCACCATTGGCCGGGTTAAGGATGTTATGAGAGGCAAGCATCAAAATCTGGGCCTCAAGCACAGCCTCCGTACCCAAAGGCAAGTGTACCGCCATCTGGTCTCCATCGAAGTCCGCATTAAAAGCAGTACAAGACAATGGATGTAACTGAATGGCCTTACCCTCAATCATCTTGGGTTGAAAAGCCTGTATACCCAATCGGTGAAGAGTAGGAGCACGGTTAAGCAGCACCGGATGTCCTTTCATGACATTCTCCAGAATATCCCAAATCAGTGGCTCTTTGCGATCCACAATCTTTTTGGCACTCTTGACTGTCTTGACAATGCCTCGCTCTATCAGCTTACGTATCACAAACGGTTTATACAGCTCTGCAGCCATATCCTTTGGCAGACCGCATTCATGCATCTTCAGCTCGGGCCCAACCACGATAACCGAACGCGCAGAGTAGTCAACACGCTTACCCAGCAAGTTCTGACGGAAACGCCCTTGCTTGCCCTTCAAGCTATCAGAAAGGGACTTCAAAGGACGATTGTTATCCCCTTTTACGGCACTGCTCTTGCGACTATTATCAAAAAGACTGTCTACAGCCTCCTGAAGCATACGCTTCTCATTGCGCAAAATAACCTCCGGGGCCTTTATCTCGATGAGCCTCTTGAGGCGATTGTTACGTATGATAACTCTTCGATAAAGGTCATTCAAATCGGAAGTTGCAAAGCGTCCTCCATCCAATGGAACCAGAGGTCTCAGATCCGGTGGAATTACAGGAATGACCTTCATGATCATCCATTCGGGCTTATTGATATGTGCTGAAGAGCGGAAACTCTCAACTACCTGCAAGCGTTTAAGAGCTTCATTCTTGCGCTGTTGCGAATTGCCATGATTTGCACTGTAACGCAATTCGTAAGACAACTCGTCCAAGTTCACCCTTTGCAAAAGGTCATAAACAGCCTCAGCCCCTATTTTGGCAATAAACTTATTCGGGTCGGTATTGGGTAGCTCCTGATTTGTGGGGTCTTTTTTCAAGACTTCATCCAACAAATTGAGATATTCCTCCTCCGTTAGAGTATCCATTGCTGAAAGAGGTTTTTCCTCCTCTTCACGAAGCAGATGGGCAGCGATACCCGGTTGTACTACAATGTACTTCTCATAGTAGATAATAGCATCCAGGGTCTTAGTCGGCAATCCCAACAAATAGCCAATCTTGTTGGGCAAGGAACGGAAATACCAAATATGAGCCACCGGCACCTCTAGCAAGATATGCCCCATGCGCTCTCTGCGCACTTTTTTCTCGGTTACCTCTACACCACAACGGTCACAAACAATACCACGATAGCGAATACGCTTGTATTTACCACAATGGCACTCGAAATCCTTTACCGGTCCGAAGATACGTTCACAGAACAATCCATCTCGCTCAGGCTTATAGGTACGATAATTGATTGTTTCGGGCTTAAGAACTTCTCCACACGAGTTCTCCAAAATCTCTTCCGGGGAAGCAAGAGACACAGTGATACGGGAGAAATTGCTCTTTATCTTATTTTCTTTCTTAAAAGCCATATACCTTATGTGTTATTAGTATGCTCTGCCGACTCTCAGAGAGGAGAATCCTATTCCCGGAGAATCGGCAAAAAGGCATCAATCCAATCTGAAACTCAAGCCCAACCCACGGAGCTCATGCAAAAGGACATTGAGCGACTCCGGTATACCGGGAGTGGGCATTGAGTCTCCCTTGACAATTGCTTCATAAGCCTTGGAACGACCGGCCACATCATCAGACTTAATGGTGAGGATCTCTTGCAAAATATGAGAAGCACCAAAAGCTTCAAGGGCCCAAACTTCCATTTCTCCGAAACGTTGTCCCCCAAACTGAGCCTTACCGCCCAAAGGTTGTTGAGTGATAAGAGAGTATGGACCAATCGAGCGTGCATGCATCTTATCATCAACCATGTGCCCGAGCTTCAAGAAGTAGGTAACCCCGACAGTAGCCGGTTGATCAAAACGCTCACCTGTCCCTCCATCGTAGAGATAAGTCTTACCATTGCGAGGCAAACCGGCCCTGTCTGTCCACTCGTTCATATCCTCCAGGGAAGCTCCATCAAAGATCGGAGTGGCAAACTTAACATCGAGACGACGCCCGGCCCAAGCCAAAACGGCTTCAAATATCTGTCCGAGGTTCATACGCGAAGGTACACCCAACGGATTCAGACAGATATCTACCGGTGTCCCATCTTCCATGAAGGGCATATCTTCCTGACGTACAATCTTCGATACGATACCCTTGTTTCCGTGACGTCCGGCCATCTTATCCCCTACCTGTATCTTACGCTTCTTGGCAATATACACCTTGGCCATTTGTACAATTCCAATGGGGAGTTCATCTCCTATTGTCTCGTCTATCTTGCGACGTCTCAGTTCCGCCTCTATCTCTTTAGACTTGCGGATATAATTGACAGCAACGGCATTTATCAAGTCATTGGTATGCTCGTCATTCGTCCAACCGGAAAGCTGCACCTGATTGAAATCTATTGCCTCAAGATCTTTTCTAGCAAAACGGGCACCCGGCTTGATAATATCTACCTTCAAGTAGTCTTGCACCCCGGCAGACGTCTTGCCCTTGGTCAGGACAACCAACTTCTCAATCAACTGCTGACGTAAGTCGTGCTGACGCTTTTCGTAGATCTTATCGAGCTCTTCCTTTATATTTTTCTCTTGGCTTCTGGGCTTCTTCTTTACGACTTTGGAGAAGAGTTTGGTATCGATGACAACACCCGAAAGTGAAGGAGTCGCTTTGAGAGAGGCATCTTTCACATCTCCGGCTTTCTCTCCGAAGATTGCTCTAAGCAACTTTTCTTCTGGAGTCGGATCGGATTCGCCCTTAGGAGTGATCTTACCAATGAGAATGTCTCCCGGCTTAATCCGAGCTCCGATACGCACAATACCATTAGCATCGAGATCCTTTGTCGCCTCTTCACTTACATTGGGAATATCGCTAGTCAGCTCCTCAAAGCCACGCTTTGTCTCACGCACTTCGAGGGTATACTCATCTACATGCACAGAAGTAAAGAAGTCCTCCCTTACCATGCGCTCATTCAGCACAATAGCATCCTCATAGTTATAGCCCTTCCATGGCATATAAGCCACCTGCACGTTGCGTCCGAGAGCTAACTCTCCTCCCTGTGTAGAGTAACCTTCGGTAAGGATCTGGCCGGGTTTTACACGGTCTCCTTTACGACAAGTCGGGCGAAGGTCTATTGTTGTGCTTTGGTTCGTCTTACGATATTTGGGGAGAGAATAGGTCACAACAGCATCGTCAAAGCTGATGAAGTCCTCTTCCTCTGTTCTGTCGTATTTAATCTTGATACAAGAAGCATCAACGAAAACGACCTCGCCATTTCTCTCTGCTACTACCTGTGTACGAGAGTCTTGTACAAGCTGAGCCTCGATCCCAGTACCAACAATAGGAGCTTCCGGACGAAGAAGTGGCACAGCCTGACGCATCATGTTCGATCCCATCAAAGCTCGGTTGGCATCATCATGCTCCAAGAAAGGAATAAGAGAAGCTGCAATAGAGGCAATCTGGGTAGGGGCCACGTCCATCAGATCGACTTCTTCGGGGGCAACCACAGGGAAGTCCGATCCATAACGAGACTTAACTTGGTCGCGAACAAAGCATCCTTCTTCATTCAACGGAGCATTCCCTTGAGCCACTGTCTTCTCTTCCTCTTCCTCTGCAGTATAATAGCCAAGGCCTGACTTAGAGAAATCCACCTTACCGTTCTTTACTGTACGATAAGGTGTCGAGATAAATCCCAATTCATTAATCTTGGCATACACGCAAAGCGAAGAAATCAAACCAATGTTGGGTCCTTCTGGTGTCTCGATAGGACACAAACGTCCATAGTGCGTATAGTGAACGTCACGAACCTCAAATCCAGCTCTCTCTCGGCTAAGTCCGCCCGGCCCCAAAGCTGAAAGTCGACGCTTATGGGTTATTTCGGCCAGAGGGTTGGTCTGATCCATGAATTGGGAAAGAGCATTCGTCCCAAAGAAAGAGTTAACAACAGACGATATGGTTTTGGCATTGACCAAATCTACGGGAGAGAATACTTCGTTGTCACGAACATTCATTCTATCTCGTACTGTGCGAGCCATACGTGCCAGACCTACACCAAACTGATTATAAAGTTGCTCTCCCACTGTCCGAACTCGACGGTTAGACAAGTGGTCGATGTCATCCACCGAAGCCTTTGAGTTTACTAATTCGATCAGATACTTGATAATCTCACGAATATCCTCCTTCGTGAGTACTCTTATCTCCGGGTCAATATTCAGGTTGAACTTCTTATTTATCCTGTATCGACCTACGTCGCCTAAGTCGTAGCGTTTTTCGGAGAAGAACAAACTCGTAATAACATCTCTTGCACTTGCCTCATCTGCAGGATCCGAATTACGAAGCTGCTTGTATATGTAAGACAAGGCTTCGTTCTCTGAATTACAGGGGTCTTTCTGCAGAGTATTGTAAATAACCGAATAGTCTACAAGATTGTCCGGATCATCCTTGTGCAAGACAATGGTCTGCGCTCCAGAATCCAAAATGTCCTGAATGTTCTCTTCTGTAAGTTCGACCTCTCTCTCAACCACGATCGAAACTCGCTCCATGGAAACAACCTCTCCCGTATCCTCGTCACTGAAGTCGTCCACATAAGTTTTGGTTACACGAGCGGCTACCTTACGACCGATGTTCTTCTTCAGGCTGGTCTTGTTTACCTTTATCTCATCTGCAAGACCAAATAGCTCCAATATGTCTTTGTCCGATTCGTATCCAATAGCACGCAACAATGTCGTCACAGGCAATTTCTTCTTTCTGTCGATGTAGGCATACATGACATTATTGATGTCTGTGGCAAATTCGATCCAAGAGCCTTTGAAAGGAATAATACGAGCAGAATAAAGCTTAGTTCCGTTGGTATGAACGCTGGTCCCGAAGAACACACCGGGAGAGCGGTGCAATTGAGACACCACAACGCGCTCAGCTCCATTGATGACAAAAGTTCCCGACTCGGTCATGTAAGGAATAGGGCCAAGGAAAACATCCTGGATTACAGTCGAGAAATCCTCATGATCAGGGTCCGTACAATAAAGTTTCAGTTTAGCCTTGAGGGGGACACTGTAGGTGAGTCCACGACTGAGACACTCTTCGATAGAATATTTCGGAGGATCTATGTAGTAGTCCAAAAACTCAAGGACAAAGTTGTTTCGAGTATCAGTGATCGGGAAATTCTCTGCAAATACCTTATACAGACCTTCTTTCTTTCTTCGCTCCGGAGGGGTATCCAACTGCAAAAAATCCCTAAACGACTTGAGTTGTATCTCAAGGAAGTCCGGGAAAGGCAGCGGATTCTTAATTGAGGCGAAGTTTATTCTCTTATTCTTTTGCATGGACGCCATCTATGGTACGGGACTAAATAATAATACAAGGTTATTAGACACGAAAGGGTTAAGAACCCCAAAGAGGGGTTCTTAACCGTGGAAGCCTGATATTCAGGCCCAAAAGGAGCTTTTACTTAAGCTCAACTTCTGCGCCGGCTTCTTCGAGAGCTTTCTTGAGAGCCTCAGCTGTAGCCTTGTCTACACCTTCCTTAACGTTGGAAGGAGCTGCGTCTACCAAGTCTTTAGCTTCTTTAAGACCAAGACCACAGTGTTCTTTCACAGCCTTTACAACCTGAAGTTTAGCACCACCGGGGCTCTTGAGTACTACATCGAAAGATGTCTTTTCTTCCTCGGCAGCAGCAGCACCAGCACCAGGAGCAGCGACAGCAACAGCAGCAGCTGCGGGCTCAATGCCGTATTCTTCTTTGAGGACGGTAGCGAGTTCGCTAACTTCTTTCACTGTGAGGTTTACCAGTTGTTCAGCAATAGCTTTGATATCTGCCATTTTAGTATGATATTAATAAGTTTTTATTCGTTGTTTTGTTGAATTCATCTTTCTTCTAGAGTCTTCAATACACCATGGATGGTAGATCCGGCTGATTGAAGTGAAGAAACAACATTCTTGATAGGAGATTCCAGAAGAGAAATAACCTCTGCAAGTAGTTCTTCGCGACTCTTGATGGAAACCAAAGTATCCAGATGCTCAGCTCCAATATAGAAGCCTTCCTGTGCATAAGCTCCCTTGAGAGCTGGCTTTGTCTGCTTCTTCTTGGGATCCGAAGTCAAATCTTTGATGATACGAGCTGCAGCATTTGCTGTATGGCAAAGCATCAAAGCAGAACTTCCCTTGAGGATGGGATCGAACTGTTCAAACTCCTCACCCTTATTGTGCAGAGCAGCGCGAAGCAGCGTGTTCTTCACCATCATCAGTTTCACCTCCCCCTTGAAACAAGAGCGACGCAAACTCATAGTGGCTTCGGCATTGAGTCCCTCAATATCCACCAGATAGAAGTGTGGATATTCGGCCAATAGCTGTCCCAGCTTCTCTATTACTATACTCTTATCTTCCTTTTTCATAACACGTAGTACTCTTTAGTTATTGACCATCATCTACAGATCTAGGATCTACCTTGATACCAAGACTCATAGTGCTGGAGAGGAAGATACTCTTGATGTAAGTCCCCTTGGCTGCGGAAGGCTTCAGTTTGTTGAGCGTAGCTACAAATTCACGAGCATTCTCACAAATCTGATCCGCTCCGAAGGAAATCTTACCAATCGAAGAATGGACAATCCCGGCCTTATCGACCTTGAAGTCTATCTTACCGGCTTTCACCTCGCGGACGGCAGCGCCAACCTCATTTGTCACGGTGCCACTCTTGGGATTAGGCATCAAACCTCTCGGGCCCAATACTCTACCCAAAGCTCCGATCTTACCCATGATAGCCGGCATAGTGATAATCACATCTATGTCCGTCCAGCCTCCTTTGATCTTATTTATATACTCATCCAGTCCGACATAGTCAGCCCCGGCTGCTTTAGCCTCTTCTTCCTTGTCGGGGGTACACAAAGCCAATACTCGGACTTGCTTACCAGTACCATGAGGTAAAGTAACAACCCCACGAACCATCTGGTTTGCCTTTCGAGGGTCTACGCCCAGACGCACATCAATGTCCACGGAAGCATCGAACTTGGTAGAGGTAATCTCCTTAACCAAGGCAGAGGCATCCGCCAACGTATATGCTTTCCCCAGTTCTACCTTACTGAGAGCTAGCTTCTGATTTTTTGTCAGTTTTGCCATTTCAATTCAGATTTAGATATTTTCGGGGAAAGGACCCTTTACAGCAATACCCATACTGCGAGCCGTACCGGCTACCATCTTCATGGCAGACTCCACGGTGAAACAGTTCAGGTCGACAATCTTGTCTTCCGCTATTGCTCTAACCTGATCCCATGTGATCTGAGCCACCTTGCTGCGGTTAGGCTGAGCCGAACCAGACTTTTTCTTGGTCATCTCCAAGAGTTGTACAGCCACAGGAGGGGTTTTTACAATGAAATCGAAAGACTTATCGGCATAGTAGGTAATTACCACAGGTAACACCTTACCAGCCTTGTCCTGAGTCCTGGCATTGAATTGCTTGCAAAACTCCATTATATTGATACCCTTGGCACCCAATGCAGGGCCTACAGGCGGAGAAGGGTTTGCAGCTCCTCCTTTTATTTGCAATTTGATTTGTCCAGCAACTTCTTTAGCCATTGTTCTTGAATTAAATGTGAAACACGTTGCACTGTGTTCGATGAGAAAGGCGCAGTAATCTCAACCGCTATTCTTTCTCTACTTGAGAATAATCCAGCTCCAGTGGAGTTTTTCGACCGAAAATCTTCACCATCACCTTGAGCCGTTTCTTATCCGCATTTACGTCTTCGACGGAAGCAGTAAAGCCACCAAAAGCTCCGGAAATAACCTTCACTGTTTCTCCTACAACGAAATCAACATCGTAAGAGACATCCGAATCATCAAGTTGATCGGCTTTCCCCAGCATCTGATTAACTTCCGACTCTCTCAATGGGACAGGATTTCTCCCATCACCGAGAAAATCGATCACATTGGGTATGGTACGCAACGTATGCGCCACTTCTCCCACTAAATTGGCTTCTACCAATATATAGCCGGAGAGCAAGGGGCGCTCTACAAGCACCTTCTTGCCGGCACGCTGTGTCATCACCTTCTCTGTAGGAATAATCACGCGATCCACATGTTCACCGAGAGAGGAGTTGCGCTTCTCTGCTTCGATGTACTGCTTCACCTGATTCTCCTTGCCACTGATGGCCCGAAGTACGTAAAACTTCTTTTCGTCCGACATAGCACCAATGATCAGATGACAAGTTTATAAACCTGATCCATCAACTCATTAAACACCGTGTCAACGAGAAAGATAAAAAGAGCGATAATGATGGAAGCTACCATTACCACAACTGCACTATTGGTCAGCTCAGCCCTTGTAGGCCAAGAGACCTTGTGTACAAGCTCGCCATAGGAACCCTTGACATAAGCCCCTATTTTATTGAATACACTCATCGTATCAATCGTTTTATTGCACGGGTTGAGAGACTCGAACTCCCGACACCTGGTTTTGGAGACCAGTGCTCTACCAACTGAGCTAAACCCGTAACAGGGAAGGAAGTCAGACAAAGAGAGGGTGCAGAACCACTGGAGCTACACCCTCCTTCTATATCCTTCACTCGAAAGGTCAGAAAGTCGGCCCTCGATCTGAAGACCGACTTTCACCCTCCAATTATTAGTCAAGAGCTGTAATCTGACCAGCACCTACTGTACGTCCACCTTCACGGATAGCGAAGCGGAGACCTACGTTACAAGCAACCGGGTAGATCAACTCTACATTGATGGTTACATTGTCGCCAGGCATTACCATCTCTACACCTTCTGGGAGAGAGATCTCACCAGTTACGTCAAGGGTACGGATGTAGAATTGCGGGCGATACTTATTATGGAACGGAGTATGACGACCGCCTTCTTCTTTCTTCAGAATATAAACCTCAGCCTTGAAGTTCTTATGCGGAGTGATAGTACCCGGGTGAGTGATCACCATACCACGCTTGATTTCGTCTTTTTCGATACCGCGAAGCAAAAGACCTACGTTGTCACCAGCTTCACCCTCATCAAGGATCTTGCGGAACATTTCCACACCCGTAACAACAGACTTCATACCCTCAGCACCAAGACCGATAATCTGCACTTCATCGCCAGTCTTTACAATACCAGTTTCGATACGACCAGTAGCCACTGTACCACGACCTGTGATAGAGAACACGTCTTCAACTGGCATCAAGAAAGGCTTGTCTTTCTCACGCTCAGGCAGGGGCACCCACTCATCCACGGCAGCCATAAGCTCCATAATCTTCTCTTCCCACTTAGCGTCCCCATTCAGAGCACCCAAAGCAGAACCACGGATGATAGGAGTATTGTCGCCATCAAAATTATAGAAAGAGAGGAGCTCTCTCATGTCCATTTCAACAAGCTCAAGCATTTCCTCATCGTCTACCATGTCACACTTGTTCATAAACACAACAAGTCTCGGCACATTTACCTGACGAGCCAAGAGGATGTGCTCACGAGTCTGAGGCATAGGACCATCAGTAGCAGCTACTACGATGATAGCACCGTCCATCTGAGCCGCACCCGTTACCATATTCTTCACATAGTCAGCGTGACCCGGACAGTCTACGTGAGCGTAGTGACGGTTAGCCGTCTCATACTCTACGTGCGAAGTATTGATAGTAATACCTCTTTCCTTTTCCTCGGGAGCATTGTCGATAGAGTCGAATGAACGGAGTTCAGACAAACCATTCTTGGCCAACACCGTAGTGATAGCAGCCGTAAGAGTTGTCTTACCGTGGTCGACGTGACCGATCGTACCAATATTTACGTGTGGTTTCGATCTGTTGAAATGTTCTTTTGCCATAACCTATTATTCTGTTTCTGATTAAGTTGTTCTATTACGCTAACCACAAATCCGAGCCGATGCCGGGATTTGAACCCGGGACCTCTTCCTTACCAAGGAAGTGCTCTACCACTGAGCTACATTGGCGAATTCTTTCGGTTCTCCGACTAACATCGGACTGCGGTGGGCAGTGATGGATTCGAACCACCGAAGGCGTAAGCCAGCTGAGTTACAGTCAGCCCCATTTGGCCACTCTGGTAACTGCCCTTCCGGGATAAGTACCCCCGGTGCAAATCTCAACCGGAACGATTATCGGCTGCAAATTTAGCAAGTTTTCCATTACCTCCAAATATTCTGAGAAGAAAAAGTACCGAAACTCGCACGCCCCCACCTCTCTGAGAGAGAAACAAAGCCGGAGAAAAAAAGTAGGAAATTCACCCTCCGGCTCTTTGTTTTTATCTGTCCTTGAGACGCTCAATCTGTTTCTTAAGAGCATCGATACACTCATCTATGGCAGCCTCAAATGTATCGGACGACTTCTGAGCAAACAATTCGGCACCTCGGACCGGTATCTGAATGGAAGCATGCTTATTCTCAACTGTCTCGGGTTTAACAACCTTCAGGACAACCTCTGCCACCATCGCATCCTCCACGAAACGCTCCAACTTAGAAAGTTTCTTCTCTATAAACTGCTTTAGCTGATCTGTGGCATCAAAATGTAAAGCCTGAATTCTCACGTTCATAACATCTTGTTTTTTTGCTCTCGGATGAGCGTTGTACATCTGTTTCAGCTGCCCGAAAGTGCTATGCGTATACCCCACCGTAGTACTGAGACTCTGATGACCGAGCAACTCTTTCACTGCCAGCAAATCGGCCCCCTCATTGAGCATCGCTGTGGCGAAAGAATGACGCAACACATGCGGACCTCTACGAGCCAAATGAGGGAAGTGGATGAGCACCCGGTGTACGATATGATACACATCCTTCACCTCGAGTGGGCTGCCACTCAAAGATACAAAAAAAGAATCAGGTCTTACAATCTTTTCATCTCTCAAAACCCGCCACTTGCCAATCAGCTCAGCCAAACCTATCCCAAAGGGAATAATACGCTCTTTGTTGCGCTTACCCAAGACTTTGATCTTTCGAGATTGAATATCCACATCTGTGTCTTTGAGAGCGGCACATTCAGAGCGTCGTATGCCTGTCTGATAGAGCATCTCAAGCAACAAATGATCTCTCATTTGTTCAAAATCGGTGTCATCATAGGGCATACCCAACAATTCATCCATTTCCTGATCTGGGATAAATGCCGGGAGAGGCTTCTCCACTTTGGGACCTCGGAGATAACGAACCGGATTGTTTTCGATCCGACCATTCTTTTGCAGATATAAATAGAAAGATTTGAGCGAGGACAGCTTTCGACGGACTGACCTCGGAGCCAACCCTCTGCCCATCTCCTGCGAAAGCCATTTGCGAACACGATCTCTATCCAAACCGGAGGGGCTAAAATCTGCCCCCTCCCCTATCTCGACAAGGAAAAGCTGGTAGTCTCGCAAATCGGACAAGTATGCAGACAGTGTATAGGGAGACATATTGCGCTCATATTTCAAATAGCGCACATAGCCCTCTATCTCTCCAAAGAGAGGCAAATCATCATCAGTCTGCGAAATATCCGAAGTAGAAAAACGTTCCATGTACAATCTTTTCACATTCAAGTTGTCGTATCTGGATGGGGGGGGGAGGATAATAATAGGAATAAGGTCGGCCTTTATGAGGAAAAAAAATAGAAGAGAAGAAAAACAGATCTGCTCTTAAAAACAATTCAAAGAAACCGAGGCAACCTCAACTTTTACTTGACAACCGTTTCGCTCACAATCAAAGAAAAGGAGATCGCCCCGGCCCGAGACAAAGATACATAGCGCAAAAGGTATTTCCATCGCACCGAGATATCTCCCCGACTAAAAGACCGTATGGGAGAGCCTTCCTCGCTCGGCATCCCGGCCTGCTATGGACCAAATCTCTCGCACCAATCCCAATTCCAACACATTGACCCATCGAGAGGAGCGAATCCGCCCCAAAGTCGTGTCATCAAAAGACATCCTATAGGCCACCCTAAAAGTAAAGTAGCGTGGCAACGGAAGGTCTAAAGACAAATCCGTTCTTATCCGCTGAGTAATACCGGGATGAGTCAAATGCATCCCTTCCTTCACCCCTCGGCTAATTTTCTCAGGCAAGAAATGTTCATAATAACTTTCTCCGTAATCCACCCCGAAAGCTGTTCCTAAAAAGGACTGATGCCAGGAAAAAGAGACAAGGGCAGGGAAGCGATCAAGAGGCAGTCGGTAGGTGAGTAATAAGGCAGCTTGCAAATCTCCATGCAGTTTAAGAGTAGCGGGATTGTTTCCATTGCGAGTACTAAAAATCCCTCCCAACCCACAATCGAACCCTGGCCCCAAATAACAAGCAATCGGAGTGGGAAGCTTGATTAGCCAAAGAGGAGTTATCCCCAATCTTCCGTCTACCCCCCAAAAAGAAGCATTACCAACTGGATTATCTGCCCAATCGGCTTCTATCTGCCCATAGTAATGGAGCAAAAGAGACTTATCTGCCTTTAGCCCTGTGTAGCGTTTGTATCCATACCCAGAAGTTAGTCCTCCGTAGCGCAATGGGGACAAATAGGTATCTTTGAGGTAGAGCCCTCCGACATTCAATGTATTGACTGTGCGACTCGTATGCACCTGCTGTGCCGACATGCCGACAAAGCAGATAAGCCAAAAAGGAATGATCCGGACAAGCCGAACACGACTAAACATCCAATGGAGCAAACTCATTTATCCTCTTCTTCAGTCAAAGTTTCTTCTGAAAAATCCAATCGGGGAACTCCTAAGATCCGGTCTCTCCACTCCATGTCAGTAATGGAATCCTCGTCTTCTTCAGTGTTTTCTGTATCACTTGAAACAGAATCTTGTGGCAACGATGTCTCTTCCGGCTGTCGCAGAGGTTCCAGCTCCTCTACCTTGTCAATCTCATAAGTAGAGACACGCTTCCCTTTTGCTTTGATACTCTTTATTCCAACAAAGCTCTCTGCCTCTATCCTCAAAGGTGGGCGGTCAATGTCGGCTCCCGCAAAACGAGCCTCCAGATAGGGATAGGGCGTATCGGTGAGCAATAATAATCGACTTGATTCATCATCGCCCTGAATACGCATCCTCTGATCCCCCTCCATGACAAAACGCTTAAGGTAGACAAATCCCTGTTCGGCATTGTAGTAAACAGCTGTCCACACCTTGTCGGGGTGATAGATCTCTATCCGTGAGACATTAGATTCATAATGATTTGTGTCGCTACAATCAGTCAGATAACACTCCCCGGGGGAAAGAATTACGAGCATCTTGTCTTCCGGCTTAAAGCTACCGATCAGTTCTCCTTGGCCATCGTAGTTGAGACGCATCACATCTCTATCGAACCAAATCTGCCGTGCGCCAAGCGTTGAAGCTCCTTTCTCTTTAAGGCTAATCTTGTGCACTTCAGCTCGAGTAAGCAAATTCCCTCGAGCGGTACGCGCTTTGATGAGGATGTCACTGAAATCCTTCTCAAAAACAAGGATCCTCTGTCGGGGGCGTGGCTTGAGTATGATCTTCACCGTTTCGGCCTCAGCGTTACGGTTGACCGAAAAGTAAACCACCTTGGAGCCTGCTTTCCCCTGAGTCAGGTCATATTCACGATCCCTCACATAAGAGGTGATGTTGAATCGTTTGATATAGAACGGGCTCTTCTTGCCATCACGATAAATCACATTGTAAACAGTGCGTTCGCGACTTCGCTCAAAACGATCGATATGGATCACCTCTCCCCTGCCGACAAATTTCTTCTCCTCTACTTTGGAAACCATATAACGTCCATCACGGAAGAAAATGATAAACTCGTCCAGA
Organism: Porphyromonas crevioricanis; assembly: GCF_900167225.1. Taxonomy (GTDB): domain Bacteria; phylum Bacteroidota; class Bacteroidia; order Bacteroidales; family Porphyromonadaceae; genus Porphyromonas; species Porphyromonas crevioricanis. The sequence goes on from NZ_FUXH01000005.1 coordinate 129,126, forward strand.
TCCGAGCAGTTGCACACAAACTCACTCTCCTTAAGGGCTGTACCGATGAAGTTCTCTTCTCTATTGATATAAAGTTTCTGGTCCAGAGCTACCACTTTGGTTGCCTCTATTTGTGTCCAACTCACCAATTGAGAACGACGTGGGTACGCTTCTCCATATTGTTCGGCCAAATGTTCATACCAGCGTATCGTGTAGGCCACAATCCCGGCGATGTTTTTCTTTAGCTCATCTATCTTTCTCTCCAACTCCAGCATCATCGCTTCGTGTTTGGGGATGTTGAAGCGAAGGATCCGAGCCATTCTGATTTCGAGCAGTCGCTTGAGATCCTCCTCTGTCACTGGACGCAAAAGATTCTCTTTCCAGGGCTCCAAACGTCGGTCTATATGTACCAATACGCTGGGCTCATCGGGGGCTTCTTCAAAGGCCTGATCTTTATAAATTCTTTCCTCTATAAAGATCCGCTCCAGAGATGCAGCCATATATTGCTGTTCATGCTCATTGAGCCGATGCTGCAACTCCATGCGAAGCAGCTCTCGGGTACGATCCACACTCATCCGCAACAGCTCACCCACAGAAAGGAATTCCGGCCGCTCATCTCGTATCACACAAGCATTGGGCCAGAGATTAACCTCACAATCGGTGAAAGCATAAAGAGCATCGATGGTCTTATCCCCGGAAACCCCAGCAGGCAGGTAAACTCGGATATCAACCTCCGAGGCAGTCATATCAACCACTTGTTTGATCTTTATTTTTCCTCGTTCGTTGGCTTTCAGTATAGAATCGATCAGGGAAGATGTCGTCTTACCGGCCGGCAACTCACTAATAGAGAGGGTTCTATTGTCTATTTTACCAATTCGAGCTCGGCTCTTGACACGCCCTCCGCGTCTGCCATCGGCATAGCCGGAGACATCGACTAACCCTCCGGTGGGAAAATCGGGATAAAGCTCAAAGTCTTCACCACGGAGATAGTGACAGGCTGCCTCTATAATCTCACAGAAATTATGCGGAAGGATTTTAGACGATAAGCCCACTGCAATCCCTTCGGCTCCCTGCAACAAAAGGAGAGGGAATTTGACCGGCAAAGCCACTGGCTCATCGGCAGAACCATCGTAAGTTCGTTTCCAATCGGTGATTTTATCATCAAATAGGACTTCCTGAGCAAAAAGGGATAGTCTCGCCTCTATATAACGACCAGCCGCAGCACTGTCTCCAGTGAAGATATTCCCCCAGTTACCCTGCATATCAATCAGATAGCCCTTTTGCCCCAACTGCACCAAAGCATCGTTGATCGAAGCATCACCATGTGGATGATAGGCCATAGTCGCCCCCACAATCTTGGCTACTTTGGTCATCCGCTCGGGGCCTAACACGTGCATGGCATAGAGCACTCGCCTCTGTACTGGTTTCAGGCCATCCTCTATATGTGGTACGGCGCGCTCAAGGATCACGTAAGAAGCATAGTCTAAGAACCAGCTCCTATACATACCACCCAAATTTTTCATTACGGAGGCTATTGTTTCAGGCAAATACTCCGACTTAGCATCTGCAGCCTCCAATGTGTCTGCTTCAGCTTGTTCTGACCCTATTTCCCCGGGTAACTCCTCATCGTACTCTGTCATAACTTGGTTATCTGAACTAAAAAGAGATAAAAAGGCATTGCACAAAGATACGGTTTGCAAAGAAGAGTACAACCGCTGGCAGCCACATAACACACAAAATGGAAGCACGAGGGAGCAAGCCGGCAATTTGCTCACCCCAAAAGACAGACATATTTTTGCAACACAACGAGATCCCATCGTCTAGCCTTACACATAAAAAAGACATGAAAGAAATCTCTCAGCACAACAATAGGTCCGGAGGCCCAAATAAAAACAGAGTAGTGAAACAATCAAGCAAAACTCTTTCCATGAAAAGACTCCTTTCCTTTTTATCCATCACTTTTATGCTCTCTCCATGGGCATTACAAATACAGGCAAACGCCCAACATGGCCATAGCCTATTCTCTATCAACGGAATAGAGATCAACTCAGAGAATGCTCATGACTTGACCCGAATAGAAGGTGTAAAGGGTGATGAAGTGAGCTACAATGTCGGGACGAACACCCTTACTCTGCACAATGCTACAATCAACAGATAGTCATGCTTCTTTCTGCAACAGAAACAAACCGAATCTTACGATACTCCTGAAAGGAGAGAACTCCATATCCTCAAAAGAAAAAGGTGCAATGCTGCTCGAAGAGTCCACCTACATCACAGGAGAGGGAAACCTGAGTATCTCCTCGGACAAAGGGAGTGCTATTCTCCTGAACAAAGGAAATACCACGCTCACAATCCAGGGATGTACAGTAAGTGCAGTTGGGGATAGCTGGGGGATCTCTGGAGGCGATGGGAAAAGGAATGAGACACTAAATATAGTAAACGGAGCCAGGCTGCGAGCCAAAGGTTTTCACGGGGCAATTGTAGACATTGCGGAGCTCAAAGGAGACTACGTCATCACGAAACCTGAAGGGGCTTACTTCGACAGAGAAAGACATGCAGTCTTCGACAAGGAAGGGAATGTGGCCAAGGGAGAAGTGGAAATAGTATCGCAAGGAGACTCCAGCAGCAAACAGATCGCTCTCCCTGTACGTGTGTATGCCCACAAGCAGAACCTCTACATCTCGTTGCTCCAAAGAGAGGTCATTCGCATCTATAGTATAGAAGGCTCCCTGCTAAGAGTTCAGGCACTGGGGCCGGGGGACCATTGTCTTAGCCTACCGGAGGGAATATGCATCATACAGCTGGGCAGACAGTCTCTCAAGACAATTCAATAAGGGCGATATCCATATCTCCGGCTTTGAGAGGAGGCTGTGCCAAAATAGATAGTTTGGCTCACCCTCCTCTATAAATTTGCCTTTTAGGATGAAAAAGGAAAGCCTAGAAGGATAAAATGGATCAGCAAATTATGATACGCTCAAGCATCCCAGGAATGTCTTACAGAAATAATAAACTCAATAAATCAGGCAAGTAGTATCCCCTTCTAATAGGAAAAGGCCGGTAAATATGGATGCAAGGCAATGCATGATAATAGACTTAGAAAGGCGAGGTGATCAACGCATGTTTGTGACAGAACAGGTGGTCTCTATAAATGAAAATAAGAATGGACTCTGGTCTGTAAGATTTTCCACATCCCCTCATTTATTCAATTACAATAAGTCGAGGTTGCTTTATCTCATTCATCCCAAAGCGATAGACCTTGGCGAAAAAGGCCTCTATATCAACAATAAACGCATCTCTAATGTCTCTGAGGTACTACAGTTCACAGATGGCACACATATTTTTTATAGAGTAGGTTACACCAATGCGGGATACGAAAACTTCCAAGGAAATGAAGTGTATATCACGCGCACTCCTATAGATAAAAACGGAGGATCAACTTGGAGTTATTTACGTAAGCTGGCAGAAGAAACCGGCCTGATGAATAGCGATGAAGACAGTATTCTGTCAAAACAATATGACTTGGTCGATGTCAAGCGAGACAATGTCCCTTTAGCTCAATATCTTGGCGACAAGACGAAGCTGAGAGTTTATCATAAGCCTAAGCGCATATACTATCCTTTTGGATGCAATGCAAGTCAAAAGTCTGCTGTAGAAGCAGCTCTGACGAACCAAGTGAGCGTGATACAAGGGCCTCCAGGAACAGGGAAGACACAAACGATATTGAACATCGTTGCCAATTTATTGATGGCAGGCAAGAATGTACTTGTCGTCTCCAGCAACAACTCAGCCGTTGAGAATGTGGCAGAGAAACTCAATGATGTTAAACTTGGATTTCTCGTTGCAAAGCTCGGGAGTGTGAAAAACAAGGAAGACTTCATCTCCAATCAGTCGGGGTATCCTGAGATGAAGGGCTGGTCTTTAGAAAACGCTTCTATTGTTGAAGAGAAAGTTTTGGATGCTCTTCGCACTATTTCACAAGGTTTTGACAATCAATTGCGCCAAGCTCAGTTAAATGCTGAATATGAAGCTTTAATAAAGGAGGCGAAACACGACAACATACTCCAAAATGGCTCATCCAAGATTAGCTGGTTGGAGGGGAAAAGTGCATCTAAACTGATGACACTGATCAACCTTTACCGAATGATCGCAGAGAATGGACAAAAGCCAAACCTTTGGTTTCGTTTGAAGTATTCTTTTGTGTTTGGGATAAGAATGTTTTCATTCCTCAATAGGAACTTCTCGGATGTGATTACAAAATTGGAGGCAACTTATTATCTCCTGCGTAAGTCAGAAATTGAACAGGAGTTGGACACTATTGCCTCAATACTTAAGTCTATTGATATCAAGAGTAACATAAATACCCTTCGATCTTCCTCTCTCCAAGTCTTGAAAGCCAAAGTATCAAAGAGATATAATGGAAGCACAAGGCGACTGTTCTCTGTCAGGGAAATTAAGCCCCAAACAGAGGAATTCCTAAAAGAGTATCCCATAGTACTAAGTACTACCTATTCTGCCAAAAGTTGCATTAGCAAGGATATGGTATTCGACTATGTGATCATGGATGAGGCCTCACAAATAGATATAAAGACAGGAGCATTGGCTCTGTCATGTGCCATGAATGCCGTAATTGTAGGTGATGACAAACAACTTCCAAATGTAGTTAGCCGAGAAGAGTTGCATGCATTAAATGCTATTCAGAGCACATATAAGGTAGATGACAAATACGATGCGGCCTCTCATAGTTTCTTACAGTCTTGTGTAAAAGTATTTAACGACGCCCCGACTGTATTGCTGCGTGAACATTATCGTTGCCATCCCAAAATTATAGAGTTCTGCAACCAACGTTTTTACAATGGCGAACTGATAGCCATGACTTCCGGATATGAGGCACAGAAAGTCTTACAGGTTGTAAGAACTCCCAAAGGAAATCATGCACGTGGGCACTTCAATCAACGAGAACTTGATGTAATAGTCCACGAAGTATTGCCGAAGTATACTGATTCAGACAGCATAGGCATCATCACGCCATATCGCTTGCAAGCAGATGAAATAAACAAAGCTGTTGGTAGAGATATAGCAAGTACAGTACACAAATATCAAGGGAGAGAATGTGATACGATCATACTTAGTACTGTGGATAATGCCCCTACCAACTTTTCTGATGATGCCAACTTACTCAATGTGGCAATATCACGTGCAAAAACTCATCTATGTATCGTGACAAGTGGTAATGACATACCGGAAGAGACAAACTTGGCACAACTCATCAATTACATACAGTACAACAATTTCGAAGTAAAAGAAAGCAATATATATTCCGTATTCGATTTACTCTACAAACAGTACACAGAGGAAAGATTGGCCTACCTATCTTCATGCTCACAAGTATCTGACTATCTTTCGGAAAATCTTGCATACAACGTCCTGGCAGATGCAATCGCGGAGTTAGGATTGGCAAATGTGGAGGTATTGTGCCATTACCCTTTGTCAAAACTTATCTCTTGTAAGGGTACATTAGATGAAAGGGAGAGAGCATTTGTGGAAAGTCAATATTCCCACGTTGACTTTTTGATATATAACTCCTTGACCAAACGCCCTCTTCAAATTATAGAGATAGATGGCTGGCATTACCATAGAGAAAATGAAACTCAACAATCTCGTGATGCGCTGAAAGATCAGATTGTCAAAAAGGCTGGACTTAGTCTTTATCGGATTAGTACAACAGATACTGTCAATGTGAAGACAATGAAATCTTTCTTGCAAAAACAGTTATCAATTGATTAGAATAGAAGCATCTGAGCCTTTCAATCAGAATCTTTATCCTGACAGCCTCAATTCAGGATCATTCTTGATTCCCTACTCTTTACTTAATTTCACAGCTGTGGCTTCAATGATCTCCTTAAAAATGTCGGAGTTAGCCCCATTTTGAGGCTACAACGACAATGTCCGCTGTATGATTTGCAAATATGGGTTGTAATAGACCTCTGCCAGACTTTTCCCAAAGAAGAAGAGAGTACGTCAAGGAGCCAAGAGAGAAATGACATAGCAAGCCCTCCTCTCAGAAAGGCTATTGTGCCCTTGTCAAAAACGACGTATTTTGTAAAAATCAGACTGTGAAAAAAAATGGGAGAAATAGAGAGAAAAAAGCTGCCCCGAAGGAGCAAAACCCTACCCCTTCATATGCTTTATAACGGGCCTTCAGAATAGCCTATTCATCAGTATTCTGAGAAGGTCAGATTCTCTCCTGAGAGAATTTTTGCTAACACAGGAGAGAATAATTTTTTCCTCAGGAGAGAATTTTCTTTTTCTCCCGTGTCAGCAAAAAACGTCTCTGCTCTGCATCAAAAAAGGTGAGAAAACGCAACTCAAAAGGCCTCGATTTAAGCAGAAAATTCGCAAGAATATAAAAACAAAATAACATAAGAATAAACAGAAAAGCACACTAACAAAAGATCTGAGAAACAGAACTCAATCAGAGACTATTGCTCAATTCGGGATGGGGGGGATTGGGAGCGTTGCACGAATTGGACAGCAGCCCTCTGTTATACTGACATGGAAAAGTGCGAAGTATATCAAAATTTATGCATATAAGCTTGAATAAACTCCCATTGAAATATAAAAGAATAACATTTGCGAGACCTTTGAAAAATAAGGAGATGTAGGAAAGAGGTATTCTTCGGATAAAAGGAGGGAAGAATTTGGGGGGAAGCAAGGGACAAGGAATAAAATGGCTTGTAAAT
>NZ_FUXH01000004.1 GCF_900167225.1 Porphyromonas crevioricanis
GAAAGCTTAGTTGCTTTTGCGTGAAAGCTTAGTTGCTTTTGCGTGAAAGCTTAGTTGCTTTTGCGTGAAAGCTTAGTTGCTTTTGTCTGAAAGCTTAGTTGCTTTTGCGTGAAAGCTTTATTGCTTTTGATGCTCTCATCAGGTGCTTTCTAAAAAAATGTGCCAAGCAATCAATCAAAAGCTTAGGAGTTTTTGATGCACTAATTAGAAGTTTCCCAGAAAGGATACTGAGCAATCGAAAAAAAGATACCGAGCGATCTTGCGATCGCCCGGTATCTTTTGGGCCACCATTCGGCAACTTCTTTTGCGTGGCACCTAAATGGAGCAGAAACATCCCCTCAAGCGAATGCTTTATCTCTAATAGTTCTCTTGCGGTAGTCAGTTTGTGCCAGAGAGTCGATGGAGGATTTTCCTGCGATTTGGATGTAAACACCCTTAAGAAAGTGTATTACCAATTTGGAAGAAGTCAATTAGTTTTCGATGGAATCTATCATGAGGAAGAAAAATTCAGTATGTAAGGAGGAGAATTTCTTACGTACTCTTCAATATCGAGGCTCCTCACAAGAGAGCTAAAACAGCCTCCACACAAAAGCGACAAAAGAAGTCATCAGAAAGCCAAGTAAGAGAGGCAAAAAGGCTGAGATAGCTGTCCACTTGCCACTCTTGGTCTCCTTGTAAATTGTGTATAAGGTGGTGCTGCAAGGATTGTGCAGCAGGCTGAATAGCATCAAATTGACACCGGTCAGCAAGGTCCAACCTCCCATATCGAATACTTGTTTGGTGATATTCTCATCTTCAAACATCACTCCAGCTCCGGCTCCAATTTCCGTATTGCCTGTCACCAAAAGAGTTAGCATCAGTATTGTGGGGATCACAATCTCATTGGCTGGTATGGCTAAAATATATGCCAGCAATATGACTCCATTCAACCCCATTAGCCAGCCGATACCATCCAGAGAATGAGCCAATCTGGCAGCTATACTGAGATCTCCAATCATGATGTTGGAAGAAAGCCAAATAAGAGCACCGGCCGGAATGGCGAAGATAATTGCACGCCACAGAACGATAAGTGTACGATCGACAAGGGATGTATAGAGTGTTTGCCAAAACTGTGGAGGCCTGTATGGAGGTAACTCCAAGTGAAAAGTGGACACCGAGCCTTTGAGCAATGTGCGCGACAAACTCCATGAAGAGAAAAACATAAAAGCGATACCAAGCAATGCAACAACAACTACAGCTCCGATAGAGGCCGTAGCACGAAAAGCTGCAGGCACCGAAGCCCCTATATAGAGAGACGCGATGAGGATTTGCAAAGGCCAGCGACCATTACAAAGGGAAAAATTGTTTGTCACAATAGCAATCAGCCTCTCTCTCGGGCTGTCTATAATACGAGTGGAAACGACCCCGGCAGCATTACAGCCAAACCCCATTGTCATTGTGAGAGCCTGCTTGCCGTGTGCTCCTGATCGACGGAACAATTCATCGAGGTTAAAGGCGACACGAGGCAGATAGCCAAAATCTTCGAGCAATGTGAAGAGAGGGAAAAATATAGCCATGGGAGGCAACATCACCGATACCACCCAAGCTGTGGATAAATAAACCCCGTCGATCAAGAAGCCGGTGAGCCACCATGGGGCCCAAGATTCAAAAAGCCCTCTCAACCAGGGATGCCCCTGACCCACCAATAGCTCTCCTAAGAAGGAACTCGGATAGTTGCTTCCTACAATAGTGAGCCAGAGGACAGCCACTAACATCAACAGCATAATGGGGAAGCCCCACAGCCGGCTGGTGAGGATGCGGTCCAGTTTTACATCCAAAGGAGCTCGTCCATTGGCATATTCGTAGCGAATAATACCCTCGCATAGCGATACCGATTCTTTGTAAAGACCTTCGGTTAATTTATCGTGCAGATCATCTCCCAGTTCATCACCTAATTCACCAGCTCGAGCAATCAAAGCCTTCCAACGAACTGAATCGGCTAAAAGCTGCCCGGATAGAGCATATCCCTTACTAAGTCGATCTATTACTTCATCATCTCGTTCGATCAATCGATATGCCAACCAACGTTTATGTCGGTAGTCAGGGAGAATTTCGGTCAGTTTATCAACAATCTCGCCGACTGCAACTTCAGAAGCCCCTTCGAGAGGGTTGCTTCGATAAGGCTTACAACGAATTTCCTCATGAGCTAGCCCTGCGATTGTGGATAATAGCCCATTTATTCCTTCTCCCGATCTGGCAGAACAACCTACCACCGGTATTCCCAACCGTTTCCCCAATGCTCTCAGATCAATGTCCACCTTATTACGCCGGGCTTCATCCAGTAGGTTGATACACAGAACGACTTTGTCGGAAATTTGCATCGTCTGCAATACCAAATTAAGGTTACGCTCCAATCTGGTAGCATCAGCTACAATCACTGTTACATCAGGGTTTCCGAAAAGAATAAAGTTCCTTGCTACTTCTTCATCTTCAGAGGTGGAGAGCAGAGAATAGGTTCCCGGCAAATCCACAATCCGATACTCATCTTGCCCATAGGCATATGCACCTTCGGCCCTCTCTACGGTCTTACCCGGCCAATTCCCAGTATGTTGTTTAAGCCCTGTCAGGCGATTGAAAATAGTGCTCTTACCGGTATTGGGATTCCCAGCGAGAGCAACTGTATAGTTGCCTCGCCTGCTCTCCGAATCTCCCAATTGACGCAAAGCATCTCCTTGTGAGCAACCGGAACAGGAAGACGATGTACAAGTCGATTTATGTATCATAAAGGATTTTTGTTTGCTGATATAGGCCTGACTCGGATATGAGCTGCTTGATCATGTCTCAAGGCAATGGTGCTACCTCTTACCAAGTAGGCTGTAGGGTTTCCCAAGGGGGATCTCAAATCGATACTTACAATGCTTCCGGGCACGAAACCAAGGTCTAACAACCGACGCCTACCAGCTCCTCGGTATAGGTCGCTGATGCCTACAACCAGAGCTCGTGTACCGGAGGGCAGTTGATGAAGTCGAATACAATCGAGTTCCTCAGATATAATGGAAACATCCAGAGAGGTAGAGACTGTAATCTGGGAACGCATGACCGGGGACAGTAGGTATTTTTTCCCCTCAAAAAGGATTTGCAAACCATCTTGTGTTTCTTCCAGTAGCTGCAGAATAGCCCCGGGATACAAACCTATCTTCACTAGTTTGAGGAAAGCATCTTCCGGCTCATCCTCCATGTGCAGAATACGTGCGTAACCCGGGATTTGCATTTTCCCTGCCAGAGACTGTCCCTTAGCTATCGGCATATGACCGTCTTTCGTTGGGATAGGATCTCCATGAGGATCAAATCGAGGATTACCCAATAGACGTGATATACGCTCTTCTTCTGCTTCATCCATGGCATGCTCCACTCTCTCGGCTTTACTGTGCCACTCTTGAGGGGCAAAGCTCGAATGCTCGGCCAGATAAGTTTCGTACAATCTGTGCCTGCGAATGAGAACTAATGCTCGTTGGCGACCTTTCTGAGTAAGCACGAGATTCGAATCGATATCAGCATAGTTCCGTAGGTGCTCTATTGCTGCTGCCAAGATCTTTTGGCTGCAGCCTATTTCGGACGCCATTCTGGTCAGTCTCGGCCTGCGCCCCTCTTCTTCGTGGTGAAAAAGTAGCTTCAATATGTCTTCTGAGACCTCTTTGAGGTAAGGCCTCTTGTCAAAAAGAGAAAAAAAGAAACTCCTCTTTTTTCTGCTCCCTGTTGATTGACGATTCATTCGTATCTGTTTTAGGGACAAAAATATAGAACTCTATCTCCTCCAGTATCGCTATTCTTAGGGATTTATAGAGGGAGTCTTGCTGTGGGAACCGATTTGCAAAGCAATTTGTTCGGCTGCGAAAAGATTCTGTAACCCCAACCTCTCACCCAAAAGGTAGGGAACCTCAACAATGCAGACTAAGGACTAAGGTAGAGGGCATCTCTGCCATTGCATCCACATCATTGGTCGAAAGGAAGTTCCAACGATTACGGCTGAGTATTATGAAGTCGTAATCCTGCAAGATTGATGTAGTTGGGAGTAACTCTGCTGACAGCAATGATTCTGTACCGTGCAGTTTCCCTTGCAGATCTATTTGTGGGGAGGTTGGCAAGATACTTAGTTTGGCTCCATTATTTTCTGCCATTGTTCTGGCATATGGTAGCAATTTGATATCGCTTTCCTCCCCTATCTGCAGGAGAATGTTTTTGGGCTGACTAAACCCTCTATCTATGAGTACCCCCACTGAACAAGAGACATGGGAAAAAAAGTAAGACATCTTGTCCCGAAGCATTGGAGCTGCTGCCAACAGACTCTCTCCTGCTGAGACTCCTATACCTCCGATACGCCTTTTCAGGCGAGAGCGACGAGCCTCTACCTCACGATGACTCTTGAGACCGGAGTGTTTCACGCCTCCTCCTACCAATAGCAAACCATAATTACCCTCTTCAGCTACTTCAACAATCATTTGTTCCGGATGATCGGATAGCTCATACTGTGTCTTAAGCTTTGTTCCCAACCGCTGGCTTTCCTCCAACATTGGAGTAAAGCTTGATTCCTTAAACCTGGCTGCCATAATAGGATTGGTTTCAGCATGAGGGGTAATATGCAATGCAGTTACATCCGGTATGATGTCTTTCCCTCTTCTAGTCAATTGATCAGCCAATCTGAGCAATAGAGCTCCCGAAGCTGGGCGGCCAAAAGAGATGAGCACTTTGGCCGATTGGTATACTCGATTTACATTGCTCAGGCGTTTCTTTCTTTTTTCCAGCCTACGGTATCCTGCATTGATTAGACTAATTAGAGGTGTTGTCATGAAGGTAGTAACCAATGTCATCAGTACCAAGATTGTGAATATCACTGGAGGCAAAATGCCCAAGTCGAAGCCTAAGGCGAGAACAACCAATTCCATAAGCCCTCGTGTATTCATAAAAGCACCAAGATATAGACTGTCTTTCCGTGTCTCACCTACAGCTCTTGCTGCTACGTAAGTACCCACTACCTTACCGAATATAGCCACCAGAGTAAAAATCAAAAACAAGATCCATAAAGAAGCAGTATTGATCAGTCCTACCTGAGTTGCCAACCCTGAACTGGCAAAGAAAAGAGGAAGAAAAAAGCTGAGAGAAACATCTTCTACCTTCTCAGTTATGAGATGACGGAACTTCAAGTTGTCGGGCATCACTAAGCCCATGATAAATGCGCCAAAAATGGCATGCATACTCAGAAGATCTGTAACATAGGAAGATACGATAAGCAGGATGAATATAATCCCGACCATGGATTTACCCACCACCTCCGTATTGTCATAGATTTTGCTAACAAAGGAGAAGAAAGGCCGTATGACAAAGAACATCACCAGCAAATACAGCAAAAGGAAAACGAAGTTGTACACGGAGCTGAGCATACTGCCAGAAGAAGAAATCGCCATGACAGCTGCCAAAATAAGCCAAGCTGTAATGTCCCCTGTAGCCGCGGTGTTTAGTGCCAAACTTCCTAGGTGAGTACGTCCAAGGCGGCGCTCCTGTATGATTCTTGCCAGTACAGGAAAAGCGGTAATGCTCATGGCTACTCCTACAAACAGGGCATAGGGGAGAAATGAAGTTTGAGACATGGCATACTGCTCATAGGTATAGAAGCTCAACCACACACCTAAGGCAAAAGGCAAGCAGATACCAGCATGGCTGATGATCAGAGAAGAGCGGAACTTTTGCTTTACCTCTTTTAGGCTAAGCTCCATGCCAATAGCGAACATGAAGAGAATAAGACCAATCTCACTTAATAGCCCAATACTTCCGAGACTGTGCTCGGGAAAAAGAAATTGGAAAGCCTCCGGCCAGACAGCTCCCAAAAGAGATGGACCAAGGATGATACCAGAAAGAATCTCCCCAATAACGGTTGGCTGACCTATTCGATTGAATATCCAACCCACAAAGCGGGCAACTGAAAGGATTACTATAATCTGCAGCAGCAATAGCCCTATCGGGCTAATTGTATGCTCTGCTACGGAGTCTGAAAAAGAATCAAATGCAGCGATCCAGCCATATTCTCCGGAGGTAGACTCTGGATGGACAGCTCCCACAGACTCGACTGACGAACCTAACCTAATACCAAGAATGATGGCTAAGGCACATACCACAAGAGTGAAAACATAGAAGATCACCTGCTTCCACATCGCAGGTCTGCTTGTCAAAGAGAGGTTACCGTCTTTTATTTCTTTCACCTTATTCCGATTACTTTCAAATTATACTGTCTTGTAGAGGAAGGTAGCTATGAGGTAAGCCAACTTATACATTAAATCGGAAGTGCATAATGTCTCCATCCTGCACTACATAGTCTTTGCCTTCGACATTCATCTTCCCGGCTTCTCGAACAGCAGACTCCGATCCAAGGGCTATATAGTCTTCATACTTGATTACTTCAGCACGAATGAAGCCCTTTTCAAAATCGGTATGGATCACGCCAGCACATACGGGAGCTTTGGAGCCTTTGTGGTATGTCCAGGCTCGCACCTCTTGTTTGCCGGCAGTAAGGAAGGTTTCCAAATCCAGAAGTTTGTATGCTGACCGAATAAGCCTGCTTACACCACTCTCTTCCAATCCTATTTCGGCAAGAAACATTTGCCGTTCTTCGTAAGTCTCAAGTTCAGCTATTTCACTCTCTATTTTGGCTGCTACAACCAATAGTTCGGCTTGTTCTTTAGCTATAGCTTGGCGAACTTGCTCCACATATTGGTTCCCGGAAAGAGCCGAAGCCTCGTCCACATTACATATATACAACACAGGCTTGGCCGTAAGAAGACATAAATCTTTGGCTACCTTGAGTTCATCTTTCGTCTCAAAAGATACGGTACGGGCGTTCAATCCTTGTTCCAAAACGTCTTTATACCTCAACAACACCTCGCAAGAGAGTTTGGCCTGTTTGTCCCCACCTGTCTGAGCTTGCTTGTAAACTTTCTGCAGGCGACTCTCCACAGTCTCAAGGTCTTTGAGCTGTAGTTCGGTATCTATAATCTCCTTATCACGGAGGGGATCTATACTTCCATCCACATGCGTGATATTGTCATCATCAAAGCAACGCAGCACATGCAAGATTGCATCAGTCTCACGAATATTTGCCAAAAACTTATTGCCCAATCCTTCTCCTTTGCTGGCGCCTTTGACTAATCCTGCTATATCAACGATTTCCACGGTGGTGGGGACGATGCGTTCAGGTTGAATGAGTTCGGCCAACTTATTGAGCCGTTCATCAGGAACAGTGATGACACCGACATTAGGCTCGATAGTACAAAAAGGGAAATTAGCCGACTGAGCTTTTGCATTAGAAAGACAGTTGAACAAGGTACTCTTACCCACATTGGGTAAACCAACAATACCACACTGAAGAGACATATCCGATTTCTTTTGTATTGACTTGATTATGGAGGACAAAGATAGGAAGAATGAGACCTTTACAAAAAATGCCGGACGGAAATCCTTGCTATTCCGTCCGGCAGATTGCTATAAGGCAGTCGGAACACCCGACCTCAAAATTACGCCCCAATAATTATTTACTTAGTTGCTTGTGCATGGCAGCAGCAGCTTTGCGCCCATCGCCCATCGCGAGAATTACGGTGGCTCCTCCGCGCACAATATCTCCACCTGCAAAAATGGTAGGAATATCTGTTCGGTTCTCTTCATCCACCAAGATCGTTCCCTTAGGAGATATCTTTAAGCCATCTATTGAGCGAGGAATAAGGGGATTGGGAGATACACCGATACTTACGATAACCTCATCTACAGCTATCTCTTCTATGGCTCCAACAATCTCTACCGGTTTGCGACGTCCACTCTGGTCAGGTTCCCCAAGCTCCATTTTTTGCAGGCGCATGGCTCGCACCTTTCCCTTGTCATCGGCGAGATACTCAATCGGGTTATGCAGGGTCAGAAATTCTACCCCCTCTTCCTTGGCATGCTTCACTTCTTCCAGTCGAGCAGGCATTTCCTGTTCAGAACGCCGGTATACGATCATAGCTCGGTCTGCCCCAAGTCTCTTGGCTGTACGCACGGAGTCCATAGCCGTATTGCCACCGCCTATTACAGCCACATTTTTACCCTTGAACACAGGTGTGTCACTATCACTATCGGCTGCATGCATCAGGTTGACACGGGTGAGATATTCATTAGAAGACATCACTCCAATGAGGTTTTCTCCAGGGATATTCATGAAATTGGGCAATCCGGCTCCGCTTCCTACGAACATTCCGGAGAATCCCATCTCCACAATATCATCATAGCTCAGTGTACGACCGATAATTGTGTCATTCTCAAATACAACCCCCATTCGTTCTAACAGATCTATCTCACTCTGTACAACACTATTGGGCAATCTGTATTCAGGAATGCCATACTTGAGCACTCCTCCTATTTCATGTAGGGCTTCAAACACAGTCACACTATAGCCGAGCTTGGCCATATCTCCAGCAAAAGACAACCCAGCAGGTCCACTGCCCACAACTGCAATACTTTTTCCGTTGGATTCAGCCATTTGCGGTAGAGCTATCTCTCCATGTGTGCACTCATAGTCTGCTGCAAAACGCTCCAAATAGCCAATTGCTACCGCTTCTTTCTTAAGCCCTGTGGTGTATATACAACGGCTCTCGCACTGCTTTTCCTGTGGACAAACACGCCCACATACGGCTGGCAAAGAACTCGTCTCACGCAAAATTGCGGCAGCCTCAGCAAACTCACCTCGCTCGATATTTTTGATAAAGTCCGGTATACTGATGCTTACAGGGCATCCTTCCATACATCCGGGTTTGGGACAGTCCAAGCAGCGTTTGGCCTCTGCCATTGCTTGCTCTTCGGTAAGTCCCAAGTTCACTTCCTTATCCAGTTGAGTTGCACGATAGGCCGGATCCAACTCCGGCATCACAACCCTCGGGAGTTGCATACGCTCCTTGTTTTTCATCTTATTGCGTAGCTCTTCGCGCCAGGCTTCGGCTCTACGCATAGCCGTATGAGTGGTCTGTGTCATTGCTCCAAACTCTTATAAGCGCCAAGGCGCATGATCATTTCATCAAAATCCACCTTATGAGCATCAAACTCAGGTCCGTCTACACAAACAAACTTAGTCTTACCATCTACCGTGATGCGACAGGCTCCACACATCCCCGTACCATCCACCATGATTGTATTGAGGGATGCAATTGTTGGGATTTCGTATTTCTTTGTCAGAAGAGCTACGAACTTCATCATTATGGCAGGGCCTATAGTCACGCACAAATCGACTTTTTCTCTCTGTATCACAGATTCTACTCCTTCAGTCACAAGTCCTTTATGGCCATAAGAGCCATCGTCTGTCATGATGATAACTTCGTCGCTATTGGCCTTCATTTGCTCCTCCAATATTACAAGCTCTTTGGTTCGTGCAGCCAACACTACGATAACTTTGTTACCTGCCTTATGGAAAGCCTCTACAATAGGCAGCAGAGGAGCTACTCCCACACCTCCCCCAGCACAAACGACAGTACCGACCTTTTCTACATGTGTGCTTTTACCCAACGGTCCTACAATGTCATCTATGCAATCACCTACTTCCAAGGCACAAATCTTCTCAGAGGAACGACCTACGACTTGTATTACTAGAGTGATTGTGCCACGGTCCGGATCCGCAGCTGCGATGGTAAGAGGTACGCGCTCTCCTTTGGGTCCCGTACGAACGATTACAAAGTGTCCAGCACGTCTGGCTTTGGCTATGCGTGGAGCCTCTACTACCAACTTCACAACCTTGGGAGAGAAATACTCTTTCTCGACAATCCTATTCTTCATAATAGCTGTAACAAGTGAAAAATCGACAGTATTTAATATTCTAAATTGACGTCAAAGGTAAGAATAAAGACTAGATAAGGCGAACACAGCCCCAAATGATTTTTTTTGCAGTTAATGCAAAGCTTGCTATTCTTCGTTGGTTGTTTTTGATATGGAGCAAAGCAAGCAACATTTGGTATTCGCATCTACTCCGAATCGCCTATCAGCTACCAATCCGGGAACCCAAATAGGAGTATTGTCTGAGCATAACAGATCCATATCTCGTTCTTGAAGAGGGTATTTGCAATCAATCAGTAGCTTAGAGATCTTTTTCGAGCCTTTCATACCAAAAGGATAGATCTTTTCTCCTGCTTGTTTAAGGCGTAGAGAGAGCTGTCCCAATTTGTTGTAATCGAAAAGAGCCATATTGAGGGGAAGACGGAGAGATGCTCCAAACATTTGTCGGTCAACTATTCTCCAACATAGTTTCAAGTCCTTGTTGTGAGGAAATAGACATTCTCCCTGCTCTGTATTGTTTATAGGGATGAGAATTTCTTTTACATCATGCTGATCCAATAGAGAAGCCAATGGGTAGATATGCAGAGAATTTGTACTGCGCACCAATCGATGAGTTGGTGAGTCATATACGGCTCCAGATGAATTGGAAAGGCGTTGGTAAATATCTCGAATCATCACTCTGGAGAAATGAGCCGGACGGAGAAGTTCAAAAAGGAATGTAGGGACAGAGGCGGAAGATAGAACTTCTTCCATTGATATTTTACCTTCCCTGTAAAAGCGAATCACCGACTCTGATAACTGCTCCTCAAATATATCTTCAACTCCTTGCAGGTTATCTATGGTTCGATCTATGGCTTTTTCTACAGAAGGATTGATTTCTTTGAGTAGAGGGATTAGGCGATGCCGCACGAAGTTCCGTTTGTAGGTCGTATCTGTATTGCTTTTATCTATACGATAGTCTTGATCAATATCTGATAGATATTCCTCTATTTCCTTCCGACTAAAATGTAATAAGGGACGGAATATGCGCTGTTTGCTCCATGTACGCATCGCTGTGAGACCTCGTAGGCCGGTACCAGCTGTCAGATTTAGTAATAGCGTCTCTATATTGTCATCCCGATGGTGTGCCAAAGCCAAAGCGGAAGCTTGTCTCGATTGCATTAGTTCTTCAAACCAAGTATACCGCAGTTTGCGAGCAGACATTTCTATGGAAATGCCATGTTTTTGGGCGTAAGAAGTGGTGTCAAATGTTATGTGACGAATAGGGATATCTAAATCCTGGCAAAGCTTCTGGACAAAAACTTCATCCTCTTCACAGTCTCCTGGTCTGAGGCTAAAATTACAGTGCGCTGCTTCGACAAGGCAGCCCAGACGATACAGACTTAACAGCAATGCCACGGAATCGGCCCCTCCACTTACTCCCACTATTATCAGGTCTTGGACTCGCAAGCCTGCCTGATTCAACTCCTTTTTTATCTGCTTCTCTATCGCTTCCGTATGAGGAGTATGGATACCTTGTTGCATATTTATTGGACAAAAAGAAAGGCCCCATCGAGACATATTCCCCAAGTTTGGAGGATATGTTTCGGTGGGGCTATGTTATTGTAAGCTTTCAGATAAACCGCAAGGAAGAAGTCTCTGTATCTCCGTAAGAGAGACTCAATCTTGTTTTTTATCGGCTTCCGAAGCAATTAACTCTGGGTCAATCATGATGCGACCACAGTATTCACATACAATAATCTTCTTGTGCAGCTTAACATCAAGTTGTCGCTGCGGAGGAATCTTATTGAAGCATCCGCCACAAGCCCCTCTATCTACTGGCACAACAGCAAGACCGTTGCGAGCACCTTTTCTGATTCGCTTGAATGCCAAAAGGAGACGTGGCTCAATTTGCTTTTCCAATTCTTTTGCTTGATCATGGAGAGTCTCCTCGTCTTGTTTCGTTTCGGAAATGATGGCATCTAATTCGCTCTTTTTAGCTTCCAAGTCGCTCTTACGCTCTTCGATATGCTCCTTGAGCGATGCTATCTCAACCTTGCGCCCCTGTATCTCAGCATTATTCTCTTTCAGCTTTTTTTCTGACAATTGTACCTCTAACTCCTGAAATTCGATTTCCTTTTGCAGGTTGTCGTATTCCTTGTTGTTGCGCACCATATCAAGTTGAGCCTTATACTTCTCGATCAAGTCCTTTGCTTTTGAGGCTTTGGTTTTTTCTTGGGTTACAGTTGCGGAGAGCGTTTTGTTGTCTGCGGTAAAATTAGCCAAACGTGTCTCCATACCGGCGATTTCGTCCTCAAGATCTTGAACCTCCAACGGAAGTTCCCCTCTGAGCTTTCTTATCTTGTCGATTTCAGAGAGTGTTCGCTGTAGTATTGCCAGTGCAATTTGTTTTTGTTCTACTGTGGTTTCCGGTTTGTCTGCTCCTGCAGTCTGGGTCAGTGGGGTTTCGTTTGTTTTAGCCATCAGTATTGTATTATAGATAATTTACCGGGTTACTTATTCGTACGCTAATGCGAATCGCAAAGTTAGGGAATTTCTGCAATAATGTACGTTGGAAAAGTTCCGTTGCATATTGTTCAGTCTCGTAATGACCTGCGGTCACTAGCATGGGACCATCGACAGCATCGTAGAAATCGTTGTATTTAGCTTCACCGGTGAGAAATATGTCCGCTTTTTTCTGCATTGCAGATTTATACATGAAAGCTCCAGATCCTCCACAAATAGCCACCCTCTGTATCAGTTGATCGGGAAATTTTGGTCGACTATAGCACAGTCGATCTGCAGAAAGTAGCCTTTTGATTTGATGCAAAAACTCAATGTAAGGAATAGGGTGGGGAAGAAGACCAATAAGGCCTCCTCCTTGTGTATCCCAACTATTGTCGAGAGAGACTATGTCAAAAGCCGGTTCCTCATAGGGGTGTGCCTTACATAGGACCTCTACAATTTGGCTCTCTTTGTGTGCCGGGAATATCGTGCTGATGCAAGTCTCCGGTACAACGCAGAGTTTCCCCTCTTCTCCAGTGTGAGGATGCGTCTCTTGTCCAGGACGAAAAGAACCGAGACCTTCTACCTGATAACTACAACAGTCGTATGCTCCGATTTCTCCAGCTCCGGCTTGCCAGATTGCATTTTGAACAGATCGGATATGATTTGCAGGTACAAATGTAACCAGCTTACGTAGCTTATTCTTCAATGGAATTAGTGGCAGACAATTCTCTAGTCCTAAATGTTCTGCCAGAATACTGTTGATCCCTGGCAAAGCATTGTCTGCATTGGTATGAGCTGCGTAGACATGAAGGTCATGGCGTGCAGCCAGACGGATACTCCGCTCTATGTAAGAAGAATTTCCAAGCCGCTTGACAGCATTAAAGAGCAGGGGGTGGTGTGTCACCACCATATTGCAACCCGTTTCTATAGCTTCGGTCAATACAGCTTCGTCGACATCGACAGCAATCAGGATACCTGTCACCTCTGCCGATCGGTCTCCTATTTGCAGACCGCTATTGTCATAGCTTTCTTGAAAAGACAGGGGGAAAGCCTCTTCTAGACAATCTACAATGTCGGATACTTTCATTATTTCTGTGCTATGACTTCTAAAGCCAAGTCTTGGAGCTGCTCGGCATCCAATGCAGAAGGTGCATCTATCATTACATCCCGTCCCGATGTGTTTTTGGGGAACGCAATGCAATCTCTAATGGAGTCAAGGCCTGCAAAGAGTGATACCCAGCGGTCCAATCCGTAAGCGATACCACCATGAGGAGGTGCTCCGTATTTGAAAGCATTCATCAAAAATCCGAACTGCTCTTCTGCTTTTTCGGGAGTAAATCCCAATACATCGAACATCTTTCTCTGTAGCTGTTTGTCATGTATCCGGATCGATCCTCCGCCAACTTCCACTCCATTGATAACCATATCGTAGGCGTTGGCTCTTACTTTTCCCGGATCTGTCTCCAACAGAGGAATATCCTCTGCCTTGGGAGAGGTGAAGGGGTGGTGCATAGCATAGTATCGGGCCGTTTCCTCATCCCATTCCAAAAGAGGGAAGTCCACGACCCAAAGGCATTCGAACTTGTTCTTGTCCCGAAGACCCAATCGCTGAGCAACTTCCAGCCGCAATTCACAAAGTTGCTTTCGCGTTTTCATCGGATCTTCTCCACACATTAATAAAATCAAATCCCCTTTCTTAGCCTGCATTTTATCGGCTAAGCGCAACAAAATATCCTGGTTGTAGAACTTGTCTGCGGAGCTCTTTACTGATCCATCTTCTGTCACTCGTGCATACACCAATCCTTTGGCCCCTATTTGAGGTCTTTTGACATATTCAGTGAGCTCATCAAGTTGCTTACGAGTGAAAGATGCTGCGTTAGGAGCTACTATTCCCCCAATGTAGGCTGCAGTGTCAAATACCCCAAATCCATGTCCCTGCATGATATCTTCCACTTCTACAAAGTGCATGTCAAAACGAAGGTCTGGTTTGTCTGACCCGTAAAGTTTCATAGCATTAGCCCAAGTAATCCGGGGGAAACGATCGGGCAAATCGACATTGCGTAGCTTCTTGAAAAGATGACGTGTCATCCCTTCAAAAGTGTTGAGTATATCCTCTTGTTCCACAAAACTCATTTCGCAATCTATCTGCGTAAACTCAGGCTGGCGGTCTGCCCTGAGGTCTTCGTCTCGGAAACATTTTACAATCTGGAAGTAACGATCCATTCCTGCCACCATGAGCAACTGCTTGAATGTCTGAGGAGATTGAGGCAAAGCATAGAATTGTCCTTGATTCATGCGAGATGGAACGACAAAATCTCTGGCCCCCTCAGGAGTTGATTTGATCAGGACAGGAGTTTCAACCTCTATAAAATTCAAGCTATCCAGGTAGCGTCGAACTTCAAGACACATCTTATGTCTAAGTTCTAGATTTGAACGCACAGCTGACCTGCGTATATCCAAATAGCGGAATTTCATCCTCAAATCATCTCCTCCATCCGTCTCATCTTCTATTGTAAAAGGAGGCGTTTCGGACTTATTAAGCACTATCAGCTTATCGACGATGATCTCAATCTCTCCTGTCGGTATTTGGTTGTTGATACTTTGTCTCTTGATAACAGTACCTTCCGCCTCTATCACGTATTCACGGCCAAGATGCTCAGCCTGTTCCATCATATCAGAAGAACACCCTTCTGCATTAAAAACGAGTTGGGTGATTCCATATCGATCTCGGAGATCTATGAATGTCATCCCTCCCATTTTTCGGCTGCGTTGTACCCATCCGGCAAGTTTTACTCTCGTATCGACATCCGTCAGGCGAAGTTCGCCACAAGTCTTTGTTCTGTACATATATCTATTATCTTTTACTCTTTTATTGGAAAGAAAGTTGCATAACATAACTCATGGGCATAATACCCCCTTATGGTGAGCTTCTTCATTCGGATCATATCAAAGTCTTCCTGTAAACAGAGATCCTATGGGCTTCTTACATATCACCGATAGCGCAAAAATACAAGAAAAAAGCCTTGTATGACTGATTGTTTACTGTATTATTACTCTTTGGTGATATGATCCTCGAAATCGTCTATTCAACATCTTCTAGTGTGAAATTCTCAACAAACTTTAGAAATACCCTGCATTTTCGCTTAGTCAGTTGAAAAGTTCGGATAAGATGGATAAGGTTCGAAGTTCTCCAAATGGGGGAAGATGGAGCCGGTAATAAGCCAATAAATACTCAAGAATCTCTCGTCTTTCGTTTCTTGAATACTGAAACAAATGCATATTGGCGTAACTAATTCGAGCAAATAAAACCAATGCACTTCGTCTCCGTGGAGGAATAGAAGGCCCGGCCGGATGAGAGAGAGAGTAACAACTCTCTTTCAAATCAAAAAAAATCGGACCATCCGATATGGGAGAAGAGAGTATATCAGGGGAGAACCCCAAAAAGTCCAGTAATCGAAGAAGGAAACACAGATGAAAGTTAGCCGCAGATTTTTCTGTGCTATCCAAAAAGGATAGGGATGCAGCTATAAAGTCATATAAATTGGCTTCCGAAGGTAATCCTCCGAGTATTCGGTGCAAGAGTTCACAAACAAAGAGAGAGATGCTCTGCTTCACAGGATCCATTCGTAGTAGAGGCATCGGATTTATTACCTGTACCTGTGAAAGCCTGCAAAGGTCGTTATGTCGACGAATATCCGTCACGAATTCAAGTTCGATGGGTGGGGAAATCAAAGAAGAGAGCCGCCCTCCTCTCCGACTCCCCTTAGCCTCCGGAAAGATGCAACTAATTTTTCCAGCTTCTCTGGAATAGAGATGCGCAATACTGTTTGTATCATTGTATCGAAAGCGATGTAGTACAATCGCACGGGTAGTGATTTGCACGGAGGATATAGGTGTGTAAAAGGGTAGTGAGGATCTCTACAATAATTCAAGGAGTTCTGTCAACTGTTGCACCTGATGTATAGGGCGTCTGGTTTCATCCTGTGGCATCTCAAGCTTATAAGGGTTGTACCAGATAGAAGCTATTTTGGCATTGTGAGCACCCACAATATCTGCAGCCCAACTATCTCCGATCATTAAAGTCTCCTCTCGCAGAGCAGAGCAGCAAGACAGAGCTCTATCGAAGATCCTCTTGTGAGGTTTATTGATCCCTACATCTTCAGACAAGACCATGTGGTCTACGTATGTAGCAAGTCCGCTGTTTTCCAGCTTGGCTCTTTGTATCTCTCTAAAGCCATTGCTAACAATGCAAATCTTATAATACCTGTGTAAATAGGGCATCACTTCGAGAGCTCCGGGGCAGGTACGTGTTTTTTTGGCTGTACGGGATAGGAAATCATCATTGTATTGCAGTATCTCACTGTCTGTTGGATCTATCACTCCTTGTAACGGTTTGCGAAATCGATTCAAAGTGAGTGTATGTTTATCTATCAAACCTCTCCTGTATTCGTCCCAAAGACAATCATTTATTCGGTAGTAGGAATCGAAGAAAGCCTCAAAAGAAGCAAAATGCTGTCCCCAATTCCGGGCAACATATAGCTCTTTGAGGCTTTCTTTGTTGTTGTCAAACGTGTCCCAAAGGGTATCGTCCAGATCAACAAAGAGCGTTTTGATCATATTACTTCACTTTCACAATCAAGATCTTGGATACACTCCAGAACTGTTTGGCGTCTTTGATAATGATAGAAAGTTCACCCTTGTTTCCTGCACGCAATTCATAGGAAGAAGCCGGGTGAGAAGTAAGTAATTCGGCCTTCTTCGCTTGCAGGGCAATTTGATTGAGTTCTCGCAGGTCAGCACTACTGAAATAGCCCATATTGGCCTTATCAGTTACTACCTTGCCATCTTTCAGCAATCCCATATCTTTCAGGTCTCTTGCCGTACCAATCGCATAGCGCACTGTGTTAAGTTCCCTCTCCTGTGCCATTAGCTCGGTTCTCTGTGAGGCATTCTCTACAGCCATATCGTTGAGATGTGCATTTTGAAGACCTATGATAGAGTCTTGCATACCGATGTACAAATTCTTGCGAACAAGCTCATCGTTCAGATGCTGTATTTCAGCCGTTTTGTCTGCAAACTGTTTTCTCAAAGAAGCCAAAGTACGTTGCAAGCCCTTGTTCTCTCGTCCGAACTTTTCGATCTGTTGGGATAGCTTCTGGATGTTTTCTCTGTTGGATTGGAGTTTCTCATTGATTAACTGCATGTTATCTCTAATTCTGTCTCTCTGACTTTTCTTGAAGTCTCCGCTTATAGGATTTACATTGATCATACCTTCCATTTGAGAAATCTCCTGGAAGTTCGTCAAGACAGTGCTAATCAGAGAGTCCATCTCTCCCAGTTCGGCTTCATGAGCTGCGTTGATAGCAAATACGCTGTCGTACTGAGCTTTGAGTTCTTTGTAAGCCGATGAATTTCGACCACAAGACGAAGTGAAGGCTGCCACTAAAGCCAAGCCAAAGATTACTTTCTTGTTCATAACATCTTCTTAATTTGGGGTTTCGTTCTTATTTCTTTCCTCCAATAACGAGTACAAACTCGCCACGTGGAGGAGTTTCACTAAAATGAGCAATCAACTCCTCTAGAGAACCTCTCTTTATTTCCTGATGGAGCTTTGTCAATTCTCGACAGGCTGCTGCAGGTCGTTCCAAACCACAATGCTCTGCCAGCTGCTGCAAGGTCCGTAACACTCGGTACGGAGATTCATATATAACCACTGTGCGAGTTTCTTCTGCCAAAGAGACCAAGCGAGTTTGCCGACCTTTCTTCATGGGCAAAAATCCCTCAAAGACGAATCGATCGCATGGTAGGCCAGAAGCAACAAGAGCAGGTACAAAAGCACAAGGACCAGGCAAACAATCCACTTCTATCCCTGCTTCAGCACAAGCTCGACTCAGCATGAAGCCTGGATCACTAATCCCTGGTGTCCCTGCATCACTAATAAGAGCAACTTCTTCACCAGCTTCAATGCGTTCTATTACTGATTGTACAGTGCGGTGTTCATTAAACTTATGATGGCTAAGCATGGGCTTGTGTATACCATACTTCTGCAACAAAACAGAGCTGGTGCGCGTATCCTCAGCCAATATCAAATCGGCAGAACAAAGCACCTCCACAGCTCTGTATGTCATATCGGATAGATTGCCGATAGGAGTTGGTACGATTACAAGTTTAGCCATACTGCAACTATTAAGGGTCTTCTTAATGGAGACCCGAGTAATAACGGTCTATAGCCCCCCGTAGTATGCTCCATACCGAACTATCATCTTTCAGACCCAATGCCCGAACATGCTGCAATGCTTCGATACCGGAAGAGGATGCCGAAATCTTGATCTGAAAGTTTTGCAAATTTTCCTCTCTATTATCGAAAACCTCTTTCACTACGCTATAGTAGTCCACTATTGGTAAAAGAGCTTTGAGAGAAAATGTAGCAGGAAGGGAGACTTCCATTGTATTGCTCTTCTCTTCTCCGGAGTAGCAAACTCGCGAACCGATAGGGAATGTTTGCGAAGTATTTATACCCTTTTTCCCCAGACAAACTTGGGCCAGCGCGCCACACTGCGTGGCAAAGGCCAAAGCCAATCCTTGCAACTTCAACAAATCCTCCACTCCATAGTCACCATTTTTCAAACTTTCAGTGGCCAAACGAAGCATCTCTTCTACTTTTTCCATCCTATTCATCCAACACTACTACCGGTTGAGACTACATGTTATACAAATGTATCAAAAATAATTTCAGCACATGGCTTTCTAATCATTATTTGGCGTACACAATCATTTTAGACTCAAAACAAGCTATTAAGGGGTTGTAAGCTATTTGATAACCACCATAAAGGTGATATGTCTTTGTCTTCTTTATAGCTTGGTGCCACCATACTTTTCATACATTTGTCTCAGATGTTAAACCCTGAAAAACCATCATGTGCAAGACAGCCCAAAAGGCTAACTATAGAAAAAGTAGAATCTCTGACCTATGAAACAATACCTATCTCTACTCTGTACTTTCTTTTGTTTTACCTATATGGCATTCACACAGTCAAAGTCGAATATCAAGAAAGAGAACTACTCCGTGCAAATAGGAAACTTCAAAATCGTGCCGGCAGAGCAGACTGTCTATGAGAAAGAATATACATCGGGAACAGATATGGATTCGGATGGGAATGTAATCCATTGGGATGGATATAGATACGTACCCTCTCGAACTGTGAACTTTGGAACAACCAAACTTATCGTTGCAGGAAGTATCATTTTCTTCAAAGAACTTTTTCCAATACATTCGGTAGACCCGACTACTTTGTGCCTAATCTTTCAATCATTTGGATATGAATCCAACTATACCTACCTCTTGTCTCCATTTGAAAACATCGTATATCTGCTGGAGGGGGATATGCGAGCTCCTTCAAAAATCGATATTTCCGGATATACACATATCAGACAATTGCTTTTCAAAGATGAAAGAGGGAAGCTCTTCTTTATACCCATGAGAGAGGGAAAACTATTGGAAGTAGATATCTCTCTGGATGAAAAAAGTCTGCAACATACGGCAGGAAATTTCTATTCGGACAAGAATGGATTGTACTATTTGGGAGAAAACACTAGGTGTCAATTGGAGAAAAGCAATGGAAGGAATCTTCGCCCCATTTTGTACGAGAAATATTTTGTGTACGGAGATGCCGCATATCCTTATGTCTGTGATGCCGATCCAAAAAGATTTAGGCTGAATGCAAAGACCACGCAAAAAGTATCCACTGTATATGATACTTATCTGGGTGATGATAGTAAAATATTCAAGCTATCAAACAACTTTTCAAGAACCATCTCCCCCAGTCTCATAAAACCCTGGAGAATGGTTGAGAAAGGAAGACCTCAGGCCCCTTTCCACAAATGGCAGTTCATAGATATACTCACGGTCAGAGGAAACAAAGAAGGTAATACCTTGTATTTCTCTTCACCCGGGCATTATGCCAATGGGGGGAGCTACTATACACTGATAAAGACTCCGAGCGGATTTTATGGACTGACCGGTTCTTCAGAACATTTAGAGGCGAAAGTAATTGATCAGGTAATGATTTATGATGCCAAGAAGAAAAAGCATGAACCGATTGAAATAGAGCAGTACAAGAGGCTTACAGCAAACTTCTATTTGTATAAGGGGAATCTATACGAGACTGATGCAAACCTTGTCGAGACAAAAGTCGATATAAAAAAAATGAAAGCCATACTTGCCAACAATCAAAAAACTGATTTCTATACTGATGGAAAATATCTCTTAGGAGGGTATAACTTGTGGCATAAGGAGAAGATGCAAGAAGGGAGGTACAAGTTTTCCGAACCTCTATTCAAGGATGTCGATTGGGAGACATTGCATGTCGTAAATGAGAAAATGATGATAGACAAGAATAACCTCTATCAGGAAAGTAGCTCCATACTCAAAATAATCCCTTTAGAGAAGATAGAGATACCGGTATTAGTAATCCTGGAAGCGAAAACCAATGGGCTTGGGTATTGATTAAAAAGCAAGATTGGGAATGCTCTTAAAAGATTATCTTTGTGGCAATAAGCAAAAAATAGAATGACACCCGAATATCTGCTTATACTCAATGGCCCAAATCTAAATGCTTTAGGAAGGCGCGAACCTGACATATATGGTCGGAAAGATTTCGACTCCTACCTTGCAGAGCTTCGTCAATGCTATCCTCAGACCAAAATTCTTTACTACCAAAGTAACCACGAGGGAGCTCTCATAGACAAACTCTACGAAGCAGAGTCTAATCCCGGCTGTTTGGGCATAGTCCTCAATGCCGGAGCTTATACGCATACATCATTAGCTTTGGCTGATGCTATACGCTCCATTGTGCTGCCGGTGATAGAGGTGCACATCAGCAATACAGCCGCACGAGAGGAAATTCGTCAATGTTCTCTCATTGCCTCTGCTTGTAAGGGGACAATTACAGGTTTAGGTTTAGAATCTTATACATTAGCTGTCCATTATTTCCTACATCTGTACTTAAACAAAGAACAAATACATGAAACAAACTAAGATTGTAGCAACAATCTCTGACCTTCGTTGCGAAAAAGATTTTCTGACCCGGCTGATAAATGCCGGAGTAAATGTTGTACGCCTCAATACAGCTCATATGGATGAAGAAGGAATGGATCGTATCATTGATAGGGTACGATCCATTTCTTCTTTTGTGGGAATCCTCATGGATACCAAAGGACCGGAGGTCCGTACTACCACAGTAGAGTCTCCGATAGTCTATAGAGAGGGCGATAACTTCTACATAAAGGGTGATCCAAGCTCCATTTCTACCAAAGAGTGTCTCTCGGTGAACTATACCAATTTTGTGAGAGATGTAAATGTTGGCAGTTGTATTCTTATCGATGATGGAATCTTGGAAATAGAGGTCCTCGAACGAATTGAGGACCGGCTCTATTGCCGTGCACTTAACGATGGGGAAATCGGTAGTCGCAAGAGTGTGAATGTGCCAGGAGTACGCATCAATTTGCCCTCACTGACAGAGCGAGACAAACGGTACATTGATTATGCTATCAGAAAGGATATAGACTTTATTGCTCATTCCTTTGTTCGCTCGGCTCAAGATGTTTTGGACATTCAGAAAATACTGGATGCTGCTGGCAGTCACATCAAGATCATAGCAAAGATTGAAAATCAGGAGGGGGTGGACAATGCAGACGAAATACTGAAACACGCCTATGGTATGATGATCGCTCGTGGGGATTTGGGGATAGAGGTACCACAAGAGAAAATCCCAGCTCTGCAACGGCAACTCATACGAAAATGTGTAGAACACCAAAAGCCCGTAATCGTAGCCACACAGATGCTGCATACAATGATAGAAAACCCACGTCCCACACGAGCTGAAGTAACTGATGTGGCTAATGCTATATATTATCGTACCGATGCGGTGATGCTTAGTGGAGAGACAGCCAAAGGACGCTACCCCGAAGCTGCAGTAGAGACAATGAAACGTATTATCCTCGAGGCTGAGAAATCTAAACTTGAAGCCAATGACATACGAGTTCCATTCGGGAACGATGATTTGGATACAACTTCTTTTCTTGCTAAACAGGCTGTGAAGTCAGTTGCCAAATTAGGCGTAAAAGCGATTGTTACAGATAGTTTTACTGGTCGAACAGCCCGAGTCTTAGCTGCTTTTCGAGGAAAAGTCCCCATCTATGCTATATGCTACAATGAACGGGTAACCCGACAACTCACTCTCAGCTACGGGGTGTGGACTTCCTACCAGCCATTGGAAAAAGGTTCTTTGGAAAACCTGTCTGCAGCACTAAAACATCTGATTCTGGAAGGTATGATCAAACCCGATGATCTGGTGGCTTATATCAGCGGACGTCCTGGGAGAGAAAGTTCAAGCACAGGTCTGGAGATAGATCAAGTATGCAACCTGATAGAACGGAAATGCTGGTAGAAGTTCTCCTGCACCATCATGCTTTTTGATTAACAGCTAAATACATACATGCTAAATGAGTTCTTCTTTACTTCTTCCCATCACAGTTGTTTTGTTGACTATTATACTTTGGGGGATTTATACCTATAACAAGTTGATTGTGAGACAAAACAAACTGGAACAATGTGAGAGTGGTATTTCAGTTGCTTTGAAACAGCGGAGCGACATGATTCCTGCTCTTGTTTCTTCCGTTAAAGGATATGTTGGATATGAAAACAATCTTTTGAAGAAAATAACTGAATTGCGTTCCCTTGCCGCTGAAACGATGAGGAAAGAGGAAAAACAGGGGCTTGACACGGCTCTTTCTCAAGAACTATCAAAACTCCCAATCTTGGTAGAAAAATATCCGCTACTGAAAGCTGACACCCAATTTCTCAAATTGGAAAATTCGATCGAGGAGGTGGAGGATCGATTGCAGGCTATCAGAAGAACATACAATGCGGCAGCCGTCAGTTATAACAACACAATTCGTATGTTCCCATCAAACATTGTGGCTTCTCTTGCCAAACACAAACCCGTACAACTGATACAGATTCCAGAGTGAGAAAAAAGTACCTCTTTCCTAACAGATATGACACCAAGATAAAGGCTTATGGAAACAGGAGACAGAATACAAAAACTCGACAGAGAAATGTCGGACATCCTGAACAAAGCAAGACGTACCCGACATATTTTCGTTGTTGCCAGAGCTATTTCTTTTGGCTTATCGCTTTGTTACATCCTTTTCTGCATTTCTGCAGTATTCTTGGGTAATTATATCCTTGCACATGATTACGAGGCAAATCCTTACCCCAGCTTTTGGGAGGCCAACCGAGCTTTGGTTATAATACTCCCAGCATTTCTCCTTATTAGTATAAGTGCCGGTGTACTCCCAAGTCTGTACAAGCAAATCAGCAAGACACAGCAGGCGATGACCCAAAAAGTGATTGCCTGTTTATATCCTGATGTTGAATGTTCTTTGGGACATGCACCTTTCAGCAGAAGCAAAATTGTCGGCAGCCTCCTTTTTGGAAGAGCTCACATCAAGTCTTGTCACAGCTATGGTTATGTAAAACTAGCCTCAGTTGATGGTTCTCCCACCATTACGGCCCACGATATTGTTATTCCGTCATTTGGCAAGACTGCGACTTTAGAAAAGAGTCAAATCGGAGCATTCTTAGTAACGATCAAGTATTTGCTGGAAAATATCGTTTCTCCCTATCCTGATGCAGGATATGGGGCAAAAGGAATGTTTGTACAAATCCCTCTGAATCGATCTTTTGAGGGGAAAGTAATCATCTTACCGGATCATATGGAGGAAAAGATTGATTACTTGGCACAAGCGATCCAATCTCTCAAGAGTGTTCATGGTAGCAAACCGGTATTCATGGAAGATCCGGAGTTTGAAAGAAAGTTTGTAGTCTATTCAGATGATGAGATTTTGGCTCGATACATTCTCACCCCATCTATGATGCTACGGATAACGGCTTTGAGAAATCAATATGGTCGAGATATAATGTGCTCTTTTGTGAGAAATACGTTTACTTTGTTTGTCCCTATCCCGGAGGGTTTCCTCTCTCTGCATGGAAAGCAAACGAAAAAAACATCCCCAATAGGAGAATTGTCCGCAAGTATAGAGACAACGAAAAGTATAGTGCAAGAGCTGAAATTGAACAGCAGAATATTTACCAATCAATAAAACTTAAAGCAAAATGGAGACAAGCACAAATTCAAGCAACTATCCTGAGAGTTTGTATCAGTATTATGTCAACAGTGACAAATTTGAGAAGAGGACAAACATGATCAAGAAAGTCATATACTATGCCTTGGTCGCTCTGTGTGTCATTCTATTGATTATGCCATCCCTACTGCCTCTCTCATCTCTTTTGGTGAGAATTCTGGCTGTTTTGGGGATATTGATTTTTGGTTTTGCCGCTTACTTCGGAGGGGAAGACTATTTCAATATTGCCTCTGGAGGGAAGATTACCCAAAGTGCAATCAAAAAATTCGATAGAAACTTGGTGAACGAAGCCGAAATCATGAGAATGTTCGATGAAAATGACTTTGAAGGTCTTGCCGATGCTCCTGATGCCCACAATAATCCTCTCCAGTTGTATATCCATGAGGATGCGAAGGGTAAAGTTTTCTATCTGCAATTGATGAAATACTTTTCCCCTTCAGACTTTAGAGGAATAACTGAAGTAAAAGAAATATCGGAACCTTTGTACTCACAGGTATATCCCATTATCAAGAGTATTAAGAGTACCCCTAGATAAATACCTTTATGGTAGAGGATAGCAGTTTCTGCTCCTATCTTCTCGTTATTCTCCACACTTCAGAATCAGAAGTCTGAAGTGTGGAGAGTTTTTTTCTCCTGTTTGGAAACCCAAAAATCAATACCAATGTAGCGAGAGTCATATTGTGTGTGATACGTAGAGATTTGTAGAGGTAAAGTGATCGGGAGAGAGGAGGCTTTATAAACATTCCACTATACAGTAGCTCTCAAATTGAGCTCTGTCATCTATTGAGACTATTGCACAAGGCACAGTATCCTTTTCCAACATTGCGTAATGTATATTCATGTAAAAACGATCGAAGATCTAAGCAAGAAAAAATCAAAGAAAAAGGGCCTGAATATTGGACTCAATATTCTCCCTTTTTGGGGAGGTGAATGCTCTTCTAAAAAGCCCTATTCATCGGGATTCTGAGAGGGTCGAATTTCTCTCCTCAGAAAAATTTTGCTAACACAGGAGAGAGATTTTTTTCCTCAGGAGAGAATTTTTGTTTTCTCCCGTGTCACGAAAAAATAGAACCCGTAGAGGACAGAAATGAGAGAAAAATTAAAGACGAATAGGTCTCTTTTCAGGCCCTAAAAACCAATAAGTGGTTTACATAAATAGTATAAAAATGATGGAAAAACACATCTTTTTGAGCTAAAATCATATCTGGAAAGTTGTCAGGGGAAATACGACCCCAAATCTGCATCTCAACACTTTACTATAGGTTTATTCCGTAACCTATTTACCTTATCTCCCTGGGGGGAGGCTTTCTGCATCTCTCAGAACCTGCGAAATACCTTGAATAGGAGACATAAAAAAGCAGCTTACTTGGGAGTTTTCCCCAAGCAAGCTGCCTATTATTCTTTTCTCGGAAACCTCTACAAACGTCCTGTAGAGAGAATGAAAAAGAGGAGACTTTTTTATTATTTTCCGAAACGAGCCTTTAATACCTTGATCATGTCTTGCGACATACTATCCAGGTCATATTTGGGAGCCCAATCCCATTCTGCTCTGGCACAACTATCATCAAGAGAGTTTGGCCAAGACTCTGCAATACCCTGACGCAAAGGGTCTACATCATAGAGCATCTCGAAATCGGGTATAATCTTCTTGACTGCTGCTGCAATATGTTCTGGAGCAAAGCTCATTGAGGCAATGTTGAAGCTATTACGGTGCTTCAATCGAGTCGGGTCTGCTTCCATCAGTTCGATAGCCCCATTCAGTGCATCGGGCATATACATCATATCCATATATGTACCCTGCTTTATGGGACAAACAAAGCGTCCTTCTTTCACGGCTGCGTAGTAGATATCTACTGCATAATCCGTTGTACCACCACCCGGAGGTGTCACATTAGATATGAGTCCGGGGAAACGTACGGATCTGGTATCTACACCAAAACGCTTGAAATAGTAGTCGCTGAGCAATTCTCCCGAAACTTTTGTCACACCGTACATCGTCTTAGGACGCTGGATTGTGTCTTGAGGTGTTTTGTCTTTGGGAGTATCATCGCCAAATGCTCCGATAGAGCTTGGAGTGAACACTGCACAGCCTTTTTCTCTGGCAACCTCAAGTGTATTGAAGAGACCACCCAAACCAATGTGCCACGCCAATTGGGGCTTATTTTCGGCTACAGCTGAGAGTAGAGCAGCCAAATTGTAGATCGTATCTACTTTGTACTTATCCACAGCCTCCGCAATATGGGCTGCATTGGTGATATCGACTACAGCAGAAGGGCCACTCTCAAGCAACTCGCCTTTAGGCTCAGCCCCGGGAATATACCCTGCAACTACGTTGCCGTTGGGATAGCGGCGTCTTAACTCCATTGTCAGCTCCGAACCTATCTGTCCGGTGGATCCGATAATAAGGATGTTCTTCATTATTTGTTTTACCTGATTAGTTAGATCAATTCGACTGCAAAAGTACAGAAACTCTATATACCTATTTTGATATGTGGCAAAAGATTATGCGATCAGACTAAAGATTTTTGTTCTTATTCCCCTCTTTATCTCTCTCTTTCGTGTTCACAGTTATTTGAGAGGCAATATCCGCAAACCTTTGTTTGTACCTTTGTGCCAAATGCCTGCCAAAGAAAAAAAAAATACAGTACCCGGATTACTCTCTCCTGATCCCGAAAATGCAGAGATGAGTTATGCCTTACAGTTAGTCAATTCGACTAACTGCAATGTTTTCCTCACAGGTAAAGCCGGTACGGGAAAATCAACGCTGCTTCGTTACATCTGTGCAAATACCAAGAAACAACATATAGTACTCGCTCCAACTGGATTGGCAGCTCTTAATGTAGGTGGGCAAACCATCCACTCTTTCTTTCATCTTCCTTTGGAACCTTTCTTGCCTGATGATTTCAAGATCATCAAAACGATGACAAAAAGACTTAAAGCCGATGAGAAAAAGATATTGCGCAAGGTGGAGCTAATCGTAATAGACGAAGTATCTATGGTGAGAGCCGACTTGGTCGATGCGATGGATAAGGTATTGAGAAAAGTGAGAGGGAAACCTCTGCTTCCATTCGGCGGAGTACAGCTTTTATTTGTCGGAGACTTATACCAGTTGGAGCCCGTGATAAGTCCGGACGAAAAGGAAATCCTCGATCGTTTTTATCCCAACCAATACTTTTTCTCTGCCAAAGTCTTTTCCGATGCAGCGATTGTTCCAATCGAATTAAAGACCGTATACCGGCAAGAAGATTCGGGCTTTGTACAGCTCTTAGATAGGATCCGCATCGGGATGCCAACCCAAAGTGATGTCGATATGCTCAATGGACGCTTCATACGAGATTATCGGATCAATGAGGGGGAGATGATTATAACCCTCTGCAACACGAGAAAACGAGTGAATGAGATCAATGAGTATCACCTGTCTCGTCGAGAAGGAAAAGAGGTTATTTGTTTGGGGATTATCAATGGTGAAATGCCAGAACGGACTTTGCCAACAGATTTGGAATTGCGCCTCAAACTAGGGGCTCAAGTGATTTTCGTGCAAAATGACCCAAATCATCAATGGGTAAATGGCAGTGTAGGGGTAATAGAGGAGATCGATGATGATGTCTCTTCTATTATCGTAAAAAAAGAGGATGGACATACAGTGCGAGTGTCGATGTCTGTATGGAACAACGTAAAGTATAGATATGACGAAGAGACGCAAAGTATAGAAAGCGAGGTAATTGGTAGCTTTCAGCAGTTCCCTCTTAAATTGGCTTGGGCTATTACGATACACAAAAGTCAAGGACTTACTTTCGATAGGGTAGTCATAGATTTCTCCGGAGGGAGCTTTGCGGCGGGGCAGGCGTATGTAGCTTTGAGCAGGTGTCGATCTCTGGAAGGTATTGTTCTGCGACTAGCATTCAATCCCTTCGGTATAATTGTGAGGAAGGAGGTAATTGATTTCTATCGCACAGCTAACAACCAAGAGCAAATCTCTTTGGCTTTGATACAAGCCGAAGCCGAACGCAAATTCGTACATGTGGCCAGACTATGTAATGCAGGCAAACTGGAAAGTGCTTCGCTTCTATTTGCTGAGGCTTTAGGAGAGGCGAATATCTTTACAGATCGGCTTCCGAACCGCTTGTTGCGCTACAAGTTGGGCAAACTAACTACAATGCAACAAGAGCTACAACAGCTCCGCGAGCAACTCAGAGAGCAGGAGCTGTTGCTTCGTAGTTTTGCCGATGAATTTACCGATATGGGGCAAATGTGCATGGAAGTAGGGGAGTACGAAGCTGCATTGCGGAACTATAAGAAGGCATTGAAACTCAAACCGAAGAGTAGAAGAATCAAATACTCTTTGGCCAAAGCCCTGGAGCAGATCAAACGAGACAATCAACAAGAATAAAGAGAATACAAACTAATCCTAATATCAATCAGAAGCTATGTTTTCAGGTATTGTAGAAGAATGTGGTCGATTGGAGGCCATCGAACGCAACGGTACAAATATAGATCTCACTCTCAGTTGCAGCTTTGTATCTGAGTTGAGTATTGACCAGTCTATTGCCCACAATGGGGTTTGTCTCACCGTGGTGCGCAAGACGGAGAGCACCTACACGGTGACAGCCATTCAAGAAACTTTGGATCGCTCCAATTTGGGATTACTGAAAGTTGGAGATGCTGTAAATCTCGAGCGTTCAATGCTCATAGGAGGACGTCTCGATGGGCACATCGTGCAGGGGCACGTAGACCAAACAGCCAAATGTGTGGATCTGAAACAATTGGATGGCAGTTGGTACTATACTTTCGAGTATGAATTAGATCGGGAAATGGCTCGTAAAGGCTATATGACAGTGGAAAAAGGATCTATAACCGTGAACGGAGTAAGTCTCACTGTTTGTGATTCTGAACTGCAATCTTTCCGGGTCGCTATTATACCTTACACACACGATAACACCAATTTTCGTGATATAAAGGTTGGATCGGTCGTTAATCTAGAGTTTGATATTGTTGGCAAATATCTAAGTAAGATGCAGGCTTATCTTCAATAATGAAACAGGATACATACATATATGATCTGATCAATAGGCGACAGAGCGACAGGGCTTACGATACTCGTCCGGTGGATCCGGAGGTAATAACTCGCATTATGCGAGCTGTTCGTTTGGCTCCCTCTGCGTGTAATTCTCAGCCATGGAGCTTTGTTGTGGTAACAGATGAGGCCAAGCGACACGAGATTGCTTCAGCCTGCAGTTCCAAATTGCTTGGTCTTAATCATTTCTCCTACCAGGCTCCAGTACATATCATTGTGGTGGAGGATCGGGCTAACTTTACGGCTGCCATGGGCAATCTAATCAAGAAAATGCACTTTGCTCACTTCGACATCGGCATTGCTCTATCTCACCTAACCTTGGCGGCTACAGCCGAAGGGCTGGGTAGCTGTATTCTGGGATGGATAGACGAGAAAAAGATCCGAAAAACTCTGGGTATCCCCGATTCTAAACGGGTGTTGTTTGATGTCCTACTTGGTTACTCAACCGACCCCTCTAGAGAGAAGAGACGTAAAGGGTATGATGATATCATTCATCTGGAGAAGTGGTGAGTACTTGGCTTATTTGTAAGGGTCATTGTATGGAATCTTTGTAAACAAGTCAGACAGTAGACACAAAAAAGGACCTGCCTCACACTCTAAATCCCCATTCAAAAGGGAGAGAGAGTTTTGAGGCAGGTCGGTTTTTCTTGCTTAGGCTAGATTGCCTAGCCTTTTTTAGCGGGAAAGCATTGGCAAATGGTGCCCGCTTACCATTTTGATAAGCACTCAATTCTCTCGATTACTCGGTATCTTTTTGTCGATCGCTCGGCATCTTTTCTGGGAAGCATCTAATGAGCACATCGAAAGCAACTAAGCTTTTGAGTGGTCTCTCAATGGCTTTTGGATTTCCTTTTGCTATGGACAAATCTTTCGTTATCGAAGTAAGTTGATAGAGAATAGGTTGCGCCACTCTTCGGCTCTGGATGTCTCGTGCGAGAGAACGAAGAATATAGCGTAGATTATGGATAGCATTCAAGAGATCAGCTTTACTCATTATAGAGCCACTGAAAAGCAATATGAAGTCTTCAATACCTCGTATTCAGAAGAAACTGGTTCGAGTCAACCCACGACAACCATGCTCAATGCGATTTTGATGCGGGAGCTAAGCTTTTTCACTCCATTGCTCCACGACGGATTCGTCCGAGAGATTACGAAGATATCCGAGAAGCAACAATCCACACATCGAATGAATTGGCTTCCAGGGCGACCATTGTTCTGATAATACAAAGGCTCGAAAGTCGTATCGAATTGCCCCTTTAATCATGAAAATCTGCAAGTCTCTTAGTATAGGGATAAGAAAACTTGCAGATTTATCAAAGGAGTTTTGTAGAATAATTCGCTGAATATCAGAAAAGTTATTTAGGGAATAACTACTTACAGATTGGGGTTAATTTTCCCCCATTCTTCTGCAGGTGGGATAATGCCCATGGCGATTACTTCGTCCCGGAGTTTGCTCAGATGCAAGTAGCTCTTTTTGAGTTCCTGTATCTCTGCATCTGTTCCTTTGATAGGAGCAAAAGAGACACCATTGCTATCAATATGGGCCTCCATAGCCATCATAATGTGTTGGAAATCGGGGATATTCACATAGCAACCTGCTGGCCAGCGGAATGCTTCGCCTCCCATTGCTGCCCTGATCATTTCAATAGACACATAGGACGGGCTTTGGAAAGACGATCTGCCACGGAGCTTGATAATGTTGGCACCTCCTTTAATTACTCTTTGTTTCAGAGCAACCCATTCCTCCTCTGTAAGTTTGTCAGTACCGATCAAATCAGTAAGAGGCCGTCCATCTACTTGAGCAGTGCTGGCAAATACGGCCATCTGTTCCCCATGACCTCCATAGGTGCGACAATTGGTAACCTTACTTTGTTCTATGCCGAAGTGTTTGGCCAATTCGCTCTGTAATCTGGTGCTATCCAATCCAGCTAGAGTAGTAACTTGTGAGGGTTTGAGACCGCTTTCGATAAGTGTTATAAGCCCCGTTATGTCAGCTGGGTTGAAAATAATTACAACATGTTTTAGATCTGGGCAATAAGCCTTGATATCTTTTCCCAGTTGAGCCGCTATGGTAGCATTCCCTTTCAGAAGATCTTCACGAGTCATCCCCTCTTTCCGAGGTGCTCCACCAGAAGAAACAAGAAATTTAGCTCCGGTAAGAGCCTCTTTGATATCGGAGGTATAGGTAAGATTCAGGCCTTCGAAGCCACAGTGGCGAATCTCTTCTGCCACACCTTCGAGACCTTGAGAAAAGGGATCGTATAGGCAAAGATTCGGAGTTAGACGCATCATGGCAGCTGTTTGGGCCATGTTGGAGCCGATCATACCGGCAGCACCGACAATAGTCAGTTTTTCGTTTGTTAGGAAACTCATAGACGATTGACTTAAATTGGGTTTGGTTACTATATTCGTTCAGCTAAATTTTCTATTGGAACTTACCTGAGATCTATAATCTCAGCCTTTGGATAGTCTTTGGGATCAATCTTAAAGGAGTATTTTGCAAGACTTGGCATAGGAACAACTCCCATTATCTTGATGGAGATATAGCTCCTATCTGTAAGAGAAACCTTTATGTACAGGGGTAGATTATTTTCTCTATTGAGACAGACTTCTATTTGGGAGAAGTTACTCTTTTGTTTAGGTGTAAGTCCGATCACAGGGCCTAGTTTTGTTTCTGGCAAATCAAAGACATGAAATCCTCCATCGGGTTGATCAAGCAAAACCAGAGGATTTATTTGTGCCAGTTCGTCTGAGGTCGGAGATGAAATATTCAGTGTGTTATCCTCCTTATTGTAGAATGTCAGACTTTTACCATCATAGACAGCTGTTACTGCATCTTGCAAACGAAACTTTTT
This sequence comes from Porphyromonas crevioricanis, assembly GCF_900167225.1. Classification (GTDB taxonomy): domain Bacteria; phylum Bacteroidota; class Bacteroidia; order Bacteroidales; family Porphyromonadaceae; genus Porphyromonas; species Porphyromonas crevioricanis. The sequence continues at coordinate 32,440 of NZ_FUXH01000004.1, forward strand.
GCCCAACACATCCAAGCGACCTTTACTACTGCTTATTCCACGACCTCTATTGTCAAAGAAAGAGGATTCGTAGCTCACAGAAACACCTCTATTCATACCCAAGGCCGAAGCACTTTTGCGCAATAGCTGTACTGCATTCTGGGCGTAAGCTGCTGATAAGCTGGAGAATAGAATAATCATCCAGACAAGCAAAATATTTCTTTTCCTTTTCATGGATATTGGAAATACGTTGTTGATTAGAGCGAGGGGGATAAAAGAGTTAGAGCTTGCTCAAGAAACGCTCTCGATTCACTACAAAGCGCTCATGCGTCCCCTTTCCAATAAGACCATCTGGATCCCAAGCCTCTACATCGAAGCTGATCTTTCTGCCATCTATGGCCGTTACGGTAGCTGTTGCAGTAATTTCAGCTCCCAGTTTACTGGCTTTGCTGTGAGTTATATTCAGGGCAATGCCTACGGAAGTATCTTCGGCTGACAGATGTTTGCTAAGTAAAGTGAGGGCTGCCTGCTCCATGAGAGCGGCCATAGAAGGGGTGGAAAATACAGCCAAATCTCCAGAGGACATTGCTGCAGCTGTATTCTTTTCATTTACGAAAGTTGAGCAATTGTAAGTATCACCTATCTGTATCATTTTAGTCCTTCTCTGTTAGGGTTAGAGTCTTTATTTGTTCCTACGTTTAGTATCTATGACAATAGATGGAGTGTCAGATTTATTCTTCATCGGCATTTCCCAATATAGCTTCTAATCTCATTTCGTCTTGGATTAATACCTGTCGTGGCTTGCTCCCATCCTGTGCCGATACAATACCCATTGCCTCAAGTTGATCCATGAGACGTCCTGCTCGATTGTATCCGATGTTGAATCGTCGCTGAATGTTGGATGTAGAGCCGAGTTGTGTTGATACAACCATTCTTGCAACTTCTGCAAACATGGGATCGAGCTCTTGGTGAGAACCGCTCACGACTCTTTCCTCCTTCTCTACAGGAGCTTCTGGGAGTAGATAGGCTGAACCAAAACTTTCTTGCATACTGATTTTTTCTACAAGCTGTTCACTTTCCGGAGTATCCATAAAGGCACATTGCAGTCGGATTGTTTCTTTCCCTTGGTTGAAAAGCATATCTCCTCTTCCGACAAGTTGGTTTGCTCCATTTTGGTCGAGGATTGTGCGAGAATCCACTGCACTAAATACCTTGAATGCAATACGAGCAGGGAAGTTTGCCTTAATTACTCCTGTGATAATATCGGTTGTGGGCCTTTGTGTTGCAATCACCATGTGTATACCAGCTGCTCTCGCTTTTTGGGCAATACGTGTGATAGGCATCTCCACCTCTTTACCTGCTGTCATGATCAAGTCTGCAAACTCGTCTATGATCAGTACGATATAAGACATAAATTCATGCCCCTGCAGCGGAGAGAGTTTCTTTGCCTTGAATAGTTCATTGTATTCTTTTATGTTGCGTACCCTTGCTCTGGTGAGCAACTTGTATCTCTCATCCATCAGCACACAAAGGGATTTGAGAGTAGGGACAACCATAGACATATCCGTTACAATGGCATGTTCGGCATCAGGGAGTTTTGCAAGGAAATGTCGCTCTATTCCCTCATAGAGAGAAAATTCCAGCATCTTCGGGTCTACCAACACGAACTTGAGCTCTTCAGGCCTTTTTTTGAACAACAAGGAAGCTATCATAGCATTTAACCCGACTGACTTGCCTTGACCTGTTGCTCCTGCTATCAAGAGGTGAGGCATTTTTGTCAGGTCAAACATAAATACCTCATTGGTGATTGTCTTACCGATGGCTATAGGCAGTTCAAACTTTGATTCTTGATACTTCTTTGAAGCCAATACCGAGCGCATCGGCACGGTACGAGGTTGAGAATTGGGAACCTCTATCCCAATAGTTCCTTTTCCGGGCATAGGGGCAATAATACGTATTCCCTCACTTTTTAGACTCATTGCAATGTCATCTTCCATGGAGCGTATGCGAGAGATCTTGATGCCTGGCTCAGGGATTACTTCATATAGGGTGATTGTGGGGCCAACTGTCACCTTGGCCATGGAAACCTTTATCTTAAAACTATCCAAGGTGGATATGATTCGCTCCTTGTTGTATTCAATTTCCTTTTGGTCATACTGTGGAGCTGAATCTTCCGGCTCATTGAGCAATTCCACTGAAGGTATGGTGTATGACCTTAGGTGCATCCAACGGCCGGCTTTCTCCTGTTCTGCCTCTATATCTGAGAGATCGCAAGGCTCCTCTCCCTTTGCTATCTCAATCTCCACTCCATCTATCTGCATTTTTTTAGGTATGGGAGCCATTTGTGGAGAAGCTGACTGAATAGAACTCTCCTCTATAGTAGAAATACCTTTAAGCTTGTCCACTTCTCCAGAATAGTGAGATGAATCAAGTTCCGTGAAATCTGTTTCCAAACTCTCTTTTTTCTGATTTTCTCCAGCTCCGGAAAGGTCTTCGATTGGGAGTTCTGTTTCCTCTATCGAACCTACTGGAGAAGTCTTCTTGTTTCCTAATTTGGCTAAACTCCGATACCTGCGAATATTTTCTGTGCTATAGAATACACTTATAACGATTGCCAAAGAGCTAAGTAACAAGAGCATACCAGGAACGCCTATGTAGCCGTCCAATTTGCCTGCCCATAGCGATCCATGTGCTCCTCCCCACAGGATAAATCCATCACCTAAAAAGCGATTTGTAATCCAGCCCATAAGTAGCGATATGTATACGCACATTACAGAGGAAAAAATGATTCGACTAACGAGATTTATCTTGAAACGAGAGTTTTCGATTTTGTCGAATCCAATCAGTTTGGCTCCTATTGACAGAAGAAGAAAAAGAAGAAAAAAGCTCCCCAAGCCAAATTGGTCATTGATCAACCAATGAGATAGACGAGCTCCCATTGTGCTGCAAATATTATGTGCGGATTCCACCTCTGTGGGCTGTGCCAACCCTCTGTCAATCACCAATGACTGATCCATCCCTCCGGTGAAGAAGAATGAACAACACGCCAAAAATCCGTACAAGGCTAAGAATACGAGAACACAACCAACAATAAATCCAGTTATCGACCCTTCAGATACCGGCCATTTGAAGCCTTTGCCTCGTTTTGACTTTTGGGTATCTCGAGACTTTCCCTTATTGCTATTTATTTTCTTTCTGCCTGTATTTTGCCGATTTGCCATATATCACTCTTTGTATTTCATACCCACCCATCGGCTTCTGTAGAGAAGTTGGTATTAGTCTTGTTCCCTGTCGGGGCGGAGCCATGCAAAGGTACGATATTGGATCCGTTGAGTAAAAAAAAAGGAAACCTCCGGGCTTAGAAATCTGCCGTTGGTTTCCTTTTTGAATGAAAGAGATGAGCCAAGCTACACCTTTTCTTCTCCAAAGATTTAATCGTTATTTCATTTCATCTCTCATGGAAAAGAGTGCAGAAATAGTAACAGAAACTTTGCCCGGGATCGAAATCATAGGCTTACTCAAATTCATCTTGAACGAGATCTTGGCTTTTCCTCTTTTGGCAACTTCATTCAGAATAGTCTCATAAAACCTGATCTCCTCGGATGCCATGTTACCAATCCTCACAGGGCCAGACTCCTTAATAGATCCTACTGATATGGTTTGATCTGCACAAGCAACCTCCACATCACTCAATTCCACATCACCTGGTAGTTGGAAGTTGAATTCACGCATTGCGCCACTACTGATATCTACAGATATTTTCTCTATCCACCCATAGTTCTCCTTGCCTATTTGGGAGAGCTCTTTGAAATCATCTAAAGAGAACTCGATATAGTCAGAGATTTGTTTGTTACCTGCCAAATCCAGAGCCTTTGTACCTGTAGCAGCTATCTCTTTGGGAATTGTGTTCGGACGTGGAGTAGGGTCGTCACTACTACAAGCTGAGAAAGCCACCAACATCACCATGAGTGCTACAAATGACCATGCAAATTTCTTCATCTTCTTTTCCTTTCGTTTTTTACGTTCCTGCAATAGCCCAATGCTACCGCTCTCAGCACAAAATTAAACTATTACATCATATCTCCAATACCCCTCATATAATACAACGTTTATTTTCTTTTTGACATTTATCGGAATCTATAGATATGTGAGATTGGTCAAGTAAAATACATCCTCCAAAAATAAGATTACACTTAACTGATACTACACAACATACTGAGACAATGAAAGACTTTGGAGGAGCAGATTAAGAGGTTATGCTTAATTGATACTGCAAATACAATACTTGATGCTTTTTCATTAACGTTTGGGCTTGGCCTCATGCTCGAAGCTCTCTCCTTTCTCTTTTCATTCTCAATGCTTTTAATTTCTACATCCTGCAAGGCTCAGCCCTCAAAACATTGCCGAAAAGGATCCTTTGGTAGTTCATACAATAGGCTTTCTTCATAATTTTTTTGATCCAGAGAAAAAGAGAGGCCGACCCTCTAACGGGTCGGCCTCATCTCTATTGTTTGATTGTCAAAACAACCTACAAAAGGTTGTTGACTCAAGAGTCTTAATTAGTCTTACGAATAATATCCATCCCTCTCTTGATGGCATCTTCATTCATCGGAATGAGTTTATGATGACGCTCAGGGAGAGACTTGCGCAGACCGGCAACAACACTTTCTATGGTAACCATGGGTGCAACCTTAAGCATACCCCCAAGTACAATCATATTGAAAGCTTTCTGGTTACCCATTGCCATAGACTCATCCGTAGCATCTACTTCATAAATGCTCACATCTGTACGAGATGGTTTGCGATGTATACCATTTGGATCGTATATGAGAATTCCTCCCTTCTTCACTTTAGGTTCAAATTTGTCCATAGAAGGTTGGTTCAATACGATAACGATATCATATTCATTCACGACTGGAGAGCTTACAGCATCATCGCTTACGATTACAGTTACATTGGATGTGCCACCACGCTGTTCTGGACCATAAGAAGGCATCCAAGAAACCTCTTTGTTCTCCATTAGACCGGAATAAGCCAGTATTTTACCCATAGACAGCACGCCTTGTCCTCCAAAGCCGGCAATCACTATTTCGTATGTCATAATATTGGGATTGTAATGATTATTATTCTATGTCTTTGAGATCTCCCAAAGGATATTTCTTGGCCATATGTTCTACCATCCATTCGTTGGAAGCCGAAGGGGACATTTTCCAGCCGGAATTACAAGTAGAAACAACTTCTACTACAGAGGTGCCCTTGCGATCCATAGAGTTTTGGAAAGCTTTCATGAGAGCTTTCTTTGCCTTACGAACAGCGGCTGCCGTGTGTACGGATTGACGTGTTACATAGCAAGTTCCATCCAATTGGGCGAGCAAATCAGAGATTTTCAGAGGATATCCGTTGAGCTCAACATTGCGCCCTGCCGGACAAGTCGCAGTGGGCATACCTTCGAGGGTAGTCGGGGCCATTTGACCTCCTGTCATACCATAGATACCATTGTTGATAAATACAATCACAATATTTTCACCACGGTTACAAGCATGAATTGTCTCTGCTGTACCAATAGCGGCCAAGTCTCCATCTCCTTGGTAGGTAAATACGAGCTTGTTAGGTAACAGACGCTTAGTAGCTGTTGCCAAGGCGGGAGCGCGGCCGTGAGCAGCTTCTTGCCAATCAATATCGATGTACTTGTATGCAAATACAGCACAACCTACGGGTGCTATACCAATGGCATCTTCGGTAAGACCCATTTCTTCGATCACTTCGGCAATCAGTTTATGTACTACGCCATGGCTGCAACCCGGGCAGTAGTGCATGTTTATATCATTGAGAAGTTCTGGCTTTTTGTACACCAAGTTCTCAGGCTTGATAATATCCTTGATATCCATTGTGTTTGATTATTTGGAGATTTAACGATTGAAATGATTGATCAGATAAGTGGCCACTCTCACTCCGATAGCACAAAACCCCAGAGTGACAAAAATCGCCGGAGTTTGTCTCCACAAAAAGTAAGACACAAAAGTGGCGACCACAAGTGTTAGGAACAATATTGTGAGAAATGTTACCAGACGACCGAGTTTGGGATTGTTCATCTTTTACCAAAGGGGTAGAGAAGTCGGACAACTTATAGAGCTATCATTTATTTTATCAGCTTGGCTTTGAGTGCCTCCAATACTTCATCGGGGGTAAATATCATACCTCCCATGCGCCCGTAGTGCTCTACGGGAACTTTTCCATTCACAGCCAAACGAACATCCTCTACCATCTGGCCAGCATTCAACTCCACAGAAAGCATACCCTTCACACGATTGGCATACTCAGCCAGTACCTTAGACGGGAATGGCCAAAGGGTGATCGGGCGGAGCAGGCCAACTTTGATACCTTGCTCACGAGCCAGCTGGAGCACTTTCATACAAATACGAGCAGAAGAACCGAAAGCAACCAACAGGTATTCAGCATCTTCTGTCTGATATTCAGCATAACGCACTTCTTTGGCTTCGATTTCAGCATACTTAGCTTGGAAGCGTTTGTTGTTTTGCTCCATCACCGCTGAGTCAAGCTCAAGAGACGTGATGAAATTCTTCTCACGCATTCCCTTACGTCCGAGCGTTGCCCAAGGACATTCTGTACGTATTTCATCTTCTGTACGACGAGCCTTTTGTTCAGGAAGAACAACTTTCTCCATCATCTGTCCAATAATGCCATCGGACAAAATGAGAGATGGGTTACGATATTTGAAAGCCAAGTCATATCCCAACTCAACAAAATCTACCATCTCTTGCACAGAATAGGGAGCCAAAGTGATAAGTCTGTAGTCACCATGACCACCGCCTTTCACACTCTGGAAATAGTCTGCCTGACTGGGTTGAATTGTACCAAGGCCGGGGCCTCCACGCATCACATTGACGATAAGGCAAGGCAATTCAGCTCCTGCACAATAACTTATGCCCTCTTGCTTGAGGCTGACGCCGGGGCTGGAAGACGAAGTCATCACTCGCTTACCACAAGAAGCTCCACCATACACCATGTTGATGGCAGCCACTTCACTTTCGGCTTGTAATACGACCATACCTGTGGTGTTCCAAGGAGCCTGCTCTGTAAGCGTTTCCAACACTTCCGACTGAGGGGTGATGGGATATCCAAAGTATCCATCCGTACCATTCAATATAGCTGAATGAGCAAGGGCTTCATTGCCCTTCATCAATTTTACTTCTCCTGCCATGATTTGCAGCAATTAGCAATTTAGAAATTTACAACTTCACCTTATAGACAGTAATACAACCGTCGGGGCAAACAGTACCACAGCTTGCGCAACCGATACAATCTTCTGGATTTTTCATATAGGCATAATGATAGCCCTTGTCGTTCACTTCCTGCGGGTGCAGCTCGAGTACCTTGACCGGGCAAGACACAACGCAGAGATTACAGCCTTTACAACGCTGGGTATTTACCACCACAGCTCCTCTGATTTTAGCCATTATAACATTTGTGTTGTAATTGATATTCTGCCACCACTCAACGAATCGCCCGGATTTACCTATAGGTAGGTACCGAAAGAGCCCATCTTGTGGTTTTATGCGACCAAAGGTACCTATTCTTTGTATTACAACAAAATGAATTTGAAGACATTTCCATATCTGTATTGGGAAGCCATCTAGAAACATCTCATTAAGGAAAGATATATGGAGGTTGAAGTCTCTCTTTCTGTGGAGAGAGGCCATTCTTCATATTTTCCGGGTAGGATTTAATAGCCAAAATGCAGTAATAGTCCTTGTAAAAGAACGAAAAATCAATTTTGAGGACACTTCAAAGGAGCCGATGAATAGGGTATTCTGAGAGGATTCGAATTTATCTCCTGAGAGAATTTTTGCCAACACGGGAGAAAGTGTTTGTTTCTTCAGAAGAGAATTTTTACTGTTTTCGGTGATATCTGAGCTTGTCAGCATTGTGGTAATTCGCAAGTTGTAGATATGTAAATATGGGTCTAAGAATAAAATCGTAATGAATGCAGAGGAAAGAGACTTTTTGATGATGCGAAAAGAGATTTCTCAAACAGTATTCTGTAAATGTGTAGGAGTAAGTATAGACTGGGTAATTTATCTTCGTTTTGTTACCTTTGTGCTGTTGTAACAGAAGTATAAAATCAGCCAAATCAATAATATGATCGAGGAAAACAACCTGACTCCGCCCGAAGAAGAATATTCGGCCGGTAGCATCCAAGTACTGGAAGGACTTGAAGCCGTGCGTAAACGTCCGGCGATGTATATTGGAGACACGGGGGAGAAAGGTTTGCATCATCTAGTGTACGAGGTGGTGGATAATTCTATTGATGAAGCCTTGGCCGGGCATTGTACGCATATAGAGGTTTCCATTTGTCAGGACAATTCCATTCGTGTAAAGGACAATGGCCGAGGGATCCCAGTAGATTTGCACGAAAAAGAGCAGCGAAGTGCCTTGGAAGTAGTGCTTACGGTGCTTCATGCTGGAGGAAAATTCAACAAAGACAGTTATAAAGTTTCTGGAGGTTTACATGGTGTAGGGGTTTCTTGTGTAAACGCTTTGTCCACCTATCTCAAGGCTGAAGTACATCGACAGGGACATATCTACATCCAAGAATTTGAGCGTGGGAAACCAATGGCTCCAATTCGTACAGAAGGGGAAGCTTATGACACCGGTACTATTGTCTCCTTTAAACCAGATCCGACAATTTTCTCTACCACTGTCTATGAGTGGCGTATTTTATCGAACCGTCTCCGAGAGTTGGCATTCCTCAATGCAGGTCTCTCTCTCACCCTCATTGATGAACGAGACAGAGATGAATCAGGAAATCCACGCAGAGAAGAGTTCTTCTCTAGAGAGGGGTTGAAAGAGTTTGTAACCTATCTAGATCGCTCCAAAGAATCTCTTGTAAACGATATTATCCATCTGGTAACGGAGAAGCAGAGCATCCCCGTAGAGGTGGCCATGACCTACAATACGACTTATCAGGAGAATGTGTACAGCTATGTCAATAATATTAACACTATAGAAGGGGGTACGCATCTTGCAGGTTTCCGCCGAGGTTTGACACGTACGCTCAAAAAATATGCAACCGACTCCAAAATGCTGGACAAGGTGAAAGTAGAGATATCGGGAGATGACTTCCGAGAAGGGCTCACAGCCGTGGTCAGTATCAAAGTTGCAGAGCCCCAGTTTGAAGGGCAAACCAAAACAAAACTGGGGAACACCGAAGTAATTGGAGCTGTGGATATGGCCGTTGGTGAGGCGCTAGAAAATTATCTGGAAGAACACCCCAAAGAGGCCAAGCTGATTATTGACAAAGTAATTATTGCAGCTACAGCCAGACACGCTGCCCGTAAGGCACGGGAAATGGTACAGCGGAAATCTCCCTTGGCCGGAGGAGGATTGCCGGGCAAGTTGAGTGACTGTTCTTCTAAAGATCCAGCACTATGCGAGCTATTCCTCGTTGAGGGAGATTCAGCAGGTGGAACAGCTAAGCAGGGTCGCAACAGAGAGTTTCAGGCCATTTTGCCTCTGAGAGGTAAAATCTTGAATGTGGAAAAAGCAATGCCACACCGTGTATTAGAGAGTGAAGAAATACGCAATATCTACACGGCCTTGGGGGTAACAATCGGGACAGAAGAAGACAGTAAAGAGTTGAATTTGTCCAAGCTGCGGTATCATAAGATTATCATCATGACTGATGCCGATGTCGATGGTAGTCACATTGCGACCCTTATCCTCACATTCCTTTTCCGCAACATGAGGCCTCTCATTGAAAAAGGATACGTGTATATAGCTACTCCGCCTCTCTATCTCTGTAAAAAAGGGAAGGAACAACAGTATTGTTGGGACGACAAGCAGCGACACGACTTTGTGTCTCGGTTTGCAGATGGAGATGAAAGCAAAGTACATATACAACGATACAAGGGTCTTGGGGAAATGAACGATGACCAGCTGTGGGAAACAACCATGAATCCAGACAATCGGACTCTTCGCAGGATAACGATAGAGAACGCACAAGATGCTGACGAGGTCTTCTCCATGCTCATGGGAGATGAAGTAGCCCCAAGGCGTACCTTTATCGAAGAGAATGCCACTTATGCCCGGATTGATGCCTGACGAAGGACTTTATCGCAAAATCGAGCAAACACGCTCAAAATGTTTGCGAACAGCATCCCCCACGGGGGGCTCTCCTCGTATTGGTATATCTGCCAATTACAACGATATTTTGGGGTCATGCCTAAGCCGAGCTTATAGTGATGCTGTCATCCAAGCCGGAGGAACCCCTTTTATTTTACCACTTACTGACGATGAGGCGGTAATCGAAACTTATCTCGACTCTATCGACGGCCTTTTAGTAAGTGGAGGAGGTGACATATACCCGTATTATTTGAGTGAGGATGCTAAGCAACACCTTGGAGAGGTTTGTCCGGAACGAGATCGCTATGACTTAGAATTAATTCGCCTGGCAGCCCGTCGCAATATCCCCATATTCGGTATTTGTCGAGGGCATCAACTTCTTGCAGCCGCATTCGGCGGTACAATTTATCAGGATATCTATTCCCAATATCAAACCTCCTCTTCTGTCTTGGGACACAATCCCAAACTCCCTAAACAGCAGTATGCTCATCGCATACTGTTGGATAAGCGACCCGACAGTTTGCTATCTCGTTTACTATATCCACAAGGGGAACTTTGGGTAAACAGTTTGCATCATCAAGCTGTAAAGAGTGTGCCGCCCAAATTTACAGAGACAGCTGTTGCCCTAGACGGGATAAATGAGGCAATGGAAGCCTATCCAGAAAAGGCAATCTTCTCCGTACAATGGCATCCCGAACAGATGATCTATGGAGGCGTGGACAAAGAGCGGCAGTCGTCGCTCTTTACTCATTTGATAGAGGAAGCTGACTTGTATCGGCGTGCTCGTACGATTCATCGTCATGTAGCCGTTGTCGACTCACATGTGGATACGCCAATGCATTTCGAAAAATCTCCTCGCTTTGACTTGGATACAGACTGTCTGGTAGATCTACCTAAGATGCAGGCTGGGCATGTTGATGCCGTATTGATGGCTGCTTATCTGCCACAAGGAGACTTGTCTGATAGCGATTTTTCAAAAGTCGAACAGAATGCAACTCGTCTATTAGAGGGAATTCATGCTCTCTCTCGCTTAGCTCCCGACAAATTGTGCATAGCTAGGGCTCCTATAGATATTTTACGAGCTAAGCGCAGAGGTCGGAAAGCAATTATGCCTGTTATTGAGAATGGCTACGCAATAGGAAATGATCTTAGCTTGCTGCGCAAGTATAAAGAACTGGGAGTGGCTTATATCACCCTGTGTCACAATGGAGATAATCAGTTATGTGACTCATCTTCACGATCTTGCCAGACTCACAAGGGGCTGAGTTCTTTGGGGCGTTATGCCATAGCCGAAATGAATAGGCTGGGTATTGCCATTGATGTTTCTCATGCTGCCGACAGTACTATAAGCCAAGTGCTGGAATGTAGCAAAGCTCCCATCTTAGCATCGCATTCTTCTGTGAGAGCTTTAGCTGATCATCCCCGAAATTTGCCTGATGAATTGATTCGGGCAATTGCGCAAAAAGGAGGAGTGATACAAGTTTGTCTCTACCCAGGTTTTCTCAATAAAGAAGCTGACAAAGCCACATTGTTCGATGCTGTAGATCATATTGAATATATCATTGAATTGGTAGGGATAGAAGCCGTTGGCATCGGAAGTGATTTCGATGGAGGGACAGATCTTCCCGGATGTCGCAACGAGGCAGACTTAATACGGATCACGATCGAACTGCTCAGACGAGGTCATAGCACAGCGGAGCTCAAGGCTATCTTGGGAGGCAACTTACTTCGCCTTATTTCTGAAGTACAAAGCATAGGGTACAAGCTCATGCCCAATGATTTGTAGTTCAGCTGAAACAAACAACCTAAATAATCCACTAAATAGTTATCAATTATGGCAAACAAAAAAGAGAAGCTCCTCAGTGACTTCCCGCCTATTACAACTGATGAATGGGTGGCCAAAATCACGGCCGACCTCAAGGGTGCCCCATTCGACAAAAAGTTGGTGTGGCGCACTCCCGAAGGCTTCGATCTTTACCCCTTCTACAGAATGGAGGATATAGAGGGGTTGAACACAGCGAAAAACCTGCCGGCTCAATTCCCTTATGTGCGCTCAACACGTATGGACAATGAGTGGACAGTTCGCCAAGACCTGGTAGTAGAAGACCTATCCGAAGCCAATATCAAAGCTTTGGATTTGTTACAGAGAGGTGTTACGGCTTTGGGATTCAAGCTTAAAAGAGACCAGACAACCGTAGAGGCTTTAGAAAAATTGCTCAAAGACATTGTCCCCGAAGCTGTTGAACTACATTTCAGTTGTTGCCAGTCAGTTGTTGTAAAGCTGGCTAAGGCTTTGGCAGAGTATCTCTCCGCTAAATCTCAAGATCCTGCTGCATGCCGTGGATCAATCAATTACAATCCCTTCAAAAAACAACTTGTACGAGGTGTAGTCAAGGAAGACTGGGCTACCACAGCCAAGGAAATTCTACTTGCAGTAGAGCCGATACCCGGATTCCGTGTGCTGCATATAGATGCCTATCTACTGGCTGATGCCGGTGCCTATATTACTCAACAATTGGGGTTTGCTTTAGCTTGGGGACAACAATTGCTTGATACCCTCTCAGATGAGGGGTATTCGATAGACACACTTGGTAGACGTATACAGTTTAATTTTGGTGTGGGGACCAACTATTTCATGGAGATAGCCAAGTTCAGAGCTGCTCGATGGCTATGGGCTGAAATAGTAGGGGCCTATGGTGATCAATACAAGGGGGATGCGGCTAAGATTTATATGCACGCCATAAGCACAACTTGGAATAAGACTCTATACGACTCCTATGTCAACCTCCTTCGTACGCAAACAGAAACAATGTCCGCCTCCTTGGGTGGTGTAAATTCCATTACAGTACTCCCTTTTGATGGCATATATCAGCAACCGGACGAATTCTCCGAACGTATTGCTCGAAATCAGCAACTTCTGCTCAAAGAGGAATGTAATTTCGACAAGGTGATAGACCCTTCTGCCGGATCGTATTATATCGAACATCTTACTAACAGTATAGCCACTGAAGGCTGGAAACTCTTCCTCTCTGTTATTGAAGATGGTGGTTTCTGCAAGCAAGCTAATGAAGGCAAAGTGCAGGCAGCTGTAAACGCTTCCAACGCCAAGCGACATGAGGCTGTAGCTCGCCGCAAAGAAAGCTTGCTAGGAACGAACCAGTTCCCCAATTTCACCGAATTGGTTGCTGGTAAGGTCGCCCAAACAGAGGAAAAATCTGCGGGCAAACATGGCTGTGGCTGCGGAGGATGCAACAGTACTATCGAGGCTCTGTCCTTCTCTCGTGCGGCTTCGGATTTTGAGGACCTTCGCCTCTCTACCGAACGTAGTGGAAAAACTCCTACTGTCTTCATGCTTACTATCGGTAATTTGGCAATGCGCTTGGCAAGATCTCAGTTCTCATCAAACTTCTTTGCTTGTGCTGGTTACAAACTGATAGATAACCTCGGTTTTGAGACAGTTGAAGAGGGGGTAGATGCGGCTATGAAAGCAGGAGCAGACATTGTTTGTCTATGCTCCAGTGATGATGAGTATGCAACTTATGCCATACCGGCATATCGCTACCTCAATGGTCGTGCCGAGTTTGTAGTAGCCGGAGCTCCTGCTTGTATGCCGGAGTTGCAGGAAGCAGGGATAAAGGATTACGTAAATGTGAAGTCCAATGTCTTGGAAGTGCTCCAAGACTTCAATAAAAGACTTGGTATTAACGCCTAACAGCCGAATAGTATGAAGCCAAATTTCAGAAATATAGACATCAAGTCCGCCGGCTTTGTGGCAATGAATGCTACCAAGTGGGCTGAGGACAACCATATATCAGCCAACTGGCGTACCCCTGAACAGATCGATGTACGTCCGGTCTATACACAAGACGATCTAGAAGGAATGGAGCACTTGCATTATGCCTCGGGCTTACCTCCTTTCTTGCGTGGCCCGTACAGTGCCATGTACCCTCTTCGTCCATGGACCATTAGACAATATGCCGGATTCTCTACGGCAGAGGAATCAAATGCTTTCTACAGACGTAACCTTGCGTCAGGACAGAAAGGTTTGTCGGTGGCCTTCGACTTGGCAACCCACCGTGGCTATGATGCCGATCACAGCCGAGTTGTAGGTGATGTGGGAAAGGCAGGTGTTTCTATCTGCTCTCTCGAAGATATGAAGGTACTCTTCGATGGGATCCCCTTGTCCAAAATGTCGGTGTCCATGACCATGAATGGAGCTGTATTGCCAGTCTTGGCTTTCTATATCAACGCCGGTTTGGAACAAGGAGCCAAACTTGAGGAGATGGCCGGTACAATACAGAATGATATTCTGAAAGAGTTTATGGTGCGTAATACCTACATCTACCCACCTGAATTCTCAATGAAGATTATTGCAGACATCTTTGAGTACACCTCTCAAAAGATGCCTAAGTTCAACTCTATCTCTATCTCTGGCTACCATATGCAGGAGGCCGGAGCGACGGCAGACATCGAAATGGCTTATACGCTGTCCGATGGTATGGAGTATCTGCGTGCCGGTATCAATGCTGGTATACCTGTAGACAAGTTTGCACCACGTTTGTCTTTCTTCTGGGCTATTGGAGTAAACCACTTCATGGAGATCGCAAAAATGCGTGCAGCTCGTATGCTTTGGGCTAAAATAGTCAAGAGCTTTGGCGCAGAAAACCCCAAGAGTTTACCACTGCGTACCCATAGCCAGACTTCCGGTTGGTCGCTTACGGAGCAAGACCCCTTCAACAATGTCGGACGTACTTGTATAGAAGCAATGGCTGCCGTTTTGGGGCATACTCAATCCTTGCACACCAATGCGTTGGATGAGGCTATTGCTTTGCCTACAGACTTCTCAGCTCGTATCGCACGTAATACACAGATCTACATTCAGGAAGAAACCATGGTTTGTAAGCAAATCGACCCATGGGGAGGTTCTTACTATGTGGAAAGTCTTACAAATGAGCTGATGCATAAAGCCTGGGCTCATATCCAAGAGATCGAAGGCATGGGTGGTATGGCCAAGGCAATCGAGACCGGACTGCCGAAATTGCGTATCGAAGAGGCGGCAGCACGCACTCAAGCCCGCATTGACTCCAACCAACAAACAATTGTGGGAGTTAATAAATATCGTCTGGACAAAGAAGATCCTATTGATATTCTGGAGATCGACAATACGGCCGTACGAGAACAACAAATTGGTCGCTTGAACGAGCTGCGCAAAGATCGAGACGAAGAGGCTGTAAAGAAGGCTCTCGAAGACATCACCAATTGTGTGCGCACCAAAGAAGGGAACTTGCTCGAATTGGCTGTAAAGGCAGCTGGTTTGCGTGCTTCTTTGGGTGAAATATCTGATGCTTGCGAAGAAGTCGTAGGTAGATACAAAGCTGTAATCCGAACCATATCAGGCGTGTATTCATCAGAATCGGGTGGCGACAAAGTATTTGATCGCGCCAAGCAGCTCGCAGAAGAGTTCGCTAAGAAAGAAGGGCGTCAGCCTCGTATCATGATTGCCAAAATGGGGCAAGACGGACACGACCGTGGAGCCAAAGTAGTTGCCACAGGCTATGCCGACTGCGGTTTCGACGTAGACATGGGGCCTTTGTTCCAAACTCCGGAAGAGGCTGCTCGGCAGGCTGTAGAGAATGACGTTCATGTAATGGGTGTCAGCTCATTGGCTGCAGGGCACAAGACGTTGATCCCACAAGTAATAGAAGAGCTGAAGAAATTAGGACGTCCCGATATTTTGGTAACAGCCGGTGGTGTTATCCCCGCGCAGGACTATGATTTCCTATACAAAGCCGGTGTGGTAGCAATCTTCGGTCCGGGTACTCCGGTGGCTTTCTCTGCTGTAAAAGTGTTGGAGATCCTACTACAAGATTGAAGTAGAGTAGGGTATCTTTTACCCTAACCTCCCCGATATGAAAAGAGGGTTGTGCTGCTTATATGACAGCGCAACCCTCTTTTTTCCTTTGAACAATACCATTCAGGGGGGAGCTTATCAGATCACCCCTGTTTTCATATCATCGTTTTGTACACTCTTGTCTCGTTTAAGTTGCCCAAAGCCTCTTTTCGTTCTTCCGCCGTGGCACGGTCGGAAGTGATGATGCCTGTCCAAGGCAGGTTTACTAATCTTTTCATGTTCACAACGAGTTTGAATTAAAAAATCTCCGCAAAACAGCAAGGCGATTTGCGGAGATTGAATGTGCAATTTTCGGTCATGGTCCGGCGATTGCCGCGTTGATCATGATGTGAAGGTTTCATCAGAGAGCCTTGCTCACACGGAGATCATCAGTAATTTTTTTAGGTAACTCCCCTCCCGCCACTTTCAAGGACAGGAGGAGAGGTTTATTTTATCGTGTCATGCCCGTGGGGCAAGGCAAATCCTATGGGCGGACGGGCCGCACCGCCCACCCGTAGCAGCGGCGGCTGTTGCTCCAGTCGTGCTGGCCCGAACCGAAGTGGAGGCTGCGGGCGTAGTCGCTGCCGGGCCCGACGAGCGAACTCGACCAACAGCCGCCCCACCTGCCGGCACCGTCGAGATCGTAACCATTGCGGTTGCCGGCGGCCGGCAGGAAGATGCTGTTGCCGTTCTTCTTCGATACCACCTTGTAGCCGTTCACGCCGTAGCCGTTCACATCGTCCCTCTTGATCCAAGTCCAGGTGCAGTTGTCTGGGTTTACCAGTTCTAGGATTTCACCTGCGGTCGGCATGCGCCAGGGTGCGCCGAGCGCGGCGGTGGCGGCATCGTCCTCGGGGTCGAGGACGGTTTTTCGGTCGGTTTTGTTGTATTTATTCAAGTTATCCTCCGTACCCCACTTGTAGGTTGCCCATACGTAGTCAGTCTTGGGCTCTGTCTCGCCCCATGCGTAGTAGTCGCCGTTATCGCCCGGCTTTGATGCGCCGAGGTTGCACCTCGCCCATTTGAGACCGCTTGGCAGGCCGAGGTCGACATATTCCATCGTTGAAGGAGTGGTGCCTCCTCCACCTTCGCCTCCTCCACCTTCGCCTCCTCCACCGCCGCTGCCGCCACTTCCGATGGCTGCTTTGAGTTCGTCGAGCTTGGCGATGATTTGTGCGAGGGCTGCGGCTGCCGAGGTGTTGCCGGAGTTCACAGAGGCGATGAGGTTGTTGATGGCGGTGGTTACGTTGGCAATCTGTGTGGCGATGCCTGCCTGTGCGTCGCCGAGTGCTTCAATCTGCGTCTTCATGGCATTGAGGGCGGCGACTACGGCGTCGAACTTGTCGCTATAGTTCGGCATAGCATTGATGGCCGCCTTGATGGCAGAGAGTTTGTCGCCATAGTCGGGCAGGTTGGCAATGGCCGTCTTGATGGCTTCAAGCTGCGCGGAGTAGTCGGGCAGTGCCTTGATAGCATCTTCGAGCAGCTGCATTTTGCTTTCCATGGAGAGGGCCTGTGCCTTGATGGCAGCCTCGATGGCAGCGAGCTTCTGGGCGGTGGTAGCAGATGTGCTCTCGATGATGCCGCGGATAGCTTCGAGCTTCTCGGAGAGCGCTCCGCTCATGTTGTCGATGGCCTGTGCTAATTTGGTGGTCATCTCGTCGAGCTTGATGGTGTTGTTGTTCACCGCTGTCTCCAAGAGTTGCAACTTGCTTTCGAGTGAGAGGGTGTTTGCCGCAGTTGTCGATGGCCTGTGCTAATTTGGTGGTCATCTCGTCGAGCTTGATGGTGTTGTTGTTCACCGCTGTCCCCAAGAGTAGCAACTTGCTTTCGAGTGAGAGCGTCTGTGCCTTGATAGCTGCCTCTATGGCAGCGAGCTTAGCCGCAAGCGCATTGCTCTGATTGGTGATTACTTCGATGAGCATCTGCAATTTCTCGGCTTGCGTGGCTTTCATCTGGTCAATGGATGAGGAGAGCTTGGCAATAGCCTCTTCCATCTTCATTGTACCATTGTTGATGGCTTCCACCACCTTGGTGAAGTCGTTGTTCACTGTCACGTTCATCGTGTAGTTGATCTCGGGTGCGTCTTCCTGACATGAGGTGAGGAACGTGGGTGCTGCCAACAGCATGGTGATGGCAAACAGGATAGATTTTATTCGTTTCATAATCTCTATTGTTTTAATCATTATTGTTACTTAGTTGTTTGGAAAATAGCAAAGTCATGCTCCTATGGAACTTTCGTCCGGGGGCGTAGGCGTCGGAGTGGGTGTACCGCTTTGGGTAGAGATGCCGTCGGGACGTGTCACCATACGCTGCACCGCCTTGGCTTGGTCGCGCATCTCGTGTCGGGGGAAGAACTGTATGCGGGGTGTCTTCAACGTGTCGGCGGTAACCTCCTTTTCGGTTTCCATACGCTTTCCCGTGGAGACGACCTTGAACGAACCGAGGTCGGCAAGGTCGACGGCACGACCGGCAAACATCTCCTCACGCACGACCTCTGCCAGTGCCGTGATGGCGGCACGCACGTCGGCACGCGAGAGGGCGGTGGCATTGATGATGCGATCCTCCACCTGACGGGAGGTAATCTTGTCTTGTGTCGCAGGGGCGGCATAGTACATGGTCTTGCCCTTGTGCTTGCCAATGTTTACGACGACTTTCTTGACGCTGTATAGAATCATAGTCTTTTGTTGTTTTATCTCTGCCCGAATGTGCTGTCGAAACATCGAGTGACATCCTATTGGAACGTCGATGGACGTTCTATTGGAGCATTGATTGACGTTCCGTCGGTGCGTTGCTTCCGTTGCCTTTCGAGCATCTTGAGATGGGTTAATAAACTCTATTCTTCTACGGTAATGATTACTCGGCGTCCCTTCAGCACGACGGGCTTGCTCTGCTCGCACTCGCTGAGACGCTTGGAGAGTTCCTGCTGCTTGCTCTCGGCACGGTCGGCACGCTGTCGGTCGTTCTCGGCTTGCTGTCGCAGGGCGTTCAACTGGTCGTTGAGGGTGGCAATTTCACCATCATAGCGTGCCGCCAATGCCTTGGCACGGCTGGGGGCGAAGCTGTATCGCATGGTGGCGAGGGCGAAGATGAGGTTCTTCGGTGCCATCTCCTTGCGGGCGATGAGCCAGTCCATTTCTCCCTTTATGCCTACGGCAATGCGTGGCGAGAGGTTCGCCTCAATGTGGAGCGATGCAGGGATGTAGAAATTGCGGAAGTCGGTGTGCGTATTGGTGGTACGCACGTTGCCCGTGAGCGTGAGGCTCGACTCGTTGCTGATGGTGGCATCGGGAGTAAGTGGCGACGTAGTGCCACCCTGCGAGATGGTGTTGTTGAAGTAGATGCCATACTCGTTGCCTTTGGCAAAGAGGTAGCCCACGCCCGTGCCGGCATAGATGTTGAGCCATTGCGCCTTTCGGCTGCTCCATAGCTCCATGATGTTGAAGTCAGCACCGAGGCGTACTTTGTGGTAGTTCACCACATAGTTGCCATAGGTCTTGACGGGCATTTGCTTCGGGTCGATGGTAGAGAACCTCTGCTCGCGACGGTAGCGTGAGTAGAGATACTCCGCACCAACACGCACCCACGGCACGATGTGGTAGTCGATGCCGCCGCCCACGGCAGGCGACAGACTGTAACTACGTTTGGCATCAAGGTTCTGATACCACACGCCCGATGCCCACGACGTGCCACCCTCGGCATAGATGCTCCAAGTATGGGTGCGGGCTTGTCGATTGAAGTCGGGCTGTGTCGGCGTGCCTCCCGATGACTCCGAGGTCTGCCCGTGGGCAACGACGGCAATCGTGCAGGAGAGCAGAGCCGTCAGCCCCATTCGGGTCATCCTGCCTAAGAGAGGCAGTGACGATGACTGATGTTCGCTTCTGTTCATAATTACTTTTGTTTAATGAATACTAGGTGATTGTATTAGTCTTTTCGTGTATCGGATTTCGGAGGGTCGCTGTCGCCCCCGAGCGTATCGGGTAGCTTTTCTCTGGCGAGGTTGCCCTTTAGCTGCTTGTCCACTTCGATGCGTACCATATCGCGGATCACATCCAAGAGTTCTAAGCGGTCGCTTGTAATACGAGCAATCTCGTCGGGGGAGATGCGACGGTTTGAAGTATCTTTTTTTCGTGCCATTTCAAAACGTCTGTTTTCTTTTCTGCAAAGCTACCCCCGCATCTGCCAAAGGGATATGTTGATTTCGGACAAAAACCTGCAGAAATCGGACATTCTTCAAGTACCCCACCTGCATATTTCGGACATCGAGAAATCGCATTCCATTGAATATCAGCGAAAAATGCCGAAAAAGCTCGCAGATAGTCCGAAAAATAGTTTTGAGGACTTTGGGAGAGTTTCGAGTGTTTTTCGTCAGTATTTTCTTTCGCTTTTCTTTCTGTGATTGCTTTGCATGCAGTGCGGAAATGAACTTACGAAATGAATATTTGATTTCTTATGGAAGTTTTATTGGCGTTGTATTATGGATTATGGAGCTTTTTGTTACCTTTGCAAGCAGATTAAAATATGGATTTATGGATGCAAGAAGATTGACCACCATCTTTTCCGACCAAAAGGAAGAACTGCTGTCGCACGACCCGTCGCTGTTGTGCAGCAGAATGGAGGAGAGGCAGCTGTCGCCGTCGAGCAACCTTGCCCAGATTGTGATAGGCGTGCGCCGAAGCGGAAAATCCACCCTGTGCGAGAAGTTCATACGGCAGCAGGGGGTGGAATTTGCCTATGCCAACTTCGATGACGACCGACTGACAGGAATGGAGACCGACGATTTCGACCGTGTGCTTGATGCCTTGTATCAGATATATGGTGATTTCAAGTATCTTTTCCTTGACGAGGTGCAGAACATCAAGGGCTGGCAGTTGTTTGTCAACCGCCTGCTTCGCCAGAAAGTGCACCTGTTTGTCACGGGTTCCAACTCCAAACTGCTGAGCAGCGAACTGACCACCCACCTGACAGGACGACACAACAAGGTGGAACTCTATCCGTTCTCGTTTACCGAATATGCCACGATGCGTGGCGTGGAACTTCGCTCCCTCTCCACCAAAGCCAAAGCCCTGCGCAAGAAAGCCCTGCATGAATACCTGATGGACGGCGGCTTTCCCGAACTGATGAACGAGCAGAACAAAAGGGGGTACATTGAGGCACTGCTCAATTCGATCATCAAGAACGACATCGCACGGCGGTTCCGTCTGAGGCACGTGGAGGTGCTTCGGCGAATGGCAACCTACCTTGCCGACAATTTCTGCCAGGAGTTCGTGGCAACAGACCTTGCCAAACTTTTTGGTGTGTCGAACCACACCATAGAGAACTACTATTCCCATCTGAAGGAGGCATTCCTGCTGCTGGGTGTTCCCAAGTTCTCTTATAAGAGTCGGGAGCGGGTACGCAACGAGAAAGTGTATGTGGTAGATGTGGCTTTTGTATCGGAACGCAGCGGCACTTTCTCCACCGAGAATATGGGTTGGCGATTAGAGAATGTGGTCTATGTGGAACTGCTCCGTCGCTACCGCCCCGAGTATGCTGACGTGTTCTATTACCGTGACAACCAATGGGAAGTGGATTTTGTCATCGCCAAGGGAGGAAAGGTGGAACAGTTGGTGCAGGTGTCCTATGACATCAGTGCGGAGAAGACCTTGAACCGTGAGATCAACGCTCTGCTGAAAGCCGCCACGAAATTCCATTGCGAAAACCTGCTGCTCATCAACTTCGACGAAGACCGTGAAGTGGAGAAGAACGGACATTGCATCCGTATGGTTCCTGCCGCAGAATGGCTGACCCGACAATAAACACACCTATGAACAATCACAAAAAATCATACTTGTGCAACACCACAAACATGGTCTTAAAACCTCTTTACAGCCTCACCACGAGCCTTTTAACATTTATGGGGGGAGGTAAACGCTATCGGCTGATTTTAAGCGTTATAACGACGTTTGTATCGGTTGGTTTTCTGCTTGTTTCGTGCGGGAGAGAGCCAGTTTCTTTTACGGCTGAAGAGCGGCACGAGGCAGACAGCATTGTAAAGTCGATAAAGAACAGCGACTCGCTCGCCGTGCTTCAGAAGCAGTGGGAGAAGGAGGGGAAAACGCTTATGAGCATCGTTGCCCTGCGAGAACAGGGCAAGGCTCTACGCAACAAAAGCCTTTTCGACGAGGCTCTCTATGTCCACAGCGAGGAATTGAAGCAGGCAGAAGCCGCACGAGATACCCTCGAATGGGTGCAGGCACTCAACAACATTGGTACGGACTACCGCCGACTGGGCGTACTGGACGTAGCTCAGGAGTATCACTATAGGGCGTGGAAACTGAGCGAAGAATACTCGGACACCACCTTCACCGCAAAGAAGAACCGTGTGATGTCGCTCAACGGATTGGGCAACATCTATATGACCATCGGCAATTACAACCGTGCCGACAGTGCCCTGCACATGGCTCTGGCAGGCGAGCAGGAGCTGAACAGTGCCGTGGGCATGGCGATCAACTATGCTAACCTCGGCTCCATCTTTGAGCATCGGGGGCAGACAGACTCGGCATGGGTCTATTATCGTCGCTCTATGGAACTCAACCAAAAGGCAAACAATACGTTGGGCATATCGCTTTGCCACACCTACTTTGGCTCGCTGTATGAGAAAGCGAAGGACTACGACAAGTCGATCGCAGAGTATGAAGCCGCTTACAAGCTGATGGAGGCATCCCAAGACGAGTGGCACGCACTGAACTCGCTCATCGCACTGGCGGGCATACACTGTGCCTCGGGCAACGACAGGCAGACTCTCGCCTATCTGGACAGAGCCAAGACAGTGGCGGAGCGCATCAAGTCGGTGGAGCATCAGGCGGAAATCTACACCTTATATTATAAGCACCACAAACATTCGGGCAATCTCTCGCAAGCCTTGGTATGCTATGAGCGTGCGACGGCTTTGCAAGACAGCGTGGTGGATATGGAAAAAATCAACCGCATGCAGAGCACCAGCCTCGCCATAGAGCGAAGACGGCAGCAACAACAAATGGCGGAGGTAAATTATAAATTGGAAAGTGAACGAACGATACGGCATTGGGGGATTGGTGCTTTCGTCTTGCTACTGCTCCTGTCGGGTGGCGGAATAACAGCGTTGTTCTACATACAACGTCTCCGTGCACGCAGCCATCATGCACTAAAGCAAATGAGTATGATGCGCGAGACGTTCTTCACCAACATCACCCATGAGTTCCGCACACCGCTCACCGTCATCTTGGGACTGAGCCGTGAGCTTGTCGACGATGAAAAGGCACGACCGACGACACGGGAAAAGGCAGAGGTTATCAAGCGTCAGGGCAATAGTCTGCTGACGCTTATCAATCAACTCTTGGACATTTCCAAAATCAAGTCGTCTGTGGGTGCCCCCGATTGGTATGCCGGCAACATCACGACCTACATCGAAATGCTGGTAGATAGTTATCAAGACTATGCCGAGAGCCGAGGCGTGAAGCTCCAGTTCATCGGTAAGGACAAGGTGGAGATGGACTTCGTGCCCGACTATGTGACCAAGGTGCTGAATAACCTGCTTTCCAATGCCCTCAAATTCACGCCGGAGTATGGCAAGATAAGAGTTTCGTTGTGGCAACATCACGAGCAACTGCGTATTGACGTGAGTGACACGGGCAGAGGAATAGCCGAGAGTTCTATTCCGCATATCTTCAAGCCGTTTTACCAGTCGGAGCAGGATGCAGGCAACGTCGGCACAGGCGTGGGATTGGCGCTCGTGAAGCAGATCATCGACAACGTAGAGGGTACGATAAGCGTGGAGAGTACCGTGGGCAAGGGAACAACTTTCCACATTGCCGTACCTATACGCCACGAAAGTAAGAAACGCCTCTTGGAAGATACCAGTATGATGGGCAACCCCCCCCTGATCCCCGAAGCCTTACAGATACCCGATGATAGTACCAACTCGGATGCCGACTGCCGTATTTTGATCATCGAAGATAATATCGACGTGGCTGCGTATATCGGCTCACAACTAACAGATGGCTACGCCGTGGCGTACGCTGCTGACGGCACGCAGGGATTGGAAAAAGCCATGGAATTGGTGCCCGACCTGATCATCACCGACCTGATGATGCCCGGTATGGACGGCTTGGAAGTGTGCCGAGCAGTGCGTGGCAATGAAATACTGAGCCATATTCCCGTAATCATCGTAACGGCAAAGGTAAGCGAGGAAGACCGTGTGAAAGGCTTTGAAGCGGGGGCGGATGCCTATCTTGCCAAACCGTTCAACCACGATGAGCTACGAGTGCGTGTGGAGAAACTCCTCGAGCAGCGTCGCCTGTTGCGAGAGAAATATACCAAAGCCGTGACAGAGGGCAAGGAAACTGAGGTAGTCATGAACGATACTGACCGCAGGTTCCTCTCTAAGACGGTGAATGCCATCTATATGCTGATGGAACAACGTGAGCTGAACACCACATTGCTTGCCGATAAACTTTGCCTGAGCGAACGCCAACTCCGCCGCAAGCTAACAGCTCTGACGGGCGACTCCCCTGCTTCCTTCATACAGCATACCCGTATGGAGCGTGCCAAGCAGCTACTCGTCTCCCAACCCGAATGGACGATAGAAGTGGTGGCAGACTCTTGCGGCTTCGAGAGCTACTCGGTGTTCTACCACGCTTTCAAGAAACTCTACAACATCTCTCCCTCACAGTACAGACAAGAGGGGAGCTGAATACACAAGTCCCTTTTGGGTTAATGGGCATGACGATGGGATATATCTTTGCGGTATATCCCATTCGTTGTATATGGAAGAGCCACTTCCCACCATATCAATGCCACAAGTACGCAGTTATTCCCAACTGCTAACATGCACGGTTTCTTTGATTTACCTTTTCCCATGCACCGCTGTTGGTGTCATTAAATACATTGTAATATGGACGAAAAAATCAAAGACCAAGAAGTCCTTTTAGTCGAGGATCAGAAGGACAAAACTCTCAAAGCCGTCGCAGGGACGGACGAGAAAGGCGGACTGAAGACTCTACCGCCCACCGCCGAGCAGAAAGAAGAGAAGTAGGAACAGAAGCGTTCCAAGGGAATGAAAATGTAATCCGCCACCACTAACATCCAAAAGTAAAATCGTATGAAAGTCATCATAGCAGAAAAACCGAGCGTAGCCCGTGAGATTGCCCGCGTCGTTCGGGCAACGAACAGAAAAGAGGGCTATATAGAAGGCAGTAACTACACCGTCACATGGGCATTAGGACACCAGATAACGGTGCCCATGCCCGAAGCCTACGGTTTCAAAGGTTTCCATCGTGAAAATCTTCCCATCCTGCCTCCCGTCTTTACCCTTATTCCCCGTCAAGTCAAGAGCGGTAAAGGCTACAAGGCAGACCCGAGTGCCCTTGCCCAGCTCAAAGTCATTGAAAAACTCTTCAAAGCGGCAGAGAGCATCATCGTAGCCACCGACGCAGGACGTGAGGGTGAGTTAATATTCAGGTTCATCTACGAGTATCTCGGCATCGCCAAGCCTTTTGAGCGACTCTGGATCAGTTCGCTCACAGACAAAGCCATTCGGGAAGGACTTGTCCAGCTCAAAAGCGGAGCCGAGTACGACAATCTTTATTATGCCGCTCGAGCACGCAGCGAAGCCGACTGGCTCGTGGGTATCAATGCCACTCAAGCCGTTTCCATAGCGGCAGGTTATGGCACTTACTCGTTAGGCAGGGTGCAGACTCCGACACTCTGCATGGTCTGCTCACGCTTCTGGGAACATAAGAAGTTTACGCCACAACCGTTTTGGCAACTGAGCCTTTCTGTAAAGGACGGCGATGAGAGCTTCCGTTTCTCATCGCCCGAACGCTACTTCAACAAGGAAGAAGCCACCGCCTTGTATGAGAAACTCAAAGCAGCCTCTCAAATCACGATAGAGACGATTGTCCGCAAGGAAGCGAAGCAGGAACCACCTCTTTTGTACGACCTGACCACCTTGCAGAAGGAAGCCAATAGCCGACACCGTTATCCGGCAGAGCAAATCCTTACACTGGCACAAAAACTTTATGAAAAGGGATACATCACTTATCCGCGTACCGGAAGTCGTTATATCTCGGAGGATGTCTTGGAGGAAATCCCCGCATTGATCGCATTCCTGCATGACCATCCCGTATGGGGTATCCATGCCCGTAACCTTTCCGTCCTCAATGCCCGATCGGTAAACGGGAAGAAAGAGACCGACCACCATGCCCTGCTCATTACAGGCAAAAAGCCGATAGATGTATTTGGAGAGGAAGCGGTCATCTATAATATGATTGTAGGGCGTATGCTGGAAGCCTTCTCCGCTCGGTGTGAGAAAGACGTTACCACCGTAACCGCCTTGTGCGAAGGTGTAAAGTTCACGCTCAAAGGAGAAATCATCAAGGAAGAGGGTTGGCGTGCCATCCTCAAAAACAGCAGGAAAAAAGATAAGGAGCAGTTAGAAGCTGAAGAACGAGAAAGTCGAGAAAATGGGGAAGGCATCATCATCCCCGAATGGGAGGAAGGCGAGCAACTCCCGCTCTGCGCCTGTTCGTTGGCACAAGGGACGACTAAGCCAAAACCGCTGCAGATTGTCAAATTTATAGAAAGAAAGTATTTGGTAGATCCTTTCTATACCCTTTTGCGAATATACTTTTTTTTATAAATAGAAGTGCCAAGTTTTTCCGAAAACAACTCCTACGATGTTGGAAAAAGAGATCTCATTTGCCATGCCTCCCCAACTCTTGTACAATAACTGGGGAGAGAGCAAAAATTCTCTCCTGAGAGAATTTTTGCTAACACAGGAGAGAATTTTTGTTTTCACAGGAGAGAATTTTGACCCCCTCAGAATGCCGATGAATAGGGCCTTTTGAGAAGAGCTTTTGGAGACCTAAAAGTTCTTTTTGTTTGGCTATTTCCCAGTCAAATGGCATCACCATTAGGTGGAAGACAGCTTTTCTAAAATCGTATTGCTTTAGTTATAATGCGATATGAAATTTAAATTACAGAAGAGTGGAATTAGCTCCTTAGTCAAAGTGATCGCTTGTTATATATAAATTAGTGTCAACGCCATGTCGTAATTATTGCATTCCATAAAGCTTGACAAAGGGCTACTGAAACAAGCGTCTTGGGAGCCTGCGCAACGATCTCGAAAACAGAAGCTTTCGGGTTTGCTTTTTTGTCAGGGAAAATATAAATTAGCGGTGAAATGAATAATCAATAATGTCCAACCACTAATAACAACAACACTATGTCAATCACCATTTCTTTCAACGAATTGCGAAGAATAAAAGATAGTCTGCCTGACGGCGCCATGACACGCATCGCCGAGGAGCTTGATCTTCGCCCGGATACAGTGAGGAATTACTTTGGCGGTGCCAACTACGAAGAAGGTCGGAGTTGCGGTATACATATAGAACCCGGCCCCGATGGCGGTCTGGTTGAGATTGACGACCCCACCATACTCAATAAGGCTAAGGCTATTCTTGGGGAAAAGCCCCTCGAGGAAGAAATGGCATCTGAGTCCTAATGATACCATGAAAGAGAGGGGAGATCTTGCATATCTGTTAAAGAGTGGGGTAGAAGGTCTCCCCTTTTGATTGTTTTTCGTCTCTTGATACGTCGAGAGAGCGTCTCTCTTGAGCTATATGAGTTGCCGGACTTGTCGGGCTGTTTCCCCTTGTAGTCCTGCGTTTATGATTGAACACAACCAACACAAAGCAGTACGTTATGTCTGAAAGCAAATTAGTTACCATAGCCATTCATACATATGAAAAGGCACAGATCCTAAAAACACTATTAGAGAGCGAAGGAATTGAGACTCAGTTGCACAATGTAAACCAGATACAACCGGTCGTTTCGGCCGGAGTGCGGGTACGTATCAAAGAGACTGACTTGCCCAAGGCTCTGCGTATCATAGAAGACAACAAATGGGACCAAGAAGAAAAAGATGTTCCCGAAGAGAAACCATCTCATCCCAGTGACTATGTATTGATTCCTGTAGACTTCAGCGAATATAGCATGAAGATATGTGAGTTAGGGTTCAATTTTGCACATAGAAAAGGACTAAATGTGGTCCTATTCCATGTTCACTTCACCCCCATTGGCTCTGCATTCTTCTCAATAGGGGATGCCGCAATGTTTCAGGTACCTGTCGAAACCAATCTTTCCAAGGAACTGGCTAAGGCTAACAGACAGATAAGCAAACTGAAGAAAGAGCTACGGGAACGAGTTGCAGCGGGGGAATTGCCTGAAGTAAAATTCACCTCTATTATACGCAACGGCACGCCGGAAGATGTGATACTAAGTTATAGCCGTCGTCATCCGCCGGTAATCATTATAATGGGGACAAGAGGGAAATCTCGCAAAGACTCCGACCTGATAGGCAGTGTGGCCGCTGAAGTAATAGACTCAAGCCGGGTACCTGTGCTGGTTATCCCCGAAGAAGTTCCATTTAATGACCTAAAAAAGGCCGATCGTGTGGCAGTAGCTACCAGCTTCGACCAGAGAGATATGGTTCTTTTCGACTCTTTCATGGAGCTTTTGGGATCACATATCAACGCGTCTATTCGCTTATTTAATATCTCTACTTCTACGCCGGAATGGAATGAGGTTCAGCTTAAAGCGATACAGGAATATTACAAACATTATTATCCAAACATCGATATCAGTTATAATCCTTTGGATCCGGGAGATTTCTCTCTGGCATTGGAGAAATTTATCCGAATGGAGGATATAGATATGATTGTGGTTAATACCTATCGCAGGAATTTCTTCTCACAATTCTTCAATCCCAGCATGGCCAGACGTATGCTTTTCCATGCTGGTACTCCTTTGCTCGTTATGCACGGCAAGCGCAGTTGATAAGCATAATAGGAAAAGCCTTGCAAATGAGGCTTAAACAACCCAACTAAGAGAGCTACACATTCCGGGCTCCACCATAAGAGGGCTGTGTCCAAATTAAAATTTGGCGCAGCCCTTTTACTTATACACAGATCGGAGATGTTTATTGATAGTGAGCCTCGTTTGGTTTCCTCCTTTTATATCCGGACTTCTCGCAAATATCTCACATTTCGCAAAGTTCTCTTCAGAAATTTCCCAAATCTCTGTTTTGAGCACTTATGATATGGTTTACTTTATCTATATATCTACTTGATATTCAAATAAATAGTCGTCTATTTTAGTCTCCTAAACTCTCCATGATTAAGAAAAAAGGCAATTCGTGTGACATCTTATGCCAAAAACGCAAGGAGGGCATTTTGATGATTGCCATCAAAAAGAGATCGTCTCTCTTTCTAAAATCACGCTTCTAAATAGAATGACAATTTGACTGTATATAGAGAAGTAAATCTACAAGTATAAAATGTAATCCTTTATCATGCGATTTATATATATAAAAAATAATAGAGGAGGGTAGGGGAGAAGTATTTCAGTGAGAGTTTCTATGGTTATTTATAATTACAAAATAGTCTTTCGATCATTTTTCGGGATTATATACCATGCATATATACTTCTTTTATTCATCACTATGAGTATTGCATATATACTTGTTAGCCAAACTCTTATACTATATGATTAGAAGTTTTACAGCACAAGTATTGGCTTTGTAGAGTACTGTTAGTAACATATATTCCTAAAACCATATAAATATAATGCTTAATAGTCTTATTATCAGATGATTATATATATCAATATGATTGATATATACATGTATGTGAGGTGTTTGTTGCCTCAATATAGAGATGTAAACCAGTGTGGGAATGCATATATCTAAATTATAACAGGGGGTGGATTTATAAATATACTCTTTGGGATGTGATTTGTCTTTATATATTTGTATTCATAAGAACAAACTCAAAATTGTAGACATAATGTCAGAAGAAATAGGCTTGGATGCCGTTCAAATAAGAGATCGTATCCAGTACATGCTAAATGTATTGGAAATGAAGTCTTCTGCTTTCGCTGACAGTTGCGAACTTCCGAGAGCTACTGTGTCGAATATTCTCAATGGGAAGTCCAATGTGACGTTGGAAGTCTTGAATAAGATTATCCGGACATTTCCTGATTGGTCTCATGCTTGGCTATTATTCGGTACAGGCCCCATGCAACATTTGGCTCACGAAGAACAGTCTCTCTTTTCAACAGAGGAGCTAGATCAGGGAATGCGTCAAGAATCGAGAAATCCTGACCATTCTACTGACTTGTTTCAAAAATCGCAGCCATCAGGGGTTGAGAAAAAACGAGAAAAAGATGCAGTAGCCACTCAATCGGAAACAACTTCCCCTCCGACTATCGTGATACAACAGCCAACCAAGGCCATAGAAAAGATCATCGTATTCTATACAGATAGCAGTTATCAAACCTTTATGCCTTCTGATATGGGTGAAACAGGCCAATAAGCGAAGGGAGAAACTGAAGACACGGGGAGTATTGCCTGCTGTATATAACCAAGTCTGAAATCTAATGAGGACAATTGTTACAAATGCTCCGCCATAAACAGCATAGACTTATCCATGGTGCTTGCAAGGATACCTTTATCTTTGTATCGGACAACATAGCCCATATTATATTACAATGTTTCAGAAATACCAACAACTCATGCCGGTTGTAGGCATAAGCCAACCCGGAGGCACTTACCATCTGATTGAGTTGGCTTGCCCGGCAGAGATACCACTAAGAGATGTCGAGCCAGGACAATTCGTGGAAATATCCGTACCCGGCCGCAAGTTCATGCTGCGTCGTCCAATATCCATTTGTGATATAGACGAGCAGAAAAACCACCTGCTGTTACTTGTAGATGCAGTAGGAGAAGGAACACGACTTATCACTCAAGTGAAGAGTGGAGACAGCCTTGATATTCTTTTTCCATTGGGGAAAGGCTTCTCACTCCCATCTTCTTCTAAGGCTTCTCCTCTTCTGGTGGGAGGAGGGGTCGGTATAGCTCCCATGTTATACTTAGCCAGAAGTATTTACCGCCATTCCGGTGAAAAACCGAAAGTCCTTTTAGGTGCAAAAAATGCTGCGTATCTGAAGGGTATTGCAGATCGCTTTTCCGAGTTTTCCCAACTCTATTTGTGTACGGATGATGGCACTCTTGGAAAAAAAGGCTTTGTCACAGACCACGAGATTTGGCAGCAAAAGCACTCTCATGTATATGTATGTGGCCCTAAACCGATGATGAAGTCCGTAGCTCATAAAGTGGCTGGAGGAGATGCTTGTGTGGAATTCTCTCTGGAAAATATGATGGCTTGTGGCTTAGGTGCCTGCCTCTGTTGTGTGGAACAGACCGTTACCGGCAATCGATGTGTGTGTACAGAAGGACCCGTATTCAAATTGGAGGAACTAACATGGCTCAAACAGCAGTAAACATAGGTGGTCTAAAGCTAAAAAACCCTATAATGACCGCTTCCGGTACTTTTGGCTATGGGACGGAATTTTCAGACCTGATGGATATTTCTTCTTTGGGAGGAATAGTTGTGAAAGGGACAACCCTTCACCATAGAGAAGGAAACCCTTATCCTCGCATGGCTGAGACAGCTTCTGGAATGTTGAATGCTGTCGGATTGCAAAATAAAGGGGTAGACTACTTTGCCGAGCACATATATCCAACTCTTGAGGCTTACAATACAGAGTTTATAGTAAATGTAAGTGGATCTCGCATAGAAGATTATGCAGAGACAGCCAGAAAGGTGGCTCAACTCGACAGGATACATGCAATAGAGTTAAATATATCCTGCCCTAATGTCAAGGAAGGAGGGATGGCCTTTGGAGTTTGTCCCCCCTCTGCAGCAGAGGTAGTGGCTGCGGTGAGGGCTTCTTATCCTAAAACTTTGATTGTGAAACTCTCCCCAAATGTCTCAGATATATGTGCTATAGCCCGAGCCGTGGAAGCTGCTGGAGCCGATGCTGTATCTCTGATCAATACCTTGCTTGGAATGGCTATTGACGTGCGAAGTAGAAAGCCTATCCTCAGTACCATTACTGGAGGATTATCCGGCCCGGCCATCAAACCCGTGGCCCTGCGTATGGTATGGCAGGTTGCACAA
The DNA here is from genome assembly GCF_900167225.1 of Porphyromonas crevioricanis. Classification (GTDB taxonomy): domain Bacteria; phylum Bacteroidota; class Bacteroidia; order Bacteroidales; family Porphyromonadaceae; genus Porphyromonas; species Porphyromonas crevioricanis. The sequence continues at coordinate 64,492 of NZ_FUXH01000004.1, forward strand.
GCTGTGTCGGTCCCCGTGATAGGGATGGGAGGAATATCCTGTATCGAGGATGTCGTAGCTTTTCTTTTAGCTGGAGCCACTGCCATACAAGTCGGATATTACAACTTTGTGGATCCAACCGTGTCAGGACGTCTGGTACAGGAATTGAACAATTACCTCGAATCCGAGGGTATAAGTGATGTAAATGAGCTGATCGGAGGCTTGATTTGCTAATAAAACGGAGACTTTGATATATGCCGGACTTTTCTCTTTCCTCCTTGTTTGAATACTCTCATCCGTCTTTGTTTGAAGCTGGGGTCCGTATATTGCTCAGCCTTCTTTTGGGAGGGGCAATTGGTTTGGAGCGCGAAGCAAAATATCACTCAGCTGGTTTCCGAACGTTTACGTTGATATGTCTGGGCTCCACGTTGGCAATGCTTATTTCTATCTGGACTCCTTTGTCCACACATCTGAGTAGTAGCAATCCAGGAGACCCGGCACGCATTGCGGCACAGGTACTTACCGGTGTCGGTTTCCTGGGAGCTGGAGCCATTATGCGCACGAAGGCGAGTATACAAGGGCTTACTACAGCTGCTGGCATCTGGGTCTCCGCAGTGATCGGGTTGGCTATTGGGGCTGGGTTGTATGTCCCATCGGTAGTTGTCACCGCTCTTGTTATTGCCGTATTGTCCATGATGGATCGTTTGGAAATATCCAGACGCATCGGAGGATACAACAAGTTGATTGAGTTGCAGTTTTGTAGCCAATTGGGGGGGATGGAAACAGTGACCCAAATTATGGCCAAACACAATGTGAAAATCATAAACTTCAGCACAGAACACGATTTACAAAACATGAGTTTTGCTATTTCTTTGAGTGTCCGTATTTCCTCTCTAAACAACGAAACAGAGCTCTCCAATGAGCTGTGCCAACTCCCCAATCTGATCAGCATGAAGATTTACTCTTAAGCGAAGACAAATCTTGGGTATTAGCAGGCTATGAAAGTCTATGAATTTGGAAGAGAGAACTCCAAGAGGCTACTGTTCTTTCAGGGATCTTGTACTTGTTGGACGGATTATATGCCCTCCATCAAATTGTTGGCAAAACACCTGCATATCATTGTTCCGGCTATTGAGGGGCATGATCCGACGGAAAAGAAAGATTTCGTTTCTGTAGAGAAGACAGTGAGTGATACAACGGACTATTTGCTAAAACATGGCTATGGAGAACTTTGGGGAGTGTATGGATTGAGTATAGGTGGAGCAATGGCTTTGCGTATGCTGGCAGAACATCGCATCACGATCCACAAGGCTATCATTGATGGGGGAATTACTCCTTATAATTTCCCACGTTGGATTACACGTCTTATCCTTCTCAGGGATTATCTAATGATCCAACTTATCAGAATTTTCAAACGATTTGTCAGCCCCAATCGCTGGACTCCGGCTGGGGATAATGGTAAAGAGAGATACCAAGATATGTTTTCTTTTCTCAGGGGATTATCTCGAAGGACCATTTGGAATATTTTTGACTCGGCTAACAACTACAAGATGCCCATAACTATGCCAGCATTGGCAACAGAGATTCTATTTTGGTACGGTTCTCGAGAAAAAGACTCTCGAAAGAGAGATCTTCAATGGGTTTCGAAATATGTGAATGGCATACATACGAGAGAAATTCCTGATATGGAACACGGAGAACTGGTGATGATGCATCCCGAGCAGTTCTGTGAGGTAGCAAGTGATTTTCTGATATACAAACCCGCATGGCAACTTCCTTGTTTTAGCATAAATCCCATGTGACCCGAATGAATAAAATATCTAATTAAGAGTTCAGAAGAGAAGAGAAGAGTTAGCTTACACAATAGCGGAGAGGCTTTATTCAAGCTTCATTATTAAACATAACTATGATTACCTAATAATACGTATAGTATATTCTAAATCGGATTGTCTGGTAATTATTAACTTTGGTAGTGGATAAATACAAACAGAACACACGTAAAAAAGTACAGTATAATATGAGCTTATTTGAGGACATCAATGGTGAGATCAAAACAGCTATGCTGGCACGCGAGAAGGTGCGTTTGGAAGCATTGCGAAGCATAAAGAAGGAATTCATGGAAGCTGTCACAGCCAAAGGTTCGGATGGCACACTACACGATGAACAAGCCCTGAAAATCTTGCGAAAATTGCATAAACAACGGATGGAATCGGCCGAGATATACAAGCAGAACAATCGTCCCGAATTGGCGGAAGTCGAATTAGCAGAGGCCGAAGTAATCGCCTCTTTCTTACCGGCAATGCTTAGTGAAGAACGGGTTGAGCCAATTATTAGAGAACTTATTGCTGAATTAGGGGTTTCTGATATAAAAATGATGGGCAAGGTAATCGGAGCCGCTCAAAAAAAACTTGAAGGGAAAGCCGAAGGAGCCGTCATTGCAGGCATTGTAAAGCGATTACTGTCGTAAATATCAGTGCCCATCCCCCATAAATTAAGTGGAACGACAACTGTTCTTCGTCCGGTATAGTATGTATGGAATATAAGGAAGAATTACAAGCCGATCTTTTTAGCCCTCAAGACCTTATGCAAATGGAGGCACGAGGTATTACTCCGGATAAAGCTCTGGAGCAGGTGCGTATGATCAGCGAGGGAACCCCCTATCCTGAAATCATCACTTCAGCATCTCTGGATAGAGGCATTGTACGTATAGATCTATCGGAGAAGTCCGCTTATCTGGATTTATGGGAAGACTATATGCAAAGTCTCGAAGCCAATGTGACTAAAATGGTGCCTGCTTCGGGAGCAGCCACACGTATGTTCAAAGATCTGTATGCTTTCCTTGAAGCTCCATATGATATCCCTCAAACGGAATCGGAACAACTCTTTTTCGAACGGATACAAGACTTTGCTTTCTATGGTTTGCTTAATGAGGCTTGTCTACGAAACAATTGGAGGCCTATACAGAAGCTCGTTTCTCAAGAGGATTTCAAACTTGTAGTAAAAAATTTGCTACAAAAAGACGGTATCAACTATGGCAATCTCCCCAAAGGGCTGCTGCTTTTTCACAAAGGACTTAAACATCCGCGCACTGCAGTGGAGGAGCATATGGTGGAAGCTGCCATCTACACAAGGCCAAACGATGGACTGGTAAAGTTGCACTTCACCGTCTCGACTGAGCATCGCGAGGCTTTCATGGCATTGATAGAGAAAAAGAAAATCGAATACGAAGATTACTACTGTGTTCGATACGACATTAGCCTCAGCGAACAAAAATCATCTACAGATACTATAGCTCTTACTCCACAAGGGGAGATATTCCGTTTGCCTGAGGGTGAAATGCTATTTCGCCCTGGTGGACATGGAGCTTTGATACAGAATCTCAATGACCTCGATGCAGACATCGTTTTCATAAAGAACATTGACAATGTAGTTCCCGAAGAGCAGCTTTGTGATACTATCGTATACAAAAAGCTGCTTGGGGGGATATTGGTAGCTCTTCGTAGACAGGTATTTGCTTATGTAGGTAAACTAAAGCAGGCAAAAACGAGTCGCAACGAGTTGAATGAGATATATTCTTTCCTACGAGAGAACTTTGCTATTTGCCTTCCAGATGTAGACAAGATAGATGACAATAGACTTCAGGCAGCCCTCTTGAGTAAACTGGATAGACCTCTCAGGGTCTGTGGTATGGTCAAGAATGAGGGAGAACCGGGCGGAGGGCCTTTCATTATTCGAGAGCCGGATGGATCTTCATCTTTGCAAATACTGGAAAGTTCGCAGATAGATACTTCTCGAGAAGATCAGCTGGCCCTATTCCGTGAGGGCAGTTTCTTCAACCCTGTAGACTTGGTTTGTTCCAAACTGCGTCCGGAGGGTGGACATTATGACCTCAATGAGTTTGTAAATGCGAAAACGGCCTTTGTATCCGAGAAAACCTACAATGGCAAGCCTCTATTAGGATTAGAATTGCCGGGATTATGGAATGGAGGTATGCACCATTGGCTGACTCTTTTTGTAGAGGTGCCTCTTACTACTTTCTCTCCTGTCAAGGAAGTAAATGACCTACTAGATCCTGTCCATCAGTAGGATCAATCAACAGCTAAATACACAAACAACAAAACAGATACTGAAAATATGCAGATCAAGGAACACGTAGAAAGGCTTAGAGCTGCCATGCATAAGAATGGTTTCAAGGCTTATATTATCCCATCTTCCGATGCTCACCTGAGCGAATATACACCTGAGCATTGGAAAGCTCGTCTTTGGATTTCCGGCTTTTCGGGCTCGGCAGGAACAGTACTCATCACACCAGACAAGGCCGGTCTTTGGACAGACTCGCGCTATTTTCTTCAGGCAGAAGAACAATTGCGAGGCTCTGGTATCAAACTTTACAAAGAGGGTCTGCCCGAGACACCGGGGATAGACAGCTTCTTAACATCAGAGCTGCAGCCGGGAGATGTGGTTGCTTGTGACGGACGTTGCTACCCTCATGCCGAAGCTCAAGCTTTGGAAAGTAAGTTGGAAGCATTCGGGATTCGTTTCGATTGTTCCACAGATTTATTTGACCAAACAGTGTGGCCCGATCGCCCGGCTATTCCTACAGGAAAACTATTTGGTCAGCTCACCCAATACAGTGGAGAGACGGCAAAAGGCAAGATTGCTCGCTGTCGCAAAGCTTTGTCTGAACATGGGGCCAATTGCTACATAATCAATATGCTTGACGAGTTGGCTTGGATCTTCAACATCAGAGGGAAAGATGTAGAATGCAACCCCGTAGGTGTAGCATACGGATTTGTTTCGGAGCAAACTGCAATTCTTTTCGTGCTTCCTGAAAAAATAGATTCAGATCTGCGTAATGAACTTGAGGTACAAGGTATCACTCTCAAACCTTATGGAGAGATCTACAACTATGTATCATCCCTGTCCGATTCTCATAAAGTACTGATAGACGGTCGTCGCATCAACGAAGCCCTCTATAAGGCTATTCCTGCTCATTGCCGGATCATAGAAGCAGTCTCCCCTATCACACTTATGAAAGCTGTAAAGAATGAGATAGAATTGCAGGGTGTACGCAATGCCATGAAGCGAGATGGAGTGGCTTTGACACGCTTTTTTATCTGGTTGGAAAAAACTCTCGACAAGGGGCTAACTCCTAGCGAGGTTGAGATTGGAGAGAAACTCACAGCTTTCCGGGCTTTACAAGATCTATATTTCGGTGACAGCTTCGATACAATTGCTGGATATCAAGGACATGGAGCAATTGTGCATTATCGAGCCGAAGAACCAACAGCCTACAGAGTGAAAAAGGAAGGAGTACTACTACTTGACAGCGGAGGTCAGTATTTCGATGGTACAACAGACATTACTCGTACCATCTCTCTTGACGGCAAACCGTCTAAGCAGCTACAGGAGGACTATACTCTTGTCATGAAGGGGCATATCGCCATTGCTACAGCACAGTACCTCGAAGGCACAAGAGGGAATCAGATAGATGTATTAGCTCGCAAACCACTATGGGATAGAGGATTGCACTATGGTCATGGCACAGGGCATGGAGTTGGCTGCTTTCTGAATGTACACGAAGGGCCACAGAACATCCGTATGGAAGTGAACCCTACCCCTCTCAAAGTCGGTATGATCACCAGTAATGAGCCGGGGATTTATAGGGCTGATCAATGGGGGATACGTATCGAAAACCTTGTTGTGACAAAGCTGAATTGTGAAACGGATTTTGGTCGTTTCTTCGGATTTGAGACACTCACTCTTTGTTATTTCGACAATAATATGATCGACAAGAGCATGCTCACAGAACAGGAGATTGAGTGGTACAATGCTTATCAAGAAAGAGTATATAAGACTCTGTCTCCCCTACTAAGTGCAGAGGAAGCCCTTTGGTTAAAAGGAAAAACTCAAGCAATCTAAATTCGTACAGAATGGCCTTAATAAAGGAAGTCAGAGGTTTTCAACCTCAGTTTGGGGATAACTGCTTTTTGGCAGAAAACGCCACCGTGATCGGGGATGTGGTCATGGGGGACAATTGCAGTGTTTGGTTTGGAGCAGTGGTACGTGGCGATGTTAATAGTATACGCATTGGGAACAATGTGAATATACAAGACGGCGCAGTAATACACACGCTCTATGAGAAGTCTCAAACAGTGTTGGGGAATTACGTCTCTCTGGGACACAATGTAGTTGTACATGGTGCCACAGTGGAGGATTATGCACTTATCGGTATGGGATCAGTAGTCTTAGATCATGCGGTAATCGGAAAAGGTGCTATCATTGCGGCCGGTTCCGTGGTGTTATCTGGTACTCATGTAGAGCCAGGGAGCATATACGCAGGAGTACCCGCCAAATTTGTCAAAAATATAGATCCTGAACAGGCAGCAGAGATCAACCTTCGTATTGCACACAACTACACGACCTACGCCTCTTGGTACTCTTCACCCCAAAATGACTAATCGAATGGATGAAGATATCGAACATATAAACCTTATAATGGAATATACAAAAGCCTCTCGAGAGATTAGCCCCGAGAGGCTTCTGCTTGGATCTAACAACGTACCGGCAAAGTTGAGAGCACGAGTAGCCTTGCAACTTGCCTTACAAGGCAAGTTCTCCCACAAATTGCCATCTTGGGCCTCTCTGTCATGCTACATCCCTTCTCGCTTAGCCCTGGAGCAGTGCAGCTCTGAAGAAGTAGCGAATTATAAAAAACGTTTCATTAACCTAGATGATACATTAGCTGACCTTACGGGAGGGATGGGTGTTGATTTTTGGGCTCTTGAATCTGTTTCTGAGCAACCGTCATACTACGTGGAGTTGCAACCTGAGCTTATCCAAGCTGCTCGATATAATCTATCTCGACTTTCATCCTCTCCACGACGCTTTCTACAGGCAAATGCTGAAAAGATGATACCCCAACTGATAGAGAGTGGTGTAACTTTTTTCTATATAGATCCAGCCAGACGAGAAGGAATAGACAAGGGTAAGCAATATCATCGTCAGTATAGTATTGAAGACTGTAAGCCCAATGTATCCGAGCTATTGCAGCATCTCCCTCAAGATGGCTCTATACGATTGTTAGCCAAGCTCTCCCCTATGCTCGACTTGTCTGACACGTTAAACAAATTGACTTTCATCAGCCAGTTGCACATCGTGGCTCAAAAAGGGGAAGTAAAGGAACTCCTTGCTCTCATTGAACCGGGAGTCTCTCTACCAACAGAAGAAATCCCTATCATAGTGTCGGACGTCTCTTCGGGACTCCATTTTACCTTTTGTTTGGCGCAAGAAAAGACAAGTCGGGCTTTGATAGCAGATCAACCGCTTTCTTACCTATATCTCCCCCACTCTGGTATCATGAAGGCTGGTTGTTATAGGTTTCTTTGTCAGAAATATGAGGTTTACAAACTGCATCCCAATAGCCACCTCTATTCTTCGGAGAAGGCAGTATCTGATTTTCCGGGTAAGAGTTTCCGAATAGCACGCATTATTCCCTATCATCACAAAGAAGTCAAAGCCCTTACTCAAAGTCTACCGGCGGCTAATTTGGTTTCTCGAAATTTTCCTCTTTCTCCTCTCGAACTCCGAAAAAAACTGAAGATTCGGGAAGCAGAGTCTCCTTATTTAGTGGCAACAACCCTTTCTGATGGTTCACTCGTACTCATTGAAGCGATTGGATAGTGTCCCCTCCTTAACAACAGCTCTTCTGCGGGGTTAATCGACAAAAAAGAGCCTCGACAATGGAGTTTCTCCATTGCCGAGGCTCTTTGCTATCCCATGGATTAAGACACAAGGCTGTCTCAGCTTATGATTCACTACGATGTAACAATTGAAGTCGTGTTTCGAGATCGGGGAATTGCGCCTTCGGTATTAAAGAAGTACAAATGCGTATTGCTTCCATGCGATCACTGCCGGTAGTTCGCAACGTAATAGCACAAATCCCATATTGGATCATCTTAAACAGGAGCTTTTCACTATCCATATTGCCGTAAGCGACGGTGAAATAGAAACCATCGGCAATATCTCTTTCTCCATCCTTGTCGTATACAATATGGAAGCCATTGTTCAGAAACATTTGCTTCATCTCTTTGGCTTTCAGACCATATTCAATCGTAGCATCTCGGTAGTTGTACGTACCATCGTTGGTCGCTTTCAAGATAGCAGCCAAAGCCCACTGTGCAGAGTGTGTCACACCGGCAGAGATAGCATAAAGAGCAGAAGAAATCATTGCATCCCCAAAGTGCAAACGACCGAATATGGGTTGCAAATCGGGATATTGTCTGTCAAAAAGTTTATTGCTCATGATCATCAATCCAATACGCTGCCCCGCATAACTGAATGCTTTAGAACCGGATACTGTAAGGATATAGTGATCCGTGTAATGCGCTACTGTAGGTTGATAAGGAGGCTGTCCAGGGCGAGAGTAATCTTGTCGAAAATCCATGCCAAAATAGGCCAAATCTTCAACCACAATACAATCAAACTCCGTGGCCAATTCACCTATAATACGTAACTCTTCCTCTGTGAGACATTGCCAAGTAGGATTGTTGGGATTGGAATAAAATATCGTGCAATACTGGCCGGTCTCCAGATAAGAGCGAAGCTTGCCTCTAAGTTTCTCTCCTCGATATTTATATAGGTCGAAGCTATCAAATTTCTGCTGCAAGATACGACACTGCAGTTTATTCAGATTAAAGCCGGGATCAATAAAGAGAGTTCCCTTTTCTCTGTTCTTGAAAGTATTATTTGCAACTAAAAAAGAGGAAAATCCTCCCATCATGGAACCTACAGTAGGTACACAGCAACGAGCATCGACTTCAATGTCAAGAAATAGTTTAGCAAATCGGCTTCCCTCTTGTTTGAGTTCGGGTAGTCCGTTCAAATTGGGATAGACAGCAGCTACTCCTTCTCTCAACTTTTCTATTTCCTTCTCAATGCCAACTTTAGGTGCAGGTAGACCTGGCACTCCCATCTCCATGCGCACGAATTTTGTCTGAGTAGCTTCTTCTAAGGCATTAACCAAAGCTACAAGATCACGGATAGAAGCTATAGCTACATTCTCAATATGCAACTTGGCCATCTGCTCCTTGATGAGCTCTTCTGAAATTGGTAAGTTCATTGGGTATTGTATTGTTTGTTGTGTTTATTGTTTCATCTTTAGTTCTCAGAGAGAAGTTATTTCTGCAGTTTTACCACTACATCGACAGCAACAAGCCTTTCCCCTCTACCTATTAAAGGATTGATATCCATTTCTTCAATTTCCGGGGCTGCTGCAACTAAAGCAGAGACTTGGCATAAAGTACGAGCAATCAAATCTTCGTCTATCCCCTGCTTCCCCCTTATCCCCTTGATGATAGGATAAGACTTGAGTCGCCCTACCATGCCAAGAGCTTCCTCAAAACTTAAGGGGGACAGAGCTACTTGTATATCCTTCATGACCTCTACAAATATCCCTCCCAAACCACAAGTGATGAGGTGGCCATAAGCTCCTTCTTTTTTTACTCCGATCATGACCTCTACACCATCGATCATCTCCGAAACTTGCACACCTTCGGCTCCTTCTATCCTCATCATACGTTCATAAGTTGTTTCAACGGTGACAGGATCAGCTATACCTAGAGCTACACCGCCAAGCTCCGATTTATGAGCCGGACCGACTACTTTTATTGCCAGAGGATAGCCAATACTTTTGGCCTTTTCCACGGCAGCCTTTGCAGATGTCACGATAGCCTCCTGAGGACGGTTTATACCGGACAAATCGAGCAAATGAAGAGCTTCCGAGGTTGGGAGCAGACCCGATGCATTTCTATTTACTAAAGCTCGTATTTCATCAAGTTGAGGTAAAGAAGCCAGTTGAGTCTTGTTGGGAGCATGGCTGTGGTAAACTTTGGACAAAGCTTGGGCCAAGCCCACTTCGTCTTGGAAAAACAATCCACCTCTCCGTACATACTCTTCCATATCAGACTTTGTATTGAGCACCGAAGGCATCACTACATACAAAGGTTTTCTGCAGCTCTTTTGCTTTTTCAGGAGTAATTCATAGACATCTGTCAGAGAACGCAAGCCCGGGCTACCAAATATAATGATAATGCCGTCTACCTCCTGGGCCTCTTTATCACAATAGTCTATGCAGATTTCCAACTGTTGAGGGGTACCTGTGGCCAAAATATCTATGGGATTGGCAACGGAAGAGCCATCAAACAAATCAGAGAGTAAACGCTCTGCTCCAGTATCGGAGAGAGAAGGTACCGACATCCCTATCTTAGACAAAGCATCCGTAAGCATTACCCCTGGCCCCCCGGCATTAGTGATAATAGCAAGCCTGTTCCCCCGAAGAGGTTTGTGTTGTAGGACAGCTCCTACTGAGCACAACTCTTCCCTGCCATAGCAACGAATGACTCCAGCCTTGTTTAACAAAGCTTCTACAGCCATATCTGAGCTGAGCATAGCTCCTGTATGGGATGCTGCAGCTCTACTGCCAGCTTCAGAAGAGCCTGCCTTTATAGCTGCTATATGACAGCCTTTCTCCACAAGAGATCGGGCATGTTCCAAAAGCATGGCGGGTTTGGAAATACTCTCGATATAGAGCAGTAAAGTAGAAGAAGATTGTCCTGAGATATAGGCTTCATCAAGGTAAGCAAGTACATCCTCGATACCCGTCTGTGCCGCGTTACCAACCGAATAGACAGAAGAAAAACTTAGCCCTCTACATAAAGCAGACTCCATGATAAACACACAAGTAGCCCCAGATCCTGAAACCAGTTCACAGCCGTGAGAGTTGAGAATGGGTACTGGTTCTGTAAAAACCGAGCTGTGGAATGTATTCATCATACCAATGCAGTTGGGGCCTATAATTGTAGCTCCATGAGCATTTGCAATTTCGGCAATCTCTCTCTCCATGGTCTTTCCTTCAATGCCCAATTCAGAGAATCCAGCCGAGAAAATAATAATTCCTTTAGCTCCTTTTTCTACAACAAGTTCCCTCACAGTGTCCGGACAAAAACGTGCCGGTATGGCTAATATTCCAAGATCTATTGGTGGCAAATCAGTAATCGAAGAAACGGTTTTCAGTCCTTGAATCTCTTCTGATTTTGGATTGACTGGGACCAGCCGTCCGGGGAAATGACTTTCTATAAGGTTTTTAAGTACTCGTCCTCCTGGTTTTGAATAATCGTCAGAAGCTCCGACAATAGCGATGGATTGCGGGTGGATCAACTGTTTGGCTATCATAATGCAACATAATATTTTCGTTCGCTTTCTTTCAGGCTGAAAATCTCCTTTTCAGCCTCGTAATATTAGTAAAATAATCTCAAAGGATGGATGAGAAGAAGAAATGTCTAATTCCTCAGAAGAAGGTAGGAGAAAGCAAAGAAGGCCAAAGCTCTGAAATGGACAAGCGTACCCGCTTACAATAGATGTCGATAGGAATGTTCAGAGCTTCACTCTGACTGAGATATATCTGTTCTATGGGTAGCCCAGAGTTATCCGACTCCACCAGCAGTCGGTTGGAATAATATGCCAATCGTAAACTTTCAACGGAGAAATTAACCCCAAAACTCAGATATATACCCCTGTCGATCAGCTGCTTTGCCAGAGTAATATTCTTCCTAAAACCATGTACAATCCATGGTTGTTTCGGCCTAAGTTCTTTGTGAAGAAAAAACAGATCTGACCAAGCTCTTACAAGATGAAGAATAATAGGCTTGGCCAAATCCTCTGATACTTTATGTTGAAATCGCAGGACTGCTATCTGAAGATCCCAATCACTCTTTACACACTTATCCAGACCACATTCTCCGATGGCCACACAAGATCTTGATGTCGCCATACGAACGAATAATTTCTTTTGGTCTATGGTTGGCTCTCGTTCCAAGTAATAAGGATGAAACCCTAAGCTGAAAGGGAAAACAGGCAGTGTGGAAAAGGATATCTCTCCAACATCATAGGAGCTTATCGAAAAAGGAGTTTTTCTCTTTGATAGATGGGTGTGTATATCAAAATACATATTGGGAAAAAGTAAGAATCAGGGCACAGGATCGTACCCACTTCCTCCCCAGGGGTGACAACGGAAGATACGACGTATAGACAGATACAAGCCCTTAAATGGACCGTATTTGCGAAGGGCCTCTAATGCATAGGTCGAACAAGTGGGAGTAAAACGACAAGAAGGAGGCAAAAGAGGGGAAATAGCTCCTCTATAGAAATAGATTGGAAGACTCAATACATGCGTAAGGAATATCTTGGCTATCTCAAAAAGTTTCAATAAAAAAGGAATCAGTCGCATCGTCTACACTAACTCTTTTTGTATTCGGTTCAATGCTCTAGTTACAGCTTTGCCTATTTCATCGAAAGAGGGTAACTGTTCTCCTACCATCATATAGGCCAAATCCAACTGCAGGCCATGGTCACTAAGGAATTCTGATATTTCGAGCTTCCTCAAACGATGATTCTCTCGTACTAAGCGTTTTATTCTATTTCTTTTGTTAGCTCTGCGAAAACGTCTTTTAGCAACAGAGACCAACATCCGCAGAGGAGGAACTTCTTCTTGTATCGGACAGACCAACCACACCACTCTCAAAGGATAGGCTACAAAAGATTTCCCTTTCCGGTGGAGATCGGCTATTTGCTCTCGTAAATACAGCCGCTCTGCCTTAGATAGCGAATACGAGGAGTTAGACATGGAGGGTGCGATTGAGAGTAAATCTTTATGCCACAAAGAGCAAAGCTTTGCCTTTCTCTCTTCGTTCGGGTTCCTTTAAACAATTTTATTTAGCCTTTTTAATAAATTGAGATAGGTACAACTCCAAAGCCATGGGCATCGATTTGGCCTCTGGAGTGGGAGCTGAAATATCCAATCTCAACCCAGCCTCCTCTACGGCCTTGCACGTAGAGGGACCGAAGGCTCCAATACGAATACTTCCTTGGTCAAAATTCGGGAAGTTCTTCCTCAACGCAGAAACACCTGAAGGACTGAAGAAAAGAAGCACATCATGATCCAGACGCTCATCCTCAGCAAAATCGTTGCTTACAGTTCGGTACATAATTGCCTTGTCGAACTGGATTTTTGCTGCTCTGAGCATATCTAATAAATCTTCCTTATGCTCCTCTGCCACAGGAATAAAATACTTTTCCTTGTTGTGCTTTTTGATAACTGTCACCAAATCCGCAATCTCATTAGAAGCCCCAAAGAAAACCTTACGCTTGCGGTATACAATGTATTTCTGCAAGTAGACAGCTACAGACTCGCTCACACAGAAATACTTCATAGTCTCTGGCATCGTGAGCCTGAGTTCTTCCAGTAGACTGAAAAATTTGTCTATAGCTGTCCGAGCTGTAAAAACGATAGCCGTGTGTTCCAGTATATTTACTTTCTGATCTCGAAACTCCCTGGCTGAAACACATTCTACCTGAATGAAAGGACGAAATACAATTTCAACACCATACTTCTCTGCTACATCGTAATAAGAAGATTTTCCCGTAAGAGGTTTCGGTTGAGAGACCAAGATTTTCTTTATACCTGTTGCCATAAAAATTCTTGCATTTCGCTATTCAACATCCCTCCCATAATAGCCACTGACAAGTAGGCATATGGCAGAATTTCGTGGGCGCAAAGGTACAAAAAAACATGTGCCTGACATAAGCCAGCCACTCTTAAATCCCGGGCTGAAAAGATTATAACAGCAATTCTCCACAAGAGGAATAAACTCAAAACTGTTATGCCACAAATATGTACAGGGCAAGGCAATAAGAACAACAAAGAACAAAAAGATAAAGAAACCGACCAAAACCAGGAACACAAGATATACCTGAGAGAAGAATAATCCAACCTATGCAAAGGCAGAAACAACCATTTCCACAGCCGATACGAGAGCAAGCGAATTGATAGAGTCAATATCACTACTCCCAAAATTAACAAAGGGAAATAAAATTCTCCTACCTCCCAAATCGTACAAATACCATATTTACGCAATATGAGCCATGTTACAAAAGCTCCACTTATACTCGTCTGAACAAAAGTCAAAATAGAAAATGAAGCAAATGGCATATGCCGGAGGAGATAGGTATGAAGGTCTTTCTCTTTGCCTGCCCATAAAGAGGAAAGACTCAATCGGAAGATCTCAGGTATATGCCACACCATTATACCGATCAACAGAAGCTGAATGGCGATAGTCACGTAAACGATGTCTACAATCGGTTGTCCAACCCAAAATAAATTCCACATGATTCGTTCCTACTTTATTCTTTCAGCCCAACAGAGCCGAAGCCCTACTCATGAGATAAGCATCAGCCAAAACCAAAGCAGCCATAGCCTCCACCACAGCTACTGCTCGTATGGCAACACAGGGATCATGTCGACCTTTTGCCTGTAAAACACGTACCTGACCGTTGCGGCTTACGGTAGACTGTCGTAGAGCAATCGTGGGAGTTGGTTTGAAAGCCACACGACAAAAAATAGGGCTACCACTGCTGATCCCTCCCAGTACTCCTCCACAATGGTTACTCAGAAAAGAAACCCGACCATGACTACCTATGCCATAAGCATCATTTGCTTGAGAGCCTCTCATAGAAGCAAGCGAAAAGCCATCTCCAATCTCAAAACCTCGTGCAGCGTTGATACTCATCATTCCTGCTGCCAACATAGATTCCAATTTGGAGTATATGGGTTCTCCCCAACCGACCGGGACTCCTTTTGCAATACATTCTACGACCCCACCTAGACTATCTCCATCTGCTTTAGCAGAAAGCAACACCTTTCCCATGGCCAAGTCCAATTCAGGAAGTGGGCAGTATGTGGCTGAAGCTGTAGTAAGGATCTTTAGTTGTGCAATATCCATACACAATAACTTTTCTCGATCCTGATTGGAAATGCTTATGCTTCCTATTCGGGATATAAAGGCTGCGAGGTCTACCCCTATTTCATGCAATAGAATAGATGCAACTGCCCCTCCCACACAGCGCACAGCAGTCTCTCTTGCCGAAGCTCGTCCTCCTCCTAGAATCTCCTGATATCCACCATATTTGCTGTGATATGTGTAATCGGCATGTCCCGGACGGAATACCTCTGCTATATCTTCATAATCCCCACTCCTAACATCAATATTGGGTATTAAGAAGGCCAAAGGGGCTCCGGTTGTATACCCTCTCTTCAAACCAGACACAAACTCAACGCTGTCAGGCTCCTTCCGAGGTGTGGTCAGATTGGATTGCCCAGAACTACGTCTACTCATTAGTTCGGAGACAAAGTCTCCATCTATACGTAAACCGGCCGGACAACCATCTATTGCCCCTCCAATTATCTTACCATGACTTTCCCCAAAACTGGTCAAACGAAAGATATTACCGAAAGTGTTCATCAGAGATATATCTCTATAGTTTGCACAAAAGTAGCCAAATCCAGACACTCCATATCGGGAAATTCATAGATGCAAAAAAGCACCGAAGCAGGGCAAAACCGTACACTCGGTGCTTGTATTCGTCGGGGTGAAAGGATTCGAACCTTCGACCACACGCCCCCCAGACGTGTACTCTAACCGGGCTGAGCTACACCCCGAATACGGATGCAAAGGTAGACATATTTCTCATACATCCAAATACGGTACGTTATGTTTTTCCATTTGCAGTTCCCTACCAATGTTGTCCTAAACGTTTTGATACCCCCATCAAAAAAAGGAAGTAGAGCTAAGGAACAAAATGGCACCTCCGTAAAGAGAGTCCAACTCCCCTCACTCTTATGACGAATGTAATACTCTTCGCGCAAGCCATCAGTAAACTGCCAAGAGAAAAGGATTATTCGAGAGTCTAGCACAGATAAACATTGCAAAGGCTACAATGCTTGAAATCAGTTTATTAGTATGATGTTCAGCCAATTCTCAAGCTGCGACTCTGTAAGAGATATTTCCAATGGTCTCAATTCTGCCAACGGCAATCTCAACCACTCAGGAATATTGCATGACTCAAGTTTTCTCGCTTAAATTGGGCTTTAGGACTACGATCCTCTTTTCGAAGTCGTTGAAGTTCTTCTTTTTTCTTTTCTCTTCTTGAATGACCCGTGCAGGAATCTTTTTTTCTTTTATTGTCTCTTGATGTTCACATCAAAGGGTAAATTTATGTAGCTATTGATTAATATTACCATGCGAGAGACCTTATTTCTTGTTTATCGCATACTTGCTTTGATCACACCACTGAAGTATTCTTCCTGGATCTCGAGTCGATCAGAATCTGTCGAATGTTTTTCATCATCTTCCTGCCCCTGCCGTGTACTGAAAAAAGTTGACAGTTTGGCGTGCTATCAATCAAAAACATTATGTCCAAACATCTCAGCAATTCCGAACGTCTTCGGATCTTGGAAGGGTACCTCAGTACCTCCTTCAGTAAGTATGCCATACAGAACAGATATGGCTTGTCCAGAGGGCCTATTCCCTCTTGGCTTCGTAAATTTAGTTTATCGGACAAACCTCAAGCCCAAGATTGTATGAAACCGAAACGTAAAGAAGAGAGCAGGCTCAGCATGAGCGAATAGGAAGAGTTAGCGCAACTCCGTCAAGAGAATCGCTCCCTCAAGGTGAAACTCAAAAGAGAAGAACTGGGGCATAAGGCCTATAAGATACTATTGGTGTCCGATAAAAGTTTTTCGAGACTTATCATTCTCTTTTTACCGGTTGCTATTCTAAGAAATAACCAACTATTCTCTTTCTAAGAGAATTTCTCCTTTTCATCAAAGTATATTGTCGTTCTATTTAATCGGACAGCCGAATAGTCAATCTCTTAGGAGAGCTTTTTGGAAACAATCTCATGCTCTTGCCACCACAAGAGGTAAGAGAATACCAAAACAGGTTCTCGTTCTGAAGTGCAAGAAAAAAGGGGCTTACAGAAACAAAAAGACTCCAAAGGAGCTGATTTATGGGCTTAACTATACCTTTTTATGCTTTCGAAAAGTTTTATCGGATACCAATAATAAGATACTTGTCGACCTGGCAGAAGAGACCTACAGTATTGAGATAAGAAAAAACTCCGCAGACAAGTAGTTCAGCGTTTCTCAGAGTCGGAGCAACCTCAGCCGGTGGCTCCCCTCTGCGGACTGCTTAGCTTCAGCCGTCAGGCTTACTATAAATGCAAGCTCAGAACTCTTAATACTTCTAAAACAGGTGTTTAGTTTTTATCGAGAACAGAATGTAAACCCGAGGGGTATGATTCATCACAGCGACTGAGGAGTGCAATATGCTTCTTGGGAGTACACAAATCTTCTTAAGGCGCAATAGTACCGTGTCAGTATGACTCAGACTGGTGATCCACTGCATAATGCTTTAGCCGAGCGGATGAACAATACGCTCAAGAACTCGTGGTTCATTTCCGAGGAAATGCAAACACTGGAGCAGGCCATGGCACGGGTGGTGCTGATGTATAATGAGGCGCATCGACACCAAGCTCATGGAGGCTTGACACCGATGCAGATTCATCAAAACAGAGCACACAACCTGCTCGTCCCGAGTGTGGAAGAGAAATTGGAAATCGCTCCTAAATTGTACGCTAAGATGAGAATCCCAGGCAAAGGGCTAAATTTGCCAGTGTAAACCATTTGAGGAGTCTGAGTCGGCAGGTGTAAACCCAAAACAGAAGTAAGAAAGGTGTGTGTAAACAGCTAATAAAAAACAAGCACGCCAACTGTCAACTTTTTTCAGTACACGTCATACAATTATTCCTATACTCCTATCTATTTGTTACAAAGACAGCACAACTTTTTTGGAGAGGGGGAGAAAAAATCACCAGAGATTATCTTTTTTTATTGCTGATTTTGCAAACAGCAGTTTGCATTTCGATAAAATTTAGTTCTACCTTTGTAGCAACAATTAGGTAGTCGGCAATGGACCACATGCATAGAACACACCGTTACTTGCTTAGTAACAGTCACTCCTCTCTTCGCCGGGGACTGATGGATGAAATAGACTGGAGCAAGCATCTTATCGGCATCAAAGGAGCCAGAGGTGTTGGTAAGACGACCTTCTTGCTGGATTATGCAGCCGAACATTATCAAATAGATGACAGACGTTGCCTGTATGCTAACCTCAATCAGTTTTGTTTCTCCGAAATGAGTATCATAGGCTTCGCTGAGCAGTTTGTAAAGGACGGAGGCGAGGTTTTACTCTTGGATCAAGTATTCAAATACCCCAATTGGTCGGAAGAACTTCGTTATTGCTATGAGCATTTCCCCTCTCTTAAGATTGTTTTTACAGGTTCAACTGTAATGCGCCTGAAAGAAGAAAATGAACAACTTAGGGGTATCTGTCAACCTTATACCTTAAATGGTTTTTCTTTCCGCGAATTTCTATATCAAATGACAGGACATAAATTTCCTGTACTGAAACTTTCGGAAATTCAACAGCAACACGAGGAAATTGCTAGAGAAATAGTGAGCAAAGCTCACCCAGCCCTATGGCTCAATGATTTCATCCATCATGGCCACTATCCTTTCTTTTTGGAGAAACACAACTACTCAGAAAATTTGCTCAAAGCAATCAATATGATGCTGGAGGTCGATGTCCTACTTATTCGTCAGATAGATCAGCGTTTTTTGCATAAACTGCGCCGAATGCTCTACCTGATGTCAATGGAAGCCCCTGCTTGGCCAAATGTTTCAAAACTTTCCCAAACTCTTGAGTTGTCTCGTGCTACGGTCGGCAATTACATGCAGTATCTGGCGGATGCTCGTCTGGTAAACTTACTCTACAAATCAGGAGACAACTCTCAAAAAAAGCCATCGAAATACTATCTCCATAACCCTAATCTTTGTTTTGTATTGAATCCGCAAACAGCTTTCGATGCCCAAACTTATGCCACATTTTTCCTCAATCAAGTTAAGGTGCGACACGATGTGTCTGTTCCCAAACAAAACGGAATAGACTTTTTGCTCGACAATGAATACTCCTACTCTGTCCAGACAGATCAGGAGGGTATTCGCAAATCTAAACCTCGTCAATATACAGCTGTGGCAAACATCGAAGTGGGGAAAGAAAAAGTAATCCCATTATGGCTCTTTGGCTTCCTCTATTAAGAGATCCTGTGGAGATTTTACGCACAATAAAAAAGAAAAGATCAAGAATTAATAATCCAAATTAATCACTATCAAATGGCACGCGAAAAGAAATATCTAACCTGTGACGGCAACCAAGCTGCTGCTCACGTGGCTTATATGTTTAGTGAAGTAGCCGCTATCTACCCCATTACGCCATCTTCTACCATGGCTGAATATGTAGATGAGTGGTCTGCACAGGGCAGGAAAAATATCTTCGGAGAAAGAGTAGTAGTTGAAGAGATGCAGAGTGAAGCCGGAGCGGCCGGAGCTGTGCATGGATCTCTCCAGGCTGGAGCCCTTACCACTACTTTCACCGCATCTCAAGGGTTGCTATTGATGCTCCCCAATATGTATAAGATAGCCGGGGAGTTATTGCCTTGTGTATTCCACGTATCTGCACGTGCATTGGCAGCACAAGCTCTATCTATTTTCGGAGACCACCAAGACGTGATGTCTGCCAGATCTACAGGTTTTGCTCAATTGTGTACAGGGTCCGTGCAGGAAGTTATGGACTTGGCTGGAGTAGCTCACCTGTCTACGATTCGTTCAAGAATTCCTTTCATCCATTTCTTCGATGGCTTCCGCACCTCGCATGAGATACAGAAAATTGAAGCCCTCGACAATGAGGATTTAGCCCAATTCATAGACTGGGATGCTTTAAACGAGTTCCGTAATCGTGGCCTCTCTCCTTTGCATCCAGTAGTTCGAGGTACAGCCCAAAATCCTGATATTTATTTCCAGTCACGCGAAGCTTCCAATCGCTTCTACGATGCTGTTCCAGAGATTGTACAGCATTATATGGATGAGGTAGCTAAAGTAACGGGGCGTAAGTACCACCTCTTTGACTACTATGGAGATAAAGATGCCGAACACGTGATCATCGCCATGGGATCTGTAACCGAGGCTATCCGTGAAGTGGTAGACTTGAGAATGTCTCAGGGGGAGAAAGTGGGGCTGCTGTCTGTACATCTCTATCGTCCTTTCAGTGCTAAGCACTTCCTTGCTGCTATGCCCGAGACCGTGAAGCGCATTGCTGTACTTGATCGTACGAAAGAGCCGGGAGCCAATGGAGAGCCCCTCTACCTTGATGTTAAAGACTGCTATTACAACCAACCAAATGCTCCTCTGATCGTAGGTGGACGCTATGGTTTGTCATCCAAAGACACGACTCCGGTTCAGATTATGTCCGTATTTGACAACCTGAAACTTAACGAACCAAAAAATCGCTTCACCATAGGGATTGTAGATGATGTGACTTTCACCTCTCTACCAATGGGAGAAGATATCCAATTAGGGAGTGACTATTTCGAAGCTAAATTCTTTGGTCTTGGAGCGGATGGTACAGTAGGAGCCAACAAGAACTCTGTAAAGATTATTGGGGACAATACGGATAAGTATTGCCAAGCATACTTCGCTTACGACTCCAAAAAATCCGGAGGATTCACCTGCTCTCACCTGCGCTTTGGAGATAAACCAATCCGGTCGACCTACCTTGTGGTGACCCCTAACTTCGTAGCTTGCCATGTACCGGCTTATTTGAGAATGTATAAAGTACTCAAAGGCTTAAGAGACAATGGTACGTTCTTGCTAAACTCACCTTGGGATGCAGAACATGTGGCTGACAACATTCCAGTGAAAGTGAAGAAATACATGGCTAAGCATAAGATACGCTTCTTCATCATTGATGCAACAAAAATCGCCATGGAAATCGGTTTGGGCAATCGTACCAACACTATTCTGCAATCTGCCTTCTTTAAAATCTCCGGAGTAATCCCATATGACTTGGCTGTAGAACAAATGAAGAAATTCATCGTCAAGAGTTATGGACGTAAGGGAGAAGAAGTGGTCAATAAAAACTATGCAGCTATAGATCGCGGTGCAGAAGTGGTGGAGGTCAAAGTTGATCCCGAATGGATCAACCTTCCGGATGAACTCGAAATACGTCACGAGCATGACACTGACTTTGTGCACAATGTAGTACGTGTAGTCAATGCTCAAGCAGGAGATGAACTCCCCGTATCGGCTTTCTATGGTCGTGAAGACGGTACTTGGGACAGCGGTACGGCAGCCTCTGAAAAACGAGGAGTAGCTCCTTTCGTTCCAGTGTGGAACAGTGACAACTGTATCCAATGTAACCAGTGTGCTTACGTTTGCCCTCACGCTACGATTCGTCCATTCTTGCTCAATGACGAAGAGCGACAGAAGACCGGCATACCTACAATCAAAGCTATCGGTAAGCAATTTGATGGCTTGGACTTCCGCATTCAGGTCAATGTACTTGACTGTATGGGCTGTGGCAACTGTGTAGACGTTTGTCCGGGCCGTAAGGGAGAAAAGGCATTAGAGATGGTGCCTATCCAGACCCAGCTTGAGGAACAAAAGAATTGGGATAAGGCTTTCCTTCAGGTAAGTAGCAAAGCTCATTTGGTAGATATCACTGCCAATGTCAAAAACTCTCAGTTCTCACAACCTCTTTTCGAATATAGTGGAGCCTGCGCCGGCTGTGGCGAAACTCCTTATGTTAAGTTGCTCTCTCAGCTCTTCGGAAGTCGCCAGATGATTGCCAATGCAACCGGTTGTTCTTCTATATACTCTGCTAGTGCTCCTTCTACTCCATACACCACAAATGAGAAAGGGGAAGGACCGGCTTGGGCTAACTCTCTGTTTGAAGACAATGCTGAGTTTGGTCTCGGTATGCATATGGCAAAAGAAACCCTCCGTAGCCGTCTGCTAAACGTAGCCAATGAGGCTTTGCAAGATGAGATGATAGGACAAAACATCAAATGTTTGCTCTCTGAGTGGATTGAAAACATCTCCGATGCATCTCGCTGCAAAGCTTTGTACGATGCTATCGTACCCGAATTGGAAGCAGCCAAGGATAATGATCTTGTGGAGAAATTATTGTCTCTCAAAGACCACTTCATCAAGCATTCTCAATGGATTATTGGTGGTGATGGTTGGGCTTACGACATCGGTTTCGGCGGTCTGGATCATGTATTGGCTTCGGGTAAGAATGTCAATGTATTAGTACTCGATACTGAAGTGTATTCTAATACTGGAGGACAAAGCTCAAAGAGTACTCCTATCGGAGCCATTGCCAAGTTTGCCTCCGGTGGTAAACGTGTGAGAAAGAAAGACCTTGGTATGATTGCTGCTACCTATGGTTATGTCTATGTAGCTCAGATTGCAATTGGGGCGAATCAGGCTCAGACTCTCAAAGCAATCAGAGAAGCAGAGGCTTATGATGGACCGTCACTCGTTATCGCCTATTCGCCTTGTATATCACATGGTATAAAAGCCGGCATGGGTAAGACTCAGGCAGAAGGAAAGAATGCCGTCGAATGTGGCTACTGGCATCTGTGGAGATACAATCCTCAACTGGAATCCGAAGGTAAGAACCCCTTCCAGCTGGATAGTGCAGAACCTAAGTGGGAACTGTTTAAGGATTATCTCAAAGGAGAGGTTCGCTACGCTTCTGTTGCCAAGATGTATCCACAAGAAGCCGATGAGCTATTCCAAGCAGCACTTGAGAATGCACAATGGAGATATCGTAACTACAAACGCTTGGAAGCCTCCAATTGGCAGAAGGAAGAAAACTGATCTATGTAAATACCTCCAGAGAGAAGGAGGCTCTCCCCTCTTTCTCTTCAAAAAAGCAGAAGGCTACTCCGAAAAGGAGTAGCCTTCTGCTTTTTTTTATCTACCTGAGAGAAGATCCCTTCTCTCTCCACAGTTATCAGTTTTTTTATGGTAGTCAGATTCTGGAGTGTTTGGTAGCAGAATTTAGTATTTCAAAATATAACTCTTACAATCAGAAGATTCAGGAGGCTTTTTTACCTTTGTCTTGTCATTGCAGACACCGTACAGAGGGAAAATCCCCACCCTCTTTCACCGGGTAGCTATGATGGGGACTTTTTTCAATAACTACTCTACTCTGAAATAAAATGTCTGTACTGAATCAGCTTGTAGAAATGGAGCGAGAGGTTTTTCTTTGGCTAAATAGTATGCATACTCCCTACACCGATGCATTCTTCTATCTATTTACTTCGACACATACATGGATAGGGGTTTGGGTATTGTTGGTGATGCTTTTGTTCTACAAGCAACCGGCAAAAGAGGCTGTGTTAGTACTTATTGCCTTGCTTTTTTCTCTCCTTGTTTGCGATCAACTTACCTCTCATATCATCAAGCCATACTTTATGCGTCCGAGGCCGACGCATTTTCCGGAAATCAAAGAATTGGTCAAGATCGTTTATGAATATCGTGGTGCTTTATATGGCTTTGTTTCGGGACATTCAGCGAATTATTTTTCTCTAGCCATGTTCACGTCTCTACTCTTCAGAGACAAAAGGTATAGTGTACTTATTTTCTTCTTGGCTACTCTCATAGCTTACAGTCGCATATACATAGGAGTTCACTTTATCACAGATGTACTACCCGGTGCTGCCATTGGACTTCTAATCGGTTGGTTTACCTATTGGCTTTATTCCAAACTACGATTTAGGTGGATCCCAGGAGCACGAACAACCCCTCCGAGCCGGGTCTTTGCTCCAATCCTTCGTTCATGGGTTTTTGTGCTGCTTTTTTTTCTACTCTTTACAGCATCTGCATCGTATGCAGTAATGAAGATGGCTATGCGTATTGCTTCATAAAATCTCGAAATCAACTAACTTTATTCCTCTTGTATCTACCTTTCTTCCTTCTGTAAGAAGCTCAACAGATATTCCTCCAGCTCTTCCATATAACGAGAGAATGTTTTGGGCATAAGCGATGGTTTTATTTCAGCCTGCCAGAGAGAAGTGGCCTCTATCCAACTCAACATCCGGCTCAAGGATCGGGTGAGATCATTTGTCTCAAATGGAGAAAAAACTTCTCCATTATTCTGATTGATTAGCCCCACGCTTCCTGCAACAGTAGACACCAACGAAGGGAGACCAGACATGAGAGCCTCACAGGTGACTGCTCCGAATAGCTCTCTACTGCTTGGCAATACAAAGCAGTCTGCCGCTGCATAATGAGCATATAGGTCTGTGCCTTCTTTCTTCCCAACGATATGTATCCTTTTCGATAATTTCTCTTTTTCTACCAAAGTCGACAAATCCTTGACTTGTGGCCCATCCCCGACCAAAAGCAAATGCCAACGAGGATAGCTTTGTGCTAATTGAGAAAACGCAGAGATCAATGCCGGTAAGTTTTTTTCTTCAGCCAGGCGACCTACAAAGAGCAGTATTCGATCTTTCTCGGACAAGGTGTACTGTGCTCGTATTTGCTTGGCTTGAGGCAATGCTTGGAGCAATTGGGTATGAATAAATTGTTCATCCTGAACAATAGGCAGATAGTGACAAGGTAACCGATACTGCTGAGTATAGACATTCGTTACACGTGGGTCACAACAGATCAAACCGTCAGCGAGGTGGATAGAAAAATTCTTGAGAATATTTTGCTTTCGTTTATCGGATAGAGTCAGATTGTCATCCACCAAACTAATCAGCGGTGCTTTGGTATATAAACTCTTACAGACAAACAGAATAGCTGTGATCAGGTTGATCTCGCTACACAAGATCAATTGTGGACGAAGGTCTTTTATTAAAGAAAAAAGTTGAGATCTGAAATTTGCCGGAGCATGGCGTGGACAAGAGAGAATTCTGTAAGAGAAATGTATTCGTTTTTGCAGCTCAGCATCATTAAATTGCTGTTCAAAAGGAGATGGATATTCAAAATAAATATGTGCATCAAAGCGGTTGTATAGTTCGTTGAAAAGTTCTATTCGGTAGGGAGCCAAGGCTCGATGTATGATCAATAGTCGTGGTTTCATGGATTTACGAAGCCGGATTTAATAGCTCATTTAGACGAGACATAATTGATTGAGCTATGGATATTTCTGTATGAGGCAATACTAAGTGACGAAACGAGTCCCATAATTCGGAGCTTTCTACTTCTCTCTTTTCGGCCACGGATTCCAAAAAGCGATCGATCTGTTCTTCTGAATCTGCCAATTGGTGTAGTTGGTATGCGAGCTTACCTATCTCATTGAGCTTTGGAGGAAGGCGATGGTTACGACGAATGAACAGCACGGGATGTTGGGTTAGGAGGTATTCCACAGAAAAGGCTGCGCAATCGTGCACCATAGCAGCCGAATGAGCAAACAAATCGGCATAGGGTCCTAATTCCAGATAGCATCCTTCAGATTCATCCCAAAATTTGTAGTATTCATCCGTGCGTTCTCTACCCCATTGAGAATGGCGATACAACTTTGCTTTCAGGTGAGGATGTGGCTTAAATGCAAATCGCAAACGGCCAGCAAAGCGATGCGGTAGCGATAAGTAGTAATCAGACAGACGTAAGAAGTTTGACAAGGCAAAGCCCCATGATTCAATAGAATGGTGAGGAGCTAGAATTACCAGAGGTAAATCTTCGTGGTTTTCTTTTTTAGGGAGAGCTTCTCTTATTTCGTCATAAATCAGAGGACCGGAAGCATATCCATTTTCCACTCCGAAAAGAGAGTGCCTTTGATAGAGATCGGAGTCTATCTTGGAGCTGAGAAATAATTGCCAGCAGTAACCAAAATTGCGAATTTTGTGCCACTCTGCCCTTGTATCAAGCACATAGCCATAACGGGAATAACAAATCAAGCTGTGCTTATAGGTGGATGACATGCGGTACTGCTTGGGCAGTAACACATCGTAGGGAGTGATGTAGTAGATCAAATCAGGCGGACATTGCTTGGCTATATTGAGTAACTGCCCATCAGGAGATAGAGCTTCGATAGGAGTATAGCCCTTCTCTTTTAGCTTGGCCAAAGAGGTTTGATAGTTGTCTATTACTGCCGGGGTTAGCTCTTCAGAATATGGAGTGAGCAAAATAGCAGGTTCAAAATGAGCATTTTGCTCTAACAAGCGAAACAATATCCCTTGCTTCCACTGAGCTGCTACGGAAACAATAAATAGGACCCGGTAGTGGCTCTTTCCTTTTAATTGTCTGTATAAAAGATCAACATCCCGCCGAACTTGTCTAAAATGTCTGGGATCGACTAATCGCTCCCTAAGCCAGGCTTTCGTCTGAGTTATCACATACTGTACCCTTGGAGGGGAGATCTTATAGAGGAAAGAGGTAAAATGGCTAAGTCCTGCCATGATTTTTACATTTAAGGAGACGATCTACTACAGACTTAGCTTCCGGACTAATCCCACTAAAATAGATCGCACACAAACCGAAAAATCCTATTGGCAAAGAGCGTACCAGTATGTCAATCCAAGGATTAGACATGCAGGGAACAACATAGTTGATTGCACACATTGCCGTAAAGATGCAAAGAGAAACAAATAAGTCCTTAGAAAAAGGACTGCATTTCATCTTCAGAGAAATCATCAATTGTTGTACAAAGTAGCTCAGGGCCGTGGTGATAAGAGTGGCAATTGCGGCACCTGATATCCCCAATATTGGGATTAGTAACACTTGCCAGAGGACACCCAGAAGGGTAACCCCGAGTGTATAGTATAGGTTCCAGTGGTAATATTTCGAACAACTCAATAACGAATTGCCATAGTTAAATGTAATCTCCAGCATTTTGGCCAGACCCAAAAACAGAAAGACCGATTTACCAGAAATATATTTTGCTCCATTGGGCAGAATCGCGTAGATACTATCAATATTGAATAGGACTAAGAGAAAAATAAAACCACCGGCTAGTACCTGATGCAAAGCTACCCTTTTGAACAAGTGATTGGCTTGAGACAAATCCTCCCTTTTCATGGAATCAGCCATGATTGGAGATGCAATATTGAGCATCGACCTGGATGGTATTTCTACGACTGCTACCATAAAAAAGGCAATCGAATAGATGCCGGCACTATCCATTCCTCCGGCGTCCAAAGCTCCGACCATAAATAATCCGAGTTGGCTACCTAGCTTTGTCCCAATCGAAGCTGATACATAGATAAAAGTGTAGCGTAGGAAATTGCATCTTAATTCAGGGGTAATGTAGCTCCAATCGTGTTTTAGAGACAGACTGCCAAGACGGCCGATATAAGCAATAGAAAGGAGCATACAAAAGCCATAGCAGGATATGTATATACCTACCATGATCGGAAAGCTGACCCAACCAAGTGCGTAAACCAAATAGGTCCCGACAAGCAAGACTCGGAGTATGATCTCTCGGATCAATTTCGGGACAGCTATGCGCATCAGCTGTACGGCATATAATTCAAAAACCAGCCAAAACAGGAGGAAAACCACCAATGGCACGACCCAATGAAAGTATTGGACAAATTCCGGGCTATTGTCCATGTACATATCACAAATAGGTCCTCTCAGTAGATAATACAAAGGAATGATAACTACTAAGCCCACCAAAGAAATGAGCAAAGCATAGAAAAGGAAGCCATTATCTCTTTCGGAGGAAGCTCTTGTCTGTTCTCCTGAATTTCGAAAGTAAGGATAGAAACGATAAATTGAAGAGTTGAGTCCCATCATCGCAAAGCTTGAAACTAGAGTGGCAGCTTGTAAGAGGACTTGTAACAAACCAATTTCTCCTGGCAATAAATAACGTGTCTGTATAAAAAAAGTCGAAAAGAAGCCGATGAGTGCTCCCAAATAAGTCACCGCTGTCCCTTTGATACTTTGACGAATTACAATCCCCATGGTAGGTTACTACAAAGAGAAGTCTTTTATCAATACCGGTCTTTCATCAGACAGACGGTCGAGCGTATCTCGCAACTCAACAACTCGATACCCCAACGACGGATGAACCCAATCAGGAAAGAGTTCTGCCAATGGGTAAAGGACGAATGCTCTTTTGTGCATCTCAGGATGAGGTATAAATAACGTTTGAGGCGAACATACGTGCCATTCTTGCCTGTCATACAAAAGTAGATCTATGTCTATTATTCTGTCCGAATACTTTTTGTTTACACTCTTGGCTGTTCGCCCCATCTCTCGCTCCACCTTTTGCGTAAAGTAGAGCCAATCGATCAGGCTACGCTCTGTGTATACGAGTGCGACGGCATTGAGAAAATAATTGGGAGTGTCAAAATCCAACGGCTGCGTGCGATATACCGAAGAAACCTCAATGAGGCCATCTGCGTATTCACGAACATAGCCTACAGCTTGGGACAAAAAATTCAGTCTATCCCCTATATTGCTCCCCAACCCTAAACAAAGTGTACTCATATAGCTTAGAAAACATACACCTCCCTCGCAGAGACGAAAGAGGTGTAAGTGTACATCCTTTTTCTGTATTTAGATGATCAATAGCGCATCCCCATATACACCAAAGCGATATTTCTCTTTGATGGCAACATCATAGGCATTCATCACATGTTCGTACCCACCAAAGGCCGCTGTCATCATCAATAAGATAGAGTATGGCATATTGAAGTTACTAATCATGGCGTTGGGCAAAGAGAAGTTGTAGGGAGGGAATATGAAAAGGTTTGTCCAGCCTTCAAATTCCTTGATGTGCCCATCTGTACTCACAGCCGTCTCCATGGCTCGCAAAATCGAGGTCCCAACAGCGCAAACCTTATGCCCACCATCTTTGGCCTTGTTTATCACTTGGCAAGCTTCTGCTCCAACAAACATTTGCTCACTTTCCATCTTGTGTTTGGAGAGGTCTTCCACATCTATCTCTCGATAGTTGCCCAAGCTATTGTGCACTGTGAGGTATGCAAAGCGACAATCTTTGATCTCCAAACGCTTTAGGAGCTGTCTACTAAAATGTAGGCTTGCTGCCGGAGCAATTACAGCTCCTTCTTCTTGGGCAAAAACACTCTGGAAACGCTCCTCATCTTCTGGCTCTGCCTCTCGATCCAAATACTTGGGGATCGGAGTTTCTCCAAAATCGAAAAGGACTTTTTTGAACTCATCATGAGGTCCATCATAGAGAAAACGAAGTGTGCGGCCACGTGAGGTCGTGTTATCAATTACCTCAGCAATTAGGCTGTCATCCTCACCGAAATAAAGCTTATTTCCGATCCTTATCTTGCGAGCCGGATCTACCACGACGTCCCACAGTTTTTGTTGCTCATTGAGCTCTCGCAGCAAGAAGACTTCTATCTTAGCTCCTGTCTTTTCCTTATTGCCATAGATGCGAGCAGGAAAAACTTTCGTATTGTTGAATACAAAAGCATCATCCTTGTCGAAATAATCTATGATATCGGAAAACTGCTTGTGTTCGATCTCCCCCGTAGCCCGATGCAACACCATCATTCGAGACTCATCTCTAAAACGTGCAGGATACTTGGCAATCAGCTCTTCTGGGAGCTTAAACTTAAACATCGATAGTTTCATATGCTTTATTCTGTATTTTGGTCTGCGATATTTTTCTTTGTCTTATTTGCCGTCTTTCTCTTCTTTTGGGAGAGGTTCTACGTACCGTTTAAGCAGCTCATCCAACAGTTCTATCGGGTATGCATCTTCTATACGGTATTCACCAATACGAGTGCGCCTCAAAGCAGTTAGATGAGCACCGCTGCCTAATGCTACGCCTATATCTCGAGCTAAAGCCCGTATATAAGTTCCCTTGGAACAAACCACCCGGATTATTATTTCGGGCAAATCAGTCGATAGGAGCTCTATTTCTTCGACAACCAACAAACGAGGCTTAAGGTTCACTTCTCGACCTTTTCTGGCCAGAGCATAAGCTCTTTTCCCATCTACTCTGATAGCGGAATAAGCCGGAGGAGTCTGCTCTATGATCCCCACAAACTTTGGCAATACTTCAGAGATTAACTGCTCGGTAATGTGCTCTGTAGGATATTCTGCATCTGGCTCTGTCTCCAGATCAAAGCTTGGAGTTGTCTGCCCAAGCTTAAGTGTAGCTATGTATTCTTTTTTCCCTTGTTGCAGAGTATCAAGTTGTTTGGTACAACGCCCGGTACAAATGATCATCAATCCGGTAGCCAATGGGTCCAAAGTACCGGCATGACCTACTTTGAGTTTCTTGACCCCAAGTCTCCGGCAAGCCCAATATCTGAACTTATTGACAAGATCGAATGAAGTCCATCGATAGGGTTTATCGAAAAGTAAAACCTCACCATCTTCTGTCAGATGCCACTTGCGATCTTTTATATTATCCATCGAAAAAGTCCTGTAAACAAACCCTATTGCAAATTGAGAGGTATACCACAAAGCATGAGTAGCAATATCAATGATCCCATAGCAATACGGTAGTAACCGAATGCACGAAATCCATATTTGGTAAGAAAAGAAACAAAGCCTTTGATAGCTAACAATGCAACAATGAAAGCCAAGATGTTACCGATCAAGAGAGTATCCATATGCTGCATAAATATCTCTTGCCCTCCTTCTTTGTACAGCTTGTAAATCTTTAGCAATGTTGCTCCCAACATTGTTGGTAAAGCCAGAAAAAAAGAAAACTCTGCTGCTGCCTTTCTGGATAGTCCCTGTTGCATTCCCCCCACAATAGTAGCCATGGAGCGTGACACTCCTGGCACCATGGCCAAACATTGATAAAGGCCTATAATAAGGGCTGAACGAGGAGTCGGCTTGGAGGAGTTGGATGAAGCAAACATCTTATCTACAAAAAGCATAAATACACCTCCCAATAAAAGTATCAAAGCTACAACCAGTACACTCCCAAGCATATGGTCTATGTATTTCTCAAATAGTAGCCCTAATATTGCTGCAGGTAAGACTCCTAAAAGGAGCAACCCATAGAAACGGAAGCGACTAAGCATACGAAGGACCGGCTGTGTCATTCCCGGAAGAGGCCTAAAATCAAAGAACCGTCTCCAATACAAGACTAAAACAGAAAGCATGGCTCCGAACTGGATAATCACTGTAAAAGCCTTTGTGTAGCTATCTGACTCCATTCCCATGAGGCCCTCAGCTAAAACCATGTGACCAGTGGAAGAAACCGGTAGAAACTCTGTAAGCCCCTCTACTATGGCTAAGATTATTGACTGCAAAACTGTCATAATCCTAAGATTACGAATGTGAAAACATCACTACACACGACTCCATCTTTCTTGAGAAAGAAAATGGGTCATGTATAGATTATTTGTCTAAAAATGAAACTTCTTTCAACAATATACTTATTCTGGTCTCTCGGTGTTTTTCCTCGATGAATCGGAAGATGGCTTTGCCATAATAGCATAAGCCATGAGACTAAAGCCTGCGACACAGACAATAGGGGCTATCACGATGCGACGTGTGGAAAAAAGCTCGGGATTAAAACTAACACCATCAGTTGGCGCTCCTCCCGACATCAGCACAAAACCCAATACTATCAGCAGAACTGAGACTAACATGAGCAGATAATTCTTCTTGTTGTACAACATAAGTATTTCGTTAGTTAATAATCTGGAATATCCTCCCCAACAAAAGAGTAGGAGGCTTATATCAAATACATTTTACTGCCATCCATACGCACATAGCGTCTGGCAGCTCTGTATGCTGTGAATGCAGATACAAGGCTGCCAATCATCAGCAGAGTTACAGCAAGCATCCCCAGATCTCTAAGAGGAAGATAATTCCATAACATCGGTAATTGGTATTTGTCCAGAGCAAAAATGGCTGCGAGTAGGAGCAAACAGGCTAAGGTGGCACCAAACAGACCATCGAAAACACTGTGCCAAACAAATGGGCGTCGGATAAAAGCTGCAGAAGCCCCTACAAGAGAAAGAGTGCGTATCTGATAACGCTTGCTGTAAATAAGCAAACGGGTAGTATTGTTGATCTGTATAAAACTGATGATAAGAAGAACAATAGCCAGTATGAGCAATATGCGCTCTGTGGCCTTGATCTTAGTATGTACGGTGTGGAATAGATCTTGTCTGTAGGAGAGTCTCTCTACGCTGTCCCAAGCCCTAATTTTGGTGTCCACGATTGGCAAACTGTCCGGATGTGCATACTCGGACTTTACATAGACTTGCATCTGCGGTTGCAATGGATTGTAGCCCAATACCATTACAGGGTCTTCGCCCAATTCTTTCCCTAATTCCTCGGCTACTTCGTTGGCTGAGATGTATCGAATTCGTTGCACAAACGGCTCTCGTTCCATTTTGGTGCAGAGAGCCTTATTCTCCTCATCCGAATTCCCTTCTTTGAGCAGTATATTGAAAGCTATTTGCTCCTCTACTTCTTTCCGGATCGCATTACCAGCAATCTCTGCCAAGCCTAAGCAGCCGACAATGAATAATACCATAGCAATACTGATAATACATAACAGATGTGTATGATAAAATGCTTTTGAACGGGTCTTTTTATGTTTTGTCATTTGTCTTATTTCGATTTAGATAGGGATCAGAAATGAGATTCATTCTAATCAAGACTCCTTTCAGGCCATTTTGGCTGCATTGATAAAACTCAGCAATACAGGGCTGTCGGTCTCGTCTATGGTTGCACTGCTTCCTTCCCATTCCTTCTTGCCCTTGCGCAAGAAAATGATTTTGTCGCCAATCTTACGTACAGAATTCATATCATGCGTGTTGACTATCGTGGTTATCCCAAATTCAGCCGTCAGACCATGTATCAATTCGTCTATCGTAATAGAGGTTTTTGGATCCAAACCGGAATTGGGTTCGTCACAAAATAGGTAGCGAGGTTCGAGTGCTAATGCTCTGGCAATAGCAGCACGTTTCATCATCCCTCCCGATATATCACTCGGGTACTTATGGCGGGCGTCAATCAGACCAACTCGCTCCAACAAATCCGTGGCTCTATCCTTACGTTGAGCTTTGCTCATCTTAGAAAGCATTTCCATCGGAAAGAGAACATTCTCCATTACTGTCATGCTATCAAACAAAGCAGACCCTTGGAAGAGCATACCGACCTCCCTGCGAAGATTAAGTAATTCAGATTTCTGCATCTTCACCAAATCTCGGCCATCATACAGTACAGCCCCCGATGTCGGTTCTATTAAGCCTATGACGCACTTGAGCAGGACGGTCTTCCCTGCCCCACTTCGGCCTATTATTAAGTTGGTCTTACCTGTCTCAAAAGTTATATTCAGGCCGTCGAGGACAGTTCTATCCTCAAATACTTTGACTAATTGTTTTACCTCGATCATGAACTCCCCACTGATAGATGACTAAATAAGTTTTGCAAGCTCCCCGGAAAGGTCACAATTCTAGGTAAGCAAGATATTGGTCAGCAACACATCGAAGAGTAATATTAATACACTAGTACTAACCACTGCATCTGTACTGGCTTTTCCAACCCCCAAGGCTCCTCCCTTTACTGTATACCCGAAAAAGCTCGCCACGGAACTGATTATGAAAGCGTATACCACAGACTTAATAATAGAGTAGAGCACAAAAATAGGATTGAAGAATAACTGCAAACCAAATTCAAAGTCACTTGGTGAAAGATTATCCACAAGTCCACAAGCCAAATATCCCCCTATAATTCCCATTCCCATGCTGATTATAGACAACACCGGGATAAATAGCATCAATCCTAATATCTTGGGCAGAATAAGAAAATTGGCGGAATTGATGCCCATAATTTCCATTGCATCAACCTGTTCTGTCACACGCATCGTGCCAAGCTCACTGGCTATATTCGAACCAACCTTCCCTGCCAATATGAGACACATGATAGAAGAAGAAAACTCCAACAATATGATCTCTCGAGTAGAATAACCTATGGTGAAACGAGGGATAAGAGGAGAAGTCATGTTAATAGACAGCTGAATAGTAATTACAGTGCCTATGAAGAAAGAGATGATCACAACAATCCACACCGAATCGACACCAAGCTTATATATCTCACGTATCAATTGTCGGAAAAACATACTCCACCTGCGAGGCAAAGCAAAAGTGCGCCCCATTAGGATGGTATACTCTCCTATTTGTTGTAATGCTTTCTGTCTCATAGGCGCAAAGGTAGTACTATTAGGAGTGTTTGACAAAGAGCAGAAGACAGCTCAAGAGTTCTTTTCTTGGGTCTTTTGTGGTAGAAACAATCAGGAAAAGAAGTGTCGAGAGAAGCACCTTCGACTTGTTTTTACAAACAAACACACAAAAGGCTGTCCCCACGAAAAGAGAGGGACAGCCTCCTGTGCTTATGCATGCGTAATTTTCTTACAGCTTAAGCCCGGCACCCGGCTTAAATTTAGCAACCTTGCGAGCCTTGATTATGATAGGCTTCTTCGTGGCAGGGTTAATACCCTTGCGCTCAGCCTTATCTACAACGGAGAATGTACCAAAGCCCAGAAGAGAGATCTTCAAGCCTTTGCGGAGACTTTCGATAAGAACTTCGATAAAGGCATTCACAGCCTTCAAGGCGTCACCTTTCTTAAGGCCGGACTTTTCTGCTACGGCAGCAACGAATTCACTTTTGTTCATACGTTTTACTTGTTGTAATATTAGACATCTATTTATTCCTCTTGTCAAAAAACGGCTCACTCTCCCAACGGATTTCTCCTCTAAGTTTCTGATCCAAAGAACCTCCGATGGATAGCTAACACCCCAAAAGTACATAATTTTCGTTTGCATACAAATTCATGACAATTTATTTTCTCTCATATATATTCCCCTCTCTGGATGCAACGATAACTTAAGAATGGAAAATGGAGAAGAAAAGATAGAGCAATGCTTGCTAAGAAGGCTTCGAGTACTTATAAACAACACAGCAAAAAGAACTTGAGCTTGTTGCACAATACAACATTCGCCACCTAATTGGGGCTGCGGTTATATAGATGAGAGAAAGATCTCCGCTTTAGCCTTACCCTTATTTTACACATCCATTCTAAAATGTATTAACTAAGGTCATGCCAGAATGTCTGTTTTGATATAACATCTGGAAACTTATGCTGTATTTTCAATTTGTTTCTTCTCTATTCTCTATCTATCTCCCCTCTCAAAAGCAACCTCCATTTAGAAACTATTGGATAGCACGGTATTCGCTGTATTTTTTTTCGATGTCTGAGTTTGGTCGTATATGACAAGTATGCCTATCTTCTCAATCTCAATACCTTCAAGATTACTACTCTCTACAAAGTGTAATAAAAGGCAAGTTTAATTGTCATTTTGGAGCCTGTGCGAAGAACTTATCTATCCTCTATTTTGTCTTCTACAGTCATTTTGACCAGCACAATCTTTGTGCTGGTAGAATGCAGCACATCAAAGCGGTATGGAGCAATTGTTACCGACTGGCCATTGCTTGGTATATGTTGATAATGGTAGAGTATAAATCCGGCTATTGTGAGATATTCTTCGCTCTCGGGAAGCTGTAGATCAAACTGCTCATTGATGTCATCGATCTCCATACGACCACTGAAAACATAGGTATGCTCAGAAATCTGTTTAGACACTAATTTTCGTCTGTCGTGTTCATCTTCTATATCTCCAAATATCTCTTCTACAATATCTTCGAGAGTCACCATGCCAGAAGTGCCTCCTAGCTCATCTATTACAATAGCTATGCTTCTATTGCGCTGCATTAACTGCTTCATGAGTTTATTGGCATACATACTTTCCGGAACAAAGAGAGTTGGAACAACCCGCTTTTGCCAAGGATCAGGCTGAAACATCTCTGATGAATGGATATAACCGACCACATCATCGATATTTTCCTTATAAACGATAAGTTTCGAAAGGCCAGAAGAAGAGAATTTTTCTTCGAGAAGAGATTTATCCGCCCCAAGCTCCACTGCTACCATCTCATTACGAGGAACCATACAATAGCGTACCTGTACCTTAGAGAAGTCCAGAGCATTCTGTAGAATTTTAACTTCTGTATTGAGATCTCCGTCTCGATCATCCTCTATGTTTTCAGATAGATAATGATCCAAATCTGCTGTTGAGAAG
Organism: Porphyromonas crevioricanis; assembly: GCF_900167225.1. Classification (GTDB taxonomy): domain Bacteria; phylum Bacteroidota; class Bacteroidia; order Bacteroidales; family Porphyromonadaceae; genus Porphyromonas; species Porphyromonas crevioricanis. The sequence goes on from NZ_FUXH01000004.1 coordinate 100,315, forward strand.
CCAGACAAAACGCCCTCAGAAGAAACACCCGAACGTCCACCCACGAGTAGGAAAAACAATTTTGTGAGTAGAGTACATAGCTTAGTGATAGGGAAAAGCAATATATAGAAGAGAGAAACAGGCAGGGCGAATAATGTCATCATTTGGTTCGATTTTTGCCGAAACAAAACTTTAGGCAAAAACTCACCGGTAACGAGGATGAGCATAGTGGATAGTAAAGACTGCAGCAGAAGGACTAAAGCATCATTGGTTGAGACATACAACCTGATAGGAGTTTCGAGCAGTTGAGCCATTAGCAAGCCATAGACGACAAGCACTACATTGTTACCCACCAATAGAGTTGTCACAAACTCATCTGGTTTTCTGAACAATAGCCCCAGAATATACCCCACAAATCCATGTTCCTTGCGATCGATTTCCAATCGCAACTTATCCGAAGAGACGAAAGCGATCTCCATGCCGGAGAAAAATCCGGAAAGGAGTAGGGTTATGATGATGCCGATATAAATCATTTTGAATTAACCTGAGGATACAGACTAAGGCTTTTCCAATGGGTTCTTCTCCTCTTCTTTTTCTTTTGAATCCTCTTCTGGCTCTTGATAATCAACTTCTGCAGAGCTATTCACAAAAGAATAAGAACTAAGGTCTTGATTGGCTTCAAAAGACTGTCCGCGTAATACTCTGTCTGGAGCTTTGATATATACCGAATCAGGAGAATAAACCCGGGCATTGCGACTATCCCAAAACATCCGAGGAGCATAGAAATCTACTCCGGACATATTGCGAATATGTACATGTCCAACCAACTCCCACAACTCTTCTGAGGTATAGTTATAAGCTGTATCGGACGATACTTTGGCTATGGGTCTTTTGAGCGAATCGAATCGCTCAAAATAAATTCCCTGAGGGAAATACCAGTGAGGACGTTCTCCCTTGTCGTAGATACGCCATTCCTTCGCGTCCAATTTGTATTGGGTGAGTCCAGAGTCTGACACCAGTGTATGAACGTCATATGTACACATCATATACACTGTATCTAGTAACAAGTCTTGCTTACTCATCTCCAACTTACTGCCACCGCATCCGGGCAACAGAACAGACGCAACAAGCACTGCCCAAGTTACAAGAACTGGAGCAGTGCCTTTATATTTGAACGAATATCGTTGGTATTGCATTTATATAGGATCACTTCCCGAAGAAGAGAAAAAAACCTCCCGTACGGAAAGATTCTTAGCGTATCACCACGGATTCGCCTATCCATCCACCGATATAGAAACTCTTTCCTTTTTCCAATTCAGGGTGCATGAATATGTCTGCAGCTGAGGGCAAGTATTGTCTGTATTGCCCAATCAGGCTGGCAGCCTTGGATGCCACACCCTGATCCATTTGGCGTGCACGTTCGAGCTTTTCTATAGCCAAGTAATAGACGCAGCGCTGTTTGAGTCTATCATCAGGGAAGAGACTGGAAGCGGAACTTGCAATCATCTGTCCGATATTCAACATTGCCTCTCCCATATTGGGGTCTTCGGCCATTGCCTTGTTGAAGAACTGACGAGCTTGCCCATAGCTACGCTGGTTCATATAGATGACTCCTATTGTGTAATTGCATGAAGCACGCATTTTGGAGGTCTTGGCCAAAGAGATCGCCTGCTGCAAGTAGTTTACGGCCTCAGTTGTATTCTTGTTGTCCAAGGCTTCCTTTGCCAATCCCATGGCTGCCTCTGCTGTAGGTTTAATCTCAAAGAGACTTTTGCTGGCCTTGATATACAGAGGAGAGTTTTCACAGCCCGAGATGCTCATCATAGACAACATCCCGGATAAGAAATCAGCATCTTTTTTCGACTCTTCATAGCGACCTGCATAGATTTTCTCCATCATCTCGCAACTGGCAAGTCCACTCTTGGCAAAAAGGTTCTCCATCGGATTTTTCAACGCCAGAATAGCCTGTTGTTGAGCTTCATCCGCTGTTTCCAACTGTTTGTCCAGAATATCATTTCCTCTCACAAAGTCTCTTATATAGGGCTCATACCAGGCCTTATCTTTTATGGCTTTGTTCAGGGAAGAGAAGACGAAATAGTACACCGTTTGAGGATCAGTCTGTTCCTTGTATTTGTCTACCACAGGGAGAGTCCAGCGATATATTTGATCATAATCTACTTGCTCTCCCATCAGAACAATGTAGTCCGTTATTCGAGATGCCGTGATCCAATCTTCTCCATATTTTCTATCACTGCCAAAGTATTTGATGCGATCGTCATACAGTCGCATCAGTTTGTCGATGATCAGCTTCTTCTTGGTTGGGTCTGTTTCTTGTTCAAACTGCCATTTGTAGATCTTAACACCATAGAGGTATATACTTTTGGTAGATCCTGGACACTCCTCGTAGGCTTTTTGCCAAAATTCCACAGCGTCCTTCATTGCCCCCCCTTTGATATAGGAGGTAAAGAGGCTTATGTTTTGCAGACAGCGGACACTATCCTCCCCTTTGCCATAAGGAGTGCCGGAAGCTACTCCTGTTTGAGCCGAAGCAGCTACTGCGCCCGAAAACATAAGGGCAGCAGTAAGGAAAACCTTGATTGCTTTCATAACTATCGGATAATTTTTTGTGCTTTTATTTCTTTGATTCTATTCTTTGCTAATGCGATTATGCCCCGAGAAGATCAATTCAATTTAAGCTTTCGGAACCACCCCTCATTGAATGTCAACCCCAATGTCAAACGCAAGCTATGTTCGGAGATCATATCCTTATTGGTTGGGATTAGTCGATCATATTCCAGACTCATCTGCACAAAAGAGCGGCGATCCACAAGAGGGAAGGCTATTCCGGCAGAAAGTCCGAGCTGGTGATATCCTTCAGCTCCCTTGGTAGTGGGAAGTTTAAGGTAAGAATTGCCCAAACTGAGCCCTGCACGATAGCGCAGTTGCTTGGTGGAATGTATCTCTTCGGCATTGGGTATATATTGTCCTCCAATAGCTATTCGCCATTGATCCTGGTATTCACACTGTGACTTATAAAAAGAGGCATCACTCCATCGTCCATACTGCAGATCCACTCCGGCTATCAGGCGTGGCGAAAAATCCACGCTTACTCCTAATCCATACATTTCAGGAGCTGTATAAAGCCCTGTGCCACGAACTGTATCACCATGCAAATGCTCTACTATCTGCTGATTTGAGATCAAGAATTGCTCTGTAAAAAGCTTACTCTTGAATTTGACAGAGGTATCGTATGTCGCCCCAAATACGATTCGTCTGCGATTAGCAAGCTGCCAAGCATACTGCAGTCCGATTTTCCCCCTCAAGGCATCCAACTCAAGACGAGAACTGATCGTGGGATCCAAGGCTGTGCCAACCGAATAGGAAACACGACGACTATGATTGTAGGTGCCGAACAAATAGCTAAAGTTTGCTCCCACAGAGAGACCCTCAATCGGCTCTATTGCAGCTCCTATATACAAGTTGTTCAGGTTACCGGTTCCCTGGTAAATACGGGTATAATTTTGTTTGTCCAGCCCTTCAATTGGCTGCACACTTCCGTATTGATAACCGGCTGTAGCCAAAGGCAGTATTCCAAGACTTACTCCGGCATACTTGGTCACAGGGAAAAGCATTGTAGCATACTCGAAATTCCCAAGTTTGCGAGTACTGGAGTGCGAGCCTTCTTTGGCCCAATAGAATCCTGCAGATGCACCCAAATCGAAGATAAAGGTCAACGAGTCCACTGCTGAATAAGAAGCTGGATTCATTGGATTAACAGCCCGAGCATCTCTTATGCCGATACCCAAACCACCCATCCCTCGATTGGAAGCGTGTCCACTTGGGTCGAACCGTCCCAGCCCGAAACGGGTGTAGGGAGATTCCGAACTGTTACTTTGGGCCGACAAAGAGGCACAAACCAATAGTCCAGCTAATAAACACGTTGCCGGAAACACGGCTTTGGCAAATTGCCCTATTGTCTGTTCTATTATTCTGTACATTCCCGTATTTGGTAGTCTAATATGCAACTGAGACCTCGTAAAACGAGATCGTCAGCTACAAAGGTCTGATATTTTAGCTTTGTCTCAAAATAGGAAGCAGCTCCACCTGTAAGTAGCACTCTTATCTCTGGATGTTCTTGCCGCGCAGCCTCAATATACCCCTCCATCTCAAGTATGAGGCCTCTGACAACTCCCGCCATAATAGCTCCGGATGTATTGGTCCCCCATTGAGGAATGTTGTCCGATTCATGGATATGCACCAGGGGTAGACGTGCTGTATAGTGGTGCAACGAAGAAAATCTTACCTCCAACCCCGGAGATATATTTCCGCCGAGATACTTTCCTTGCGAAGAAATCCTTTCGTAGGTCACAGCCGTACCAGCATCTATCACAAGAATTTCCTCTTGAGGGAAAAGAGATCCGGCTCCGACCACGGCAGCAAGCCTATCAGCCCCCAAGGTTGTCCGATCGTAGTCTATCTCTATAGGGATAGGCATTTGATCGTTCAATACATATAGGTTTTGGCAAAAGTGGCCTTTCAGATCCTCTAAGATTGGATCTTCTACTTGTGCCACAGAAGAGAAAATACAAGAGTGACAGAGCAGCTCTTCCGAAGAAAAGGTATTCTTTAGGCCGATGTAAGTCGAAGCCGACAGATGCCGAACTCCCACCAACTCCTGGTTCTCAAAGATTGCGACTTTGAGGTTGGTATTTCCCCTATCTATAATCAAACTGCGTTGCATCTACATTTATACACGGCTTGCTGTAAAAACTGCCAAGGGAACCAAAGGTAACTAATCTTCGTTATCCGATACATGGGGCGCATCCGGACATTGCCAAAAACGTATTCCCACTGCTTCCATACCGAGTAGAGCCACTTGTTGCAGTTGAGTCCGCAAAGACAAGCGATAGATACCCGACAATTCAAAATATCTGCCATCGAAAAGAGGGACGGATAGTTCTCTCTGAGCCAATCCCTGCCCTTTCCAATGAAGAGGAGAAAAAGAGAAGGAGGGAGTGACACTATCAGCCCAAACAATCTTTTCTTTGAAGTCATGCAAAGAAGCCACAAGGGCTATATGGGTGTACTTGTAATCATTGTTATGTCTTAAGAGCAGCTCTGCCGAGTAGCTCTTGCTACAATCTGGAATCAACAGCTCAAAATCGTAGTTCTTACCGGCTTCCCAACGAGAACCTTCGATCTGCTGAAAGCGGATGTATTCTTGAGGCATAGGGTTATGCACACAAGAGAGCATCCATCCACCGAGACACAGTATTCCTAACAGCCTCCTCCCGATACGACACATATCACCACCCGACCTGATCAAGATATTGTTCGCTAACGCAACTCTCCATTAATTCCGCTGTCCATAGCGAGAATCGGATGGTACTGCTGCTGACTGTTCCGGTTTGCTCCCAGACATTGCGCCAATAGCTTCGCCTCCGACTTTTCTTACGGGCCGCCTGTTTCTTCCTCGTCTGTTATCCGCCATTCTCATTTGGGAGGGGAGATCGGCTTCAACCCGCTTGCTTGGTTCGAAAGATTTATTGGATTTTGGCTTTCCATTTGAGCGCACTTCGCTCGTCTCTTGTTCGGATTTCTGCGTATCGTTTTTTGAAGTATCCAGATTGATAGAAGAATTATGACCCAAAGAAGAATCTTGTGGCTTATCTGTACGCTTACGTTTACGCTTGCGTTTGGCACTGTCAAAACGAGTGAGACTGTCATCCAAAATATCGGCAGAGGGTTGTTGTGCGGATTTCTGTTTGTTGTCGTTCTCCAGTGTTTTGGGGATCTCGCCTCGTTTGTTCTGATTCAAAATGGCAAATGCTCGTTCTGCTGGGATCGTAATCAAGTCCGAAGGATTATTCTTTTGTTTGGAATAAGAAATCTCACGCTTGAGAACGTCCGTCTTGAAGTGGTAGTAAGTACCTTCCTCAGTCTCCAGTGTGAGGTCTCGGTGTGGCAACCTACGTTTGGCTTCTGCGTACACATCGACCTCGTGATTGAGACAACACTTCAGTTTGGCACACTGACCGGTAAGTTTCTGCGGGTTCAGTGATAGATCTTGTAGTCGAGCGGCTGTGGTGCCAACAGAAACAAAGTTGTTCATCCAGGAAGAACAACACAAGGGTCGACCACAAGAACCAATTCCTCCGATGCGACCGGCTTCCTGACGGGCTCCTATCTGCTTCATTTCGATACGCACCTTGAATGCATCGGCCAATACACGTATTAGTTGGCGAAAATCTACTCTACCGTCAGCGATGTAATAAAAAATGGCCTTCGTACCGTCTCCTTGGTACTCCACATCGCCGATTTTCATCTCCAAGCCCAATTCTTCTGCTATACGGCGAGAACGGATCATTGTGTCATATTCGTGTCTTTGAGCCTCTTTCTGTTTATCCAGATCGCTCTGCTCTGCCAACCTTAGGACAGATTTAGGCCCCATTCTCTGCGTGTCATGGCGATGACGACGCATGGCGGAGGCAACCAAAGGGCCGGTGAGTGTGATCATCCCCAAGTCGTAACCGGGAGAGGATTCTACCACCACCTTGTCTCCCTTACGCAGCTTCAGCTCAAAATTGTTAAGATAGTATCCCTTGCGAGTATTCTTAAATTGAACTTCTACATATTCTCCTCCCGATTCTGGAATATCATTCAGCCAATCGTATGTGTTAAGAGGTGCTTGGTGAGTATTTCGACAACCCTCGGCTGTCATACCACGAGAGCTCTCGCCATTATTTCCTTGCTTGTAATCCATATAATAGTAGTAACATTGATATGTAAAGTCACCCCATCCTTTATATCGAGGAGCTACTGCAACACCTTACACTGGGCATTTGCATTTGTCTTGGAGGTTATTCTCGGCTGACATTTGACCTACCACATGACTGGCTACAACAAAAGCAGCCATAGTCAAAAGGCCTCGTGCGGCAATCTTCCCTTAGTCTTATGCAGGAGATGACAATCGCACAAAGGTAAGAATTATTAGAGGCCTTCGTGAGATCCGAATTATAGAGATTTGTCTCTCAAACATCATCCAAGAACAAAGGTCTTCACTTGTCTTATCACCTCAAAAAGGAGATTTGACAGACACAAAATGAACTTGAAAAGGGTAAAATTTCTACATTCACCGAGTGAACAGTTATTACCCAGAATATTGACAAACAAAACTTGCTCGGAACGTAAGTCTATGAAACCGGAAACGACAAATATCCTACTCCTCGTCACTTGTCTCATCTACACAGTCTTGATCATTGCAGGAGCTTTGATCACTCACATGGAAGATGGGTTGAACCATTACGGATTTGTTCTTCTAATGCTACCCACCTGCATCATTCCATGGCTAATATATGTACCCTATAAAGCACCCCAAATAATAGGAGTTGTACTTGCCCTGATGGCTGTATTAGGATTGAGGTCTTGCCTAAACTACGAGTTTCCCAGAGTATGGGAAAAGGGAGACTTCTATTTTATATCATTGATGATCCTTCTCCTTTGGACTGTTGTAGCAAGGGTCCTCCTTTGGATTCAAAAATGACAAAAAGCTAACCGACAACAACATATAGGAGAGGTCGATCATTTTTCTCCTCTCTATCTTCCCCAAGGGAAGGAGACATGAACTCTCTCCTCTCCTAAGAAAGATGTGCACATAGTCCTCAATAGGATTCATACCAATCTCTCAACCTCTGCCCCACCCTCTTCTAAACCTGGTGTGTTTTGTAAAATTTTAGTCGCATAAAAATTAGGGAAACGGAGGGGAAAGGACTTGTTGTCAATGAGAAAATCAGACCCTTTTTATCGGCTTTGTATAGGTCTTTCAGAATGCCCTATTCATCGGCGTTCTGAAGAGGTCGAATTTCTCTCCTGAGAGAAATTTTGCTAACACAGGAGAAAAAAATAATTTCCTCAGGAGAGAATTTTCGTTCTCTCCCGTGTTAGCAAAAAACGACTCCCCTCAGCATAAAAAAGGCGAGAGAAAATCCTACTAAAATCTTACAACTTGGGCATAAAAATGCAGCTAAAAAAGATACTTAACAATACAGAAATAAACAAAAGATTGTATATAAGGATCCAGAAGAAGTGTTTCAAAGGCTCGGTAGAGCTTGTGCAACAGTCTCTCTCTCCGCATGGCAATGGCTGCTGTGTACTAATGGAAGTACATCAAGGTTCCGAGTGAGATTGTATTTATGCACTTAACATCGATCTCTCTGATGTTTAGTAAACCATAGCACTCAAATAACTGGACAATTTCAAGAAGTATATAGAGCAAAAAAGTTACCTTTGTCTTCGTACAAAGTTTGGTATCAAGTAAGCTGACCAAACGCATCACAAATAAAAACCATGTCTCACCTCAGATTATCAGAACACATCAATAAGTGCCTCTCTCAGCATGCCTGTGTTGCTATACCAGAGATAGGAGGCTTTGTATTGGAAACAATACCCGCCAGATACGATGAGCAAGAGAATCGGGCTTACCCTCCCGGACAGGAATTACACTTCAATGCAGCCATACGACATCGAGACGGATTGCTTGAGACTCTTTATGCAACGACTTTTGGTGTTTCTCTCAGACGGGCACGTATGATGTTGGACGAGGATGTCAAAGCCCTGCGTTCGGAACTGGTAAGCAAACGAAGTACAGAAATCAACAGCATCGGAAAATTGAGCTTGAGTGATGAAGGTTTGGTAAGCTTCTCCTCTGATATGTCCGAGAAACGGCAGCACCCTGATGCCTACGGCTTATTCCCGGCATCTCTTCCTCTGCTACAGACTTCTATCTCCTCCTTATCCCCAGCACCAAACAAGTCGGAGAAGTACTATTACCTCCCCATACATCGTAATGTGCCGGGTATTGCAGCCGCTGTGCTTCTCTTTACAGCTCTACTTTTTCTTCCCATTCGCACTACTTCTTCCAGACAGAACTGTGAAGCCGGATTCATACCGACAGAACTGGTGGCTGGTAAAGTTTGGAGTCAATACGATAAGCAATCAGGCAACAGTCAGGCAACAGAAACAGAACCGGAAGAGCCAACAACAAAGATGCCGGAGGTCGAAGATTTTGCTCGCGTAGCAGAACTCCCGATGGTGGAGAAAGAGCATATCACAGGGCCAGCCTACTTTGTCGTTATAGGAAGTTTCCGTACAGAAGAGCAAGTAAGGGAGTTTGTTTCTGGCCGGAAAGAAAAGTTCTCCAAACAATCCGGTGTAATCAAGGACAAACGCTGGTATCGAGTTTATTCCGAAATGTTCTCGTCTTCCGGAGACGCCTATACAGCTTCAACAAGGGCCAAAGGTGAAGCCTGGGTGTTTGAGGTGAAAGAAAAGAAATAAAGATCCATGCAGCATCTTACAATCAATCTTCGAGGGCAGCTGGTAGATTTGTCTCATCCTCGAGTGATGGGGATCATAAATGTTACCCCGGACTCTTTTTACACCGGCAGTCGTATCAAAGGAGAAGAGGCAATCCGAAAGAGAATAGAAGAGATTGTATCTGAAGGAGGAAGTTTCATTGATGTTGGCGGATACAGCTCCAGACAGGATGCCCCGGAAGTGTCTCCTCAAGATGAAATCAATCGTCTCAAACCTACACTCAAAATACTACGAGACGAATACCCGTCTTTGCTAGTTTCGGTCGATACTTTCCGGGCGGATATCGCCCGAATGTGTGTAGAGGAGTATGGTGCACACATGATCAACGACATATCTGGGGGAGACCTAGATCCAAAAATGTATAGCACTGTGGCCGAGTTGGGAGTGCCCTACATTTTGATGCATATGAAAGGTACACCGAAGATAATGCAGCAGCTCTGTCAATATCGGGATATTGCATTGGAAGTACTTGATTATTTCGTGGAACGAGTAGGCAAACTTCGAGAGTTAGACGTGAAAGACATCATACTTGATCCCGGCTACGGTTTTGCCAAAACATTGGAGCAAAATTACGAGCTGATGTCCCGACAGCGAGAAGTTTGTGACCCTTTGGAGCTGCCAGTACTGGTGGGTATTTCTCGCAAAAGTATGATCTATCGACTATTGGGCTGCTCAGCTGATGACTCCCTTAATGGGACGAGTATTCTTAATACTTATGCACTATTGCAGGGGGCACATATCTTGCGTGTACATGACGTGCGGCAAGCTGTAGAAGCAGTGCGTATTGTGTCTCAATTACAAAAAGCAACCACCACCTAAAAACTGGAGCTATGTGGCTGTCATTCTCTTTCAAAGACTTTGTAGACATACTCTTAGTAGCCCTTTTTATCTACTATACCTACTATATACTCCGAAATTCTGGCAGTAAAGCCCTGTTTTTGGGGATTATCTTCTTTATCATCTTGTGGATCTTCATCTCTCAGATGCTTCAGATGAGAGTCATGGGAGCTATACTTGACAAGTTTATCAATGTAGGATTCTTTGTTCTGGTTATCATTTTCCAAGATGAGATACGCAAATTCCTTGCGACATTAGGCTCAACCAAGAAATGGAGAATATTCAATCACTTTTTTTACAGAGATCGCAGGGTCAAGAAACAAGAAGAACGCAAATGGGTTGCCCCCGTGGTATTGGCGTGTATGAATATGTCACGCAAAAAGACTGGAGCTCTCATTGCCATACAGCAAGGGATGGATCTCACCCCATACGAACATACGGGTGAGCGGTTTCGATCTGAGATTACAGCCCGGCTGATCGAAAATATATTCTTCAAAAATAGTCCTCTGCACGATGGAGCTATGATCATTGCCGACAATGAGATAAAGGCCGCCGGCTGTATCTTACCGGTTTCTTCAACCACGGACTTAAACAAAGATCTGGGGTTACGGCACAGAGCCGCACTCGGATTATCTCAAGAAACAGATGCCAAGGTGATCATAATAAGTGAGGAAAGAGGGAAAATTTCAATTGCATTTAGAGGAGAGGTGAAAGTGGATATTTCCAGTGAGGAACTTCAGGAACTGCTAATGAGCGATTAGCCGGAGAAAACTTTCATGAAAGACTCAATCAAATTGATAAGGCCTCAGCAGTGGATAAAGAACCTTTTCGTCTTGCTGCCAGCTTTTTTTGGTCATGAAATTCTTTTTCCAAAAGTTTGGGGAAGATTGGGTATCCTTTTCTTTGCCTTTTCTTTTGCCTCCAGTGCCATCTATGTCTTTAATGATATCTATGACAGGCAATCTGATCGCAACCATCCAAAGAAACGGTATAGGCCCATAGCTTCGGGCAAGGTGTCTTTAGTTCAGGCCTATATATTGTGTGGGGTTTTGCTATTGGGGAGCCTCTCTCTAATGTTGCTTCCTCCTTACGAAGACTCAAGATGGCAAATTGCGACACTGATTGTGGGAAGTTATGTACTGATCAACATAGTTTACTCTCTATGGGGAAAACATTGGCCCGTGTTGGATGCCTTTTTTGTCGCAGCAGGCTTCGTCCTTAGAGTAGAAGCGGGAGGAGCTGCAGCCTATACAGAAGTGTCTCACTGGCTCTTTTTGATGATCTTGTTTCTCTCTCTACTCTTAGCATTTGGTAAAAGACAGGAAGACCTTAAGCTCGCAACGGGGCGAAATGAAACTTCTCGCCCCGTGGTAAAGCACTACTCTCCAGCCTTTCTTCAGTCTATTTTTTCCACAATATCAGCCATCCTGATTGTTCTTTATACGCTCTATTGTTTGGATAATGCAACAATGGAGCAACATAGTCCATACCTATACACTTCTATTCCATTGGTAGCATTGGGATTGATATACTACCTGCGTGCGGTGATTGTGGAAGGCAAGTATTATAACCCCACCGAAATGCTATACAAGGATCGTGGCTTACAAATCATTGTCCTATGTTGGGGATTTCTCTTTTTTCTTCTCTCTTATGTCTTCTGATTCTTTTGATAAAAAGGACTTACGTCCAACATTGGCAATATTTGATTTCGATGGAACTCTTATCCGGAGAGATAGTTTTCTCCTATTTCTAAAGTATGGACTGGGCATTTTCGGAACACTTCGCCACCTGCCCTATTTCTGTTTATGCTTTTTAAGATTCAAACAAGGAGTCTTGTCTGCCAAGCAAGCAAAGGAGCTAATGCTACGTCCCATAATAAAGGGGAAAAGAGCTGAAGAATTGAATCTCCTTTGTGAGCAGTTTGTTATTCAACAATTACATAGAATAGAGAGAAAAGAAGCTATACTTGCTCTCTGCAGACATCAAGAATTGGGGCATCGCATTTGTATCGTTTCTGCCTCTCCTATCGACTGGATCATTCCTTGGGCTAAAACAAAAGGAATAGACCTTGTAATTGGAGCAAAGCTGGAGCAGGCAGGACAGATTGTCACTGGCCGGTTAAATGGCCCTAACTGCAATAAAAAGGAGAAGATACGCTACCTACAGCATTACATCCCAAACTTCGAGACGAGATACCGATGCTATGCATATGGAGATTCAAACGGGGATCAGGATTTGCTCAATATAGTGGACATACCTCAGTACAGGAAGTTTGATATAAATCTCATCTCATAACTCTTATGAGATCATTTTATAGCTCTTTGGCTAAATACAGAAGCCGACTGCCACTCCATTGCTGCGTGACGGTCGGCCGAAGAGGCTCTACACCCCAAATTTGGGAGATACTTACTCCTTGGTTATTCAAAATTGGGCTTTCGCTTTTCCAAGAAAGCCGTCATACCTTCTTTCTGATCAGGATGAGCAAAAGTGTGGGCAAAGAGATTTTGTTCTATCGTGATAGCGGTATCAATATCTGTCTGCCCCCCCTTGTTGATCGCCTCCTTAGCTGCCATTATGGCCGATCTGCTTTTAGACGCAATCTTCTCAGCCATTTGTCGGGCTGCATCAAGGAGTTCTTCGGGAGCTACAACCTTATTCACCAAACCTATACTGAGGGCTTCTTTAGCATCAATCACATCGGCTGTATAGATCAACTCTTTTGCCTTTGGTTCGCCTATCAGACGAGACATTCTTTGCGTTCCGCTAAAGCCGGGAGGAATTCCTAATCCAACTTCAGGCTGTCCAAATTTTGCTTTATTGGAGGCAATTCGTATATCGCAAGCCATGGCGAGTTCACATCCTCCTCCTAAAGCAAATCCATTGATTGCCGCAATCACTGGAAATGGGAGCATCTCTATCCGTCTGAAAACTCCAGATCCGTTGATAGCATAGGCCTTGGCTTGCATGGGAGTCATCTGACTCATTTCCTTTATATCTGCGCCGGCAACAAAAGCCCTGCCACTGCCTGTAATAACGAGAACATGCACAGAGCTATCGATCTCCAATTCAGCCACAACTTGTCTCAACTCCCCGAGTAAGTCGGAGGAAAGCGCATTGAGCGTTTCCGGATGATTGATAGAGAGGAAGACTATGCCTCCCTCTCTATTCAATATAAGATGTTGATAATCTGCCATAAAAACAGAATAAACAGTTCCTTAAGCCTTTGTTTTTGCCTGTTCTGCTTGCAATTTGGCTGTGAGAACAGGAATAATCTTGTGCAAATCTCCTACAATACCCAAGTCTGAGACTTGGAATATCGGAGCGAACTTATCTTTGTTGATTGCAATGATATACTCAGACTCTTCCATGCCGGCCAAATGCTGGATGGCTCCAGAAATACCACAAGCCAAATAGAGGTCAGGGCGAACCGTCTTACCTGTCTGACCCACTTGTCTATCATGAGGGATCAAACCTGCGTCAACCATGGCTCTTGAAGAAGACACCTCAGCATTCAAGCACAAAGACAATGCCTCAAGCTTTTCGAAGCCATCTGTCGTACCAACTCCACGACCACCACTGACAAGTACATGTGCTTCGGTGATATCGATCTTGTTCTTGTCTTCGATAACCTTCTTGATCAACTTTACCTTGAACTTAGATTCATCGAAAGGTACAGTAACCTTTACAACTTCACCGGAACGGCTATAGTCGCGTTCTTTTTGACGCATCACACCGGGGCGTACTGTGGACATCTGAGGACGATGTTCCTTACTTACAATTGTGGCCATCAAATTGCCACCAAAAGCAGGACGAGTCATTAACAAGCCACGATCTTCACCGACCTCCAGCGAAGTGCAGTCTGCAGTGAGACCGCAAAGCAAGCGAGCCGAAAGACGAGGCCCCAAGTCGCGGCCGATAGTCGTTGCACCAACAAGTACGATCTCAGGCTTATTCTCGGTGATCAAGTGAGCAATAGCTTGTGCATAGGGCTCTGTGATATAATCCTTTAGGCAGGGTTCATCCACAACCAATACTCTATCGGCACCAGCTGCGATGAGTTCTTTTTCCAACCCTTCAAGTCCATGCCCGAGCAAAAGAGCCGTTACTTTTTCATTTATGCTATCAGCGAGCTCTCTAGCCTTACCGATAAGCTCGAAAGCCACGTTTTGAACTACGCCGGCACGCTGCTCGGCGAAGACCATTATTCCTTTATAGTCAGCTTTGTTTATCATATTGGTAAGAGCTATTAGATGATGAATTTCTCTTTAAGTTTTTGGAGTATAAGTTCTGCAGCCTCTTCAGGTGTAAGTTCTTCATGCAAAGTACCCATCGCTTTAGCTCCCTTGGTGAAAGCCTTCTTCACACTGGTAGGAGAACCTTTCAGGCCCAAACGCTCAGGATCCACCTGAATAGAATTGCTATCCCAAACTTCTACATCCTTCTCATAGGCCTCCATGATGCCACGCATTCTCATGTAACGAGGCTGGTTTGCAGTCGCCAAAAGAGTAAGCATACAAGGCATATCTACACTGAGGATCTCATGCCCCTCTTCTGTACTCTTGCGCACAGTAAGGGTTTTGCAGCCATCATATTCAGCTTCTTCTACATAGGTAATTTGTGGCAAATCGAGTTGTTCGGCGATTTGGGGACCAACCTGAGCCGTATCTCCATCTATAGCCTGACGACCAGCCAGGATAATATCATAGTCGATATTACGGATAGCTTGCGTGATAGTATAACTTGTAGCCAAAGTGTCTGCACCTCCAAATTTACGGTCACTCAGCAAGATGGCTCGGTCTACACCCATTGCGTAAGCTTCACGCAATACTGCCTCAGCCTGAGGAGGTCCCATGGTAATTACTGTAACATGAGCTGCAAACTTGTCTTTCA
This sequence comes from Porphyromonas crevioricanis, assembly GCF_900167225.1. Taxonomy (GTDB): domain Bacteria; phylum Bacteroidota; class Bacteroidia; order Bacteroidales; family Porphyromonadaceae; genus Porphyromonas; species Porphyromonas crevioricanis. The sequence continues at coordinate 115,396 of NZ_FUXH01000004.1, forward strand.
GACGCAGGGCCTGCTCCAGGGCTCCCTTGTCATCAGGGTTCATAATACTGGGTACACCCTCGCGAATAAGCGTTCCCTTCACCGGATCGAGTTTAATCTCTGTGGTATCGGGAACTTGCTTTATACATACTACAATCTTGAGCATATTGTGTGGCTTTTACTTTAAAAGGTTAGCACTAATTACCATACGCTGAACTTCGCTGGTACCTTCGTATATCTCTGTAATCTTGGCATCTCGCATCATACGCTCTACTGGATATTCGCGAGTATAGCCATAACCTCCATGGAATTGCACGGCTTTCGTAGTCATCTCCATAGCAGTCTCTGCACAGAAAAGCTTTGCCATGGCAGCATCTACGCTATAGGGAAGCTTTTGATCTTTCTTCCAAGAAGCCTGACGCACCAACAAACGAGCAGCTTGGATACGAGTTTCGAGGTCTGCCAATTGGAACTGTGTATTCTGGAACTTAGCAATTGACTTGCCGAACTGCTTGCGTTCCTTAGTGTATTTCACAGTTTCATCCATAGCTCCCTGTGCAATACCCAAAGCTTGAGATGCGATCCCTACACGACCTCCATCAAGGGTCTTCATGGCAATCTTGAATCCACCTCCAACTTTACCCAAAAGATTCTCTTTGGGTACAATACAGTTTTCCATGATCAACTCGCAGGTAGCAGATCCACGGATACCTAGTTTGAGTTCTTTTTTACCCACGCTGAAGCCTGGCATATCCTTTTCTACAATAAAGGCAGTGATCCCCTTGGTACCCTGGCTCTTATCTGTCATAGCAAAGATGATATACACATGAGCATATTCGGCATTGGTGATAAAGATCTTGTTGCCGTTAAGCACATAATGATCACCTTCCTCTACTGCGAAAGTTTGCTGAGCAGCAGCATCCGTTCCAGCATTGGGCTCAGTAAGGCCAAAGGCTCCAATCCATTCTCCCGAGCACAACTTAGGCAGGTATTTCATCTTCTGCTCTTCAGTACCATGCTCAAAGATAGGCGCACAGCAAAGAGAGGTATGAGCAGATACTACAACACCCGTTGTAGCACATACACGGCTCAACTCTTCTACACACATGGAGTAGATTTGGTTGGTCGCGCCAGCCCCTCCGTACTCTTTTGGGAAAGGGATACCCATAAGGCCTATTTCGGCCATTTTCTTTACAGTTTCAATTGGGAAGCGTTCTTGTTCATCAATCTCTGCAGCCAGAGGCTTCACTTCTTTCTCAGCGAAAGCTCTGATCATCTCGAGGAACAGCTTCTCTTGTGGTGTTTGAGAGAATTCCATATATTATTGATAAAATGTGGTTTGAATAACAGTATTACTGACGCATGGGTTTGAGATCGGGGGCAAAGATAAGATTTGCTTCGGTAGCTGCAATCACATCCTCACGAGTAAATTCGGGATGAAGCTCTGTTACCACCAAGCCTTCTCCTTTACGCACCTCTATTACACACATTTCTGTGACGATCATATTTACTTGTCCGGCAGCCGTAAGAGGCAACGAACACTCTTTCATAATCTTGGGGTTCCCTTTGGCTGTGTGCTCCATAGCAAGGATTACTTTGCGTGTTCCCATCAACAAGTCCATGGCACCCCCCATGCCCGGGGCCATTTTTCCAGGGATTAGCCAGTTGGCCAAATCTCCTTTCTCGTCTACTTGCAAGGCCCCGAGGACACTCACATCTACGTGTCCTCCTCGGATGATAGCAAAACTCTGGGCACTATCGAAAGTTGCAGCTCTTTCGTTAGCTGTAATAGCCCCCCCTCCTGCGTTGACCCAATTGTCATCTTCCTCCCCCTCTTTGGGAGCAGGCCCCATACCAATCATACCATTCTCAGACTGCAACATTACCTGCACACCTGGTTCAAGGTAAGCAGGGACCATGGTCGGCAGACCGATACCAAGGTTTACGACATCACCGTCTTTGAGCTCAAGAGCCACGCGTCTGGCAATGACTTCTCTTATTTGATTTTTTTCCATAGTCCTGGTGATTTTATAATTATTTCGTTCGTATTACTCATAATCAAGAGGGTCAGTCCTCTGTTCTGGCATTAAGTCTTCGGTCTACTTCCTGTGCAATGAAAGAAGCGACATCATCAGCATAAGTATTCGCTCCAAAACCGGCATCATAACCTAACTCTTTGGCCAACTCATAGCTAATACGAGGACCTCCACAAGCGATAATCATTTTATCTCGAAGGCCTTCAGCTTCCACCATTTCTATCAACTCTGTGAGATTCTTGATGTGGATATCCTTTTGAGTGACAGTTTGTGATACCAACAAGGCATCAGCATTCAGTTCCAATCCTTTGGCAATGAACTCATCATTCGGCACTTGGCTTCCCAAGTTATATGCCTCTATCATTTCATACCGCTCCAGACCATAGCGACCGGCAAACCCCTTCATGTTCATGATCGCATCGATCCCTACTGTGTGGGCATCTGTACCGGTACTGGCCCCAACAACAACCAATGGACGACCTATGTGCTCCCGGATAAATTGATCCGTTTCATCCATACTCCATTTAGTAGATTCCACCTTGGGAACATAGATAGAACTATAGTCCACGGTGTGCTGACAACTGCCATAACAATTAAAGAATGTAAACCCTTTGGTGAGCTCATGGTAATACACTACCTGAGGATTCTCTAGTCCCATCTTGCGTAGTAATTGCTTAGCCGCTTCTATGGCTTCTTCTCCTTCGGGTACAGGGAGGGTAAAACTAAGCTGTACCTTACCGTCATTCATAGTGTCGCCATAAGGCTTCACCTTGGTTAGATCCAGTGTCTGGTCGTAATCTTTTTTCTCGGTAGAATAGAGTCCTTCACTCATAGCTTGCCCTCCATATTAAAGGTCTTCATCAATTCTATTACAGGATTGTAGTGATGTGCACCTTTGATAGATACACCACTGAGTCCCTTTCCTCCGTCTTTTGGACGCTTAACATCACCGAAGATTCCCAGCTCCAAAGCAGTAAAGAGACCTTCCTCCCTGATTTGTTCAAGAAGTTCAATGGTCTTATCCAAAACTTCTCTAGCACGACTCTGTATGATACCATCTTCCTTAAAATAGACTTCTTCTCCAATATCGTGCATATTGTTGAAGATATATTGTGCATTCTCGATAGAGAGATAACGGTCACTCATGAAAGGAGTGTGAATAGCTTCGGTAGGCATCCCCAAGAGCTGCAATCCTTGGTGTGACCATATACCAATAATATTGAACAGGGCATCCTGTATATGTCCACGGAATATATTACCTGTCATAAACTTGGTGGGTGGCATATACTTCAGTGGAGCTTTAGGGAATATCTCACGAGTCATAATTGCTTGAGCAAGTTCGTATAGGAAGCCATTCTTGAGAGTAGGATCCATTTCGAAAGCATGTCCAAGGCCCATTTGCTCTTCTGGTAAACCGGCAGCCAAAGCAAATTGCTCATTGATCAGGTCGGAAGCCAATACCGTGTGAGCTTGTTCCACAGCATCAGCTGTAGTTAGATAATTATCCTCTCCGGTATTGATGATAACGCCGGCAAAACCGTTAATAACACGACTCATGTATTGGTCTACGAGCGTGCGCTGCATATTGATATCTCGGAAAAGAATCCCGTACAGAGCATCATTGAGCATTACATCAAGGCCTTCTAAAGCTCCCATCACAGCAATTTCTGGCATACAAAGCCCTGAGCAATAATTACAGAGCCGGATGTAACGACCAACCTCTTCGCCTACTTCATCAAGAGCTTTTCGCATAATACGGAAATTCTCCTGTGTGGCGAACGTACCACCAAACCCCTCGGTTGTCGCCCCATAGGGAACATAGTCGAGCAAACTCTGCCCCGTGGTGCGGATCACAGCTATAATATCTGCCCCTTGACGTGCTCCGGCTTGAGCCTGTATAACGTCTTCATAAATATTACCTGTGGCAACAATGATATACAAGTAAGGTTTGGATCCTTCGCCAATGGTATTGATATAATCCTCACGTCGCTTGCGGTTGGCGGCTATTCTGTCCATTCCGGCCTTGATGAAAGGAGCCAGTACATCCGCTACCTCCTGACGAGATCTGAATTCAAAGCTTGTCAGATCTAAATCTTCCGTTGCTACAGCTTCAGCCAGTTCTTGAGGAGTCTTCCCTGTGGTCAACATGGCATTAGCTAAAAAGAACAGAGCACCATGCTCTAGCACACCCTTCTCATTCAGACTGTCTACCACACGATTAGGAAGAGGCACCTGATTTTCATCCACATTATCTATGCCTACCAAACGGCAAAGCGTGCGCTCCACGGCTACGGTGGTATATCGGTCTACAAAGCTCTGCACATCATTGGCTATTTCTCCAGCCACATTCCGTGCATGATCTACTTTGTTGTAGTCAATACCTACTTTACTTGTTCTCATTCTTTATCTCTTGATATACTTTATACTTCTGTCAATTAGATCGGGGTATACTCCCAGGATTTGAGCGATACGAATGGCCTCATGAGGAACATCCGATGTATCGGTCTCTTCCAAGCTGTAATCGATGCAACTATTCAGTTCATTGACATGGAGAGGCAATTTTACCTTTTCTTCGACAAACCCTTTCACTCTAAGTCTGCGACAGGGAACATCAACAGAACTGTAGTGAGTCGTCACAACTGCTATAGTCTGCGAATAAGCTGTTAGTAGTTCCACCAAACCGCTTACAATCGCCTGTCCTTCTGTCGGGTTAGTGGTACGTGCCGGCTCATCTATCAGAGCTAATACACTCTCTCCTCCAGCCACCAAATGGCAAATCTCAGAAAGTCTGACCATCTCAGCTCCATAGGAAGACAATCCTTCTGTTTCATCCTGGGCATCTCCAATACATAGCATTACCTCTTTTACAGGATAGATATCGGCATCAGAAGCCGGCAAAAAGAACCCATATTGAGACATTAATTGAGCGACAGCAAGAGACCGAAGAAGGACGGATTTACCAGCCATATTAGCCCCGGTAACTAAAGCTACACCGGGGGACAATGTTATGCTTACCGGTTGAAATTTCTGCCCGCGTGTCTTTAGGATAGCTTCTACTTGAGGATGCCTTAGATTGCTATAAGATATACGGCCTTCAGTGTTTATACGAGGTCTTACATAAGACTGCGTCAGAGCCAATTTAGCCTTGGCAATGAGTAAATCGTAATAGCCCAACAAGTCAAGAGCCTCTTTCAAGGCAGGCCCCATAGGCTGGAGCATACGGCTCAACCTACGTCTGACTTTATCCTCTACCTGAGAAATCTGTATCCAAAGAGCTTCTTTTTCATCTCCTTCAGGGATATTACGGTACTGCTTACGTAACTCGGATAATTCTATGCTATAGCTGTCGTATACCATAAAAGTGGGAATACGCTTCCCTTCGGGGTCAAGTATCTTGACTGTTTCATCCAAATTCGGTAAGAGAGGCAGCTCATGAGGTAATTGAGTTTGGATCTCAGCTACAGAAGTAGAGATGAGGGCCAAGTTTTTTATCTCAAAAAGATCTATATCCGTGAGCATCGCTCCACTATATACGGCAGTAACTGAGCCTTCCACATCACGCAACTGCATCAAGCGTAGAGCAATCTCGGAAATAGCCTTGAGCAACTCTTTGTTTTTCATACAGTCGAGTACCAGCTCCAAACGGTTTAGGCTCTGCTCTATTTCCGTGGCAGATGTCATCATGGGTAAGTCGAGCATACAACGCCTGCCGGCTGGAGACAAAAGCTCCAGCTCTTCGGTTAAATAGCGTATACCCTTTACTGTTTTGATATGATCTCGTAACCTCATCCCATTTGCTTTACATCATACACCGGTATTTTCAACGCAGCCTGCATTTCCTCCCTTAATCGGGTTGAATCCAAGAGGTAGCCGTCCGGAGATTGCGGATTGACTGTAAGAGCGATAAGCTTTGTAGCAAACAAAACCCGAAGCTCTGCTCCCGAGCGCAGAAACAAATCCACAGCAGTAGGCTTGGCGAAGATACGAGTAAAGTCGCGAACTATCAGTCTACATCCGGCTGCATCCACCCTGAGCTGTTCGAGTAACTTGTCGTTTACAGCTCCAGCGGCATAGATGGTACTGTACTGTTGCAAAATCGGTAGTTCGTCTCTCGGTATTTGTAGGGCTGTTCGTATCCCCAAGTCATGTACATAGCCGTCTTTGTCAATTCCAAACAATCCCTTTTCAAGGGGTAACAGACGTTCTACCAGATGAGGGTTTCCCGTATCACAAAGACATATTAGGCGATACAAGGCAGCTGTTTGGCGTACCAACTCTCCTATATTCTTGGATACAGCTGCTCCTGTGGCCAATATCATAGCTTCCGAAACTGTTGGGGAAGCAAGACTCAGCCGAGAAAGAGCCCCATCTATAATGGTAAGGTCTATCCCCAAGCGAGAAGTATGGTTGATAAGTCTGCGAAGTCCAATTGTGGAAGAGGGGCCAGATATGAGCAATTTGCCTCTGTTTATCACCTTGGCAGTAATGAGTCTTCCCAAAGCTGTACGCTCATTACTCACGTCGAGTATCTCGGATGTGAGCCGTCGCTCCAAATAGTGTTTCTCTGAAGTGACAAAGTACATTCCGGCTGGCAAACTGATTTCGGGCTTATCGGTTTCTGTTACTTGATCGCGTTTTTCTCCATCTATCCCTATTGAACTTAAGCAGACAGAGAGGTCATAGCTGTTCTCCAAGCGTCCAAGCACATAATTCAGACACTCCGTTTTGCCGGCATTCTTGGACATCCCAACAATAGACACTGAACGATACTTGACCAACTCGTTTACAAACGGCATCTTTACCCACTTATATTTTTCGCACCAAAGGAGCCTCACCCACAAACCCAAACACTGGGCAAAAGCCACGCAAAGGTAAGACTTATAAGAACCTTAAACAAATCTTCCAGTCGACATGTTGAGCTGCCCAAAAGCGTGACTTCTTCTCTTGAAAAATCATTTTCCAAGAGAGAGAAATAGCTAAGCCTCAAAGGCCTCGCTTCCCGAGAAGAAAGGGATAAATAAAAGAATCGGGCGAAAAAGATTTACTTCCGTCCGATTTTTCAATTATGATGGGCCTATTGCATCAGGGATGATGTCACGACAATGCCTATTCTTTACAGAACAACTCCTAATGCTAACTGAGGAATTCCTATCCTATTAAAGAGGGTATTTGTATTTGAGGTGGCTCCCATTTCAAACACTCTCACACCTAACGTATAACCCAATCCGAGATAGAAATGGCCAATGTATCGACGTATTTCCGCATTGAGATTGGCTCCAAAAGCATGTTGATCTTTATTGAATGACTGGTAGGCTCCAGACAACGCCCCTTTACTGTTACCTCTGGAGAGGTAGGTATATCCCAAAGAAAGCGAAGCGTTGGCTCCCCATCCATGGAGTAATTCAGAACGCTTACAGAATGAAATAACCGGCCCTACGAATAATTGATTGAGCTCGTGTTGTTTTGGTGTTAGGGCTGGGAACTGATCCTGCAAAGTCATTGACAAAAAAGACACCTCCACTCCGATTTTCAAGTTGCTGTGTATCCAAGCATCAGCTGTCATTGAAGTGTTACTTACAAACGGAGTAATCAGTTTGTGGGTCATAGTCATCACGCCGATACCACCTCTGAGGTTAATATCGACATTGTTCTTTTTGGCCTCTTGTGCCCATAAAGAAGAGACCATACCAACAGACACAATCAAGAGGGATAATAGAGTAATTCTTTTTTTCATAATGATTTTCAAAGATAAATTTAGCATTCACGATGTTGTCAAACACTCAAAGAAAAAACAGTCCAAACTTTTTTAGGAATAGATCTGTAATCTTTCTTTTTATATATCATCGGCATTTGTAGAGGCAAAGTTCGAAAAATATGTGGCAAAACAACACAAAAAGAGAAATGCACTACGTAGTAAAATTCTTTATCGAGAATAAAGCATTCACAAGAGGCATTTTCCTGCTGTTGGCAACCAGATAGAAAGAATTTGCCGAATGGAGGTTCAAAAGATACTGAGCTAATTCACAATCGCTCCGTATCCTTTTGTCGATTGCTCAATATCTTTTTTTCGGGAAGCACTTGATGAAGGCATCAAAAGCAACTAAGCTTTCGGGCAAAAGCAACTAAGCTTTCAGACAAAAGCAACTAAGCTTTCGGAGAAAAGCAATTAAGCTTTCAGACAAAAGCAACTAAGCTTTCTGAGAAAAGCAACTAAGCTTTCGAGCAAAAGCAACTAAGCTTTCGGAGAAAAGCAATTAAGCTTTTTTGGGAAAGCTTAGTTGCTTTTTGTGTCAAATCAAATACATTTGCGTTATCGAACAAGAAGCCTTTGCCGAAAGTCAATACCTCCGACTTTGGCAAAGGAGGTAATAGGAGGAAATACTATTGATTTATGGCTAACAAACCATTGCAGTTCATTCTTCTTGAACGCAAATTGAACGTCGGTCCAAATGCCGGTAAAATCGTGCAAATCGCCCAACCAACGGGCAGACATCGAGTGAGTTTCCGCAGTTTCTGCGAACGGGTGGCCAAATCCACCACATTTAACCGTCAGGAAGTGGAAGCAGTATTGAACTACGCTACCGAGATTGCCCGAGACATCGTGGCAAATGGCGACATCGTAGAGTTCGGAGACCTGGGTACGCTCAAGCCTTCATTCAAAAGCAAATCCGTTCCTCAAGGTGAGGCCTTTAATGTCCAAAAACATATAGAAAAACCGGTTGTTCGGCTTTCTCCTTCACGCAAATACTTTACACTTACCGACGTGAGCTACGAACAGACGACCGCTAAACCAAAGAAAGACACGAAGCCTTCTACCCCCAAACCTGACGAAGGCGAGGATCCTGGTCTGGGTGCTTAATCAATCCTGCGGAGCGACCGCTGATAGAGGCAATCGCTCCGCAACTTTTTTTACCGTGCAACATCAATAAACAAGGGTATTAGTATGGCACGAGCAACGACTAAAGCGGATTTGATAACATCTGCCAACGGGCAATTCGATAAACTGTGGAAACTCATCGACGGAATGAATGAGGGACTACAAGATGCAACATTTGCGGAAGAAATGGCGACAATGGGCAAGGAGGCACATTGGAGCAGGGATAAAAACTTGCGTGATGTACTTGTTCATTTGTACGAATGGCATCAGTTATTATTGAATTGGGTAAAATCCAGTCAAGGTGGTGAGCACAAACCTTTTCTGCCAGAACCGTATAATTGGAAAACTTATCCGAAAATGAATGTCGGTTTTTGGAAGAAACACCAAAGCACATCGCTCGCAGAGGCGAAGAAAATGCTAAAAGAAAGCCATGGAGATGTGATGACCATAATTGAGACATTCTCCAACGACGAACTCTTTGCTAAGGGAGCTCTCGATTGGACGGGGACTTCCACTCTCGGCTCCTACTGTGTTTCGGTAACTGCAAGCCATTACGACTGGGCGATGAAGAAGATAAAAGCGCATATCAAGACTTCAAAATAAATAACCTCTCGTTACAAGCCACGCAAACATTGCATTGCCACAAACGATATACCAAGAATTTAAGAGAGGGTGCCGTGTATAAAATTCAACGCAGCACCCTCTCTTTCTGAAAACAGAATAGAACATCAATGTCACTAACTATTCATGCTTACCTTCTCTGTCGGAGAGAGATGCTCATTGCGATAAGCAACTCGCTCTACCAATGAATGAGCCAACTGGCGAAAATAAATACCACTAAGAGAGTCCTCTTGGATTGCAGACGGTTCCCCATTGTCACATCCCTCACAAATACTCTGCACCAATGGTATTTGGGCTAAAAGCGGGATGCCTAACTCTTCAGCCAATTTCTTACCTCCATCTCTGCCGAAGATGTAGTACTTATTTTCCGGTAACTCGGCCGGGGTAAACCAAGCCATATTTTCAATTAACCCCAGTACGGGTACATTGATCTTGTCTTCAAGAAACATTCCAATACCCTTGATTGCATCTATCAATGCTATTTGTTGGGGAGTCGTCACAACTACGGCTCCTGTTAGGGCAATAGTCTGTACCATCGTAAGATGAATATCACTTGTGCCTGGAGGCATATCAATAAGGAAATAGTCCAGTTCCCCCCAATTGCCATCACTAATCAATTGCCGTAGTGCATTGCTGGCCATTGTTCCTCTCCACAAGACCGGACTATGCTTATCCACAAAGAATCCCATTGATAGGAGTTTAACTCCATGTACTTCAATCGGACTAATCAATTCTCTTCCATCTACAACATCAAGAGTAGGTCTGGCATCTTCCGCATCGAACATTCGTGGCATAGATGGGCCAAAAACATCTGCATCAAGCAGGCCCACCTTATATCCCTCTCTTGCCAAGGCAACTGCCAAATTAGCAGTAACAGTGCTTTTGCCTACTCCTCCCTTGCCGGAGAATACAGCTACGATGTTCTTAACTCCCGGCAACAAAGGTCGTTCGGATGGAGCAACAGCTTCTTCTGGCAAGACAATCGATATATGATCCCGAATATCTACATCCTTGTCTACATAGGTGAGAATGGCAGTCTCACTGGCTTTCACCACAGACTTGATGAAAGGGTCTTTAGCCTTGGCAAAACGAAGAGAAAACGATACTTGCTTACCTTCAATGCAAATATTCTCCACCATACCGGCTTCAATTAAATTCTTTCCGCTGCCAGGGTAACGGACTTTACTCAGTGCATCAACGATTGCTTCTTTAGTAATATTCATCAGTTGATCTCCTTATTTTTTTCCATAGCTTCGAGTGATCTGCGAGATCGATTAAAACTACGATAGCTATCAGGTTTTATATCTATATCTGGTTCCGTGAGGATCTTGCCTTGAGGTATCTGAAATGCGATATACTTGATACAAAGACCTCTATCCAGCCACTGCTGTTCGTAGTATGTTCGTATCCCCAGTACATCCCTGTCTATGTTAGCAAAAGATCCTCCGTACAGATCCGAGGTGTCGTGCAACAGCTCAAGCCCATTGGCCTCAATCAAGGCTTTGGTGTAGGTGTACAGAAATGGGCTGTCTGTTTTGAGATGCAGCAAAGCTCCCGGGCAGCAGATCTCACTGTATAGCTTCAAGAAACGAGTCCCTGTAAGACGCTTACCAGCCTTTTTCATTTGTGGATCCGGGAAAGTAACCCATATTTCAGACACCTCTTCCGAGGCGAAAAACTCAGATAACAAACCAATGTCAGTACGAAGAAAAGCAGCATTCTTGATGTGCTCTTCATTGACCTGACGGGCCCCACTCCACATGCGGGCTCCCTTGATATCGATTCCGATAAAGTTTTTATCCGGGAAACGACGTGCTAACCCTACTGTGTATTCACCTTTACCACAACCTAACTCTAAAACAATAGGCTTCGTGTTGCCAAAAAGCTCTGTAGCCCAACTACCCCGAAACGGAAACCCCTCAGCCTGCAGTCTGGCAAAGGGGTATTGCAATACTCGTTCGTATTGCTCCATATCGGCGAATTTGGATAATTTATTCTTGCTCAATTTCGATGTGTATCTATTCTAATCTGTTTTTATCTCTGCAAAGAGTCACAGTAATCCATCTCAGCATTTACAATTTCTTCAATTTCTTCAATCGAAAAGTGACCAATCTCATCGCGCTTGGCATTCTTCTGGATGTACTCGCACATCTCCTCTACATCTATATCTATATCTATATCAACATCAGTATCTCCGTCGGTATCTTCATCGAGGTAGCCACGACTCTCGTAATAGTCATAGATAAGGTCGATAAAATAGGTGAGCTTGTCTGTATCCAACTTGGCAGAAAGACCTTTGGACAGATTGCTACGAATAAAGGCTACAGCGGCCTGGTCATCGTATTTGGAGAAATCCTCATTCATAGGTAAAAAGATTCCGAATAGTATGTTTTATGTTCTATACTTAATTATTGCAAAAGGAAATGCAAGTCTTGTCCCGGCTTCAGTTCTACAGTCTCCTTGCCATGACGGAAAACTCTCAAAGTCTTGTCTCCCTGCATTGAGATCTGAGTACCCTCCACTTTCAGCATACAGCCTTCTCTAAGCCCCACAACCCAACGATTGGGATTGGCAACGAGATACTCGGCGATACGCTGCTCCCGAGTCTCTCCGCCGTGTCCTTCGGGGTGTGCATCGAGATAGTGCGGATTAATCTGAAAAGGCACAAAGTTGAAGACGTCAAAAGAACGAGGCTGAACAATAGGCATATCGTTAGTCGTACAAAGAGTGGGACAAGCAACATTGGATCCTGCACTCCACCCGATATAGGGCACTCCACCGAGCACGCGCTCACGAATGGCCTCCAGAAGCCCCATTTCCTGCATTTTCTTAACCAGAATAAAAGTATTGCCTCCACCTACTACGATTGCATCAGCACGCGTCACGGCATCTATCGGACGCTGGGCCCTATGGATACTCACCACACGCTGGCCAAAAGAAGAAAAGCGTTTATTGACCTTCTCTTCGTACTCGTCATAGGTGTAAGTAACCGCAGCAAAGGGGATAAATACGATGTTGAGGGGACGATTGCCCAGGAACTCACAGATGTGTTCCGAGGCTTTTTCCAAATAGCCCTCACCCGGACTGGCTGAGTTGCTGATAAGTAATAGTCTCATTACGAGCTTTTGTTTGTTAATTGTCGTTTTTGGTAACTGTTAAGCAGCATAGACAGCTCACGCTTTCTACCCGCTTGGCAAAGATAGTAAGTAGTTTAGAGTAACAGCTCCTTTGTGAGAGGAACAATTGACATAAAACTTATCCAAAACATTAGCCCATTCTTCATCAGGTGAGCCCCGTGTCAATTTATTTTCTCTTATTTCCCGTATAAGGCTTTATTTATAGATCGCACGGTTGTCTTACAACTAACTCTCTGCTAAGATTTACAGAGGATTCTGATATACGGTGAGGATTGAAGTAAATGGAAAGAGTGAATAAACTCTGTCGCCTGTGAAAGTTGCTTTTTTCGTTACATTTGTACGTGAATCTGAAGCCGACAATGTCGGCCTATTTCTACCTTGTCTAGAAATGAAGCAGCCCGAATTGGATACATATTTGTCTCGTTTGCTGGAGGATTATTTGGCAGCCAATGGGTTGAACCATACCTCGGAACGCTTTGAAATACTTCGTGCAGTGTTGACTTTGGACAAGGAGGTAGAGCCTTTTTCGGCTCGCACAGTATACGAGCGACACCGAGATTTGGGAGGGCAGGCCGGTCGTAACTGTATATACGACACGTTAATGCTATTGGAACGAGCTGCTATAGTGGTGAGAGTGCCTGTATTGGTAGGATCAGGAATCGGATACCTTTTGGGTTATCATTTCTCCAATTCCATAGCTCACCTGTGCTTGTATTGCAATAAAATCCACCTGTATAAACGCAGCCGATTCTTAAATACCCTTTCCGTCATCCACCCGAAAGGTTGCGTAGTGGGTAGCAATTCGGTATTTCTCTACGGGATTTGTGCCCAATGTAGCTCCAAAAAGAGAAGACTAAGTCACACAAGAAATAAAAACAATAAACAGAGGTCAATAGGCCCTGTTTCTCAAAAAGATAAAAAATGAAAGTAGACGTATTACTCGGTCTCCAGTGGGGAGACGAGGGCAAAGGAAAGATCGTGGACGTATTGACCCCGGCCTACGACATAGTAGCCCGTTTCCAAGGAGGACCGAATGCCGGACATACATTAGAGTTCGAGGGACAGAAATATGTGCTACGCTCTATACCGAGTGGCATATTCCAGGGAGATAAGATCAATGTGATGGGCAATGGTATAGTGCTAGATCCTGTCTTGTTTCGAGAAGAAGCTGAGGCTTTGGCCAAAAGCGGACATAACCTACGAGAACGCTTAGTCATCTCACGCAAGGCGCATCTGATAATGCCTACACACAGGATGCTTGATGCTGCAAATGAAATTGCCAAAGGGGATGCCAAGATCGGGACTACCGGGAAAGGTATTGGACCAACTTATGCGGATAAGATCGGGCGTTATGGGCTGCGTGTAGGAGATATAGAGCAAGATTTCTCTGTTCGATACGAAAAAGCCAGAGATAGGCACGTAAAAATGTTGTCCGACTTAGGCTATCCAACAGAAGAGTTGGAGTCCTGTGAGAAGGAGTGGATGGAAGCAATTGAATACCTAAGGACATATACTTTTGCAGACAGCGAATTTCTGATCAATCAGGCCCTGATTGAGGGGAAAAAGGTTCTGGCCGAAGGAGCACAGGGATCATTGCTTGATGTGGACTTCGGTTCATATCCTTTTGTCACATCCAGCAATACAGTTGCTTCGGGATGTTGTACAGGTTTGGGGATTGCTCCAAGACGTATCGGAGATGTATTCGGCATATTCAAGGCCTATTGTACTCGTGTGGGAGCAGGCCCATTCCCAACAGAATTGGATGACGAAATCGGCAATGAACTGTGTGAAAGAGGGCATGAGTTTGGTGCAGTGACAGGTCGTAGGCGTCGTTGTGGCTGGATCGACTTGGTGGCTCTACGCTATACGATCATGCTAAATGGAGTTACCAAACTCATCATGATGAAAAGCGATGTAATGGATACATTCCCCATTATTAAAGCATGTGTGGCGTACCGACACAACGGCGTAGAACTGAAGGATTTCCCGTATGACATCACAGATGATATTACTCCCATATACCGCGAATTACCCGGTTGGCAAGAGCCTATGGACAAGATGACTCGAGACGACCAATTCCCAGTCAATTTCAAGCGTTATCTCGACTTTTTGGAAGAAGAACTGGGTGTACCTATCTTGATTGTCTCCGTAGGACCAGACCGTAATCAGACTATCATACGATGAATTATCAGGAAGCGATCGAGTATCTCTATCGCGCTACTCCGGTATTTCAACACAGTGGAGGCTCGGCATACAAGCCGGGTCTCAGTACTGTCATAGCCTTGTCAGAAGCCTTTGGTAACCCTCATTTGGCTCTGTGTTGCATCCACGTGGCAGGCACCAATGGGAAGGGCTCTACTTGTCACACACTAGCTGCTGTATTGCAAAAAGCTGGATACAAAGTTGGATTATTTACTTCACCTCATTTGGTAGACTTTCGTGAACGAATCCGTGTCAATGGGCAAAAGGTATCGGAAGAATATGTAGTGCAATTCACCAAAGAGTCACAAACGCTTGTGGAGAAACTTAGACCCTCTTTCTTTGAGCTAACCACAGTGATGGCATTTAGCCACTTCGCAAAAGAAAAGGTGGATATAGCCGTGATAGAGGTTGGGATGGGAGGCCGACTGGACAGCACTAATATCATCAAGCCGATGTTGAGTATCATCACCGGTATCAGCCTTGATCACACTCAATTCCTCGGTAATACGATAGAAGATATTGCAATCGAGAAAGCCGGGGTCATTAAGCCTCATGTTCCTGTAGTAGTAGGAGAAGCTAATAAATGTCTAAGGGAAATTTTCACCCAAAAGGCCTCTACTGAATACGCCCCTATTTATTTTGCAGAGGATAGTAAACATATTTTGGAAGCAAAGCTATCCGAGGACCAAAGTTATATTTCCTATCAAACAGCTTTGTGGGGAGAGATACAGTCCGGTTTGACCGGAGATGCCCAACCAATCAATGCTCGTACTGTAATGACGGCTATAACCCTTTTGCAACAACGACTCCAGATCCCTACAAGTGCTATACAGTCTGGATTTAGGAATGTAATATCTCTTACCGGTTTGATGGGGCGTTGGCAAGTATTGGAGCATTCGCCTCTGCTTATTTGTGACACCGGACACAATGCCGGAGGTATAGCTCAAATTGTGAGTCGTCTGGAGAAGCTCAAAGTGACACATTTGCATATCATCTTTGGAATGGCTGCTGACAAAGATGTGAAACAGGTGCTGGAGCTTCTACCCAAACAAGCATATTACTATTTCTGCCAAGCCTCGGTAGACAGAGCTATGCCAGTGGACGAGTTATACTCTTTGGCCAAAGGCTGTGGCCTCGATGGAGAGAAATTCGTTTCCGTGGAGAAAGCATTGGCTTCTGCCCGAAAAAAAGCATCACAAGAGGATGCGCTCTTTGTCGGGGGGAGTAACTTCGTTGTGGCGGATCTGCTTTCCACCCTTCATTTACTGAAGAAATAGATTTCATAGACAATATAATCATCACTTAATTATCAATCCAATATTCATTTCTTATGGATCAAACAGTACAAACGATGAGGGATAAGCCGCTCCTGCGCTGGACCGTCCTTATCCTGCTTGCGTCCACAATGCTCTTTGCCTATATGTTTGTGGACATTCTGTCTCCTCTGCAGGCAATGCTCACAACAAACAAAGGTTGGTCTCCCGTTGATTATGGGAATTTTGCCGGGAGTGAAATGTTCCTCAATGTGTTCTTTTTCTTCCTCATCTTTGCGGGGATTATCCTAGACAAAATGGGAGCCCGCCGTACAGCTATCCTCTCAGGAGTTGTAATGGTTATCGGTGCTTTTCTGAAATATTATGCAGTTTCTTCTGCTTTTGAAGGCAGTGCTGCCGAAGCTTTCTTTACCAACAACTTCAACCTGCCCAAAGCCTGGTGGAATGTAACTCCCTTCTTCGAGGGGATGGCTCCTTCAGCCAAAATGGCTTCGGTGGCATTCATGATTTTTGGATGTGGCGTAGAGATGGCAGGTATCACTGTTTCCCGTGCTATCGTTAAATGGTTTCAAGGTTACGAATTGGCTATGGCCATGGGAGTAGAAATGGCTATTGCCCGCTTGGGGGTCGCTGCCGCCGTACTATTAGGCCCGCGTATTGCAGACATGAGTGGATTGGTGGATGTATCAAGACCGGTATTGCTCTGCGCTGCTCTGATGTGTATAGGTCTACTGAGTTTCTTTGCATTCTTCTTTATGGACAAGAAACTCGATGCAGAGATCGGCCACAGCACGGAAGAGAAAGATGATCCTTTCAAATTCAAGGATCTGGGCAGGCTGTTTGGAAGCAAGACATTCCTCATTGTGGCACTCTTGTGCATGCTCTACTATTCAGCCATTTTCCCTTTCCAAAAGTATGCTATCAATATGTTGCAGTGTAATCTCAATATGAGTTCGGAAGATGCTGGATGGATTTTCTTCTTCTTCCCTCTCGGGGCGGCTGCTATCACTCCCTTCCTTGGGAACTTCCTTGATCACAAGGGAAAAGGCGCAACAATGTTAATGCTCGGAGCCATACTAATGATTTCTTGTCATAGCCTTTTTGCATTCCTCCCCCATTTTGCCGGAGCTAAGACTGTTATTGCCTTCTTGGCGATTATTCTTTTGGGTATTTCCTTCTCTCTGGTACCTGCAGCTCTTTGGCCTTCTGTACCCAAATTGGTAGAAGGGAAACTGCTCGGATCGGCCTATGCTGTTATCTTCTGGATCCAGAACATTGGTCTCTACTCCTTCCCGATGATTATCGGTAATGTACTCCGCTCCAGCAATCCAAATGTGGAAGATCCCTTGCAATACAACTACATGAACCCTATGCTGGTATTCGCCAGCTTGGGTATAGCAGCTCTTATCCTTGGCTTCTGGCTCAAAGCTGAAGATAGAAGGAAGGGCTATGGCTTGGAGCTTCCCAATATAAAGAAGAAATAAGCTAACCTACAAGCTCTTAGTTTAGTCTAGAGCAAGCAGCCCTCGGTGATGCATAAGCATTGCCGAGGGCTTTTTTTCTGCAAACAAAGCATATATAGCCAATCTCAAGAAAGTATATTGCCGTTTCCGACTAATACAATGATCATCAAAGGCGTTGTGTGTGTTCGAGCTTCAATCGGTGCTAAAACAAATATCCCGACGAACACAACGATTATCAGGAACTGCAACTTCCGCAGTAGAAACCATATTTGTTTGGCTTTGACTAATTTTGCGAAGTATGTCGTCTTCCCTCGTTCCCTATTGAGAAGGTCGACTCGCTGATTACACAAGAAATCAAGAAATGGAAGAACAAACCCACAAACCCACATTACTCGTGCTCGCCGCCGGTATGGGGAGCCGCTATGGAGGTCTCAAACAACTTGACGGAGTAGGCCCTCAGGGAGAAACTATCATGGACTATTCCATATACGATGCTGTTGCAGCAGGCTTCGGTCGTGTCGTATTTGTCATCCGGCACAGCTTTGAGCAAGCATTCCGCGAGAAAGTGCTTTCTAAATACAACCACATCATACCTACGGAAGTCGTCTTTCAAGAGATAAGCAAGCTTCCATCGGGCTATACCTGCCCCGATGGGAGAGAAAAACCCTGGGGTACCGGACATGCTCTACAAATGGGAGCGGAAGTGATAGATGAGCCGTTTGGAGTGATCAATGCCGATGATTTCTATGGCAGACATAGTTTTGAGGTATTGGCCAATCGCCTTAATCAACTGCATGGGAGGAATGGGCAGTATTGTATGGTAGGCTTCGAGCTTGGCAAGACTCTAAGTGAAAGCGGTGCCGTATCCAGAGGAGTCTGTTCTATTGACGAGCAAGGGCTGCTCTCCACAGTGGTGGAGCACTCCGGTATTGAGATGAAAGACGGACAAATCCAATGCCCCGACCCGAAAAATCCAACAGAGACTAAAGTTCTCGTAGCCGAATCTATTGTGTCTATGAATATGTGGGGATTTACGCCCGACTATTTTGCACACGGAGACTTGTTGTGGCATAAGTTTTTGGATAAACGAATCAATGAGCCGAAAAGCGAGTTTTATATTCCAACCGTAGTTAGCGACCTAATCAGCTCCCAAAAAGCAACAGTAGAGGTGTTGCATTCCTCTGCCAAATGGTTTGGAGTCACCTATGCAGCCGATCGCCCTCAGGTAGTCGAGACTCTTGCAAAAATGACTCGTGAAGGCCTTTATCCCGATAATTTATTTCAAGCAAAACACCAATAAAAGTATTGCAACAATGAAAAAAACAAATGTTCTACTCGCCATGGCTACCGGCTGTACGTTAGTCTTGGGTGCTTGTTCAGGTAAGACCGGACAACAAGCAGAAAAAGTTCCAGCCATTGACCCCACGGCGATGGATACCACAGTAACGCCACAAGACGACTTCTTCCGCTATGCCAACGGTGGATGGATGGCTAAGAATCCTCTCAAGCCGGAAGACAGCCGCTATGGATCTTTTGATGTATTGCGCGATTCTACCGAAGCTCGCATACACCGAATTGTAGAGAAATACTCTTCTACAAAACAGAAACCCGGCACGAACGAATACCGCATGGCCACTCTTTATGCTCAAGCCATGGATAGCACTAAGCGTAATAGTGACGGAGCCGAACCTATCAAAGAGGATCTGAAAGAGATAGAGGCCATCACCGACAAGGCGATGCTTGGAAAGCTGGCAGGAAAATGGGACAAACAAGGAGCCAGTACATTCTTCGGTTCGGGTGTAGCTGCCGACATGAAGAATAGCAAAATGAACATGATGCATATCGCCCAAATATCCCTAACGATGGGCGACAAGAGCTATTACACAGACGATAGCGAGCCACACAAAGCCTATCGTCAGGCATATTTGGACTATTTCAAGGAATTGGCCAAGCTGTCCGGATATGAGCAAAGTGTAGCTGAGCGCATCGCAAACAACATGCTCAAAGTTGAGACAGAATTGGCCAAAATCAGCCTCTCTTCTGTAGAGCTACGTGATCCAATAGCCAACTACAACAAGCTGAATGTAGCAGACTTTGTAGCTTCTCATAAGGCTTTTGACTGGAACGCCTACCTCGCAGAAAGGAACCTGAGTGATCTGAAAGAATGGGATGTAATGCAGCCTGCCTACTTCGAAAAATTTGACAAGTGGTTCGATGCTGCTCCTCTCGAAGAGATCAAGGACTTCTTGTTGGCCGGAGTAATGAACGATGCAGCCGATTATCTAAGTGATGACTTTGGAATTGCACAATTCAACTTCTTTGGTAAGACTCTTAGCGGTACAACAGAGCGCAAGGCCAGCTGGAAAAGAGCCGTCTCTACTATCGAAGCCGTGCTTGGGGAAGCTCTGGGGCAGATTTATGTGAAGGAGTATTTCTCAGCAGAAGCCAAATCCAAGATGCTCGTATTGGTGGAGAACTTACGCAAAGCCCTCAGTCAGAGAATTAATGGGCTGGAATGGATGAGCGATTCTACCAAGATGAGAGCGCAGGATAAGCTCAACAGCTTTACCGTAAAAATCGGTTATCCCGACAAATGGAAAGACTATAGCAAGCTGGATATAAAGGAGGATAATTATTATGCCAACATAAAACGAGCCATACAGTTCGAGCAAGACTACGAAATGTCTCAGCTGGGTAAAGAGGTCGACAAAACAAGATGGCATATGTCTCCGCAGACGGTGAATGCATACTATGAGCCTTCGTCAAACGAAATATGCTTCCCGGCAGGTATCCTGCAACCTCCTTTCTTCAACATAGATGCAGATGACCCCGTAAATTATGGTGCTATCGGTGTTGTTATCGGGCATGAAATGACACACGGCTTTGATGATCAGGGACGTCTTTTCGATAAAGACGGCAATATGCTGGATTGGTGGATCAAGACAGACAGTGAGAAGTTCGAAGCAGCAACAAAGAAGCTCGTTTCACAATTCGATGATATTGTAGTAGCAGATGGCGTCCATGCCAACGGCGCACTCACTCTGGGTGAAAATATTGCTGACCAGGGAGGTCTTATGATTGCCTACATGGCGATGAAAGAAGCCATGAAAGACAAGAAAGCAGAGGTGATAGACGGTCTAAGTCCGGAACAACGCTTCTTCATCGGCTACGCTCGTGTGTGGGGACAAAATATCCGTAAGGAGGCTGCTCTTCGTCTTACAACTATAGATGTGCACAGCCTGGGCGAATACCGCGTAAACCAAACCTTGAGAAATATTGATGCCTTCTACGAAGCATTCAATGTACGTCCCGAACACAAGATGTACCTCAGCCCGGAAGATCGGGTACTTGTTTGGTAAGCAACATCTACGACTGTCGAATATTTACTTCACTGACAGTGTGAAGATATATCCGACAAGAAACGAAGAAGGAGGGTGTGTCAAAAGGATATTTTGGCCACCCTCTTTTTGTATCCCTACACTTCCATTATATAGAGGAGAACATTGCAGGGGGCGTCAAGGAAATGCTTCTCAATAGTCCCTCTATCTCGGCTTTGCAGAGAGAGCATAGCGAGACTATATTGTGCAATGGCTCCTATTTAGCGATAAGTGTAAGACCTACATCGAATCAATCTCTCCGACTGACAATTTTTTCACTACACCACCCTTCTCGGTTTGCTTTCGCCACATCTTCCAGATTGGGCATATACGACGAAAAATTTTCGTGGCCAAGAAAAATTATTTTCGTGCGCACAAAAAAATATTTTCTTGCGCACGGAAATTTATTTTCTTGCGCACAGAAATTTATCTATATATATACGGAAACTCAGAAGGCTGACGTGTGCTGAAAAAAAAGTCGGGAAAATGGGTGTGGAATCATACAATTCGGAGAGGAATAGATATGACTATCTTTGCGCTGTGTGTTCGATACTGCAAGCTATGAGAAAGACCTACAACCAAAGACATATAACCCTACGAAGTCTCTATTTCAGATGGAGAAGGCTCAAATACCCGGCTCTGAGCTTTGGCGTTTTATTGAGCTGTCTCTTTGTCGGCTGCAGTACAGAGGATGACTACACAGCTGATCCAAAACGTAATTTCCGTGCCTTGTGGGAAATTTTGGATAAGGGGTATTGTTATTTCGACCTCAAGCTGCCACAAGACTCGACGTGGGAAGACTTGTACGAAAAACACATTCAGCAAATGCGCCCCGATATGACCACGGATGAGCTTTTCCGCAAGATGAGTGATCTGATACGAGAGCTCAGAGACGGGCATGTGAATATCATCACTCCTTTTGACTACGGACGCTATTGGGGTTGGAAAGAAAACTATCCGACCTCTCTAAACACCTATGTGAGGGGTAAATACCTGGGGAGAGATTACCGAATTGCAGGAGGTCTGAATTACGAACGGATTCGCTACAACAACCACGAAAAGGACTCCGTAGCCCTCATTGTCTACAATAGTTTTTCTTATCCGGTAAGCCATGCTAATATCAACGCAGCCCTTAGCCGATTGGCCGATTGTAAGGGAATTATTTTTGATATAAGGGAAAATGGAGGTGGCAACGTGAACTTGTCGGATCGTCTGGCATCTCATTTTGTGCGCGAGAAGACTCTCACGAGTTATATGCGACACAAGACCGGCCCGGGACACAACGATTTCTCTTCGCCACGAGCCATGTATATAGAGCCGGTGACAAGAGGGGTGCGTTGGTATAGACCCGTAGTACTATTAGTAGATAGAGGGGTCTATAGCGCAGCCAACGATTTCGTTCTAAAGATGAAAGATATCCCTCATGTACTTGTGTTGGGAGATACAACAGGAGGAGGAGCCGGCATGCCGATGTCTTCGGAACTTCCAAATGGCTGGGGGGTACGATACTCGGCGTCACGCACTTTAGACAAAAACATGCAGGATGTAGAGTTTGGAATTTCTCCTCACAAACGACTTCCCTTCTCTGAGGAAGAAGCTGCTTCGGGTCGAGACAATCTCATCGAAGCCGGTATAGAGCATATCCGGCAAGAATGGGAACGCCTCCGCTGACAGCCCCCTCCTGCTATACAGACAGCTGACAGACCCCTCCTGCTATACAGACAGCTGACAGACCCTTCTGCTATACAGACAAAAGAAACTTAGATCTGCCTTCTCTGAATTTGAGATAAAGGAGGGGAAGTTTGTCTTCCTTTAATTCTTGGCGAATCGACAAGCTCATGAAAACAAATATCTCAAACGATGTGTTATAGTAGCGAAAGAAGACAAGGCCGTCCGAATGAGGTTGCCCGGCTGAGTCTATTGACATAAACAAGGCAGACCTCTGGTATTTAATTTAATACAGAAAGTTAGAAGATATTATGACCTACGAATTGATTCACCTCCCCTACGCATCGGACGCTTTGGCTCCGGTTATCAGCAAAGAAACCATAGAGTTTCACCATGGCAAGCACCTACAAACTTATGTGGATAACCTCAATAAGTTGATTGCCGGCACTGAGTTTGAAAATATGCCCATAGAAGAAATCATCGCCAAGAGCGAAGGTGGAGTATTCAACAATGCCGGTCAAGTCCTCAACCACAACCTTTATTTCACTCAATTCACTCCACAAGGGAAGGCACAGGAGAAGCCGGAAGGTAAACTGTTGAGTGCGATCGAATCTACTTGGGGCAGCTTCGAGAAGTTTAAGGAAGAAATGACCAATGCGGCCATTACCCTTTTCGGCTCCGGATGGGCTTGGCTTGCAGCGGATAAAGATGGGAGATTGGTAATTACCAAGGAACCCAATGGAAGTAACCCCTGCAAGAATGGATTGAAACCTATTCTCGGCTTCGATGTTTGGGAGCACTCCTACTACCTGACTTATCAAAACAAACGCGCTGATCACATAAAAGATCTGTGGACAATAATAAATTGGGAAGAAGTAGCAAAGCGATACTAAAATAAGGTTATCACCTACACCTCTATTTTACATCCGAGAGGCCAATCCGAGTAGTAGAAATACTTGGGTTGGCCTCTCGATCTATTTAAGAATAGCTTAGTGGGTATTCTTTTCATCAAAAAGTTCGTTGAAAGTCCCCCTATCAGCTCATAATTCTTTACTATTCAGGCAGACAGACAAGCAGTTAGATTTAAGAAGAAAAAATTCAATAGCTCAAATAGAAAATTTCTCCACCTGTGTTAAACCTATATAATATGATTGACTCTATTGTTGTAAATGAAGAATCGTATAATAGGCATATTGGTGGTCTTGCTCATGACGGCATTCGTTTTGCTGTTCGTTGTGCAGGTGCTTTATATCCGCAAGGTTTACGAGGCCAAGGATGAGCAATTCAATCGTCTGGCTAAGGTGGCCTTGAGCCGGGTCTCAGCCAAATTAGAGCTGGACGAGATGCGGGTATGCTTGTACGAAAATCTAATGAGCGACAGTACGGACTTTGCCTCTACATTGGAAGCTCCAACGGGGCTCCCGCAGTCTCACCCTCACAATATATCAGCCTCCAGACGAATATTCAATGAGGATATTTTTGCCGGCATCTGGGGACACTCTGCAGATAGTCTACCGGTAGAATGGCTTGTCGCTTCCCAAAAAGCCAAGGGAAACACCCCCAGCCAATTAGGGACAACACACAAATCGACCAATACAGCCACGAGACTGCAGATGTCCCAGTTGGGAAGATATTTGCACAAACGAGAGCTGCTCAATGAGGTGATACTGCGTACCCTCATTGAGAGTGAATTCAAATCAACTAAGCAGCGGATCAAGGTAAATAGACTTACAGAAACAATCCGCTATGAGCTGGATGAAGTTGGCCTAAAAACGGCTTTTCTATACAAGCTCTACAATGCAAAGGGGGGACTGGAATACTTTGAGACCCTTCCTCAATACAAGAATGTAAAGCCCGACAAAAACAATACCATACGGCAGTACCTCTTTTTATGCGAAAACGATTCTCCATCCGAGGCTGCTTATGTGGATGTTATCTTCCCGGAGAAACAGACCTACGAAGAGACGGTATGTGGCTTTGCTATCCCCGTTGGGATTTCGGCTCTGGTGCTTCTTGTACTGACCACATGGACTGTATACATACTGTATAAGAAGCAAGTATTTGCTCAGACCAAGACAGACTTTATCAATAATATGACACACGAGTTAAAGACTCCAGTAAGCTCTATCAGCTTGGCTAGCCAAATGATGAGAGACGAAGCTATTACCTCCAATCCGCAGACCATGTCTCGGCTGTTGGGTGTCATATCCAGTGAAACACAGCGACTCTCGATGCTGATAGAGAAGGTATTGCAATTCTCTCTCTTTGAAGACAAACGTATAAAGCTCAAGATGCAGGAAGTGGATGCTAATGAGATCATCCTTGGTGTGGCCGAGGTCTATTCTTTCAAAGCTCAGCAAACAGGAGGGAATTTGGATCTTGATTTGGAAGCCGAAGACACATGGATACTTGCCGATGAAATGCATTTGACAAATGCAATCTTTAATCTTCTGGAAAACGCAGTGAAGTACAGACAACCCGATAGGAAACTGATGTTGGCAATCCATTCTCGCAATGTCGGGAAGAAGATAGAAATCGTGGTGCAAGACAATGGTATCGGTATTCCTCCGGAAAGCCAGAACAAGATATTCAAACGTTTCTATCGTGTACATACTGGAAACAGACATGATGTAAAAGGGTTTGGCCTTGGTTTGGCCTATGTACACATGGTATTGCAGGAGATGGGAGGATCCATCCGAGCTGAAAGTAAAGTAGGTGAAGGAACAAAAATGATAATAACGCTACCGAATATTAAACAAAACACATGATAAATCTGTTTTCCTCAAAATAGGAGTAATGAACGTGTAAATAAAACAAATTGGAATATGGAAGAACAAATGAAAATCTTCTTTTGTGAAGACGATGAGAGTTTGGGACTTTTGCTGAAAGAGTTCTTTATATCGAAAGGCTTTGATGTAGACCTCTTTACGGATGGTGAGTTGGGGATAGAGGGTTTCCCAAAATCGAAATACGACCTCTGTATATTGGACATCATGATGCCTAAGAAAGATGGGTTTGAAGTCGCAGAGTATATCCGTAGTGTAAATATGGATATCCCTATTGTGTTCCTCTCAGCCAGAGATGTTCCCAAAGACAGACTCAAAGGCTTCCAGGTCGGAGCTGATGACTACCTGACTAAACCTTTCTCAATGGAAGAACTTTTGCTCCGTATCGAGGCTATCATGAGACGCATCAATGGCCGTAAGGCTAAAGCAATGCCTTTCTATCAGATTGGGAAGTATCACTTCGATACGCTCAACCAGACCCTCGAAATAGGTGGCAAAGTTACGAAGCTGACAACCAAAGAGTCTGAGCTGCTGAACCTCTTGTGTATGTATGTAAACAACACGCTGGAAAGAGACTTCGCTCTCAGAACAGTATGGCATGCCGGTAAGACAGATATCGACAGTGATGATTACAAACGCAGAAGCATTGATGTCTATGTAACGAAGTTGCGTAAACTGCTCAAGGACGACCCTTCGATCACGATCCGCAACGTGCATGGGAAAGGATATCGTCTTGTAACCCCGATAAACGACATAGAGGAAAATACTCGCAAATTGTAAGTCCTTATAAGCAGACGTGTTGGCACAAAGAACGATTGTCTTCTGTGCTGTGTGCATCGATGCTGTCGAGCACATGTCGTCTTGCCCCTCTTCGGGGAGCCTCATACGACCGCAACTGTGGATTGATGGCGGTGCGCAAGAGGCTCCCTTGTTTTTTTACTCTCTTAATAGACTGAGTGTGTACAACGAATGAATAGAAAGAATAGGAAAAAAGTAACCCCTGCAAGGAAAAGACTACGGGAAAAAGTGGCTGGCAAACAGCACAAAAGAATAACCGGCTTCAACAGGGAAGAGCTGGAGAAGACCGTGTTTGCGTTTCTGTCAGCAAATCCCGGACAGGTATTCAACTACAAGCAGGTAAGCCATCGCATAGGAGTGGAATATCCGCCCATAAGGCAGCAGATTTACAGCATCATGGAAGAAATGGCTATCGACCATGTCCTTGTACGTGTAGATCGAGGTCGGTACAAATACAACGCTACCAATCGAACCATAGAAGGAATTTTTGAGCGACGTATAAACGGACGAAACATTTTGTTGCCCATAGCCGATGACATCCCTTCTGTTGTGATTGCAGATCAGAATGCACTCCATGCCATCAATGGCGACCGTGTGAGAGTGCAATTGTTTGCTAAACGACGAGACAAAGATCTGGAAGGACAGGTGATAGAGATAATAGAGAGAAAAACCTATTCTTTCGTCGGAACTGTTGAGATAATGAGAGACATTGCCTTTGTAGCAACCGAAGATCGCAGAGTTGGTTATGACATCTTTATACCCAAGTCTAAACTTTCGGGAGCAAAGGCCGGGGATAAAGTAATAGCTCGTATATCGGACTGGCCAATGCATGCCAAAAATCCGGTAGGAGAAATAATAAGCGTTTTGGGCCCTTCGGGAGACAACGAAACAGAAATGCACGCAATCCTTGCCCAATTCTCTCTCCCCTACTCTTACCCTCAAAATGTAGAAAAAGCTGCCGAAAAGCTCTCCGAAAATCTTTCTGCAGAAGAGGTTGCTCAACGGGAAGATTTCAGAGAGACACTCACTCTCACGATAGACCCTGCGGATGCAAAAGACTTCGATGATGCCATTTCATTTACACAACTGGAGGACGGCAAATACCAAATTGGTGTACATATCGCAGACGTCTCCTACTTTGTTACGCCAAAAAGTGTAATAGATAGAGAAGCATATGAGAGGGCGACAAGTATTTACTTGGTAGATCGCACTATCCCAATGCTGCCGGAGAAACTCTGCAACGACCTGTGTTCCCTCAAACCCGACTGCGACAGACCTGCCTACAGTTGTGTCTTTGAGATGAATGAAGATGGGCAAGTAATGGACTATCGTATTGTTCGGACACTGATCCGAAGCCGGAGGAGATTTACTTATGAAGAAGCTCAAGAGATCATTGATGGGAATGAAGGAGACTGCAAAGAGGCAATCCTCAAACTCAATGAATTGGCTGGCAAACTACGGAAACAGCGTTTTGATAAAGGTGCTATCGCTTTCGAGTCCGAAGAAGTCAGATTCCAATTGGATGAGCGAGGAAAGCCTATCGGGGTTTATGTGAAAGAAAACAAAGAAGCCAATTGGTTGATAGAAGAGTTTATGCTTTTGGCCAATCGAACTGTAGCCACTCACATCTCTCAAATGAAAAAGGCTTCCACGCAAAGCAAAGGAAAAACATTCGTCTATCGAATACACGAACAACCCGATCCCGAAAAGCTGGACAACCTCAGCTCTTTCATCTATCGATTGGGATACCGCTTCAAGTTTAGGGGAAAAGGAGATAATGTCTCACAAGACATCAATAGACTTTTGTCGGATATACATGGCAAACCGGAAGAGTCACTTATCTCGACTATTGCTATCCGTACTATGGCAAAAGCCCGCTATAGCACGGACAATGTAGGGCACTATGGTTTGGCTTTTGAAAACTATACCCACTTCACTTCGCCAATACGTCGCTACCCCGACCTGATGGTACATCGCATGCTTACTCACTATTTGCAGGGAGGACGTTCGTTGGATAAGACGAAATATGAGGAGGATTGTGTACATTGCTCAGAGATGGAGCAAATTGCAGCTCAAGCTGAACGAGAATCTATCAAGTATAAACAGGTAGAGTATATGCAAAGCAGGTTGGGACAAGTGTTTGATGGGGTTATATCCAGTGTCGCCGAGTGGGGTGTGTACGTGGAGTTGAACGAATCCAAATGCGAAGGTCTGGTACCAATGCGTTCGTTGGACGACGATTTTTACGAATATGATGAGGCTAACTATTGTCTCATTGGTAGACGAGGCAAAAAACGTTATGCACTAGGGGATCCTCTTAGTGTGCGTATCGCTTCTGCCAACCTCGAACGCAGGCAACTGGATTTTGAATTGGTTTAGCACGACAATAGACACCTCTCCCCCTCCCCTCGTTACTGCCGTATCAAGTTTTTTCAAACAACAAAAACATCAACAACAATGGGAACTATGAACAATACCTCAAAGATCAGAGTCTTGCTCGTTGGAGCCACAAATCCTCTGGGGAAAGAGATTTTATCAGGCTTGATGAGCCAAAAGGAACAATTTGAGATAAGCGTTTTCGATCGTAAGACATCAGCCAATATGACTTTCTTGGAGAAACACAAAGGAACCATCACCGTTTACTATGGTGATATTCTGGACGAAGAAGCTCTCCGGGAGGCTTGCGCCGGACAGGACTTTGTGATACACAACAACAGTCTCCCCAGGGAGCAAGCCTCCAAAAGTCTCAAACAGGCAGAAGCTATCAATGTGCTGGGAACACACAACTTGGTAGAAACACTGGAGCAGTACAGCCCCACGGCTTTGCTACTATACATTTCTACCATGGGAGTTTATGGAGACCGTCTCAAGTCTCCTATGATCAGTGCTCAAGATATACCTGGACCTGTTTTAGGGGATTATGATGCTATCACCAAAATGCAAGCAGAGAAAATAGTCAGAGAAGCTTCTCTGGATTGGATCATATATCGTCCCGGTTACATTTTGTACACACAAGGTATCAAACTAAGCCCTGAAATATTCAAGACTCCGCTATCCACGCGCATGGAGCTGATACATGCACAAGACTTGAGCACAGCCGTAATCAAGTCATACGAGCAACGTAACAGGCTATGGGGACATATCTACAATGTAGGAGGTGGAGAGGCTTGCCGAATTACATACGAACAACTTATAAAACGCTTCCTCTCTGAGCTGCATATTGATTTCAAGGATATTCCTGACCATAGCTTTGCTACTCGCAATGGTAGCGGAGGATATTTCGCTGATAGCAACTCATTGAATGATCAGATCGGATTTCGGACATACTCGATTGACCGTTACTTCGAGGAATTGGGTAAATCTAAAGGCCTACTCAAACGAGTAAGCTCCGCTTTGTTTGGTTCTGTCCGAGGGAAGTCGCTGTTTGCCCAGTCTGAACCTCTCAAAGCCCACAAGTCTGGAGATCCGATAAGGAGCAAATATTTCTTTTAGTCGTCGTTCAGAAAGACTATGCTGACAAAAACCGCCGTCAAACTGTTTCTGCGGAGATCGTTTCGTTTTATCTTCCATCGCAGAGGGTACGGTATACACTCTCCCTTTGTGTTCCGATTTATTACTCGTCTGGTGGAAGAGCGAACTCCATACTATACTTTCCCAAGCCTTCGTGCCGAATATGCCAATACACCGACCAATTGGAGTTTCAGGGAATTGGAATTGATTTTCAGAATTGTGGATCAAATGCACATTCGGAGCTGTCTTTTATTGGCAAAAGACCCTTCTCTAGTGGAAAAGTATGTAAGAGCGGCAAGCAGCAAAATTGAATTGGAACAGGTGCAACATTTGGACAACAGCATAGAGAAAAAGCCTTCTTCCGGATTCTTTGATCTGATTGTACTCGAGGACTTGAACCTTGCTTCAGACCAAGCAAGCATTTGTGACTCACTATTATCGAAATCAGATGAACAAATGCTTGTTATCAACCTAAGATCCGAGAGTTGTTTCTCTCTCTGGGGACATCTGTTGGAGTCTCCGGATATATCTGTTTCGATTGATTTGGGACGGATTGGCATGGCCTTTACTCACAGCAGATTGCACAAAAGGCATTACAATGCTTTCATATAAAGAGGACTTTATTCACAAATAAATTTATCATGACAAAAAGCAGAATATACACCGGTGGAGGAGACAAAGGAACCACCAGTCTGGTAGGAGGCGAACGCGTCCCCAAATTTGATACTCGGCTGGAAGCCTATGGGACTATAGACGAGCTTAATTCTTTCATCGGACTACTAATAGCGGAGGAGTTGCTTCCCGAAGACTATGAATTTCTCTCTTGGATTCAGCACAAACTGTTTACCATCGGTTCATATTTGGCAACGAATCAAGATACTACAAGCTTGATGGTAGAGAGTTATGTATTTCCGAAAACAATAGAGCGAATCGAAAAAGAAATTGACCGTCTTGATGGCGCTATGCCTCGGATGACAGCTTTCATTCTACCGGCTGGGGGGCGGCAGGGAGCTCTGGCCCATGTATGTCGTACCGTTTGCCGACGGGCAGAACGGCATATATACAGATTGATTTCGGAAGGGGCCAAAGTGGAAGATGCCATACTCAAGTTCGTTAATCGTTTGAGTGATTATTTCTTTGCTTTGGCCAGAAAGGAAGGCTATCGTATTTGTGGTAGAGAAACAACCTGGGATAAGACCGTTCTCTGACAATTTCCCTTTTGACTCTCCCTTTTCAGATATATGATTTAGACGAGAAAGCTCGGCCTCACGCAAGGCAAAAAAGGTGCATAGGGAACAAAAACAAACCGCTATCAAAGAGTTTTGACTTCTTTGATAGCGGTTTGTTTTATAAGCAAAGATCCAATAGAAGCTTCAAGAAGCTATCGCATCAGTACTTTCTCTTTTCATCCGTTTAGCCCGTCTTATTCGTCTACGCTTCCTCTTGTCGTTTCGATCTTCTTTGTGAGCATCGATATAACTTGGATCTTTCACCACTAAACGCATATAGAAAGAATAAATTGTCATGGTGATCGGTAAAGCTATGATCAAGCCAAAAAAGCCCAACAACGTTCCCCAAATAGTGATACAAAGCAGTATCAAAGAAGGACGCATCCCCATCTGACGCCCCATAATGTGTGGGACTAGCACGGTATCCTGTATGATCTGTACCAGCATCAGTATACCGAGTGTAATAGCCCAAACGACAAAGAAGTTCGATCCTGTTTGGGCAGCAGATAGGCCTGCTAGAAAAGTCAAGGGGAGTATGCCCAGAATTTGCATATAGGGGATGAAGTTCAGCATACCGATAAATAACCCGATGGTAATACCCAGGGGCAAGCCCATAATGCGATAGCCAATAGCCAACAGTACCCCTACACTCAAAGCCACCATGGCCTGACCTCGAAAGTAGTTATTCATATAATAATCTACATCGGATAGAGCCATCGTAGCTGTGCGCCTGATATTGAGAGGGAAAAGCCCGATCAAACCATGTATCAAGGATTCGTAGTCTACCAGTATAAAGAAAAAGTAGATCAATCCCATGGTAAAGACTGTAGCCCACGACATTACAGATATAGTACCACTGACAAGTCCACTCAACTGATCCATAATCTGTCGCCCTCCCTCGAATATATTCTCGGGACTGATGTCTTGCAGAAATTCTCCTATGTTGGCATTGTTAGTAAGGAGCTTGGCTATATTGTCGGGCAAAATACCCAATATGGAATCCTCATTAGTGTACTGCTGTATCAATACCCATGTCTTATTGATCTCTTCTCTAATGGTCGGGATGATAGTAAGGACCATAAGGGTACATATCCCAGCTATCAATAGAAATACAATGATAACAGAGAGAAGTCTATATTTCACCCGAAGCTTGTATTGTATAAAGCGGACCCAAGGCAGGAGGATATATGCAAATATCCAAGCCAATCCAAAAGGGATGAGAACCGATTTGAGCCCTGAGAGCAATGCTGCCAAAAAAGAGAGCAACAATAAAAGGAAAACGATACGTGCAGTACGGTCGAACGTGAACTCTCGCCTAAAGAAGCTGGTCATATTAGATTTTTCCATTTTATTTACTCTGCTGCTCTAAAAGGATACTTAAGGCCGGATGTGGATTTCAATACAGCTACTCCCGCACCTATCTTCAACTGCGATTTCATTTGAATTGGGATACGATTGTCATCATCGCTGATCCATACCTCCATAGATTCTTTCTGCTGCTCGAATTTATCTGAGTGAATATCAATTACGAATCTCAATGTCTTATATTTCTTTTTTCTGCTCACCTTGAGCTTTTCCTTCCCTTTGTAGGTGATCGTTGCTTGTATCACGTCGGCATTGTCTATCACCGTAATGGAGAAACGCTGCCCCTCAGACAATTGGCTATAGTCTACAGAGCGAAGATAAACGACCGAGCCGAACAAGTCCACAACAGGATATTTGCTATCAAGAGGAACAATCGTATCATACATTACCCAATCTCTTCTATTCTGATAATACCGATATCCCCTGGCTTTATTACCTGCTCCAAAATGAACGGTCATACGTCTGGTGCTTGGCTTCTCCCGTTCAACCAAGTCTTTAATAGAGCGAACAAAAGTGAGATCCGGCAAATAAAAAGACTCAACCTGGTCTCGCAAATAATATATATTGTCAAAGAAAGAGGATGTACGTAGACTGATTTTATAGGCATACAATGTGCGTCCTCTATCCTGAACCTCACGCATCCTCATTTCAGCAGAACCGGCATTCGGGCTAATAAGCCCCCACTGAAACTCCACATTGTACTTGAGTATTTCATCTGGGTGCATGAGTGCCTTTGGAGATCTATTCGGTTGTGCCTCAGCAGACAAACAAATGGATACTCCAGGAAAAAGGGTCCACAAGCATATCCTAAAAAAAACGTCGTATAGCTTCATTGAAAATAATAATTGTTGAATATCTCTATCTCATAAAAACACCCAAAGAGTGCATGGCAAACTTACAAAAAAGGGCTTTGAGTTGTGTTCGCAACAGCCCTACCCGACAGCATTTGTAGAAAAAACAAGAGTGTATCGAAACATTTTCGATACACTCTTATTTCTACAATTCTCAAACCGAAGTTCTCTGGTTCAATGTCACCGCAGCTCTTACTTTATAATCACCTTTTGCACAGATTTGCCTGCCTGCAAAAGGTAAGTATCAGCAGGCAATCCGGAAATATCTAAACAAAGAACACCCTCACTATCTGTGTGGGAAGAAAGCAACACTCTTCCACCAAGAGAAAGTAAGCGCACTTCTGTATTAGGCATACTGATGGCATATAAATAATCCTGAGCTGGATTGGGGTAAATATGGATAGTAGATGTAGAGAGAAAAGCAGAGGAAGTTATGTCCCTAAACTTGGCCACTACTTTGGTATCCTCCTTCACTGTAAATTTCTTCTCCTTAGATATGTCTTTATCGTTGGCTTTCAATGATTCCAACTCATAATTCTCGTCAAGAGTAACAACGACTGTAAGATCTGTGCCGAATGGTACAGCATTCAGATCAAGACCTGCTTCTCCTTTAATTTCTACCTTTCCTCCTTTTTCTGACTCTACGGACACGGCAAACACAGCTTTCTCAAAGACTGCTTTCACAATAGTAGGAGCATTGAGAATGAATTTCTTGCTGGCCATAATATCCACCTCATTGGCTGTCAAACTCCGCAGGCGATAACCCTCTGTAGCTTCAACTTCAACCTCAAGCTCTGTACCCTCCTCTATAGAAGCAAGAGCGGCTTCATCATATCCCTTGATAGTTATCTTTCCTTTTTCGCCTTGCACTAGAGTTACAGCATAATTGACAGCTTCTCCTTCATAGTCTTCTGTTTCGTATTCTTTCCGTTTTTGCACAGTCCAACCCTTAGCTTTCATCTTTGCTACTGTTGCCTTACTCCATTTGTTTTCTTCAGTAAAGTCGGAATGCTCGCCGACAGCAAAAATCTTGGCTCCATCACCGTCTCCTCTTTGTGGCAAATCAGAAGCAATCTTACTTGTCACTTCCATGCTAAGTTTGTTCAAGTGAAGACTGAGAAGTTTCAAGGCACTACAGCCTGAAACGTTAAGGGATGTAAGATTATTCTTTTCGCAATATAACTGCTCCATCAAAGAGAATCCACTGACATCCAAGGAAGAAAGGCCACTGTTAGAAATCATCAGGAAAACCAAACTCTTGCAGCTTGAAAGGTCTAATTTCTCCAGACTGGAGCTACTATGAACATTTAGCTCTTTAAGAGCTATACATCCCTGCAAATTCAAGGCTTTCATCTTCGAATTTTTAGAACAATCCAAATTGATAAGTCCAGAACATCCCGAAACATCCACCTGTAACAAATCATTTCCCTGACATTCAATTTTCTCAAGAGCTGTATGGCCTGCAAAATTAAGGGTTCCAATCTGGCAGTTAGATAAATTCACAGATTTAAGTTTGGCGCAACCATCGAACTTAGCCACTGTCAATTTAATAATACCACCACATTCTACAGTCTCTAAAGATTCGCAATCAGTCATGTCCAGCTCAGCAATTGAAGAAGAATTGCCTTCAAAAGAAGAAAGAGCTTTACAGGCTTTCAGATTTATAGATTCTACATTACTATAGCGAATTGAAGCATTTTTTAGAGCAGTATGTCCTTCTGCTTCTATCGATTTTATCTTACTGTCAAAAGCACAGCTGAAAGAAGTCACATTTCCCTTTATCACCACATTTTCTGAAATGGCGGTATAGCTCGAAGTCTCGCTGGAATAGGGCTCTTTTACCCCTTCAATTGTAATTTTCCCATCACCAGTCAACTCTAGCTTGATTTGTGCAGTCATCTCCTTTCCTTCTCCAAAAGCAGGAGAAAAAGGAGATATATCATCGTCATCCGATCCGGAATTTTCAGAAAGATTTACAGACAACTTGATGACATTCTCTTCCTGACCTTTTACAGGCATAGGATTCAAGGCCCAAAAAAGAAGTAGGAGCAAAGAAAACGATCCGAACAAATGGAATCGCGCTCGAAGAGAGATAGCCGCAGACTTTGCTCTTCTCTCAGATAAGCTTGTTTTTGGTAGCATTCTATTCATATTTAATGGTTATGTGTTACTGTTCATTCATCTGTCTTTTCGGAAAATAGATAGAATCCCTGTTTCCTTCGGCACCCCAAACATAAGAAATATATTCCATTATCGAAATAAGAAGAGATATATTCAGAACGATATTGTATTTATTTGGAGATAAATTTAGCTAAACAAGAGGGTAGGAATACCCTTTCAATACTCTTTCCGCATAGGCAATAATATAGAAAAGAGTAGTTTTCCTCTTCAGAGAAAACTGAAGATTAGGAATAAGAAAGATAAGCTGATATAGAGTCTCGCCCGATCAGCGGAGATATAAGCTCTAATTAGAAGCACAGAAATTGGAAAGGGGGAAATAAAGATCAGCGTGTAATGGAAAGAGAGGGTTAGAGGTTGGGGTATATAGCAGGAGGAATAGATAAGGAAATAGTTAGAGCAATTGTTTGTAGTAGCATTCAGGCTGTGTTTTCTCTACCTCTTGCTTTCCTTCGCTCTTGAGGAAAGAAGAGAAGCAAGAGAAAGAGGTTAGAGAGGAAAGAGAGAGGAAAGAGAGAGAATAAAACAGCGGGAACAGCGCGGGCGCGGTCTAAAAAAGAATAGCGGGTAACAAGTCTTACAACTCATCACCCGCTATCTAAAAAAAAACGGCAGCTACCTACTCTCCCACTATACGCAGTACCATCGGCGTGGTTGGGCTTAACTTCTCTGTTCGGAATGGGAAGAGGT
>NZ_FUXH01000024.1 GCF_900167225.1 Porphyromonas crevioricanis
TACCTTTCGCAGCAAGAACAGTAATAAAAACCTCTATAGCCAATGAACTTCGGCGATTCTTATACACATCAGAAGAGCACTTTCCCTCCCTTAAATCCAGTCAAACCTAAAGTTCGCTTCGATGGAGAAGAGTTTCTATTCGAATCTCTGACCCTCGAACAGCCCATGAACTCATGCCACCACTTTGAGGTCGTTCGCGAATACCTCTCACAGGACGAGCTCTGGAAAGAGACTCCCGAAAAGCTCATGAGCCTGATCGGAGCTAGAACGCTGATCCGATTCGAACATCTCACATCCAAAGATTCGTACGAATTCTCCGGATGGGTGACCGATGTACGCATCGATGCATGGGAAAATGACGGGATAGGAAGCAGTTTTTTTCGACATCGATCGAATCGTGTCAGGATCATCGGACGTGGTGACGCCATGAGTCTCGATGGAGCACCGGGTATGCACTCTTTCGTCGATCGACAGTTGACGGATATCGTTTCCGAGGTAACAAAGGAGGCTTACTTTAAGGTCGAATGCAATCCCCGCTACAAAGGAGTATTGCCTTATGCAGTGCAGTACCGGGAGAGTGGCTTCGAGTTTCTTAACCGACTCTCCCGTATATATGGAGAGCCTTTTTTCTACGATGGTCGTACTCTCTTCTTCGGTGCGCCACACACGGCAGACTGCGAAAAACTCTTTTTCGACAGTGATATCGTTAGTCTGCGCACTTGTGCCTCTGCCATTCCTCGAAGATATGCCCATTACGACTACGTTGCGGCCGATGACAAATTCCTGCGCTTCCCTTCCGATGAGCCTGTTCCCGGAGGTAATCCGTTGATCGAAAACATTGCCCGCCGGTCGGATCGTCTGTTTCCCGAGAAAGGAACTCTACCCTCGAATTCTCCGGTCTATACCGAATTCAACCTGTCGGATCTGGCTGCACAGCGAGGGGCGGATGCCGTGGGGCGGATGCTGCGAATAGAAGGAACGACCAAGACCTGTCGTCTGCGTCTGGGTGGAGTCATAGATGTGTTGTTCCCTGAACGCATGGATGTTCCTGCCCTCGGAAAATACCGCATCACCTCTTTGTACCACCGGATTGAGAAGAATGGGGACTACACCAATTGGTTCACAGCCTCGCCTGCTCTGATCGACTGTGTACCTGAAGCCTATGCCCCGGAAGTAAAAGCTTATCCGGAGATGGCTACCGTTTCGGACAACAAGGATCCGAATGGACAGGGACGGGTCAGGGTGCAGTTCGACTGGCAAAAACCGAAGGGGTTGTCTACGAACTGGATCCGAGTTCAGACTCCCGATGCAGGTACGAGTGGCACGGTTACAGCAAACAGAGGATTTGTATCGATTCCGGAGGAGGGCGACCAGGTGATGGTCGGCTTCGAATATGGCGATCCCCATCGCCCTTATGTCACGGGCAGTCTCTTTCACGGCAAAAGCGGAAGGGGAGGGCATGATCAGAATCACCTCAAGAGTATCAGCACCCGTAGCGGACATCATATCGTCTTCGACGACGACGAGAAAGGCGATTGGAGCATCACCATCAAAGACAGGGGGGGAAATGCTATTCGATTGGATACGAGAGGAAAGAATATTGAAATATCTACACCTGAAACATTAACGGTCAATGCTAAGAACATCAGTCTGAATGTATTGGAAAATATGAATACGCATATTGGGAAGAATAATTCTCTTACCGTTGGTGAGACGAATGCGGAAACAGTTCAGGGGATGAAGAATACGACGGTGTTCGGAGATATAAATGTTTTCGTATCCGGCAGCCTCGTCGAGAATATAGAAGGCGATGTTTACAGCGAGACAAAACAGGGCAAAACGGTTGTAAATGGCGATCAGGGTATTGACAGTAAAGTGAGCGGAACCTTTTACAGAGAGGCACAAAAGAAAATCCGCAACAATGGCGGAGAAAATTCTTCTCTCTTTTAGTTTCATAGCCAGTTATGAGCAGAATCAGAAATGTAAAAGGACATATCACTGAAATGGTTGGGGGAGATTATAAAATCTACTCCGCTTCAGATATCGTGGAAAGTGCAACGGATAAATTCCACGAGACGGCAGATGAAGGTCTTTTTTTTGGGGAACCAGAAGATCCTCCTACACCTCCTGACAATCCCGCAAAGAAAAAATCGGAACTTATCGTTCATTTCAGAAGACCTGACGATTACGATGGCGAATTTGGATTCGATTGGATGAGGGATGATTATAGGGATATCTGTTCAAACTTTGACGAATTGGAAAAGGATTACGAATCAATGAAGATTTATGGAAAAACATATTATGTTCCATGGTTGTCAATATTCCCTGATGATCACAAACAGCAATCTGAAAAAGGAATTAGATTAAAACTTGAAGTAGAGAGTCTAAACAATAGCGAAGATAACATTGGAACTAAGATAGGATTATCAACATCCTCCCCTTCCTTGTTAGTGAATCCAACGGAAATAGATTCACAAGAGTCTTCTCATATAATCGAGATTAGATGTACTGAAAAAATTGCAGATGATAAAATATTTATAGAAGCAAGAGATTTGGCCTCCCAAAACCTTGTTGGGAAGTTGAACATTCTACGCAATGATAGTAGATATCATTTTACCCTTTTTCTGATTCGACTGCTGGATGATCCTGACAAAGCAGAGAATGAGGAGGAAAAGTCTAAAATCGAACGAGCCAATGAAATTTGTTTGGGAGACGTAAATGATGACTGGGTAAATTCTGTTGCAGATAGGGTAAATAATTTTGGGGTTAACCAAGCTCTAATAAAGTGTGATGTCGTATTTAAGGATATAAAAATAGACTCCAAAGATTGGATTAAAAAAGGCTATCTCACAGAGGATAAGAGAATTATAAATTCTTCGTTTCATGAGGCCATAAAACCGTTATGTGAGGATAAAGGGGTTTTTGCTTTTCTCTGTGGTTTTCTTACTAAAGATTTCTCTTCTGGGGCTGCATGGGCAGGAACAGAGCCAACCACATCGAACTACATTGTATGCCCACAATATATTTATTCTGACGGAGCTGATTACGCAAAAAGGATTTTACTACACGAGATTGGTCATGTCTTAGGGTTGAGGCATACTTTTGACGAAAGAAATACCTACAAATTACAAATCCTAAAAACAGACAATGTAATGGATTATCCTATGGATCCAAAAAACCAACAAAACAGGAATCCTTTTGATAGAATTACATTCTCGAGAAGACAATGGTTGAAAATGCAAGAGGAAATAGTTTCATATCATGGAAATAAAGAGTAGACTTTTATGCTTGATTATTCTTCTTTTGGGAAGTATCTCAAAAATTGAGGCTCAGAAGACTCTTACGAAAGAAGAGCTTAATGATAGCACCTATACTTGTCGTCTTGATGGGGTTTATGTCTTGGTAGACAAAACACGCAAAACTATTCTCAGCTTCAAAAACGGGAAAAAGCATGGTCAATGGGTTACTTTTGACAAGGATTTATCCTTTTGGGTCGAGACTTTCGAAAAAGGGAAAAGGCAGGGTCTGTTTTCATCATCGACCATATATGGGGGTGTATTTGGATATTATGATAATGATCAGAAGGAGGGCTACTGGTGTGAAGTAGAAGAGGGAAAAGGTGAAGAAGGGAATTACCATAAGGGGCAAAGAACCGGAATATGGAAATGCGATAACTACAGCGAAGGAAGATTTTGGACGGGTTCCTATAAAAGAGGGTTCAAGGATGGCGTATGGGTATGCTACGACATAAATAACTCTGAGCGTGTTATTGCGAAAGAGATATTCAGAATGGGTGTTTTGGAGAGCAGCGTAACTTTTGAACATTGAGTTACACATGAGTGATTTTGGGGAAATTACACATGCCTAAATCGTTAAACCAATACAAAAATGATCACAATAGGGATGGCAGCAAACGAAAGTAGAGCAAGCATCATGCGTATCTATCGCCAAAGTATGTGCCATCCAGAGACAACAAACATCAAGCTCCTTTTCAGTGTGATCATAGAGCGGCTTGTATTCGAACAGC
This sequence comes from Porphyromonas crevioricanis, assembly GCF_900167225.1. GTDB lineage: Bacteria > Bacteroidota > Bacteroidia > Bacteroidales > Porphyromonadaceae > Porphyromonas > Porphyromonas crevioricanis. The sequence goes on from NZ_FUXH01000024.1 coordinate 4,028, forward strand.
TTCATGAATATCGTTTGCTGTGTTCCTGTGAACATTTCTCTTTCTTAGGTAGTGGAGACGAGAAGCTAATGATTCAATAAAAAAGTAAGCATGAGAATAATAATCCTAATACTTATAAGTGTCTTTTTTGCGCAGTGTTATTCGCAAAAAAAAGCAATCCATATGAAACCAAGGGTTGATAGTAGGGTCGAAACTATCAGGAGGGAAATAACAAAAAGTCGAATAGATGAAGTTGTGGGTGACATTTACATCATTTATACTTCTGCGAAAATAGGCTTTGGGGAGGCAATATACGACAAGGGTAGTTACTTTAAGGTTGTTAAGAACTATTATCCATCAAAGAGTATCGAGACTAAAGGTGTAGCATTCAATGAAGGCGCTCCAGTGGGCATCTGGTATTATTTTGATGAATCTGGGCATCTTACGAAGGAGGAAAACTCAGATGAAGGTTACGATTTTTCTCCTGATGATATCATCGCTTATTGTGTAAAGCACAAGATAAAACTACCTAAAGGTTATCACGATTCTGGTTTCCACACTCGGGTGATGAAGCAGGAATTGGATGGTAAAAAGGTCTGGACGATTTGGCATCAGGTAGTTGGAGATAAGATCGAAGAGATTGTGCTTGATGGAAAAACAGGAAGAGAACTGAAGAAAAGAATAATTCCTTTTCACAATCCGTGATTTATAGTTCTGGAGGAACAATTGCCAATTGTGAGATCGTATACTTGAGAAAAGGGGAATAGCAATGAGTGCATATCTTTCTTAATATCATGAGAGTAAAGAGCAGACTTTTATGCTTGATTATTCTTCTTTTGGGAAGTATCTCAAAAATTGAGGCTCAGAAGACTCTTACGAAAGAAGAGCTTAATGATAGCACCTATACTTGCCGTCTTGATGGAGTTTACATCTTGATGGACAAAACCCGAAGAACTATTCTCAGCTTCAAAAACGGGAAAAAGCATGGTCAATGGGTTACTTTTGACACAGATTTATCCTTTTGGGTCCAGACTTTCGAAAATGGTAAAAGGCAGGGTCTGTTTTCATCATCGACCATATATGGGGGTGTATTTGGATATTATGACAATGATCAGAAAGAGGGCTACTGGTGTGAAGTAGATGACGAAGGGAATTACCATAAGGGACAAAGAACCGAAATATGGAAATGCTATGACCATAATCATGGTGAACTTTGGATGGGTTCCTATAAAAGAGGGCTCAAGGATGGTGTATGGGTATGCTATGACATAAATAACTCTGAGCGTGTTATTGCGAAAGAGATATTCAGAATGGGTGTTTTGGAGAACAGCGTAACTTTTGAACATTGAGTTGCACATGAGTGATTTTGGGGAAATTGCACTTGTCTAAATCATTAAGCCAGTATGAAAATGAGCGCAACAGGGATGACAACAAACGGAAGTAGAGTAAGCTCTATGCGTATCTATCGCCAAAGTGTGTGCTATCCGAAAGCAAACATCGAGCTGCTTTTCGATGTCATCATAGAACGGCTTGCATCCGAGGAGCCTGATGAATATCGCTTGCTGTATTCCTGTGGGGATTTCTTTATCGATGGTCATGCTCCCGAAAGTTTTATAGACAAATTAAGCATATCCGTTTCCCTAGCTTTTTATCCTCTTGATTTGTCCATCAATCGAAAAAACGGGACTATACAGATCAACAACTCTCAAGAAATAATAGAAAGATGGGAGACAAAGAAAAAAGAACTTTTGCAGGAAAACGCCGGAGAATATCTGCTCACTTATATCAGTCAGATGGACACTATTCTGAGAGATGTAAATGCCATGCAGTCAGCAATAGAGAAAAACTTCATTTTTATAAATCTGTTTGTGATTCCATTGTCTATTGATAGCCCGGTTTATTGTCTAAAGATGAGCCAGCTTCACATCCCCTCCGGACAGTATGGTGAAAGGCTTCTCTTCAATGGAAAATTCATGCTGGAAGAAGAGGAGAATGAGGATAGCACCCTCCTTTCTTTTGATGGACGGGCTGCCAGATACTCTATTACTTCGGATGGAAGCCCTCACAAGGACAATTTCAGGGCAAAAGTTTCCTATTTCATTTCCAGTGAAATGAAGACCATTGACGATATTTACGCCGATACTTATCTTCTGTCAGAAGATGAAGGAGGTAAAGAAAGCCTGTTTCAATCCATACGGATACACTATCTTAGAAACTGAAAAAGAAAATGGGTAAAGAAAAAATTATTCTCGTACACGGAGCGATCTGTAAGTGCCAATTCGGGACGATACCGGATGTCCTGCAGGTAAAGACCCAGAAGAAGCATTATGCCAATGATAATACAGCTTCACAACAGTTAATCGCTACCGACAAAGAAATTGGTCAAGCGTTTCTGTCTGGTACATTCGGAAGCTGCAAAATGATGAACAACAATCCCTGCAAATCCGTCGTCACCCAATGGACTGGTTTTTATGATAAAGTCACTCTTAGCAACGGTGGAAAAATCCTAACAAACGAGAGTAGAGCTATTTGTCCGGTGGGAGGAGGCGCTCCATGTATCGAAATCGTGCATCATGGACAACAAGCTGTCCCATCGGCAGAGAACATGGCAAAAGCAAAAGAAGAAATACACAGTCAAATAAATCCTTTTTTCAATCCGGCGGATTCTATTGAGCACGATTTATTCGAAGGTGTAATTATTCAGGCAATAGGTAGTTGATCTCATGGGGTGGAAATATGAAATCGTAGTATTGGGAGAAGACGGTAAAAACGTTATCGTACACCGCAATGTGTCTGTTGCAGGGAAAACCGTCGATATTCTCTATGTAAAAAGAGGGTATGAAGAAGCGTGTATCGAACTAAGGATAGGGAGCTCATATGGGTTGGAGGTAGAACGTTGGCGTGAAAAAGCTCGGAAGGAAGGTTTGTCGGATTTAAACGGAAAATGGCAGCCGATCCCTTCTTCCATAGGCAATCCTCCCGTTTCGGATGCAGAACTCAAACAGATAAACTGGGTGCATGCTGCTCAAGACGATAAAGGGAAATGGAAGAATCAGGGGTTTAATGTGGTCGAAAATCAAAAGAAAACGATCAAGATTGAAGAGGGAGTATTTGAAACCGTATATACTGAGACTATTAGTATCAGAAGCTCTTCTACGTTTTCTCTGGGGCGTTTTTATTGGCTGGAGCCATATTTCAATATTCCCGACTTCCAAAAGAAAAATAGTATTTATGGGATTTATATCGTATTCTTTGACGATCCACAGCCGATGGATATTTCATGGATAGGATATCCCAAAGACCAGACTTTACTTCCCACTATACAATCATATGGGAACACGGTCAATCTGGAAATTATTTCACACCGTATGCCCAATGACGTATTGGCGACTTTTCATAGCTTCGGGAAGTATCACCTTACAGTATATTGTGGTGAAAAAGTTCTGAAAAAGGAAGTAATCCTGGCGAGAAATGTCACTTCTGATGCGAAGTTGACATCTCACAACCAGATGTCCTTGCTGATTGAATCCTCTTGGCGCGAAATGCTCGGGCATAAAGAGAACAATGGGGAGAAGGAATTACGGATAGAGGTTGAAGCCGAACTGATGTACAATCCGAATGCCCAAAAGATAAAAACGGATTCGATAGACTCGAATACCTCTGATCTGGTATTCGATGTTGGAAAAATCAATCTGCAAACCAACGATAGTATCGGCAATTACACAAAAGATTCGGAGAATGAAGAAACGGTTTCCATCCGTTACCAGCGTCCTCAAGAGAAATTTGCCGATCCATATATGGGGCATAATCCACGGGAGGAAGCAGAGAAAACGGCAAAGGCGCTGGCTTGTTTTTACCCCGCTACGGAAAAAAAGAAATTAGGCAAACAGCTTAGGTTCAAGGTTCGGTATGAAAAGAAATCAGAGATTCAGGAACATCTTAGAGAGAATGTATCCAAAATGCTTGCCGTGGTAGGCAAAAATGACAGAAAGTTCAAAGCTCCGGCAAACAATCCCTGCAAATACACGGCCATCGAAGTTTCTTCTCCCGGACGAGACCCGGATCTCATCTTCGAAGAAACGGACAAAGGGGTACGCGATCTGACCGGCAACATAGGCTTCAATCTTGTAGCTGGGGAGCATAAAAATTCTTCCAATGTCAGTATTACGTTGAAAGATCTTGACACAAAAAGCTGCAGAAACAAAACCCTCTCCCACAAAGGAGATAAAAACGTTTTCGACCTGAGTAAAATGAAACAGTTGGGGATGCGGGAGGAGGATTACAAACTGTCCAGAAATAAACTGGAGATGACCCTGCGCTACGATTACAATAAAACATACGATACCAGTTTAGGTAAAATAGGAGACAAGATAGTCGATTCCGCATGGCTTTTCCGCTACTTCTGGCCCAAAGAAGAAATGAAACAATCCTACCTGGTCCTTGTAAATACCTGCGCCTATCCCAACCAGATGGTCAATATCAATGTGTATCCGGATATTAAATGGGAAGTCTTTTTTGAATTGGGCTCCTCGAAACCTCATCTGTATACACATACGAATATGCCTGCAGAATACGGCATTTTTAAGCGACATCAGGAGAAAGCACTGAGTGCGTCCAAAAAGGTTAAGGACATCGATCTCTCGTTAGGACTATCGGTGGAGTATAATGATGGAAAGAAAGTAGAGCTTACAGCCAACATAGAGGAATCCGTAAGAAACGTATATCAAACATTCAAGACCATCAGAGACGCTTTGGATGTTTTGTCATTCAAAAAAAATGTGGATGATAATCGGGATAAACTTAAAGCCCGGCATATACTGCCCAAGAATCCCAAAAGCGGGACTATTCCGATATTTATAGAAATATCCAGCCCTGAACTCCATCTTGGCGGTGGCTGGTCATACGAAATGGGATTATCCCGAGGGGTAATACGCAAGGGTGAAATAGGAATAGCAGCAGATCCTCTGATTGCAGCAACGGGTGGTATCGACCTGATTGCTTGTTCGACATATATCCCTGCTGCGGGACAAATTATCAAAGCGATCCTGAAGGTAAATGATCTTATCGAATGGCTTACCGATTTCATGTCGGGAGGCAAGGTTAAGTATGAGGGTTTGATCTGGTTCAACCTCTGTTTGAGAGGCCGTTTATCCATCAAGGGGATATATGAGTTCTCTTCGGGAGAGAAGAGGGTAAGTCTTGAATCTCCCATGACCATTACGTTTGTAGTGGAATTGGGGTTGAGTGCAGAAGTAAAAGTAGAAACTGTTACGATATCCGGTAAAGGAACCCAGTCTGTCAAAGCCGGATTTGGTGGAGAGGCTTCCACCGGACTCACCTTCAAACCAGCCATGGGATATAGCAATAAAGAGGGCTTTTACCTTGATCTTGACGTACGGTTCAACGGCATTACGATAACAATTAGTGGAGAGGCCAAATATGAAAAAAAGAAGAAGGATAAAGAGGGGAAGCAGGAAACAAGTTCGAAGGGATTTGAATTGGATACCCAACCGCTTGCCCTTATTGAGCCATCCACTATCTGGCAAGGGCGCATTTATCCATTTGCAGATAAGTAAACCATACCATATATGCGCAAATAAACAAACCGTATCATGGATATGAAAGCAATATTATTCGTTACTCTATTCACATTGATTATCGCCTGTGGTCACGCGCAGGTAAAAACGAAAAACCAGAAAGAAATGGAACAGGAAAAGGCGAAAATGGAGGCACTGATCAAAGAAAAGCTCAAAAAAGTAAAAACGTATGCTGAAAAACCGGCATATTACCTGCAGGTCAACAAGACGGGATGCCGCCTGTTGATCCGTGTGAATGATATTCCGCTGGGGTATCATTTCGTAAAAGATAGAGGACAGTCGATGCTCTACCCAATCAACGATGTATTGCTGGGAAGTGGCCGGCATACGGTCAGCATAGAGGTTTATCCGCGCACAGGCGAAACCTTGGTGGCCAAAGATGCGGTGGTGAACATCAAGGTGGTGCATTACCGAGAGAAATTAGTGGGCATGCCCGAAACGATCGAAGAATTATATACCCCGGAAGACATCGGCACTTTGAAAACTCCACTTTACCGTGACACCCTGAGTTTCG